>NZ_CP079818.1:0-600000 GCF_019334725.1 Neisseria perflava | reverse complement strand
TATTGGTAAAACCGATAACATGCGCAAACAGATTGCCCATCGGGTAATGGCGTTTCAATTCTTTTTGGAATGCAATGCCTTTAATGCCCAATGCTTTGATTTCTTCTGCTTTCTCGTAGCTGAGTTGACGTTTCAAGTAGATAAAGCCTTTGTCTTTTTTAGACAATTTATTTTTCAAAACTTCAACAGGCACATCAGCAATGGCCGACAATTTTTCCAACTGCTCGTCAGTCGGCATTTCCTCCATACCGGAAGGCATGGCATACAATGATTCGGTAGGCGCACTCAAAGCCAATGTAGCACCATTGCGGTCGGTAATCATACCGCGTGATGCCGGCAGCGGAAGCGTACGCACAAAACGTTGGTCGCCCTGATTTTTCAAAAATTCATGCTGACTGGTTTGCAGATAAACCCCGCGTACCAACAGACCGGTAAATGCCAGCGCAACAGCGCCCAGCACCAAACCGATTCGCCCGTTACTTGTCAGCGGCTTTTTCGTTTTTGTTGTTCCAGACAGCATTTGAGGTTTATATTCGTTCTTAATTAACATGTTGAACTTCTCATGACTTAGCTGCTCAGTGAGCCATCAAATCCCGTAAATCTTGCACCAATGCAAGGCTCTGTATTCTTATTTTTTGCGTTCCAGCATAGCCGTATTATGCGCACCCGGAGGAAGCAGATGTTGCTTTTCGGCCGCCACTTTAATCAACTTGTGGTTTGCCAATCTTGCTTGCTCCAATTTCAGGCGCGCGTAATCCTGTTCCAACTGAATTTCCCGTTTTTGTGCCTTATCCAACTCGATAAAATGCAAACGGGACTGGTTTTGCTTAAACACTACGGCAAAGGCTGAGACCGTCACCAAAACCAGTAATAAAATATTCAACTTACCCATCTCAAACTTTCAGACGGCCTGTCAACAGGACTATCTCTTACGACAGCGTTTAGACGCCATCCCCTACTCAATAACCGAAAATTCGCCACTGCTTCGCTCCGCCACACGCAAAACTGCACTGCGCGCACGCGGATTGGCTTCAGTCTCTGTCGAATCCGGTTTGATTGCTTTGCCCACAGCCTTCAAAGGCGGCTGAGGTAAATCCGCTTCCTTAACCACTGCCCAACGGGGCAATGGCGCATGTTGCGAATATTTTTTAATAAACTGCTTCACAATTCTGTCTTCCAGCGAATGGAACGCAATGACAGCCAAGCGCCCACTCTCTTTCAGACGGCCTGCAACCTGCGGTAAAACTGCCTCTACCTCTTCGAGCTCGCGGTTAATAAAGATGCGAACTGCTTGGAAGGTGCGCGTTGCAGGGTCTTGTCCGCGCTCACGAGTACGGACGTTTTGCGCCACAAGCTGCGCCAGCTTGCGGGTTGTATCGATGGGACTTTCCTCCCGTTGCGCAACAATGGCGCGCGCAATCTGGCGACTAAACCGCTCTTCACCATAATTCTTAATGACCTCGTGTAAATCCTGTTCGGATGCGGTTGCAATCCATTCCGCCGCAGACATCCCGCGAGTCGGATCCATCCGCATATCCAACGGTGCATCAAAGCGGAAACTGAATCCGCGGCTGCCATCGTCAATTTGCGGCGACGAAATCCCCAAATCAAAAAGCGCACCGTCAATCTTATCGATGCCCAATTCATCCAAGGCCGTCTGAAATGTTTCAAAACCATTGTGTACGACACTGACACGTTTATCTTGCACCGCCAGCTCATTGGCTACCGCAATCGCCTCGGGGTCTTTATCAAAAACAACCAAACGACCCTGCTCACCCAAACGCGACAAAATTAGCCGGGAATGCCCTCCCCTACCGAACGTACCGTCCACATAAATCCCGTCCTCACGGATTGCCAACGCATCCACCGCCTCATGCAACAAGACAGTAACATGCTGATAATTTTCAACTTTACTCACAATTGCAAATCCGTTTGACTCAATTGGAAAGCCAATTCATCAGGATCGATATCCAAAGCCTGATTCATTTCCTCTTCCCAATGTTCGCGGCCCCACAACTCCATACGGTTTGCACGGCCAACCAAAGTAACTTCTTTTTCAAAATCCACACGTTTGCGCAGATTGGCCGGAATCAAAACGCGTCCGGCGCTGTCCCACTCCAAAATCTCCGCATTGTGCAGCAGCAAATTCTGATACCGTTGCAAAGATTCATTGCCGGCTACTTTCAACTTCAGAATCTGCTCGGCTTTTTCTTCCCAAACGGGCTCGGGGTACATCAATAATTTTTTTCGGGAATCCAGTGTGACCACAATTGCAGGCGTATAACGGCGCAGCAAAATATCGCGGAATTTAGCAGGAATCGCCAACCGCCCTTTACTGTCCATACTCAATTCATGAGCACCGCCAAACACATCACACCCCAAATTCGATTAAAATAAAACAGAGTGGGATTAAAAATCCCACCTTCCTAAAATCTTTCGTTTTCACTTCCACGGAACACTTTTTAGGAAAAGTAACCACTTTCACCCACTATGCCCCACTAACCGACACTATAAGAAATTTTGGCAATCAGGTCAAATCCGTTTCTTATCTGAAATAAAACACTAAACGATTTAAATTCAACATCTTATATATGTAATGATGCATGACATATGGGTTTATTAAGTGTCTCGTTTAGCATTAAATACTATATGTAGTATTATTTATAGTATAAAAATACTACATATAGTATTTTTATACTCAATTACCACCCCTCTCATAAGGGGCTATAATATACAAACAAATTCAAATTTTTTACATTATCTAACAGTCATGAAGCCTCAACTCCCCCTCCCCTCCCCTAATGCACAAGCCTCTTCAGCACACTTGACCAAGCTCATAAAAAACGAAATTGAACAACATCAAAACTGGATACCCTTCTCCCGTTTTATGGAGCTTGCCCTTTACACACCTCAATACGGCTATTACAGCGGAGGCAGCCATAAAATCGGTACGGACGGCGACTTCATTACTGCCCCCACCCTCTCCCCTCTATTCGGACAAACCCTTGCCAAACAACTTGCCGAATTACTGCCGCAAACAGCAGGCAATATCTACGAATTTGGTGCAGGCACAGGTCATCTAGCTGCCACACTCTTGCAAAACCTTTCAGACGGCCTAAATCATTACTATATTATCGAACTATCAGCAGAGCTTGCAGAGAGACAACGCGAACATATTCTTGAACATACCTCCCCAGAAGCAGTCGCCAAAGTCATCCACCTCACCACATTGCCCGAACATTTTGACGGCATCATCATCGGCAACGAAGTATTGGATGCTATGCCGGTTGAACGCTTGATTTATCAAGATGACGGGTTTCAACAAATCGGCGTCAGCCTAAAGAATGACGAGCTAATCGAAGCCATCAGACCATTAGCCCAAGCCGAACTTACGCAAACAGCCGCCTTATACTTCCCTCCCCTTCCCTCATACACAAGCGAGCTGCATCCGGCACAATATGCCTTTATCCAAACCCTGGCCGTCAAATTGCAGCGCGGCGGCATGATATTTATCGATTACGGCTTCGGTGCCGCTCAGTATTACCACCCGCAACGTAAAGAAGGCACATTTATCGGCCACTATCGCCATCACACTATCCACGACCCATTTTTCAATATCGGCCTGACCGATTTGACTGCGCACGTCAATTTCACCGATATCGCACGCGCCGGCACGGAAGCAGGTTTGGACTTAATCGGCTACCTGCCCCAATCTTATTTCCTGCTCAATCTCGGCATCACCGATTTGCTGGCACAAATCGGCAGCCCGGATTCGATTGAATATATCCAAGCCGCCGCCGCAGTACAGAAACTGATACATCAGCACGAAATGGGCGAACTTTTTAAAGTGATCGCTTTTGGCAAAGACATCGATATCGATTGGACAGGCTTCAGCCACGGCGATATTTGCCATAAGCTATAGCCTGACAACCTACTTTTTATTTTTTAAAAACAATAAGAAATAAAAAAAATCAAAATTAGCGCTTGCCAAATATTCAAAAAAAACTATAATAGCGACTTCACGAAACGGCGAATTAGCTCAGTCGGTTAGAGCAGAGGAATCATAATCCTTGTGTCCGGGGTTCGAGTCCCTGATTCGCCACCAAATTTCGGGGGTATAGCTCAGTTGGTAGAGCGCTTGCATGGCATGCAAGAGGTCAGCGGTTCGATCCCGCTTACCTCCACCACTAAACAAAAAAGCTCTTGTTAAACGCAAGAGCTTTTTTGTTTGACTTAATTAATAACTGATTGCTCATTAATTTTGCAATTTCAACACCTAATTAATAAAGGCCGTCTGAAACATTTCAGACGACCTTTTATCTTTTAATTACTTCACAAGCTTCAATACTTTTTTCGGTTTTTCTTCCGCAGATTCAGCTTTTTTATCTTCCGCCACTGCAGCTTCGACAGATGCAGGCTGATATGGTTCTACCTCAAACCCCATACCCTCTCCACTTTCGCGGCCAAATATACTGACAATATGACCGACCGGAATCCAAATCTCGTGCGCTACGCCGGAAAAGCGTGCAGAAAAATTGACCCATTCGTTGTCGATATTCAAGTTATGGCTGGCGGTAGGACCAATATTTAAAACAATTTCATTGTCGCGCACATACTGCATAGGCACACGGGTATGTTCATTTACCCAAGCTACGATGTGCGGTGTTTGGTTATTATCCAAACACCATTCATACAAAGCACGCAATAAATACGGTTTGGTTGAAGTTGCCATAGATCCGTCCTTTAGCGGCGCATGGCTTTTTCAGCCGGCGTCAATGCTTCAATAAAGGCTTCGCGTTGGAAAATACGCTCGGCGTACTTCAGCAAAGGCGCAGCAGATTTACCCAGTTTGATGTCGTAATAGTCCAAACGCCACAGCAGCGGAGACAAGGCAACATCAATCATGGAAAAGTCGTCGCCCAAGATATATTTGTTTTTAGTAAAAGACGGTGCCAACAGTGTCAAACCATTGCCAATGGCTTCACGCGCTTTGGCTTGTTCTTTATTGGTAGATTCAGGGTTTTCCAACACTTGCACCAAGCTGAACAATTCTTTTTCCATACGGTACAGTACCAAACGGCCGCGACCGCGCATAACAGGATCACCCGGCATCAACTGAGGATGAGGGAAACGCTCGTCAATGTATTCGTTGATAATGTTTGATTCGTGCAAAATCAAATCACGCTCAACCAGAACCGGTACTTGGTTATACGGATTCATCAAAGCCAAGTCTTCAGGTTTATTGAACACGTCCACATCTTTGATTTCAAAATCCATACCTTTTTCGTACAGCACAAAACGGCAGCGCTGGCTGAATGGACAAGTAATACCTGAATACAATGTCATCATAATCTTTTACTCCTGATAAATCTTTTCAGACGGCCTTAAGCCTTATAAAAATTCAGACAGAATTATACATAATTTCAAACACTTAATCCAGAAATTTCATATATCACATTGTTTATATTAAGTAATTTTAAAATTTACATTATTTCTGCATAAACCAATTTCACAAACAAAAAAGGCAAACCTGAAACAGGTTTGCCTTTTTGATTCAAAAGAATTAGTGAACGTCTTTCCAGAATTCTTTTTTCAGGAAGTAAGCCAATGGCAGCATTACCGCAAACAGGAATGCCAGAACCATGTAGCCGATGCGGTGGCGTTGCAACTGAGCAGGCTCACCCATGTACACCAAGTAGTTCACCAAATCGCGTACATAAGTATCGTACTCTTTTTGGATCACTTTACCGTTAGGCAGGCGACGGCTGTGCAGACCGGTAGATTCCCAATACAGCTTAGGAGTCAGGTTGCCATGCTCGTCTTTAATCATAACGGGCTGACCTTTAGCATCCAACTCAACGGCTTGAACACCTTGTTGCTCCCACAATGGGTGAGGCATACTCGCGCCAGCCAAAACAGTATTGTTCCAACCGGTTGGACGAGTTGGGTCTTTATAGAAGCCGCGCATATAGGCGTACAGGTAGTCTGCACCTTTAGAACGTGCGATCAGGGTCAAATCCGGCGGAGGCGCACCCAACCATTTGGAGGCATCTTTCGGATCCATTGCCGCTACCATGACGTCACCAACGTTGTCTGTTGTGAACATCAGGTTTTTCTTGATTTCATCTTCAGTCAAACCAATATCTTTCAGACGGTTGAAGCGCATACCGCTTGCAGAGTGGCAAGACAAACAGTAGTTTGTAAAGATTTGCGCACCGTGCTGCAGACTGACTTGATCACGCAGGTCGATATCGACTTTTTCGTAGTGTCCGCCGCCGCTGGCGACGGCTGCACTCATAGGCACTGCCAGCAATAAGGCAGCAAACCAGTTTTTCAGAGTTTGTTTCATTTTCGCTGCCCTCATCAGATATTGGTTGCAAACAAGTAAGCACCGACAACGGTAATACCGACGTAAACAAAGAACATAATTTTTTGTTTAGTAGTGCTCATGGTTACGCGTTCAGGCGTAGCTTTTTCGCTATTAAACGCATTCAGGAATGGAATAGCTGCAAAGAAAACAGTGTAAGCCAAAACGAACGCCTTAACGATGTAATTTGGCAAGACTGCAACTAAATACAGGTTATAAATAATTAAAGCTGCATAAACAAACAGACTAATTAAATATTTAATACCACCAGCTTTTTCAGCCAACCATTTAGGGTTTGTATGCAAAGGCATACCGATGAAGAACAAGAAATAGAATGCACTGAATGCACGAGCAAAAGCTGTACGAGTATCATCTGCTACCAATGCACCCAGAATTCCCAAGCCGATAAAAGATACAACAAACAACGCCAACATTACTTTGAAAGAGTTGTTGCGGTAACGAACAGATTTTACAGGTGACTTATCCAGCCAAGGCAACAAGGCAATCAATACAACTGCTGCACCCATGCCGATTACACCCCATACCTGAGTACCTGCCATCGAAGGAATCGCACGCAGAATTGCGTAGAACGGGGTGAAGTACCATACCGGCGCAATGTGCGGAGGTGTTTTCAGCGCATTTGCTGCATCGAAGTTTGGCGCTTCCAAGAAGTAGCCGCCGCCTTCAGGTGCAAAGAACAACACAGAACAGAAGACAATCAGGAATACAACGACACCCAAAATGTCTTTAACGGTGTAGTAAGGATGGAATGGGATACCATCGCGTGGAATACCGTTTTCGTCTTTGTTTTTCTTGATTTCAACGCCATCAGGGTTGTTAGAACCCACTTCGTGCAGGGCGATGATGTGAGCCACAACCAAGCCGAGCAATACCAAAGGTACAGCGATAACGTGCAGGGCGAAGAAGCGGTTCAAAGTAACGTCGGAAACGTTGAAGTCACCGCGGATCCAAGTGGACAAATCAGGACCGATAACAGGGATGGCGGAGAACAGGTTAATAATTACCTGCGCACCCCAGAAGGACATTTGACCCCAAGGCAACAGGTAACCCATAAAGGCTTCTGCCATCAATGCCAAGAAAATCAGGGAACCAAAAATCCACACCAATTCACGAGGTTTTTTGTACGAACCGTAAATCAGACCACGGAACATATGCAGATAAACGACGATGAAGAAGAAAGATGCGCCGGTGGAGTGCATGTAGCGGATAATCCAGCCGCCGGACACGTCGCGCATGATGTACTCTACTGCGGTAAAGGCAGCAGGCAGATGGTAAGCGTTAAGGTTGCCGTCCGGTTTGTAGTTCATGGTCAGGAAAATACCGCTGACGATTTGAATTACAAGGACGAGTAGAGCCAAAGAGCCGAAGTAATACCAGAAGTTGAAGTTCTTCGGCGCATAGTATTGAGCCAAATGCTCATTCCACATTTTAGACAGAGGGAAGCGATCGTCCATCCAGCCTAACAATGCTTTTGCTTTGCTATTGGTTTGGTTTGCCATAATTATCGTTCCTTATTTTTAGTCTTCGCCCACCAAAACAGTCGTATCGCTCAGATATTTGTAAGGCGGTACAACCAAGTTGGTCGGTGCAGGAACACCTTTGTATACTCGGCCTGCAATGTCAAATTTCGAACCGTGGCAAGGGCAGAAGAAACCGCCTTTCCAGTCTGCACCCAAGTCGGCGGGAGCAATATCGGGACGGTAAGTCGGAGAGCAACCCAGGTGGGTACAGATACCGATAGCGACGAGGAGGTTCGGCTTTATCGAACGGGTCTCGTTTTTAGCGTATTCCGGTTGCTGATCCACTTCGGAATTGGGATCGACAACTGCGCCATCCAAACTTTTCAAGTCTTTGAGCTGTTGATCTGTGCGGTTGACCAGCCAAATCGGTTTACCCTGCCATTCGGCAGTCAGCATTTGGCCTGCTTCGATTTTGCTGACATCTACTTCGACAGCAGCACCGGCAGCCTTAGCTTTCTCCGATGGGAAGAAGCTGGCCACGAAAGGCGTAGCTACGCCCAGAGCCGCCACACCGCCTGCACCGCATGTAGCCAGTGTCAGGAAACGGCGGCGACCGTTGTTGATTTCTTGATTATCCATTATTCAGTCGTCCTAAAATTTTGGGAATACCGAGCCATTAAACAGCGTAATTCTACCTAGTTTGTTGTAATACTCAAAGCATTATTTAAAATAAGGTAAAGTTTTTATGATATTGCTCAATACTCAGGCAGGGTTGTTTTCATCAAAGTGAACCACTTCGATACCGAATTTTTCTGCCACGGCATCGCCTAAGGCGCGGACGCCGTAACGTTCTGTCGCATGATGGCCGGCACTGATAAATGCCACACCCGTTTCATTGGCAAGATGATATTGCGCTTCGGAAATTTCACCGGTCAGATACGCATCGACACCTTCGTCTGCGGCCGTCTGAAAAAATCCCTGCGCACCGCCGCTACACCAGGCAATGCGTTTGATTTCGCGTTCAAGATCGCCGATAACGGTCGGCTTGCGGTCAAATACCGCCTCGATGCGTTCAGACAACTGCGCCAATGTTTGCGTGGTTTTCAGACGGCCTGTATTCAACAGGTTTTGCTCGCCGAATTGTTTTTCGAGTACCCAATCGAGTTTCTCGGCCAACTGTGCGTTATTGCCCAGTTGCGGGTGCGCATCCAGTGGCAGGTGGTAGCCCGCCATATTGATTTGGTGTTGCAGCAAGGTTTCAATGCGTGCTTTCTTCCAACCGGTAATCGTGACAGGCTCGCTTTTCCAAAACATGCCGTGGTGGACCAAAAGCATATCTGCCCCCTGCCCTACGGCAAAATCGATTGCTGCTTTGCTGGCGGTAACCGAAGTGGTGATTTTGGCAATTTCTTCTTTGCCTTCGACCTGCAAACCGTTGGGCGCATAGTCCTTAAACAGCCCGATCTGTAAAGTCTCATCACACCAAGCCAGAATTTCGCGGCGTAAAGCCATATTCCGCTCCTTATATCTATCTTCAAAAACAGCTTCGCATTCTAACCGCAAAATCTGTTTATGCCTCAAATTCTTACATTCCGATTTCAGCAATCATTCCCAACATTAATCATTTGCACATCATCATGAATTATTTTAATATACCCCACCTTACCCACAGGCCGTCTGAAAACACATGGACTCTATTATCGAATTGCGTCATCTCAAAACCTTGCTGGCTTTAGAAGAAACCGGCAGCGTTTCCCTTGCCGCCAAACGGGTTTTCCTGACCCAATCCGCCCTATCGCACCAAATCCGCGCCTTGGAAAATTATTACGAAACGCCGTTGTTTGAACGTAAATCCACACCTTTGCGCTTCACTCCGGCCGGTATGCGCCTATTGCAACTGGCGCGCGAACTGTTGCCGCAGGTTGCCGCTGCCGAGCGCGATCTAGTGAGGATTATCGAAGGCGAAGCCGGCGAACTCAGGCTTGCCGTCGAATGCCACACCTGCTTCGACTGGCTGATGCCTGCCATGGGCGAGTTCCGCCCGTTATGGCCGCAAGTTGAATTGGACATCGTTTCCGGTTTCCAAGCCGATCCGGTCGGGTTGCTGCTGCAACACCGCGCCGACCTTGCCATCGTTTCCGAAGCCGAGCCGCTCAACGGCATCAGCTACCGCCCCCTGTTTGCCTATGAAATGGTCGGTATCTGCGCAGAAGACCACCCGCTTGCCGACAAAGACGTTTGGGAAGCGGAAGATTTTATCGACGAAACCTTGATTACTTATCCCGTCCCCGACGAAATGCTGGATTTGCCCAAAAAAGTGCTGCTGCCCAAAGGCATTAATCCGCCGCGCCGCCACAGCGAGCTGACCATTGCCATTATTCAATTGGTTGCCAGCAAACGCGGCATCGCCGCCCTGCCCTATTGGACAGTCATGCCGTATTTAGAAAAAGGCTACGTCGTCCACCGCAAAATCACTTCAGACGGCCTACAAAGCAAACTTTATGCCGCCATTCGTACGGAAGATGCCAACAAAGGCTATCTGGACAACTTCTGCCAAATCACGCATGACCGCTGTTTTGCCGACTTGCCGGGTTTGAGCGAATTGGAAATGTAAACTTGAAACAATCAAAAGGCCGTCTGAACAATTTCAGACGGCCTTTTTTAATATACACAAAAATCTCACTACTTCTATTCGGACTCATCCGAACCCAAACACGCCGACAAATCGATTTCAGACGGCCATGTTTTATCAGGCGCAACCCGAATATCGAAATGCTCGCCGCGATAGTCGAAAACCAAACGCCAAGCGTGCAAAAACAAATGTTCCGCCTCATCGCCGCCATACAGCGTATCGCCCAAAATCGGACTGCCTATGCTTTTCATGGCCACGCGCAGCTGATGGGTTTTGCCGGTAAACGGTTGCAACACAAACAGGCGCAAACCGGGCTTCAGGCTTTGGCTGCTGAAACGGGTAACGGCAAAATTATCCTCATCACGCGTCAGCTTCCATGTACCACGCCGCGAACGCGCCATACCTCCTTTCACCCAACCCTGCTTTTTCGCCGGCTTGTGCGTACCGAGTGCCAAATAAGTTTTACGCATGGTTTTCTCGGCAAACTGCGCCGATAAAGCGGCCGCGCTGTCATGGTTTAACGCAAACAGCAACAGGCCGCTCGTGGCTTTATCCAATCGGTGAACCAGCCACACGCGTTCAACACCGAGCTGCTGCGCCAGCGATGAGGTCAGACAAACATCCCCTTCCGATTCGCTGTGCACCGACACCCCACAAGGCTTATTGATGACCACAAAGTCTTTGTGTTCAAAAACAATGTCCCACATTTCAGACGGCCTTCAACACAATACCGTCGCCAAGCAGAGTCAAAATACCCAGCAGGCAGAACAAGATACACGCAACAATGCGCACTGCTTTGGCCGGAATTTTGCGCATCAGCATTTCGCCCAAATACACGGCAGGCACAGAAGCAATCATCAAACCGGCAATACTGCCGACCACAACCAGCAGGATAGATTGGTATTTTGCCGCCAAAAGAACCGTCGCAATTTGCGTTTTATCGCCGATTTCCGCCAAGAAAAACAGGACGACCGTCGCCGTAAATGCGCCGTATTTCAACCATTTGCCATCAGGGTCTTCGTCTTTATCCGGCAACAGCAGCCATAATCCGACCGCAATAAAACTGCCGCCGACCACCCATTTCATGACTTCGGGCGAAATAGCGGATGCCAGCCAGACACCGAGTGCGGCTGAAACAAGATGGTTCAACAGGGTTGCAATAAAAATACCGGCAACAATCGCGTTTTTGTGGGCAAAACGTGCAGCCAAAAAGAGCGCGAGCAATTGCGTCTTATCGCCGATTTCGGCAATGGCAACGCCCAGCGTCGAGGAGAAAAAAGCTTCCATGATTTAAGATACTCAACCGAAAAGCGGGCAAACAAAAAGCGCTGTGCATACCGCCCGCAAGGGTATGGACAACGCTTACGTCTTGCCTGTCTTCCGATAAAGCAGAGAAGATACCGCTGCCACGGCCGCACAAGCCGATTATGTTGACAACGGTTTCGGCATTGCGCCGAATAGCTACTCCCGTAAGAGTGAAGCGCGAATTGTAAGGCAAACCATGGCTTGAAGCAACAAAAAGAAAAACAAAAGGCCGTCTGAAACCTGATTCAAGCAGATTTCAGACGGCCTTTTTCACAGCGATTAATTATCGGAGAACAAATCGCCTACTTTTTCGCCTACTTTTTCCCAAAACGATTTTTTGCGCGGGGTTTGGCTGAGATTGAGGCCGGAGGAGATTTTTTCAAATTCTTCCAGCAACTCTTTCTGACGGTCGGTCAGGTTGACCGGTGTTTCAACCAAAATATGGCAGTACAAATCGCCAGTCGAGCTGGAACGCAGAGACTTGATGCCTTTGCCTTTCACGCGCATACGGCGGCCGGTTTGCGTTTCTTTCGGAATGTGCAGTTTCACTTTGCCGTCCAAAGTCGGCACTTCGACTTCGCCGCCCAATGCGGCAATGGCAAAGCTGATCGGCAGTTCGCAATGCAGGTCCAAGCCGTTGCGCTCAAAGATTTTGTGCTGTCTCACGCGGACATTGACGTACAAATCGCCTGCCGGTGCGCCGTGTTGACCCGGCTCGCCCTCGCCACTCAAGCGGATGCGTTGACCGTCGTCGATGCCTGCCGGAATGTTGACTTCAACCGTTTTGCTGGTTTTGGTGCGGCCTTCGCCACGGCATTTGACGCAAGGATCTTTGATTTCTTTGCCTGTACCGTGACAAGTCGGACAAGTCTGCTGCATTTGGAAAATGGCTTGGCGGACGTGCACCGTACCTGAGCCGTGACAGGTCGAACAAGTCGATGCGGATGTGCCCGGTTTGGCACCTGAGCCGTGGCAGACATCACATTCTTCGTAAGTCGGAATGTTGATGCGTTTTTTCACGCCTTTAGCGGCTTCTTCAAGCGAAATCTCTATGCCGACCTGCAAGTCCGCGCCGCTGTAATCCGGCTGACGGCCGCCTGCGCTGCCGCCACCGCCGAACATTTGGCTGAAAATATCGGAAAAATCGAAGCCTTGCGTGCCACCGAATCCGCCTTGGCCGCCGAAACCGCCAAAGCCACCGAATCCGCCCGCACCTGTGCCCTGTTCGAACGCAGCATGGCCGTATTGGTCGTACATGGTACGTTTTTCCTTGTCAGACAAGGTGTCGTAAGCTTTTTGGACTTCTTTAAATTTTTCTTCCGCTTCTTTATTGTCAGGATTGCGGTCGGGATGATATTTCATTGCCAGCTTGCGGTAGGCTTTTTTGATTTCATCGTCGCTAGCGCTGCGGGCAACACCAAGTGTTTCGTAAAAATCTTTATTGCTCATAATTTTGATAGTGTTAAGAATGAATTCAAACTGGGTGGGATATGTGGGCGAGTATCAAAAACTCAAGTCAGTATTTTCAAGGCCGTCTGAAATTGTGCTTTTCCGACATCCAAACATTCAGACGGCCTTTGTCAAACCGACAGGCCCGACAACCTGCTATAATCCCATCTTTATTTTTTCCAACGTTTTCAAGCGAAAAACAGAATGACCATGCAAGAACATTACCAACCCGCCGCCATCGAGCCTGCGGCGCAGAAAAAATGGGACGACGAGCGTATTTTCAACGTCTCCGAAGACGCTTCCAAACCCAAATACTACTGCCTGTCCATGTTCCCCTACCCCAGCGGCAAGCTGCACATGGGGCATGTACGCAACTACACCATCGGCGACGTATTGAGCCGCTTCAAACTCTTAAACGGCTTCAACGTCATGCAGCCTATGGGTTGGGACGCGTTCGGTATGCCTGCGGAAAATGCGGCGATGAAAAACAACGTCGCCCCTGCCGCATGGACTTACGACAACATCGAATACATGAAAACCCAGCTTAAAAGCCTGGGTTTTGCGATTGACTGGGAACGCGAAGTCGCCACCTGCAAACCCGAATACTACCGCTGGGAACAATGGCTGTTTACCAAGCTGTTTGAAAAAGGCATCGTCTATCGCAAAAACGGCACGGTGAACTGGGATCCGGTCGACCAAACCGTCCTTGCCAACGAGCAAGTCATCGACGGACGCGGTTGGCGCTCCGGCGCGTTGATCGAAAAACGCGAAATCCCAATGTATTACTTCAAAATCACGGATTACGCCGAAGAGCTGCTCAATGATTTGGACAAGCTGGAACACTGGCCTGAACAAGTCAAAACCATGCAGCGCAACTGGATCGGCAAATCTCGCGGCATGACCGTGCGCTTCGCCGTTTCAGACGACAGCAAACAAGGCTTGGAAGGCGATTACGCGAAATTCCTGCAAGTTTATACTACCCGTCCTGACACGCTGATGGGCGCGACTTATGTTGCCGTTGCCGCCGAGCATCCGCTGGCAACCGCCGCCGCAGCCGACAAACCTGAATTGCAAGAATTTATCGCCGAATGCAAAGCCGGCTCGGTTGCCGAAGCCGATATGGCGACGATGGAGAAAAAAGGCGTGCCGACCGGCCGCTACGTCGTCAACCCGCTCAACGGCGACAAGCTGGAAGTGTGGATTGCCAACTATGTATTGTGGGGCTACGGCGACGGCGCAGTGATGGCTGTTCCGGCGCACGACGAACGCGATTTCGAGTTCGCCACCAAATACAATCTTCCGAAAAAACAAGTCATTGCCGTTGGCGACAACGCATTCGACGCAAACCAATGGCAAGAATGGTACGGCGACAAAGAAAACGGCGTCTTGGTCAACAGCGACGACTTGGACGGCATGAATTTTCAGACGGCCTTCGACGCCATCTCCGCCAAGCTGCAAAGTCAAGACGCAGGTGAACCGAAAACCCAATACCGCCTGCGCGACTGGGGCATTTCGCGCCAACGCTACTGGGGCTGCCCGATTCCTATCATCCATTGCGAAAAATGCGGCGACGTACCCGTCCCAGCCGACCAACTGCCGGTCGTCCTGCCTGAAAACGTCGTACCCGACGGCATGGGTTCGCCGCTGGCAAAAATGCCCGAGTTTTACGAAACCACCTGCCCATGCTGCGGCGGCGTGGCGAAACGCGAAACCGACACCATGGACACCTTCATGGAGTCAAGCTGGTATTTCTTCCGCTATATGTCGCCCAAGTTCGCAGAAGGCATGGTATCGACTAAAGCCGCAAAATACTGGGGCGCGGTCGACCAATACATCGGCGGCATCGAACACGCGATTCTGCACCTCTTATACGCGCGTTTCTTCACCAAACTGATGCGCGACGAAGGCTTGGTCAATGTTGACGAACCGTTTGAACGCCTGCTGACGCAAGGCATGGTCGTTTGCGAAACCTACTACCGCGAAAACGACAAAGGCGGCAAAGACTGGATCAACCCTGCCGATGTCGAGCTGACTTTTGACGACAAAGGCCGCCCTGTTTCCGCCGTTCTGAAAGCAGACGGACTGCCAGTCGTCATCAGCGGCACGGAAAAAATGTCCAAGTCCAAAAACAACGGCGTCGATCCGCAAGAACTGATTAACGCCTACGGCGCAGACACCGCCCGCCTGTTCATGATGTTCGCCGCACCGCCCGAACAGTCCCTCGAATGGAGCGACAGCGGCGTCGAAGGCGCACACCGCTTCCTGCGCCGTCTGTGGCGTACCGTTTACGAATACTTGAAGCAAGGCGAAACAGTCAAAGCGTTCGCAGGCAACCAAGATGGTTTGTCTAAAGAACTCAAAGACCTGCGCCACAAACTGCATTCCACTATCACCAAAGTCAGCGACGACTACGGCCGCCGTCAGCAGTTCAACACCGCCATCGCCGCCGTAATGGAACTGCTCAACCAATACGATAAAACCGACACCGGCAGCGAACAAGGCCGCGCCGTCGCTCAAGAAGTATTGGAAGCCGCCGTACGCTTGCTGTGGCCGATTGTGCCACACATCTGCGAAACCCTGTGGAGCGAATTGAACAGCGCGAAACTGTGGGAAGCAGGCTGGCCGACAGTCGATGAAGCCGCTTTGGTCAAATCCGAAATCGAAGTGATGGTTCAAGTCAACGGTAAACTGCGCGGCAAAATCACCGTCGCCGCCGACGCATCCAAAGCCGACCTCGAAGCCGCCGCCCTTGCCAACGAAGGCGCAGTGAAATTCATGGAAGGCAAGCCTGCGAAGAAAATCATCGTCGTTCCGGGCAGACTGGTGAACATCGTGGTGTAAAGCTGATTCGACATTAATTGCTGTAATTAGGAAAGGTCGTCTGAAAACTTGGAAACAGGGTTTTCAGACGACCTTTTTAAGGTAGATTGAGCTGTCTACATTACAGACCTCAAATAACTTAAATCTCAAAATCCTAAAAAAGTTCCCTTAGCCTGCACAACAAGATAATTTCGAAATATCTTTATCGAACGTAAGTGCAACTAATTTTAGCCCTTCAGCCATTGTTAAATATGGTGCTAGGGTTTCTGTTAAATCTTCTATCGTTAAGCCAAATTTAACAGCTAATGATGCTGCATAGATGACATCTCCTGCATTTTCAGATACAATATGAACCCCTAATACTTTTAGTGTTTCTGCATCTGCTACTAGTTTAAATACACCGGTTGTTTCACGGTTTACAATTGCTCTTGGAACAGCATCTAAAGGTAATACAGATGTCTTCACATCATACCCTTTCTCTTTTGCTTGTTCTTCTGTTAAACCAACCGTTGCAACCGTCGGATTCGTAAACGTAACAGCAGGAACTACCGATAAATCTATTTTTTTGTTTAA
The DNA here is from genome assembly GCF_019334725.1 of Neisseria perflava. Classification (NCBI taxonomy): domain Bacteria; kingdom Pseudomonadati; phylum Pseudomonadota; class Betaproteobacteria; order Neisseriales; family Neisseriaceae; genus Neisseria; species Neisseria perflava. The sequence continues at coordinate 583,373 of NZ_CP079818.1, read as the reverse complement.
TCCACCAATAGCATTATCAGTAATAATTCCACCTTCATAGGCTGCTACATATACAAATTGTGGTCCTAAAGTCACATCTCCTGCTGCATAAATCTTTTCATTACTTGTTTGACCAAAATCATTGATCAGGATTTCATTATTTTTTCCAGTTTCAACACCTGCTGCACTTAAATTTAAAGAATCCGTATTTGGTTTTCTTCCAGTGGCAACAAGTAACTGATCTGATTCAATGACTTCTCTACTGCCATTTACTGTTACGTAAACCCTTTTTATCTCTCCACTTTGTTCAACACGCTCAAAAGTTGCCCCTTTGACAAGGTTTATACCCTGTTCAATTAACGCTTTTTCAACTGACTCTGAAATCTCAGGATCATACTCCTTTAAAAGTCGCTCACTTCTTTGCATAAGCGTTATTTCTGAACCTAAATGATGAAATAGTTGTCCAAGCTCCATTCCAATGTATCCTGAACCAATTACAGTTAATCGTTTTGGTATTTTCTTTAACTCAAGAAGTGTTGTACTAGTTAAATAGTCCATTTTTTCAAGTCCTGAAATTTGGGGCAACGAAGGCGATGCACCTGTTGCAATTAAAAAGCGTTTTGCAGATAACTTTGCCCCATTGACCTCAACCGTACTAGCATCAACGAATTTTGCTTCACCTTTAATTAAATCAAAATTATATTCATCAATTAAATCCATATATTTTTGATTCCGAAGTTCGCTCACCAATTTATCCTTTTGCGTGATTAAACTAGCTAAATCCACTTCTCCAGCGGATGTTTGTAAACCTATAAACGGATTGTCTTTTGATAAATGATTGATTTCCCCTGCCCTAAGAAGAGTTTTTGACGGAACACAGCCAATATTCACACAGGTTCCCCCAACCGTTCCACGCTCAATCATTCCAACTTTTGCACCGTATTCTATAGCTTTAATTGCCGAAGAAAAGGCAGCAGCACCAGAACCAATAATAAGAAGGTCATAATTGTCTTCATTAATTAACGCCACGTTTTCTAGTGATGATACTTCTTCAATTTCTCCGGCTTGGTAATTTGCTTCATCAATCGCCTTTATTGCACTTTCAACCTCAATATCATCGGGCAGTTCAAATACTGCTTCACCACGACGATAACTAGACTCAATATTTTTAGCACCTATCTTTTCAAGTGCTGATTCTACGTGTTTTTCACAACCCGTACATGTCATTCCTGAAATGTTTACCTTAAATTTATTCATAAAAAAGCTCCTTTCGTTAATTAATCTCTCATGTTAATGTTTCTATTATTGGACACGAATGTAATTGCTTTTCATCTGGACATCGTTGTTTTAAGTCGTCTAACATAGTTTCAATTCGTTTTAAATCCTCTATTTGTTTTTGCACTTCCTTTTGTTTTTTAGAAACAAATTCGAACATATCTTGACAACGAACTTCATCTTTATCTACAACACCAAGTAATTTATAAATCTCGCTTAAAGAGAAACCAAGTTCCTGTATTCGTTTAATAAACCCAACACGCTTAACGTCATCATATGAATATATCCGATAACCAGCTTCCGTTCGGTGAGGTTCTTGTAATAAATTTTTTCGCTCGTAATATCTGATCGTTTCTTTATTAACTCCACATTTATCTGCAAACTCACTAATGCGATAAATCATCTTATTTCACCCCCTGAATATTATAAACCATGTACCATAGTACACGGTCAAGTAAATTGGACTATTTTATTTTTTTCCCAAAGTATCACTCGTATGTGATTGATACTTTTATATAATACTATTGATTATCCTAACATCCCACCAGAAAATCCGATTTAAACACCAGTTGTTTTTAAACTATTAAGAAAGTAATTCCACTATATATTCCGAAGACCCAAAAAACCATACGAATCAGTTAGATTCATTATCACAGTTCCCGTCATTAACATAGCCCTTAAAAGTTCAGGCAAAGAAATATCTAATGCGCTAGCCAAACGAATAAGATTTAATAGGGCGGGGTTACGCTCTCCACGTTCTATCATTCCGATATAAGTCCGGTACATATTCACTTTTTCAGCCAATGCTTCCTGACTTAAATCCTGGAGTTGTCTTAAATAACGAACATGTTTGCCAAATTGTTTTAAAATTTCTGATTTCATGATGACTATTCTTAATGTTTGCAAATTAAATTCCACATACAATAAGTATCAACTTTAGTTCTAATACAAAAGGCCGTCTGAAACCCTATATTCAGGTTTCAGACGGCCTTTTTAACTGCCCGATTTTATTCGCCGTAGTAGGCTTTGGTCAGGATTTCTTCCATATCGGCCACCATGGCGAGGCGTGGGTTGGCCGGGGTGCATTGGTCTTCAAAAGACATCATGGCCAGCTCTTTTCTGCCGTCGAGGAAGGTTTTCTCATCGATGCCCTGCTCTTTCAACGACATTTTGATGCCGACGTTGACCGCCAGTTCGTGGCAGGCGCGGGCGAAGGATTCGACACCTTCTACCGGTGTGCTGCATGGCAAGCCTAAAGTACGGGCGATTTCTTGATATTTCAGGTCGGCTTTGTAGTAGTTGTACTTCGGCCAAGTGGCGGTTTTCTGCGGACGCGTACCGTTGTAGCGGATGACGTGCGGCAGCAGGATGGCGTTGGCACGACCGTGCGGAACGTGATATTTGCCGCCGATTTTGTGTGCCATCGAGTGGTTGATACCCAAGAACGCATTGGCAAACGCCATGCCTGCGATGGTGGAGGCATTGTGCATATGCTCGCGCGCTTCGGGATCAGCCGCACCGTGTTTGTAGGAGCGTTCGAGGTATTGGAACACGAGCTTGATGGCTTGCAGGGCGAGGCCGTCTGTAAAATCGTTCGCCAGTACGGAAACGTATGCTTCTACGGCGTGAGTCAGTACGTCCAAACCGGTGTCGGCGGTTACGCCTGCCGGAACGGTCATGGTAAACGCAGGATCGACAATCGAAATGGTCGGTGTCAGCGAGTAGTCGGCAATCGGATATTTTTTGTCGCCATCGCTGATGACGGTAAACGGTGTCACTTCGGAGCCTGTGCCCGATGTGGTAGGGATGCCGATAAATTTGGCTTTGCGGCCCAATTCAGGGAAGCGGAACGCGCGTTTTCGGATGTCCATGAATTTTTGCACCAAGTCTTCAAAATCGACTTGCGGCTGCTCGTAGAAGAGCCACATGGCTTTAGCCGCGTCCATCGGCGAGCCGCCGCCCAGCGCGATAATGGTGTCGGGCTGGAAGCTGCGCATCAAATCCGTGCCTTTATAGACGGTTTGGACGCTCGGATCGGCTTCAACATCGGTAAACAGCTGGATGGTCACTTTGTTTTTGCGTTGATGCAGTTGGTGGGTGATTTTATCGACAAAGCCCAGATCAACCATCGAACGGTCGGTCACAATCATGACTTTTTCGCAGTCTTTCATGTCTTGCAGATATTGGATGGAATCTCGTTCAAAATAGATTTTGGCGGGCACTTTGAACCATTGCATGTTGTTTCTCCGACGGCCTACTTTTTTGATGTTTAACAGATTGACTGCGCTGACGTTGCCGCCGACGGCGTTTTTACCGTAAGAGCCGCAACCGAGGGTCAGAGAAGGCAGGAAGGCGTTGTACACGTCGCCGATGCCGCCGAAGGTGGAAGGCGAATTCCAAATCACGCGTAGGGCTTTGACGCGGGAGCCGAACGTTTTGACCAATTCTTCGTTAGCGGTATGGATGGCGGCGGAGTGTCCCAAGCCGTCAAAGGCAACCATTTCTTCGGCGAACTTCAAACCTTGTTCGGTCGAATCCGCCTTAATCATGGCCAAAACAGGCGAAAGTTTTTCGCGGGTCAGCGGCTCGTTCGGGCCGACTTCTCGGCATTCGGCGATGATGATGTTGGTTTTTTCAGGTACTTTAAACCCGGCCTGCTCAGCAATCCATGTTGCCGGTTTGCCCACTACCGCAGAATTGAGTTTCGCACCGCCGCAGCTGACGCAATTCGCCGTTACGCCGAAGATAAACTCTTCAAGCATGGCTTTTTCTTTTTTGTTGGCAAAGTACACGCCGTAGGATTTGAATTCTTCGGCCAACTCTTTGTAAATCTCTTTATCGGCAATCACCGCTTGCTCGCTGGCGCACACCATGCCGTTGTCGAAAGATTTCGACATCACAATATCGTGTGCTACCTGTTTGATGTCCGCCGTTTTTTCAACATAAGCAGGTACGTTGCCCGCCCCGACGCCGAGCGCAGGTTTGCCGCAAGAATACGCGGCTTCCACCATCGCATTGCCGCCTGTCGCCAAAATCGTTGCCACGCCCGGATGCTTCATCAGCGCGGAAGTGCCTTCCATAGACGGCTTTTCAATCCACTGGATACAGTTTTCCGGCGCACCGGCCGCAATCGCCGCATCGCGCACGATACGCGCTGCATGGGCGGAACACTGCTGGGCGGACGGATGGAACGAGAAAATAATCGGATTGCGGGTTTTCAGCGCAATCAAGGATTTGAAAATGGTGGTGGAGGTCGGATTGGTGGTCGGCACGATACCGCAAACCACGCCGACCGGATCGGCAATTTCAGTAATACCGGTTACATCGTTTTCGCTGATGACGCCTACGGTTTTCAAATCGCGCAGGCGGCGCACGACGTTTTCGCAGGCAAACAGGTTTTTCGTCGCCTTATCTTCAAACACGCCGCGTCCCGTTTCTTCCACCGCGTGCATGGCGAGCACACCATGTTTGTCCAGCGCGGCGATAGAGGCTTTGGCCACAATAAAGTCAATCTGCTCCTGATCGAGCTTAAGAAACTCGTCCAATGCCCGTAAACCCTTGTCAACCAGGCTGTTTACCTCGGCTACGGCTGGGCTGACGACGTTGTCGGCTGATGCGTTCATGGTGTATCTCCTTAATAAAAGGTGGCAATAAGGTCAATAAATTTTCACTACGATAACTATAGGTAATTTAGTTACATTTTGCTTTGACCTACATCACAAACCATGATTGAACTTTTCAGACGGCCATTTTATCGTTTATTCATTTTAATTCTTTGAAGTATAATATTTTTATCTACGCAAAAACAAAGACGGTTATTCTTCGTCGCTTTCCTCGATAATTAAGATAAAAACAGAAAATCGATGTATTAAAATTACAAACGTAAATGAAAAAGGCCGTCTGAAAATATTTTTCAGACGGCCTTTTTCATGTCTATCTTTTATTGGCTGATGTCTTCCAGCGTACGGCCTTTGGTTTCTTCACCCAATACCAAGATTACCGCCACAATCAGCAGCATAACCAGCGCGAACATCATAAAGATATTGCCGAAGCCGCCGCTGTTGCCCACCATCGCCGCCACCACTATGGGCGCGAGTATGCCGCCGATGCGGCCGATGGCGCCTGCCCAGCCGGATGCGAAAGCACGGAAGCGCAAGGGGTAGAGCTCAGGGGTGTAGGTGTACAAAACGCCCCATGCGCCCAAGTTGAAGAAGGACATCAGGCTGCCCCAAATCATGACTTCGGCAGCAGTGGTGCTTTGCCCGAAAAACCATGCGCACACGGCGCACGCGGCCAAAAAGCCTGCCAGCGTTGCTTTGCGGCCGATTCTTTCCACCAAAGCCGCGGCGGCAATATAGCCGGGCAGTTGCGCAACAATCATTACCAGCACATATTCAAAGGTTTTGACCACGGTATTGCCCTGCTCGACCAGCAGTTTGGGCAACCAAGTAAAAATGCCGTAATACGAAAACACGATGCCGAACCAAACCAGCCACATCATCAGCGTACGCCGTGCAAACGGATGTTGCCAAAGTTGGAAGAAGCGGATGCGTTCGCGCGGGGCAGCCGGTGCAGCAACGGCTTCTGTCGGCGGCGTGATGCCCGATTGAATTTCCAGCGCGGATACCAAACGGTGCGCTTCATCGGTTTTGCCGCGGGAAAGCAGGTAAGGCACGGATTCAGGAACGAATTTCAACACCAACGGCACATAAAACAGGGGCAAGGCGCCGAATAAAAACGCGCTGTGCCAGCCGGTCTGCGGAATAAAGAAATAAGACACCAGCGCGGCCGAGAGCCAGCCCAAGCCCCAAAAGCTTTCCAGCAATACAATAAAACGGCCGCGTACTTTCGGCGGTGCATATTCGCTGACCAGCGACACGGCGACGGGCAGTTGGCCGCCCAAGCCGACGCCGACAAAAAAGCGGCACACCAACAAAACCGTCAAATCAGGCGCAATTGCGCACAAACCTGTGGCAATGCTGTACACCACCATCGTGCCGGCAAAAACGGTTTTCCGTCCGAACCTGTCCGCCAGCCAGCCGCTGAATACCGCACCCAGAGCCATGCCGACAAAGGCAATGCTGACAATCCAACCCAACTGCGCCGGAGCCAACGCCCAATCTTTGCCCAAAGCCGGCAATACAAACGACACCAAGCCTGTATCCATGGCATCAAACAGCCAACCTATGCCGACCAAAACCAGAAGTTTGTAATGAAAGCGGGAGGGCGGCAGATTGTGCAGCCGCGTCAGAATATCCATCACTTCTTTCCTTTGTTTGTGTATGATTGAATTGGGTTTTAGCAATAAATGCTTTAATTTCAGTGACAAACCTAAAACCGAAACATTGTGTCGATTTTAACATTGGTACCCTATGCAAAGAATAGGAAGCGCGTGTTTTTTGGCTATTTTTGAATATATTCATCTCGGCGATAAACCGCATACCATATTAAAACATGAAACAAGAAATCACTTCAGGCCGTCTGAAAGCCGATTATTTGGTTTTCAGACGGCCTGCCGTTTTTTGCAAAGGCTTCCTGCTTGGGTTATGATGTTTATTTGTAATATGTAAACAGACGATTGCCTGTTTTTACATAACAGGCCGTCTGAAACAACGGAGAACGATATGAATGCGGTTGTAATTGCGGTCATCATCATGCTGGCGCTGTCTTTATCGCGCGTGCATGTGGTGCTCAGCTTGGCTGTCGGCGCGTTTGTCGGCGGCTTGGTGGCCGGTATGCCTTTGGAGAATGTAACCAACGCGGCCGGCGATGTGGTGCAGCAAGGGATTATTCCTGTTTTTAACGAAGGCCTGAAAGGCGGGGCGCAAATCGCGCTGTCTTATGCCATGCTCGGCGCATTTGCCATGGCCATCACGCATTCCGGCCTGCCGCAACAGCTCGCCGGCGTGATTATCCGCAAGCTCAACGGCGGCGAAGGCAATGCGAAAGGCGAAGGCGCGGTCAAATGGATGCTGCTGGCGATTATTTTGTGCATGGGCGTGATGAGCCAAAACGTTGTGCCGATTCATATTGCGTTTATCCCGATGATTATTCCGCCGCTGCTGTTGGTGTTCAACCGTTTGAAACTCGACCGCCGCTTGGTGGCCTGCGTGATTACGTTTGGCTTGGTAACGACTTATATGTTCCTGCCTTACGGTTTCGGCGCCATCTTCTTGAACGACATCATGTTGGGCAATATCCGCTCGGCAGGCATGGACACCGGCGGCATCAATGTAATGCACGCAATGGCGATTCCGGCTTTGGGCATGGTGTCCGGTTTGCTGCTGGCCTTTTTGCACTACCGCAAGCCGCGTATTTATCAAAACAACGCCGCCGATATGGAAGACAACCGTGAAGCGGTGCAGCAGCAAGAGCCGTCAACCTATCGCAGCTTGGTGGCGGCCGTGGCGATTGCCGTGTGTTTTGCCATTCAGCTTTTGTATGAAAACTCGTTGGTATTGGGCGCGATGTTGGGCTTTGCCGTGTTTATGATGTTGGGCGTGATGAACCGTTCCGCCGCCAGTGATGTGTTCGGCGAAGGCATCAAAATGATGGCGATGGTCGGCTTTATTATGATTGCGGCACAAGGTTTCGCCGCCGTCATGAACGCGACCGGCGACATTCAGCCTTTGGTCGAACGCAGCATGGCTTTGTTCGGAAGCAATAAAGGCATGGCCGCCTTTACCATGCTGTTTGTCGGCCTGCTGGTAACCATGGGCATCGGCTCGTCTTTCTCCACTTTGCCGATTATTACCGCGATTTATGTGCCTTTGTGCATCAGCTTGGGCTTCTCCCCAATGGCTACCGTGGCCATTGTCGGCACGGCAGGCGCGCTGGGCGATGCCGGCTCCCCCGCTTCCGACTCAACGCTCGGCCCGACCATGGGTTTGAACGCCGACGGTCAGCACGACCACATCCGCGATTCGGTTATCCCAACCTTTATCCACTACAATATCCCGCTGATGGTTGCAGGCTGGATTGCCGCGATGGTGCTGTAATATGAGCAATATTCAGGAATTGGAACACCGCGTCACCGAGCTGGAAATTCAGACGGCCTTGCAGGAAGATTTAATCGGCAGCCTGAACGACACCATCGCCAAGATGCAGCAGGCTTTGGATTTGCAACAAGGCCAGTTGCGGCTTCTGTATCAACGGATGCAGGACAAAGGCGCAAACGGCGAACGCGAACCGTACAGCCTGCGCGACGAGATTCCGCCGCATTATTGATAAACTGAAAAAGGGCGTGTTTGATACATGCCCTTTTCTTTCATTACAAAGGCCGTCTGAAAGTCAATCAAGCTTTCAGACGGCCTTTTAAACAATCAAACCTTACAAACAAGCCAATTCGTTGGCCATTTGCTGCTCGACGGTTTCACGTTGGCGGATAAGTTTACATTCGTTGCCGTTAACCAATACTTCCGCCGCGCGGTTGCGCGTGTTGTAGTTGCTCGCCATGCTTGAGCCATACGCACCGGCGCTGCGGATAAGCAGCAAATCCCCTTCTTCACAGGCGATGGTGCGGTCTTTGCCAAGAAAGTCGCCGGTTTCGCAAATCGGGCCGACGATATTGGCCGTCAGAGGCTCAATGTCTTTGGTTTCGACCGCTTCGATGTGATGATAGGCATCATAAAGCGCCGGACGCATCAAATCGTTCATCGCCGCATCGACCATCACAAAGTTTTTCTCTTCGCCATGTTTGACGAATTCGACGCGCGTCAACAACGCACCTGCATTTCCGACCAAGCTGCGGCCGGGCTCAAGAACCAGTTTCAGACGGCGTGTACCCATCAGTTTTTGAACGGCTTGGGCATACGCGCCCAAATCAGGCACATTTTCATCTTGATAAACAATGCCGACACCACCGCCCAAGTCCAAGTGTTCTAACACAATGCCTTCAGCTACCAGTTGGTCAACCAAGGCCAAGATACGTTCGCAGGCTTCGACAAGCGGGCTGAGGTCGGTCAGTTGCGAGCCGATATGGCAGTCGATACCGACAATTTTCAAATGGCTTTGTCGGGAAGCATGACGATAAGCCTCAAGCGCATCGGCATAGGCAATACCGAATTTGTTGGCTTTCAGGCCGGTGGAGATATAAGGATGAGTTTTAGCGTCGACATCAGGGTTGACACGCAGGGAAACCGGAGCGACTTTACCCAAACGCGCGGCAACCTTTTGAATACGGTCGATTTCGGGAATGCTTTCCATATTGAAGCATTTCACGCCTGCATTCAGCGCAAACTCGATTTCTGCCTCACTCTTGCCCACACCGGAAAAAATCGTTTTCACCGCATCGCCGCCTGCCGCCAAAACACGCGCCAACTCGCCGCCGGACACAATGTCAAAACCGCTCCCCAAAGAAGCAAAGTGCTTGATGATGCTCAGGTTGCCATTCGCTTTCACTGCGTAGCAGACAAGCGGATTTAAAGCGGCAAACGCGGTTTGGTAGTTTTCAAACGCCTCGGTCAGCGCAGATTTGCTGTACACATAAAGCGGCGTACCAAACTCTTCGGCAAGGTGTGTATAAGGGAGTTGTTCGCAGAATAAGGTCATGTTTGTGAAGTCTTTTTTAATCGTTGGTTTGAGTGGTCGGTTCTTTGGCCGTATCGAATTTCAAGCCGGTTTGAATCACGCCGAAGCGCGCCTTGTCGCCTTCTTTTGGCAGGTAGAGGTCGCCTTTGTAGCCGCAGGCAGAGAGCAGCAGAGCTGTTGCCGCTGCAAAAAATACGCCGTATTTCATCAGTAAAACTTTCTTCATCATTACGAATGTGGCAAGATTCGGTATCTTAAACAAAAACCACACAAAAAGCCATGATGACCGAAAGCGAATTCATCCGCCTGAGCGAAGAATTGTTTGAACACATTGAAGATCAAATCGATGAAAACGGCTGGGATTTCGACTGCCAGTTTGCCGGAAACGTGCTGACCATCGAAGCTGAAGACGGCACGCAAATCATCGTCAACCGCCACACGCCCAACCAAGAATTGTGGATTGCCGCCAAAAGCGGCGGCTACCATTTCGCCGAGCAAAACGGCAAATGGCTGGCAACACGCGACGGACGGGATTTCTACGATGTTTTGAACGAAGCACTGAGCGAGGCTTCGGGCGAAGCAGTTGAGATTGCGGAATTGTGATTCAGTCTTCAAATATCCCTAGCTAAAAATCTATTTATCTCAAAGGACACCCAAATGCCCCTACTAGACAGTTTCAAAGTCGACCACACCCGTATGCACGCCCCTGCCGTACGCGTGGCAAAAACCATGACCACGCCCAAAGGCGACACCATTACCGTGTTTGACCTGCGTTTCTGCATTCCCAACAAAGAAATCCTGCCTGAAAAAGGCATTCATACGCTGGAGCACCTGTTCGCAGGCTTTATGCGCGACCACTTAAACGGCAACGGCGTTGAAATCATCGACATTTCCCCGATGGGCTGCCGTACCGGTTTCTATATGAGCCTCATCGGCACGCCCGACGAGCAAAAAGTGGCCGACGCATGGCTCGCTTCAATGCAGGATGTTTTGACCGTTCAAGACCAAAGCAAAATCCCCGAGTTGAACGAATACCAATGCGGTACTTACCTGATGCACTCGCTTGCCGAAGCACACGAAATCGCCCAAAACGTTTTGGCACGCAAAGTCGCCGTCAATAAAAACGAAGAGCTGACATTGGACGAAAGCCTGTTGACCGCTTAATACTCAATGACAGCAAAGGCCGTCTGAAACTTTATATGACAAGTTTCAGACGGCCTAAGACCTTTTATTCCAATTTTCAACCTTTCAGCCACAGTTTTACACCGCCTAAAAATAAGTTGGCGGATGCTGACAGTGTACATAGTATAATTACACTTTAAACAAACAATCTGATTCTATTGCTTTTATGAAACCGTTTTTCTGCAAAACCGCCATTGCCCTCAGCCTGACCCTCCCCGCCGCCGCCAACGCTGCCGAGTATGTCTGCAATGTTGAAGGCATCACTGTTTATACCTCACACCAGATCAACAATACCTGCCGCGTTACCGATTCGTACAGCCTAGTAGAAACAAATGTATCTCAAACAAACACTGAGCAGCTAAATTTGAATTCGACTCTTACAGAACAACAAACAGATCCGAAATTGGTTGGAACACAGAACATTTTCAATAAAACAGAAGTAACAAACCAAAAAACTACTAGATCAACGGCTGATCACTATGTTCCTGTTATAGAGACACAAACGGCAATAGCTCCTGTTGAAACCAAGCAATATCCCGTTAATACTTTCGCCATATTCAATACCACACCTGTTGTTCAAATATACCCCTCTGCACCTATCACTCAGGCACAAACTACCCCTCAGGAAAGTCATAGATCGGATAGCTTTTTCTCTCCTCATACTGAGCAGATATCTACCCAAACTCTCGCCGCCCTGAACGTGCACACTGACCAAGCTACCACCACCCAATTCCTGAATCATTCTCTAGATTTGGAGCCATTGGACAACAAGACAGCAAAAAGTACAACAGCCGAAGAACCGGCCAAAACTGAAGTTACACACACAGAACAAACTGTTTCCAAAACATCGATAAACCGCACAACCAATATTAAAAAAACAGTAACCAAACCACTTAACGCTGAAAACTCTTCTGCATCGTCCGACAAAACCAATATATTAACAGGATCTACAACCGAGATTTTCGCACTGACAGACTCGGTCAAGCCGACCGAACCCATACCAGCGGCAGCAGCAATTCCAACGAAGCCTACCAAAACCCCATTGCCCAAAGCATATGGACCAACCACTGATGCACTCTTCAACGATAAAGATGTCGATAACGACATCAAAATTCTGCTAAATGGTCCGAGCGGTGGCGTTACCAATACTGCCGAAGCTGCTAATCCGCGTCTGAATATCCTCCTACGCAACAGCATACAGAAACGCCAGGCCAAGCAAAATAGCCAGCAAGACATCCGCCGCAAAGCACCGATTCGTACCATTCCTGCAACCATTGCTGCACCACAACCCAAACCTAAAGAAACACGTAAACAGGTATTACAAGGTGAAATTCGCAACGAACAAACCGCTATTATCCGCCTTCAAACCCAGCTGAATGCGGCCAAACAAAAAGGCGATCAGATTAAAATCCAACAGCTGACCCGTACCATCAACGACCGCAAAGCAAATATCCGCGCTATTCAAGACGAGATGTCTCGTTGATTGGTTTTTGATACAAAAAGGCCGTCTGAAAATATTTTCAGACGGCCTTTTTAATGGTGCAAACCTTATTTATTCAAAAAACAAATACTTTCTCTAAAATCATTTTCCCCCATCACGCCAAAGTATATTTCTTCACATCCCTACCCTCGTGCGCCATTACTACTTCTAGCCAATCGGCGATATTTTGCCAATAATATTGCGGCTTTTCAGACGGCCTATCAGTCTGAGTACCTTCATCATTCAACACAACGGGAACACCCTGCTCTGTACCGGCTTCAAGCAAAATCCAGATACTGCCTTCATAGGTATCGGCACGGACTGCTTGATGTTCATATGCCCAACCAACCGCAGCTTGTCCGCCATTTTGCAAAGACTGCATCGCCAGAGATAATGGATGAAAGCAGGTATCTACATTGTTGTCGGCAGTAACGACCAAAGTTGCACCATGCGTTCCTAACGCTCGCGCGGCATGAAAAACGGGAGCATTGTGTAGGTTGGCAATAAAGTCAAACGGCATCGCGGCGTGATGGTTCAGCACATTGTCTGCCATTTTTTCAAATACGGATGGCGAAGAAAACGGCGTACCGAGAAAAACAGCGCAATCAGGACAGATTTCGCATTGCTCTTTCAGTTGCCCTGCACCAAGCGCGGCAATCAAACTCAAACGGCTGAGGCGGCGGGTATCTATACCGCTTTGCTGCTTTAAGGTTTGTTTGAGGATTTTACCGCCGGTGCCAGCGTCAGTATCAAAACGCACAGCGGCGGTAATATGGATATTAGGATTTACGGTTGCCATTGCCATACCAAAGATGTGTTGCTGCCGCCAAAACCAAACTGATTGGCCAAACAGAAAAAGCCGCCTTTTTGTGAAGCTGCACATTCGGAAAAACAAATTTTCCGCCCCTGATAATCGTTGCTTCCGCCTTGTTTTAAAGCGGATAAAAGCAGGGCTGTTTCAAGGGCTGCCGTGGCGCCAAGCGTGTGTCCAATTTGCGGTTTGAACGCCATCAAAGGCGGCAGTGTACCGAATATATTTTCCAGTGCGGCCAATTCGGCGGCATCGCTGTCAGCCGTGCCGATGCCGTGTGTTTTAACGGCTGCAATGCTTTCAGGAGCGATGCCTGCAACATCCAAAGCTCGACGCATCACCTGCTCTTGCGCTTGGCCATCGCTTTGAATCAGGTCATTGCCTGTATTGGCGGCGTGTCCGATAAGTTTCAGACGGCCTGAAGAAGATTCGGGAGCAGCAGAAGATAAGGCAAGCGCGGCAACACCTTCGCCTAAAATCAAACCGTTTCCGCCAAAAGGCTGATAGTGTTCGGCCAGCAAACCCAAGCTGTGAAAATGCAGCAAAGTCAGCCGGTTGAGGTTTTCAATGCCAAGCACAAAGGCACGCTCCGCCCCGCCGCGCAAGCAGTTATCCGCCTGAATCAGCGCATGGGCGGATGAAGTGCAGGCAGTAGCGAAACTGAAAATCTGCCGATTGCCGCTGCGCCGGCGCAAATCTTCGGCGAGATAAAGCAGATTATGTTCCTCTACCACCCTATTGCCTGCAAAATGACGGTTTTCATATTCGGAGATGGAATAGGAACTGGAACCGATAAACACCGGCGCATCATGCCAGCTTTCAGACGGCCAGCCTGCATTTTCGGCGGCTCGGCGCAAATGTTGTTCGGCAATATCCGCAAATTCCTTCCGCCCCAAACTGTCGCCGGCGAATGCACGAAAATAAGCAGCCTGCTGCGGCTGGTTTAAAAACGTATAAGACACCGCATCAGGCCATCTGAAATCCGTTTGCGGATTCAAGGCAGAAGTGGCCGCCGTACCGCAAACCCAACTCACGCGCCATGCTCCGCACGGATAAACGCCGCCAAATCGCGTACGCACATCATATGTTTGCGCACCATACGGTCGCCCTGCAGGCGCACTTGGAAATACTGTTGCAAGGCAACGCTGATTTGCAGCGCATCAAGCGAATCCAAACCGACCGGACTGTCATCGCCAAACAAAAGTGCATCGTCGGTGAAATCATCCATATCCACATCGTCGGCCTTATCGGCCTCTTGCACGATTAGCTTTTTCAATTCCGCTTCCAGCTCGTGCTCGGCCAGCGTAAAGGTGTAAGACATTTTTTAAACTCCCATTTTTATCTCATGAAGCAACAGCTTATTTTAGCGAAACTCGCTACGCTCGTTTTCAGACGGCCTGAACTTTATGCAAAATCGCCCCAAAGCGTCTGCATGGCGGCAATGGCCGCAAGTGAGGCGGTTTCGGTACGCAACACCCGTTTGCCAAGCGTAACGGATTGAAAACCGGCATCAAATGCCTGCTGCTCTTCCTTCTCCGTCCAGCCGCCTTCCGGGCCGACCATAAACACGACCTTACCGGATTGCGGCCGAACATCGCTCAGTTTTTGTGCGCGGTTCAAGCTCATTAACAGTTTGGTTGTTTCCTGCGGCAACTGCTGCAGAGCCTGTGCATAAGTCGTCAGCGGCAAAACCTTCGGCACAATATTGCGGCCGCTTTGTTCACACGCCGAAACGACGATTTCCTGCCAACGCGCCACCCGCTTTTCAGCGCGTTCGCCGCTCAAGCGGACGACACAGCGTTCGCTGATGACCGGGCGAATTTCTGCCACGCCCAATTCCACGCTTTTCTGCAAAGTGAAATCCATGCGCTCGGCGGCGGATACCGCCTGTACCAATGTAATGTTCAGCGGCGATTCGTTGTCCGTTGCCTCTTCACGCAAAATCCGCACGCTGGCGCGGCGTTTTTCCAAAACTTCGGGCAAAGCCGGATATGCCTTGCCATTGCCGTTGAACAACACGATTTCTTCCGTGTTTTTCACGCGCAATACATTCAGATGGCGAACCACATTATCGGGCAATTCGACCACGCTGTCGGGGCTTAAGGCAAAATCAACATAAAATCGGGGCATGGTTTCCTGCTTTATTCATGTATATAATTTGAACTTTCGTGAACGAAGTTGAAACACGGCGACATACTCTTGCCTGCCTGATTTCGATTTCATCCACTATAATTTGAAAACTTCCCGAATTTTAATCCACTGTCACGCAAAACTGCAAAAAACAAGGATACGCTGTGCTATACCGTTTACAGAAAGTCGTCCGTCACATCGCCCAAACCGAAGTCATGCCGCGTTTTCTGAACACGCCGTCACGACGTAAAGAAGACGGCTCGGTTTTGAGTGAAGCAGATTTGGCCGCACAAACCGCTTTTGCCGCCGCCCTGCCCTTATTGGAGGATTGTCCGATGTTGGGCGAGGAGATGAGCGTTCAGGAGCAAACCCGTTTGTGGAACGAACATTCAGACGGCCTGTGGATTGTCGACCCTATCGACGGCACAAACAACTTCGTCAACGGTTTGCCGCATTTTGCCGTATCCGTCGCGCTGGTTAAAAACGGCCACGCCGAATTGGGCGTAATTTACAATCCGGTCAGTGGAGAATGTTTCTACGCCGAACGCGGCAAAGGCGCATTCCTCAACGGCACGCCGCTGCCGCTGCGTTCGGAAAACAAAAAACTCAACGAATCCATTGCCGGCGTGGAAATCAAATACCTGCGTTCGGGCAAACTCGCCAGCCGCATGAATACCCTTGCCCCATTCGGCACAATCCGCAGCATGGGCAGCAGCACGCTTGATTGGTGCTACCTTGCCAGCGGCCGCTACGATATTTACATCCACGGCGGGCAAAAGCTGTGGGACTACGCTGCCGGCGCATTGATTTTTGAAGAAGCCGGCGGCTGCCTGACTACTTTGGAGGGCGACGATTTTTGGAGCGGCGAACATGTATTTAAGCGTTCCGTCATCGCCGCATTGCAACCCGAGCTGTTTCAGCAATGGGTGAAATGGATTCGAGAAAATCAGTAAAAATACCGTTTATCTTCAAAAAATCACGATTATCTTGCAACTTATTGAAATTATTTCACTTCTTAACAGCATTTAATACTAAAAACGGTAGAATATTAATCGCTGACACAACACCGCTCTTTCATCCCTTTTGGGCGGTGCAGCAAGTAAGACGTTTTCCCGCAATGTATTGGCCATTCATACTTCTCCCTTAGTATGAATGGTTTTTTTTATCTGCAAAAACAGCTCAGGCCGTCTGAACGTTCAGACGGCCTGTTTACACTACTATTTGAAAAACTGTCCGCAACACGCCTTAAACTTTTTGCCCGAACCGCACAAACAAGGCTGTTTCATCGTCGGCAAAGCAACGGTCAGATCAATAAAGTACCAACGCCCGTCTATTTTCACGAACGCCGACAATTCATGATGGCACTCAGTTTGCCCATTCTCCTCAAAATACGCCTCAAACTCGACCAAAGCATGCAGTTTGCCAAACGGCACATGACGGATAACCTTCAATCCCGACCACTGCGTCTGCTTACTCCACGACGCCAAATCCTGCTTGTCCAACAAATTCTGCTGCGCAGGGACAGTCGTGTCCACGATATAGTCGATTTCCTGCAAAACATACGCACTGTAACGCGAACGCATCAACTCTTCCGCCTTCGAGGCCGCCGCCTCACACGCATGAAACGGTGCGCAACATTCCGTATAAACACGTCCCGACTGACAGGGACAAAGTGTAGCCGTCATTCCTAATTACCCGAATAAATCCATTTCAAAATTATAACGCAAACCCGGCTCAGGCCGTCTGAAAACGAGCGTAGCGAGTTTCGCTAAAATAAGCAAAGCGGGTTTCGCCAAAATAAACGCAACAATCTGATATAATGCGCCTTTTCGATTTTGACTATCCATGATGAACATTCCCATCCAAAGCATCAGCCGCCTGTTGCCGCAAACCCAATGTCGTGAGTGCGGCTATGAAGGCTGCCTACCCTATGCGCGCGCCCTGTCGGTAGGAGAAGCGCCGGTAAACCTGTGCGCGCCGGGTGGGGAAACCGTCATGAAAGATATTGCCGACCTGTTGGGCAAACCCTACCTCGCCCAGGCAAAAACACAAATCAAAGCCGTAGCCCTGATTGACGAGGCCGTCTGCATCGGTTGTACCGCCTGCATCCGCGCCTGCCCTGTCGATGCCATTATGGGCGCGTCCAAACTGATGCACACCGTCATCAGCGACGAATGCACCGGCTGCAGCTTGTGCGTTACCCCCTGCCCCGTCGACTGCATCGACATGGTTCCCGTATCGCAGCCCTTCCTGCCGTCCGCACGCCGTTTCAGCACCTCTGCCGAACCGCGCTTTGCCGCCGCCGAACACGCACAAAGCCGTTTCGAACGCCATACCGCGCGCAAACAGCGCGACGATGCCGAACGCAAAGCCCTGCTGGCGCAACGCGAAGCCGCCGTCAAAGCCAAACAGGCCGCACAGGCACAAACCCAAACAGCCGCACCAAGCGCCGCATTCAACCCCATGGATTTGATTGCCAAAGCCATGGCAAAAGCGCAATCGCAACAGGACAAACTCGTCTCCTCCGACAACCGCGAAGACTTCAAAGCGCGCCAAATCGAAGAAGCCAAAGAACGCGCCGAACTGCGCCGCGCCCAACGTGATGCCAAATACGGCAACGAAGCCGAAAAAGCCGCCGCCATCGAATTTCTGCGCCGCCACAAAGCCGAGCAGGAAGCGTCCAAAGAAGCGCGCTGATTTCCAAAACAACAAACCATTCCGACCGCTTCAGGCCGTCTGAAAACATTGCACGAAAACCAATAACTTTATGACCATACAAGAATTTCCACACCAGCATACCGCCCATTGCGAAAGCGGTGTGATGTCCACCCTGCTCAAATACCATGGCCACAATTTAGACGAAGCCATGATTTTCGGCATTGCCCACGCACTGACGTTTGTCTGGATGCCGCTGATCAAATTAAACGGCATGCCGCTGGTTTCCTACCGTACCGCGCCGCGCAGCATCATCAAAAACACCTGCAAAGCATTGGGGCTGAAATTATCCGTCCGCAAATTTTCCGACGCACAAAGCGGACAAGCCGCATTGGATGCCGCGCTGTCCTCAGGCAAGCTGGCAGGTTTGCAAACCTCCGTCTTCTGGCTGCCCTACTTCCCGCCGCAAATGCGCTTCCATTTCAACGCACACAATCTTTTAGTGTACGGCAAAGACGGCAACGACTACCTCATCAGCGACCCCGTATTTGAAACCGTACAACGCTGCGCTGCCGAAGATTTGCAGCGTGCACGCTTTGTCAAAGGCGTATTGGCGGCAAAAGGCATGATGTACACCTTGGAAGACAACAGGCCGTCTGAAAAAATCATGGCAGACTTGCCCGCCATTATCCGCAAGGCCATACGCAAAAACGCCAAACATATGCTCGCGCCAGTCTTTTTCATCGGCGTAAAAGGCATCCGTACGCTGGCCAAAAAAATCGAATCCCTGCCTGCCAAACAAAATGACAAATACCAAAAACTGTTTCTCGGCCATTTGGTGCGGATGCAGGAAGAAATCGGTACCGGCGGCGCAGGTTTCCGCTATATCTACGCCTACTTCCTCGAACAAGCCGCCCATATCTGCAACGAACCTGCATTTCAGACGGCCTCGGAACAAATGACCTCCATCGGCGACCAATGGCGTCAATTCGCAGCCATGTGCGTGAAGCAGTGCAAAAAGCCGTCTGAAAACGGCTGCCGCAACATCGCTGAATTTCTGCGCAAAATTGCGGATGATGAAGAAGCGTTATGGCGGGGATTATTGAAATAATGGGGTTATGCGGTAGCGAGAAATTTTCTGTGCCCGTTTGTACACAGATGACCTAATGCCGCCTTTGTCAATGATTTCACTATGCTCCATCCATACTAAGGCCGTCTGAAACCATGATTCACATCCAATCCCTCTCCCACCGTTATCCCAAAGCCGAAATTGCCGCGCTGGACAATGTGTCGTTCGATATTGCCGACGGCGAATGTTTGGGGCTGCTCGGTCACAACGGTGCGGGGAAAACGACGCTGATGTCGCTTTTGGCAGGCTTGCAGGAAGTACGGCAGGGCGAAATTTTGTTTGACGGCAAGCCGTTGCGCCTATTAAGCCGCAGCGAGCGGCAGAAAATCGGTTTGGTGCCGCAGGATTTCGCGTTTTATCCGCAGCTTTCGGTGTGGGACAACCTGCTGTTTTTCGCCTCGCTTTACAAAGTGCGCGACAAAGGCCGTCTGAACGCGCTGTTGGAACAGACCGACCTGACCGCCCACAAAAACAAGGCGGCAAAGCATCTTTCGGGCGGGCTTAAACGTCGTCTGAATTTTGCCATCGGTCTGATTAACACGCCGCAACTGGTGTTCCTCGACGAAATCACGGTTGGCATCGACCCGCAGTCGCGCCGCTTTATCCTCGACAGCGTGGCGGATTTGACGCGGCAGGGGGTAACGGTGGTTTACACCTCGCACTATCTGTCGGAAATCGAGCAGCTTTGCGGCAAAATCGCGCTGCTGCAACACGGCAAACTGGTGTACCACGGCGGTTTGGACGAGCTTCTAAGCACGCAAACCGGTGTCGTGCGTTTTACCGTCGAACCGCCACTGCCGCCTCAAACGCTAGCCGCTTTGGGTGCAAAGCAAGTGGACAGCCGCGGCATGATGGAAACGGCGCACGATGCCGCCGCCGTTTACGCCGCCCTGCAACAAAGCGGCGCGCAAATCCGCTACTTCCAGCAGGGACACGGTTCGCTAGAAACGTTTTACCTTGATTTCCTGCGCAAAGACGAACCGGCAACAGATAAGCAAAATCCACAATGACGATTTCCTCCCTCCTCAAAGAACTCAAACTGCTCTGCCGCGACCTGCACGGTTTGGCCGTGTTGTTTGTGATGCCCATCGCCTTCATGCTGATTATGTCGTTGGCGCTGAGCCGCGACCAAGATCCGCACAACGACAGCCGCATCGCGCTGGTTGGCGTAGCAAACGACAGTATCAATACCGCGCTGGCCGCCGCGCTGGAGAAAGAACAAATCCATGTCACACTGATGCCGTCTGAAAAACTGACCGACGCGCAAAACGGCCTACACGACAAACGTTTCCAACTGGTGCTGCACAACCCGAACCCCGCTTCCGGCAAAATCGCCGACGACAAAGCCCTGCAAATCTATGTACCGCCCGATACCGAGCCTTCATGGCTGGCGGCTGTCAAAGGCGTTTTGCAGCAGCACTACACTGAAACGCGGCTGGACACTTATTTCGACAACAACGACGGCATCAAAATCGACAATAAAAAACTGCCCCGCGCCATCCGCAAAGACATCCAGAAAAAAGTGGATGAAAAAAACGACGAACAATTTGCCGCCGTGCGCAGCTTTTTAGATAAGAAAATGCTGGAAGAGCATTACCTGAGCGCAGGCAGCGGCACAGTGGAAAAACCCAACGCCGTACAGCACAGCGTCCCCGCATGGCTGATTTTCGGTATGTTTTTCATTATGATACCGCTATCGAACGTCATGGCGCTGGAACGCCAGAACAACACCATTACCCGCTTACGTCTCGCCCGCGCCTCCGCATCCGGCCTGATTGCTGCGAAACTTATCCCCTATTTCCTGATTAACCAGCTTCAGTTTGTCGGAATGCTGTTGCTCGGCCGCTACCTGCTGCCCGAAATCGGCGTGCCCGCCCTCATACTCAACGGCAGCCTTGTTCCCTACGCGCTACTGTCCGCCGCCGTCAGCGCCGCCGCACTCGGCTACGCGCTGTTAATCAGCGTCTGCGCCAAATCCACCGAACATGCCGTCGTCCTCGGCGGCGGCGGCATCATCCTGATGGCGGCAATCGGCGGCATTATGGTACCCGCCCACGTCATGCCCGAAACCATGCAGCAACTCACTTGGATTTCCCCGATGGCTTGGGGCTTGAAGGCTTTTCAGGAATTGCTGCTCAACCGCAGCGGACTGGACGGAATCGGCCGTTATCTGCTTTTATTGTCTGCATTCTCTTTTGCCACGCTGACTGCTGCCGTATTGGTTTATCGTAGGCAGTTGCAGACGCAGGTAAGGTTTTAAACGTTTGTCTGCCCTAAGTAGAAAGCTTATTTCTCAAAAACATTCCTATAAAAAACTTCAGGCCGTCTGAAAGATATTTTCAGACGGCCTGATGCTTGATGCGCTATGGATTGTCTCAATAATAAAATATGCTCAATAAAATCCCAAAATCCAAACGTAAAAAAACCTACTTTTTTCAAAGTAGGTTTTCATATTTGGTGGGTCGTGAGCGATTCGAACGCTCGACCAACGGATTAAAAGTCCGCTGCTCTACCGACTGAGCTAACGACCCGATAAGCTGTGCATTATAGAGATGGGGTACACAGCTGTCAACACCTTTTTTAAATTTTTTTATTCGACAACGATTTTCGGGAAGCGGCTGCTGAAGTCTTTACCTTTATCGGCAATGGCCAGTGCAATTTGGAAGGCGGCTTCGGTGTAGATGTCGGCGATGGTTTGGTTGTTTTCAAACAAGGCCGAAGATGTGCCGCTATCCATAGCTTCGCGTACAGGCAGGCTTAATGGAAGTTGGCCAAGCAACGGTACATTCAAACGCTCTGCCAAGTTTTTGCCGCCTTCTGCGCCGAAGATTGCTTCGGCATGGCCGCAGTTGGTGCAAATATGGACAGACATGTTTTCTAAAACGCCCAAAATCGGGATATTGACTTTGTTGAACATATCCACGGCTTTGCGTGCATCAATCAGGGCGATGTCTTGTGGCGTGGTGACGACAACGGAGCCGGTCACGGGGATTTTTTGCGACAGGGTCAATTGGATATCGCCGGTACCGGGCGGCAGGTCGATGAAGAGATAATCGACATTGTCCCACTCGCTTTGGAACATAAGCTGTTGCAAGGCTTGGCTGACCATCGGGCCGCGCCAAACGACGGCTTGGTCGGTATCGACCAGGAAACCGATGGACATCACTTGAATGCCGCTTTCGGCTTCAACGGGAATGAGTTTTTTGTTTTGTTGGTCGGGTTTGCGGTCTTGTACGCCGAGCATGGTGGGCTGGCTTGGGCCGTACAGGTCGGCATCGAGTACGCCGACGCGCGCGCCCATTCTGGCCATTGCGGTGGCAAGGTTGGCTGTGGTCGTTGATTTGCCGACGCCGCCTTTGCCCGATGCAACGGCGATAATGTTTTTCACGCCTTTGATGGTTGCTACGCCGGGTTGAACTTTATGCGTACCGATTTCGGTATCGATACTCAAGTGAATGTGGGTATCGCCGGTATGCGAAATGACGGCTTCTTGAACGGCATTGGCAATGTCTGCGGCAATATGGGCAACTGGGAACGCGAATTTCAGGCCGATATGCAGGCCGTCTGAACGCTCTTCAAGGAGTGTAACGGCTTTTTCGCTGCCTAAGGTGCGCATTGTGTGGGGAATCAATACGGCATCGAGTGCGGTTCGGATGGCTGGGATATTCATAATCTGCCTCTTGAATGTGGGAAATTGTTTATGTGCGCGATTTGTCGTGCGACAAATCTGCCGAATTATACCCTTGAACGCCATGCAAGGGATACGCCCGAAAAACTTCAGGCTGCCTGAATCATCGGGCAGCCTGAAAAAAGGGTCAACTGAAACGCGGCCTTATTCGCTCAAGAGCGCAATGTCGGCAACTGCGTTCATTTGTTCTGCCAAGCGGTTCAACAGGTTCAAACGGTTTTGCTTCACGGCGGCATCTTCAGCCATTACCATCACGCCGTCGAAGAATGCATCGACTTGCGGTTTGACGGAAGCCAGCTCGGACAAAGCAGTTTGGAAATTGCCTTCGGCAACAGCGGCAGAGATTTTCGGCTGCAAACCTTGAGCAGCGGCGTACAAGGCTTTTTCTTCGTCCTGTTGCAGCAGGCTTTCGTTAACCGCGCCCAACTCGGCATCGGCTTTTTTCAGCAGGTTTTGTACGCGTTTGTTGGCAGCGGCGAGCGCGGCAGCTTCGGGCAACTGTTTGAACGCGGCAACGGCCTGCAGTTTGGCCACTACGTCGTCCAAACGGCGCGGCTGTTTCGCCAATACGGCGGCAACGATGTCTTGCGGATAATCGTTTTGTAGCAACACGGCCAAACGCGCCTGCATGAAGTCGGCGGTTTCAGACGGCGTTTTCTCGTTGAGCAAACCTTGCGGGAAGCTGTCAAAGGCCGTCTGAATCAGTTCGTTTACGTCCAAACCGTATTGCATCAGCATACGCAAAATACCCAATGCGGAGCGGCGCAGGGCGTATGGGTCTTTGTCGCCGGTCGGAATCAGGCCGATACCCCAAATGCCGACCAAGGTTTCCAGTTTGTCGGCCAAAGCAACGGCGGTTGCCACTTTGCCCTCTGGCAGGTTGTCGCCGGCAAAGCGCGGTTGGTAGTGTTGCTCGATGGCTTCGGCGATTTCTTCGGTTTCACCGTCCAAGCGGGCGTAGTATTTGCCCATCGTGCCTTGCAATTCGGGGAACTCGCCGACCATTTCGGTCACCAAGTCTGCTTTGGCCAAACGTGCGGCGCGCTCGGCTGCGGCAGCATCCGCGCCCAACGCTTTGGCGATATGGGCGGCAATGCTTTGCAGACGCTCGATACGCTCGGCTTGCGAACCGATTTTGTTGTGGTAAACCACGCTGGACAATTTCGGCAGACGGCTTTCCAAAGTCGCTTTTTGGTCTTGTTTGTAGAAGAACTCGGCATCAGACAGGCGCGCGCGCAAGACGCGTTCGTTACCTTGGATGATGTGTGACGGGTCTTCGGTTTGCAGGTTGGACACCAGCAGGAAGCGGTTCATCAGCTTGCCGTTTTGGTCGAGCAGCGGGAAGTATTTTTGGTTTTGCTGCATGGTCAGAATCAGGCATTCTTGCGGCACGGCGAGGAAGTGTTCTTCAAAACCGGCTTCCAATACCACAGGCCATTCGACCAATGCAGTCACTTCGTCCAACAATGCTTCATCGGCGGCAACAGTCGCGTTCAGACGGCCTGCCTGCTCGTTCAAGGCCGTCTGAATGGCGGCTTTACGTTCGGCAAACGAGGCTTCTACTTTGCCTTGCTCGCGCATTTGTGCGGCGTAGCTGTCGGCATTTTTGATGGTGATTTCGCCGCTGGAAAGGAAGCGGTGACCCAATGTTTTGTTGCCGCTTTGCAGACCCAAAACGCTGACGTTTACGATGTCGCCGCTGTGCAGCACGATCAGGCTGTGTACAGGGCGCACGAAGGTAAATGTGCTGCTGCCCCAACGCATGACTTTAGGAATCGGCAATTTTTTCACTGCGGCATTGATGATGTCTTCCAAGAGCTCGCCCAGCGGTTTGCCGGTTTGGACGTATTCGTAGGCGTACACGTCTTGCTTGCCGTCGTTGATGATGGTCAGGTCTTCGATTTTCGCACCCGCACCGCGCGCAAAACCTTCCAAAGCCTTAGTCGGCGCACCGTCTTTCATGGCATTTGCCACGGCCGGGCCCTTTTTCACGATTTTTTGATCGGCTTGGACGGCTTTCACGTTTTTGACTTGAACAGCCAAACGGCGCGGAGAAGCGTAGGCAGTGTATTTTTCCTCAGTTAATTCAAGCAGTTCCATTACACCTATCTGATCACTATCAATCAGTTGAGCTTTTTCCAAGCCTTCGGCAATGGAAGCGGCAAAATGGTTGCCCAGATTATTGAGGGCTTTTGGCGGGAGTTCTTCAGTGAGAAGTTCGATTAAGAGGGTTTGGGTTGTCATGTGCTTATCGTTAAATAGGAAATTGGTTTGGCGTCTGAAAACGGCATCATGCGGTTTTCAGACGCAAGGTTAATTGAATTGACGGCGATTTTATCATTTTCAGACGGCCTGTGGCTGTCTTTCACAAACAATTTGCCCGATTTTCAAGCAACTTCGTCCGCAACGGCTTCAATTTGCGGCGCGGATATACGGCAAACCACTGGTTTCGTCGTATTCGGGAATGTCGCTTCCGGCAAACAGCGCACCGGCCAAACGTACAGCCGCGCCGGTAACGGCAGGAGAAATCATAAAACCGTGGCGGAACAGGCCGTTGACTTCAATCAGGCGGCGTTCGCGGTTGAAGCGGATTTCGGGGTTGTGGTGGTTTAAAGTCGGGCGCAGGCCGGTGGCCAGTTCCAAAAGGTTTGCCTCGCCAAATGCCGGATGCACGGCATACAGCGCGGACAAAAGTTCCAAACCGGAACGCACGCTGGCCGGCGCTTGGCTTTCGCTTTCGATTTGGGTCGCACCAATCACAAAAATATGGTTTTCCTTCGGCGCGATATACAAAGGATAGCGCGGATGCAGCAGGCGCACGGGGCGGGACAGCTCAATTTCGGGTGCGTAAACGCGCGCCACTTCGCCGCGTATGCCGCGCAATTGGCTTTCAGACGGCCTGTTCCACGCGCTCTTTGCACCATAACCGCGGCAGTCGATGACCCAATCGTATTGCGCCGCAAAATCTTCGACTTCGCGTTCGTACGACCAATGGCACGCTACATTCATTGACTCCAAAGCATCGGCCAGCGCATTCAATACCTGCCGTCCGTCCAACTGCCCTTCTGTCGGCAGATACAGGCCGTCTGAAAACCTCCCTGCCAGTTGCGGCTCGTTTGCTGCGATTTCATCCGCGTTCCAACGTATGGTTTCATATTCCGCCACACCGCCGCGCTTCAAATGACGGGCAAACTCGGCGGAAAGCGGCTTGTCCTGCGTGTGCCAGACAATCAGACTACCGTTTTCCTGCATCATCACCGGCGTATTCAGACGGCCGACAATAGCGCGCCAAAGCGCAATGCTTTGTTTGCCTAAACGGATGACTTCGGGCGTTGCCTCCACCGCTTCGGCAGACGGCGCTAACATGGCGGCGGCAACATAGGCTGCGGCTTGTGCGCCGTTACGTTCGCCTTTCTCAAACAACTCTACCGCCACACCCTGCTCCGCCAATTGGAACGCAATAAGGCGACCGGAAAGGCCGCCGCCGAGTACCGCAATCTTAGACATCAGTTTCTCCTTGTTTTTAATATGAAAATGAGCTGCATATTTTAGAACTTGTTTTGCTGTATCACAATATCTACAGAAAATGAGAACAGCTTTTGCAGATCATACTTGGGCTGAATCAGTAATACGTAAACAAAAACTTCCCTCAAGCTGCCAATCAGCTTTTATAAAAATATCTTCCTTACATAAAACCTACTATTTAGAGTGAATTTGTCCTGGCAGTAAATTATGTTGCTGTATAGGGCTTTTGACGCTGAATACGTCCGCCTGCTTATCCGAACTTCACTTCTACTCCGAATACTTCCTGCCATAGTTTTCGCACATTGCCGTAGTGGGTCAGCAATTCGTCCGTTACTTCGGTTTTTTTGGCATCGCGCAGTTTGGCGTTGTGTTGCTGCTGGCGGTAGTAGCGGTAGGCGGTGCGGCTTTGTTCGGCGAGGGTTTTGTCGATGAGGCCGCAGTCGGCGGCGATGTTTAAGAGGGCGATGTTGCCGTAGTTGTCGAGGAGTTGCGGATACCGTCGGGCATGGGCAAGGATGAGGTATTGGACGATAAATTCGACGTCGACCACGCCGCCGCGCGCGTATTTGACGTTGCTGTCAACCGGCGGATGGGTGGGGAACATTTTTTCGCGCATTTCGATGATTTCGCCTGCCAAGGCGGTTTGGTCGCGTTCGGCGGTGAGGATTTCGGTGCGGATGCGGTCGAAGGCCGTCTGAACATCAGGCGTACCGCAGATAAAACGGGCGCGGGTAAGGGATTGGTGTTCCCACGTCCAGGCGTTTTCGCGCTGGTATTTTTCAAAGGCGGCGATGCTGTGGGCGAGGAAACCAGCGTCGCCGTTGGGGCGCAGGCGCAGGTCGGTTTCGTAGAGGCTGCCTGCGCCGGTGGCGGCGGAAAGCCAGTTGGTCAGCCGGCGAGCAAGGCGGCTGTAAACGTCGCCTGCGTCGGAATGAGGGTCGTCGTAAAGATAGACCAAGTCGAGGTCGGAGGAATAGCTGAGCTCTTTACCGCCCAGTTTGCCGTAACCGATGATGGCAAATTGCGGCGTGTCTCGGTGTTTTTTGGGCATATCCGCCCACGCACACGACACGGCGGCGGCGAGGATGGTGTCGGCGAGGGCGGAAAGTTGGTCGGAGAGGGATTCTACCGTCCACAGTCCGGCGAGGTCTTGGACGGCGAGGCGGAAGACTTGGGCGTGCTGGAAGCGGCGCAGGGTGTCCATTTGCGCTTCGGTGTCGCCGCCGCAGGCTTTGATGTCGTCTGAAAGGGCGGCGGCAAGGGCTTGCCAGTCGAACGCGGTATCCAAAAGCTGCGCGCTGATGAGTTCGTCCAGCAGAATTGGGTATTTGCTCAGATACGCCGCCACCCATGAGCTTTGGCTCATAATCTGCGCCAGTTGCGCCAGGGTTTGCGGATGTTCGTTGAGGAAGGCGAGATAGGCGGAGCGGCGGCTGATGTTTTCGAGGAAGTCAAACAGCCGCATTAATGTATCGGTCGGGTTGGGTTGCTCGGCCGCTGCCTGCACGAACAGCGGCACAATCGCGTCGAAACGCGGCTGGGCGTGTGCGGAAAGGTGGCGGTATTTATGGCCGTACCGGATTTGGTCTAGCCTTGCGGCGATGGTTTCGGCATCAAACCCATATTCTTTCAGACGGCCTAGCCGCTCTTCTTCGTCGGGTTTATCCTGCCATGCCCATTGCCATTCGCTGTTGTCGGGAGTTTGCTCTTCGGGTTCGCTTAAAATTTCGTTGAACAACTGATTGACCTTGGTGCGGTGAATGTTGAGGTCGTCTGAAAAGGCGGCGTAGCTGTCGAAACCCATGCTTTCGGCGAGCAGTTGTTGCTGTTCGGGCGAGGTGGGCAGGGTTTGGGTTTGCTGGTCGTCCCAGTATTGCAGGCGGTGTTCGACGTCGCGCAGGAAGCGGTAGGCGGCAAGCAGGGTTTCGACGTTTTCAGACGGCATGATGCCCAGCTCGGCAAGTTTCTTCAGCGTTTCCTGCGTGCCTTTCAGTTGCAGCGCGCGCATTTGCCCGCCGCGTATCATCTGGAAAATCTGGGCGATAAATTCGACTTCGCGGATGCCGCCCGCGCCGAGTTTGATGTTGTCCGCCATGCCTTTTTTGCTGACTTCGCTGCGGATTTGGCGGTGCAGGTTGCGCATTGCTTCATATGCGCTGTAATCCAGATATTTGCGGAACACAAAGGGGCGCACCAACGCTTTGATGTCGTTCGGATACGGCGTAACCACGCGGCCTTTGCACCACGCATAGCGTTCCCATTCGCGCCCCTGCGTGATCAGGTATTGCTCCAGCGCGGTTTCGCTCAATACCAGCGCGCCCGAATCGCCGTCTGGCCGCAGCCGCATATCGACGCGGAACACCTGCCCGTCGGCGGTAATGTCGTTCAGCAGCGCAATTAGTTTCTGCCCGACTTTGGTGAAAAACTCTTGATTGCCGCGTTCGCGCCTGCCGTCCGTATCGCCCGATTCGGGATAGATGAAAATCAAATCGATGTCGGAAGACACGTTCAGCTCATAGCCGCCCGCCTTGCCCATTGCCACCACGCTCAAATGTTGTGGCGATTTCGTATAACGCCCGATCGGCGTGCCGTACATGTCCTGATAATAGGCGTAGGAAAAGTTCAACGCGGTATTGACGGCAAAATCGGCAAACAGCGTAATTGTGCGGGTTACTTCGTTCAAATCACTGATGCGGTTGATATCGCGCACGATAATCTGCGACACGACATAACGGCGCAACTCGCGCAACTGCCGCGCTAATTCTTCCTCGTTTTCTTCCGCACGGATTTTGTCCCAATCGGCAAAAGCTTGAAAATCAGCTTCGGTCAACGCCTTGTCCAGCATAGGCAGGAAAATTTCGGGCTTGAGTTTGCCGGAATCAAGATTACGGGCGAGAAAAAGGGAATAACGGCGGGCAGTATCAAGGCGGTTCATAATCTTTGCCTGAATAAACAGAAAAGACCATCATAGCAAGCTTTCAGGCCGTCTGAAAGCCACGCTTTCCCCTATCCGTGCAATCGGCTAAAATACCAACTTTGCAACCCATCATAAGGAAACCGCCATGACCCGTATGGTTCACTGCGTCAAACTCGGCAAAGAAGCCGAAGGCATGAAATTTCCGCCGCTGCCCAACGAACTGGGCAAACGCATCTTCGAAAACGTTTCCCAAGAAGCATGGATAGCTTGGACCCGCCACCAAACCATGCTGATCAACGAAAACCGTCTAAGCCTTGCCGATCCGCGCGCACGCGAATACCTCGCCCAGCAGATGGAACAATACTTCTTCGGCGACGGAGCAGATGCCGTACAAGGCTACGTTCCGCAAGAGCCTAAATAAGCATTGAAAAGCCAAGGCCGTCTGAAACCCGATTTTCAGACGGCCTTTAAAATTCCCGATTGCCCCGCATATTAGGCAAATAGAACAGATAAATCATACAAACCCATGATTCTCTGTTAGAATCCAAATTTCATTTATTTCAATCCACACTGGAGCAAACGCCATGCAAAACGACGTTTACGACTATACCTCGCAAGGCTCGGTTGCCAAAAACACCGTCCTGCAAAAAACCTACCGCCTGCTCGGCCTGTCTTTCATTCCTGCCATTGCCGGCGCATTCTTTTCCGCCAAAACAGGCTTTAACATTTTCGCCATGTTCGGTTCATACTATGTTGCCCTGGCCGCCTTCTTCGGCTTTTTCTACGGCATGACCTTCCTGATTGAGAAAAACCGTTACAGCAACGTCGGCGTAGCCCTGTTGATGATCTTCACTTTCGGCATGGGCCTTGCCATCAGCCCTATGTTGCAATACGCACTGTCTATTAACAACGGCGCGCAAATCGTCGGTACGGCCGCCGCCATGACCGCCGGCGTATTCTTCACCATGTCCGCCATGGCACGCCGCACCACAATGAACATGAACAAACTCGGCAGCTTCCTCGGCGCCGGTGCGATCGTGCTCATGATTGCCGTTGTGGCCAACATCTTCCTCAACATCCCTGCCCTGAGCCTGACCATCGCGGCCGGCTTCGTTGTCTTCAGTTCCCTGATGATTATGTGGCAGGTGCGTGCCGTTATTGACGGCGGCGAAGACAGCCACATCAGCGCGGCGCTGACCATCTTCATCTCCATCTACAACATTTTCAGCAGCCTCTTGAGAATCCTCATCTCTATTAGTGGTGACGACTGATAAAGCCGCAAAGGCCGTCTGAAATTTCAGACGGCCTTTTTGATTTTTGACATCACCAGCAAACTCCCCTATCCTGAACGCCACACAAACCCCATTCCCAACCCAAAATGACCACGACCACTCCGCGCCGTGCCGTGTACGCAGGCAGCTTCGACCCTCCCACCCTCGGCCACCTGTGGATGATACAGGAAGCCCAGTCCCTCTTTGACGAACTCATCGTCGCCATCGGCACCAATCCCGAAAAGCGCAGCACCTACACCATAGAAGAACGCTGCGCCATGCTCGATGCCATTACCCACCCCTTCCCCAACGTCCGCATCAGCGTGTTTGAAAACCGCTTTTTGGTCGATTACGCCCGCGAAGCCAAAGCCAATTTTATCGTCCGCGGCATCCGTTCCGCCGCCGACTACGAATACGAACGCTCGATGCGCTACATCAACAGCGACATCGCCCCCGAAATCTCCACCGTCTTCCTAATGCCGCCGCGCGAAATAGCCGAAGTGTCCTCCACCATGGTCAAAGGCCTGGTCGGCCCACAAGGCTGGCGCGATATGATAGGCCGCTACCTCCCCGACCCCGTCTATCAAAAAATTCTGCAAGACCACGAAACAAACACATAAAACAAAGGCCGTCTGAACATTTCAGACGGCCTTCCAATTTTCATTGATTATTTACGGGCAGACGTCAACGCCTGCAGGTTTTGATTCAACGTTTCCATATCCAACCAACCGGCGGCAATAAACAGCATCAAAATCACCGTACCCACACACAACACGCCGAAACCATACAACAGATAGCCCACCAAAACACGGCCTACCGTCGCATTCCCCATCCACATCAAACCGCGTACCTGCACCACAAACACCCAAGCCTGCCACAACAGCGCAAACACAGCCAACGCCGGCACATACAACACCAGCAACAGCGGCAGCAGCAAAGCCTCAGACACCAAAATAAAGCCCCACAAAGGCAGCCGGGGCGCACCGTAATAATGCAGCACCTTGCGCATCGAGCGGCTCAGCACCAACCATTTCACAATCACCAAAATTACCGACAGGCACACCGCCGCCGCGCCACTGCCAAACAAAGGCGACATGCTGGCCGCGTTCACCACACCCAACAGCAGCAGCACCGCCGCCATCACCAAAGGCGAATACAAATACGTCTCCGGCGAACGATAGCGCAAACGCAAAACATCCCACATATCACGAACAAACACATACAGCATGGCATAAATCCAAAGCAAAAAAGCCGATTGTATCTTAGGCCGTCTGAAAATCAAACCGGTAAACCTAAAAACCGCCAATTAAAACGAAAAAATAATTCAATACAAAACAAAATCTTAATTTACCGCCTCAAAAATAAAGCCTGCAAACGCTTGCACAAGACAACGAAATTTGGTTTAATTCACATCTCGCAACGAAATACGCGAAGGCCAGATAGCTCAGTTGGTAGAGCAACGGATTGAAAATCCGTGTGTCGGCGGTTCGATTCCGCCTCTGGCCACCACCAACCGCCTTGAAGCGGTTATTTTTTTATCTATACGATTTGCACGCCATACTTAGCGCAAATCCTGCTCCAGACCATGCGTCCCGATTTCCACACAAGGCCGTCTGAAAAATTTCAGACGGCCGTTGTTCATGTTGGCATGGCATAAAAATCCGCTTTACCGCCCCATTCCGACAGAATACGGCGCTTCCATCCAAATCGGCTGAAACCTTCGCGAACATACTGAATATGAATAAAGTTCAAGGCAGGTTGGTTTACTATATAATACTGTCCAAACCAACCATAACTTACTCATTGCAGGGAAGATAATGAAAAAAGTGCTGATTGTGCATTACTCGCAAACGGGGCAGCTCTCGAGCCTGGCGCGAAATTTTGCCGCGCCGTTGCAAACAGCCGGCATACAGGTCGATTGCGTCAATATCGTACCGAAGCAGGCGTTTCCGTTTCCGTGGCCGTTTTGGCGTTTTTTCGATACCTTTCCTGAAACAGTCCATTTAAAACCCGCCCCGATTCTGCCGCCGCAAATCCCATCCGAAGATTACGATGTGGTGGTCATTGCCTACACTGTTTGGTTCCTCTCCCCTTCGCAACCGATGACCGCCTTTTTGCAACGCGAAGAAACGCGCCGCCTGCTGGACGGTAAACCGGTCATCACGCTTATCGGCTGCCGCAATATGTGGCTGGGCGCGCAGGAAAAAATGAAATCTTTGCTGAAACAAAACGGCGCAAAACTCATCGGCAACATCGTAAAAATCGATGATTGCAACAGCGCGGCAAGTTTCATTACCACGCCCGCATGGATGCTGACCGGCGACAAACGCTATTTCCGCTCCCTGCCCTCTGCCGGCATTGCTGAAGAAGAATTGGCGGATGCGGCGCGGTTTGGTACGAAATTGTGCGATACACTATTGAACCAACAGCCTTTGGACGAAACCCTGTTTCAAAACATGGGCGCGGCGACAGTGAATGAAAAACTGATTTTCAGCGAACGTGCCGCCGGCCGCAGCTTCTTCGTCTGGGGCAGGCTTTTGATGGCGGCAGGCAGGATTTCTCCGCTCTTGCGCCGTGCCTTGTTGTGCTTCTACATCGTCTTTTTATTGGCGATGATTTTGGTGGTTTTACCCATCAGTGTAATTTTGAAAAAACTGCTGCATCCGCTGCTCAAAGGCCGTCTGAAAAAGCTGGCGGATTATTATGAACAACCGTCAGGCAGATAATCTGTTTCAGACGGCCTCAAACCAGGAATCCATCATGCCCGAAGTTATCCACTACCCCGAACGCCGTCGCTTTCAAATCGACATTGACGGTTTGGAAGCAGGCTATATCAGCTATACCGAACATAACGGCGGCTGGGACGTAAACCATACCGTGGTCTCGCCCAACTTCCGTCATCGCGGCATTGCCAAACTACTGGTGAGCGCGCTGATGGAATACGCCGAAACACACCACATCCCGTTGACTGCAAGCTGCGACTACGCGGCGCGGTTTATCGGTTGATTATTTTGACAAACACATCATGACATCGAATAACACTCTCAAAGACGTTTATCTCAACCGCGTTTCTGCCTTTTTACCCAATGCCCCCGTCGGCAATGACGAAATGGAAGCCGTCCTCGGCATGGCAGGCGATGTGCCTTCACGCGTGCGCCGTATGATTTTGCGTTCCAACGGCATTTTGTCGCGCCATTACGCCATCGATCCCGAAAGCCGCCTCACGACGCACACCAATGCCGAGTTGGCTGCCGAAGCAGTCAACGGCCTGTTTGTCCAAGGCGTTGCAGCAGAAGCCATCGGCAGCCTGGCCTGCGCCACTTCCTATCCCGACCAAACCATGCCCGGACACGGCGTGATGGTGCATGGCTTGCTGGATATGCCGCCTTGCGAAGTGTTCAGCATGGCAGGCGTATGTGCGGCAGGTATGGCGGCGATGAAACACGCTTACAACGCCGTGCGTACCGGCGAACATGCACATGCGGTTTCCGTTGCTTCCGAAAATGCCTCGGCAGTCATGCGCGGCGAAGTGTTTCAAAGCGAAACCGACCATAAAAAACTGGAAAACGCGTCCCCTGAAATCGGGTTTGAAAAAGACTTTTTGCGCTGGATGCTGTCTGACGGCGCAGGCGCGGTGTATCTGTCCGACCGCCCCAATTCAGACAGCCTCAGCCTGAAAATCCATTGGATAGACCTGCTTTCCTACGCCAACGAAATGCCACCCTGCATGTATGCCGGCGCAGAATTCCGCGACGGCGTATTTGAAGGCTGGAAACACGCCGATGCCGATTACGGCCGCCGCCACAGCCTGATGGCGGTCAAGCAGGACGTCAAACTGCTAAACGAAAACATCGTCCGTTATACGGTGGAAAAACCCCTCTCCCAAATCGCCGCCAAACACGGCATCCGCGCCGAAGAAATCGATTGGTTCCTGCCCCACTACTCTTCCGGCTTTTTCCGCGACCGCCTTTCAGACGGCCTGAAAAACATCGGCTTCGACATTCCGCAGGAAAAATGGTTTACCAATCTGCACAACAAGGGCAACACGGGTTCGGCCTCGATTTACATCATCCTTGAAGAATTTATGCGCACTTTTCCCATCGAACACGGCCAAAAAATCCTGTGTTACGTTCCGGAAAGCGGACGCTTTTCAACATGTTTCATGCTTTTGGAAGCAGTAAAGGCCGTCTGAATGAAGATTGACGACATTCCTCAAGACAACAGCGCCAGCTACCACGGCCACCGCAAAGTCATCTACGGCACCCGCGACGGCCACTACGAAGCGGCCACCAGCAACGGTTGGCAGGACGAAGCCTACGCCACCGAAATGGCGGTGTTCGAACTCGATGCCCAAACGCAGGCCGCGCGCGAAGCCGTCAAAAAAGGCGAATACTCGCCGCTGTACTACCATATGTTCCGCTGCCGTTATGATGAAACCGGCTTGGCCCTGGCGGCAGGCGTATGGAAATGGCAGCTTCGTCGGCATTTCCGCCCCGAAGTGTTCGCCAAACTACCGGCCAAAACCCTGCAAAAATACGCCGATGCCTGCCAAATCAGCATAGACGGCCTCAAACAAACCAATATTTAAAGTCCCTCATGATTACCCTGCATTCGCTCAACCAATCCCGCGCCCTGCGCATTGTTTGGCTGCTTGAAATCCTCGGTACGCCCTACCGCCTGCAAACCTACCGCCGCCATCCCGACACTTTGCTCGCCCCTGACGAACTTAAAGCCATCCATCCCTTGGGCAAATCGCCTTTATTGGATGATGACGGCTTTATCTTGGCGGAAAGCGGCGCGATTACCGACTACCTGATTCAAACCTACGGCAACGGCCATCTGATGCCCGAACGCGGCAGCCGCGAATACTGGCAATATCAACGCTGGCTGCATTATGCCGAAGGTTCGCTGATGCCGTTATTGCTGCTCGGACTGGTGTTCCGCCGGATTGAAAGCGCACCCATGCCGTTTTTCGTCAAACCGATTGCCCGCAAAATCAGCGGCAGCGTTAAAAGCAGCTTTATCCTTCCGCAAGCCGCGCTGCATCTTTCCCACATCGACAGCGAGTTGGAAAACCGCGAATGGTTGGTCGGCAACAGCCTCAGCGGTGCCGACATCATGATGAGTTATCCGCTGCAAGCCGCAGCCGACCGCTTCGATTTTGCCGACTACCCCAATATCCGCGCTTATTTGCAACTCATCGAAGCGCATGAAGCCTACCGCCGTGCCGTTGAAAAAGCAGGTTCGCCTTTATTGAAACTTGACCAATAAAACAAGGCCGTCTGAAATATTTTCAGACGGCCTGAAATCTTGGTTCACTTATCGAATAGCTTTGCAGCAAACGGCATTTTTACCCAAGCGCCGCCCGAGTGCTTTGTTCCCTCTCGCCGTTCCACTATAATGGCAACCCATATCCTTCTAAAAAATAACACCATGCCAACCGACAACCGCCCGACTCTTGCCATCGACACCAGCACATCCTTTCTGTCCATCGCATTGGAACATCAAGGCGAAATCCGCCTGTTTCACGAAAATGTCGGCACCAAGCAATCCGAACAAATCCTGCCGCAAATCGAGCGCCTCTTTAAAGAAGCAGGCATCACTGCCGCCGATTTGGGCTACATCGTCTATGCACAAGGCCCCGGCGCATTTACCGGCCTGCGTATCGGCGCGGCGGTTGCACAAGGTTTGGCCACGCCGTTTGACACGCCCATGATCGGCATTCCCTGCCTCGATGCCGCCGCTTCGCTGCTGCCGCCATCAAGCTGCGTACTGGCGGCCACCGATGCACGCATGGGCGAAGTGTTCTACGCATGGTTTGATACGCAAAACCATGTCCGCTTGAGCGATTACACAGTTGGCAAAGCCGCCACCATTACCGCGCCCGAAGGCAAAACGCCTAGCGGCGGCATCGGTAACGCCTTTGCCCTCGCCGACAAACCGCCTTTTGACGGTCAAGCCGATATGCCGACCGCCACCGACTATCTTAAACTTGCCCGCAGCGGCCGCTATGTTGCTACTGACGCGGCACACGCCGAGCTGCTCTACGTCCGCAACAAAATTGCCCTGACCGCGCAAGAGCAAGCCCAACAAAAGGCCAAACCGTGAACCTGCGTCCAGCCGTACTTGCCGACTGCCCCACCCTTGCCGCCATCGACGCACAAGGCAATCCTTCGTCGTGGACGGTGAAGCAGTTTGAATCAGCTGTTCAACACCATCCCGACAGCATTTGGCTCAGACAGGCAGACAACCAAATTACCGGCTTTATCGTGTGGCAAACCGTATTTGACGAATCCGAGCTACATTTGATTGCCGTCGCGCCCGAATACCGCCGCCAAGGCATTGCGTCCGCCCTGCTGCAACACTGGCAAAACGCAGTGCAACAGCAAGGCGCAACCCGATTGCTGCTCGAAGTCCGCGCAAGCAATGAAACCGCGCAACAGCTCTACCGCAAACACGGCTTCCAAACCTGCGGCCGCCGCAAAAACTACTACGCCCTGCCCGACGGTGGCAGCGAAGATGCCGTATTGATGGAGAAATCATGTTAAGCAGCCGCTACCTGCACCTGCACGAAGCCTTGGGTTTGGGCCCGATGTGGCTGAACCAAAACGCCAAAATCATCCATGCCGCGCCTCAAGCCGCAGCATCAGCCGCACCCGTCCGCCCCAAAGCCATTGCTGCCGATACCGCGCAAGCCGTGCGCACTTTATCCGCAGGCGCCCATCGGGCACGCACTGCCGCCATTGCCACTGCACAAACGGCCAAACCTGCTGTCCGCGTTCCCGAAGCAGCACCCAAAGCCATTGCCGAAACACCGGCAAAAACAGAAAAAGCCGCGCATTCAGACAATCTGCCCCGTCTTGACGTAACCATCAGGCCGTCTGAAATCATGGTGGTCAGCATTTGCCCGTCCACCGAAGACAGCCTGCACGGTACGCTGTTTAGCGGCGATGTCGGCACGCTTCTCGACAACATCCTCGCTGCTATCGGCCTCAAACCCGAGCAGGCGCACAAAACCGCATGGGTCAAAACCGCGCCCGTATTTACCGCTCTCCCCGATGCCGAACACATCCGCTCCGAACTTGCCGAAATGCAAAACGAGCTGACCGCTTCGCAAGCGCGCGCAGTCTTGTTTCTCGGCAAAATCTTTGATAGCCCCGACATGATTGGACTGATGAACGAATTGTGCGGGAAGCGGCCGCATTTCGTCATTCCCCACCCCGCCCGCCTGCTGATGCAGCCGCAACTCAAAGCGCAGGCATGGCAAATCTTAAAGCCACTGAAACAGCTTTTGACCAAGGCCGTCTGAACATTCTGTTCAACCTGAAATCAGGTTTTTTACCAATAAAAAAGGGCGTGTTCGACACGCCCTAATGTGTATCAATATTCCGCCGAATGCCAGAAAGGCTGGCCCACCGTCGGCGTACTGGCGCGCGCTTTCTCACGCGCCTCCACAGGTTCCGCCTCATAAGCCAGACGGCCCGACTCGACCGCAAGCGCAAAAGCGCGTGCCATATTGACCGGATCGCCACTACGGGAAACGGCGGTATTCAGCAACACGCCGTCAAAACCCCATTCCATCACTTGCGCCGCCTGCGAAGGCAAACCCAAACCCGCGTCGATAATCAACGGCGTGTCGGGCAGGCGTTCACGTAGGACTTTCAGCGCATAAGCATGAACCGCGCCCAAACCCGTGCCAATCGGCGCCGCCCACGGCATCAACGCCTGACAGCCTGCGTCAAGCAGTCGGCGGCAGGCAATCAGGTCTTCGGTGCAATAAGGCAGCACTTTAAAGCCGTCTTTAATCAGAATTTCCGCCGCTTCAACCAGTTGGAACACATCCGGCTGCAAGGTGTCATCATCGCCGATGAGTTCGAGCTTGATCCAATCGGTATCAAACACTTCGCGTGCCATTTGTGCAGTAGTTACGGCTTCCTGCACACTTTGGCAGCCTGCGGTATTGGGCAACACAGGTACGCCCATTTCTTCCAACAATGACCAAAAGCCCTGCCCGTGCGCTTCGCCGCCGCTGCCGGCGCGGCGTAACGAAACGGTAATCATCGCCGGTTGCGCGATTTGAACAGACTGCTTGAGGATTTCCGGCGTCGGATAAGCAGCCGTACCGAGCAGCAGCCGTGAAGGGAAAGTTTCTCCGTATAGGGTAAACATGATGGATTCCTTTGTAATATTTTTTAGATTTTAAGCATAAGGCAATCGGGCAACCCTGCCCGATATTCAAACAGGCAAAAGTCGAGCGCAAATACCCAACCTATTGATTGCAAACTGCTTATCCGCCGACTACGGGGCGCACAATGTCCACTTTGTCGTTTTCGTTTAAAACCGTTTCCGCATACGCGCCTTTGGCGACAAAATAGGTATTGACGGCAACGGCAAACGGCTTTTGCGGCGCGGTTTGGGCGATAAGGTCGGCAACGGTTGTGCCGTTTAATGTGATGGCTTCATTGTTCAATATAATCTTCATAATGTTTGCTCCTCTTGTCAGACTTCTTATTTTCAGACGGCCTCATTCATTCCACAAAGCCTGAAACGCTTTAACCACCGCTTCGGGATTTTCCGCTTCGGTCACGGCGCGAACAACAGCGAGCGAGGAAACGCCGGTGGCAAGCACATCTTCGGCGTTGTTCAAATCGATGCCGCCGATGGCGACGACGGGCGTGCCGCGTGCCTGTCTGACGTATTCGCGCAGTTTGTCCAAACCTTGCGGGGCGGTTGGCATTTGTTTGGTCGTAGTCGGAAAAATCGCGCCGCTGGCGACATAGCTGGGGTGTACGGACAAAGCGCGGTCGAGTTCGGCGACGGAGTGCGTACTCAAACCCAAGCGCAAACCGGCGGCGGTAATGGCGGCAAGGTCGGCGGTGTCCATGTCTTCCTGTCCGAGATGTACGCCGTATGCGCCCGCTTCTATCGCCTCGCGCCAGTAGTCGTTGATGAAAAGCTGCGTACGGCTGCCCTGACAGGCGGCGACGCAGCGGGCGATTTCGCATTTCAATTCATCGCCGTGCAGGGTTTTGCAGCGCAGTTGCACCGTGTCGGCACCTGCTTCGACCATGCGCTCCACCCAATCGGCGGTGGGAACGACGGCGTAGAATTTGAGCGGGGATTTTAGGGGCGGGAAGGTCATGGGGTGTCCTTTTTCATTTCTTACGGAGCAATAAAGGTTGTCTAAAAACATCGAGTATTCGCATTCATGCCGTAGAGCAGAAGAGGGGCGATACTTGATGGGAAGCTTTCGCTTTTATAACCAACGGCGGACGCGCCGACAATAAGACTCGTACTCTGCACCGAATTTCTGCGCCAAAACGCGTTCTTCGGGCATGATTTGAAAGCGTGTCATATAGGCAACAAATGCAGCCAAAAACAACCACGGCAGCGGGTGCGCCAAATAGCCCGCCCAGGCGACCAGCCAGCAGCCCAGACCCGCATACATCGGATTGCGACTGAAACGGTACACGCCGTCTGAAACGAAGTGTTCGGTTTGTTCGGGGTGGAGCGGGCTGATGGTCGTGCGCAAACGGCGAAACGCCCACACACCTAATACGCTCAACAGAGTCCCAAACACCATGAAAACAACCGACAGCAATATAGGAAAGCGCGGCAATATGTCGGCTAACGCCGACACTTGGGTAGAGATGTACATCAACAACGCACAAATAAAACATATCGCCGGCGGCGGAATTTTGGTTTCTAAATTCATATTGTTACCTTTATAAAACTGATGGCGCGACGTTTTCAGACGAACTAAAGCTTATTTTACCTCAAGCTTATTTTCCAATATACGCCAAACCGCTTTCTTCATCACGTTCGGGCGCGTCTTTTCCGTCAAACAGTGCCACTGCCAATCTGACGGCGGCGGCGGTTACGGCAGGGGAAATCATGAAACCGTGGCGGAAACAGCCGAAAATCTGTGTTTAGGTTTCGGCTGTTGGGGGGAAGGGCTTTTTTGCAAAGGTCTCGGCCTTTTAAACGGTTTGAAAAAGGACGTGTCGAACACGTCCTTTTTTCCTATTACAACAGGAATATGGTTGCCAATCCCAAGAAAATCAGGAAGCCGCCGGAGTCGGTGACCGCGGTAATCAGCACCGAGCTGCCCAATGCCGGGTCGCGTCCGGCTTTGTCCATCATGACGGGAATGAGGACACCGACGGTCGCGGCAAGCAAAAGGTTCAAGGTCATCGCGGCCACCATGACCAAACCGATGCCGATGTTGCCGTAGAGCAGCCATGAAATCACGCCCATCACGGTGCCCCAAATAATGCCGTTGACGAGGGCGACGCCGACTTCTTTTTTCAGCAGGCGGCCTGCCTGCGTGCTGGTCATTTGTCCCATCGCCATGGCGCGGACGATCATGGTGATGGTTTGGTTGCCGGAGTTGCCGCCGATGCCGGCGACGATGGGCATCAGCGCAGCCAGTGCGACGATTTTCTCGATACTGCCTTCAAATGCGCCAATCACGCGGCTAGCGATAAAGGCGGTACACAGGTTGATGGCAAGCCACATCCAGCGGTTTTTCACCGAGTCCCAAATCGGGGCGAACAAGTCCTCTTCTTCTTGCAAACCGGCCATGTTAAACATGTCGGCTTCGGATTCTTCACGGATCACGTCCACCATTTCGTCAATGGTGATCCTGCCGATCAGCTTTTTGTTTTCATCGACAACCGGCGCGGTTACCAAGTCATAACGTTCAAACGCCTGCGCCGCTTCTTCCACGTCGTCTTCGGGACGGAAGCGCACGACATCGGTGGCCATCACGTCCGCCACCATGTCTTCGGGGTCGGCGACCAAGAGTTTGCGGATGGGCAGCACACCTTGCAACACGTCGTTTTCATCGACCACGAAAATCTTGTCGGTATGGTCGGGCAGGCTGTCGAAACGGCGCAAGTAGCGCAACACGACCTCACACGTCACATCGGCGCGGATGCTGACCAATTCAAAGTCCATAATCGCGCCGACTTGGTTGTCTTCGTAAGACATCGCCGCTTTGACCTGCTCGCGTTCTTCTTCATCACGCGTTTGCAGCGCTTCGTACACCACTTGGTGCGGCAAGTCGTCTGCCAGTTCTGCCAATTCGTCTGCGTCCAAATCATCGACAGCGGCCAACAGCTCGTCTTTGTCCATGGACTCGATCAGCATTTCGCGTACGGAGTCGGATACTTCCAGCAACACTTCGCCGTCGTCTTCAGGGGCGACCAAAAGCCAAACGATGTTACGCTCGCGCGGTGGCAGAGATTCCAAGACGGCGGCCACGTCGGCAGGGTGCAACTCGGCCAAGAGGACGGTCAGCTCGGTGAACTTGTCGCACAGGCTTTCGTCTTCAATCGGCATGCCTGCTTCGATTTGTTCAAATGACGGCTCAAGGATTTCGCATAAGGCGTGGATGCGGTCGATATCGTCAGAGATGCGATCGTCAGAAATGCGGTCTTCTACCACATCATTGTCGGGGATATTGTCGAGATTCGGAGGGGTTTGTTCGATGCTCATAAATGCTCCGCCCGCCAGACGCGGGAAGGCATTTCGGCGGGATGATTATTGTTGTTGTGTATCAGATGGGAAGTTCAAAGACGAACTGGGAAGGTCCATAATTCAAGCCTGCTGAGAGGCGCAGAGTTGTAAACGGTCCATATTCTACTCTTTTTTAGGCCGTTTTACCATTTTTAACGGGAAAGGCCGTCTGAAATTTAAATTTCAGACGGCCTTTTCATTTGCTCAAACCTTATTCTTTAGGCAGGCGCAGGACGGAGACGATGAATCCGCCCCAAATGACGATCAATGCGACAAGCATCATAATAATGGCTGAAGTACTCATTATTCGTCTCCTTCACGTTCGTGTTCATGTTCGTCTTTGACGTTGAAGTTCTGACCATGTTTCCACGGCAAGAAAGATAGCAGGACGGACAATACCAAGAGAGTGCCTACCATGCCCCAACCGAAGATATTGAGGAAGCTGTCAGGATAGCCGCTGTAATTCTCTTTTAAGAGGCTGGCAGTATCTTGATACAGCATATAGCCGAGCATAGCGACGGTAACCACCACGCTGGCAGTCCACACTTTACCGACACGGATGGAAGACAGCGCGTTCAAGTGGTTGCGCAGTTCCGGCAGCTTGTTCAACAAGACAATCGCCAAAACATAAATAAAACCGGAAGCCACAATGCCGTAGGTATTGATGAATTTGTCCAACACATCCAACACAGGCAGGCCGGTAGTCGTACCGAACAGCAAGGTAGAAATAATTGCCATTGGCACGCCTGCAATCAGCGTTGCGCTGACACGGCCAATGTTCATTTTGTCTTGAATCGCAGCCACAATCACTTCAACGA
The DNA here is from genome assembly GCF_019334725.1 of Neisseria perflava. Classification (NCBI taxonomy): domain Bacteria; kingdom Pseudomonadati; phylum Pseudomonadota; class Betaproteobacteria; order Neisseriales; family Neisseriaceae; genus Neisseria; species Neisseria perflava. Next base: position 540,464 of record NZ_CP079818.1, on the reverse strand, counting down.
TGGAAATCATCGAAGTGACACCGGCAAACACCAGAGAGCCGAAGAACAACACGCCGATCAACGCACCCATAGGGGCTTGGTTAATGATGGTCGGGAACGCGATAAACGCCAAACCGATACCGTTGGATGCCACTTCGCTGACTTCTTTGCCTGCGGCTTGAGCCATAAAGCCCAATGCGGCAAATACGCCGATACCGGCGAGCAACTCAAAGCTGCTGTTGGCAAAGCCGACAACCAAGCCAGTACCGCCCAAGTCGGTTTTTTTCTTCAGGTAAGAAGAATAAGTAATCATGATGCCGAAGCAGATGGAGAGCGAGAAGAAAATCTGGCCATATGCGGCTACCCAGACTTTCGGATCCGCCAAACGGCTCCAGTCAGGCGTAAACAAAGCGTTCAAACCTTTTGCCGCACCCGGCAGAGTCAGCGCAATGCCCACCATGATGACGAACATCACCACCAACAAAGGCATGAAGAATGTAGATGAACCGGCCACGCCTTTTTGTACGCCCAAAGCCATAATCGCCAGCGTAAACACCCACACGGCAATCAGCGGACCGGCTACTTTGCCGACAAAATCCAAGCCCAAGTCTTTGGCATCGGCCATTTGCAGGAAGTCTTTGAAGAAGAATGCCTGCGGATCTGCACCCCATGCCGAAGTCAAAGAATAATAGGCATAGCTTGCCGCCCAGCCGACAATCACGGCGTAGTAGATACAGATGATGACGTTGGTCAGGAAGTTCCACCAACCCATCGGCTCAAACAAACGGCCGAGGCGGCGGAAAGCCAAAGGTGGCGAGCCGCGGTAACGGTGGCCGATGGCGTAGTCGAGCAGCAACAGCGGAATACCTGCCGTCAACAGCGCAACCAAGTAAGGGAGGACGAAAGCACCGCCGCCGTTGTCGAAAGCGATGTAAGGGAATCGCCAAATGTTGCCTAAGCCCACGGCCGAGCCGATGGCAGCAAACATAAAGGCGCGGCGACTGCTAAACGTCGCGCGTTCGCTGGATTGAGAATTTGACACGATGAACCTCTTAAAAGTCGAGTGCCGCCAAGGCCGTTCAGCCTTGCGCGTATATATTTAGGAATCAGGCCGGGCAAGCCGGTCGGTTAAAGTAGATATTCGGACAAGGATAATATCCGGTATAGAGGATGCACCGCTTATGGCCATGCAAACATAATCTGACCTTATCGTAAAAAAATTTAACAGTGTTGACAAGTCATAATTAAATTAAAATCACAAGCAAAATCTTCATACACTACGACTAAAACCTTCATACACTTATTTATATAACCCCCAAACACAGCTCAATCCACCGTTTTTCCCTCCCTTGTTCCGACAATTTTCCCCTTTGCTAAAAACCGCCCTCCCCTTATCCGGCAAGGAAAACCGGGAATCCAAGGCGTTTAAATTCCATGTCATCAAAAATGTTCAGACGGTCTTTTCCTTTTGCTCGATTAAACCCGGGCCGTCTGAAAATTACACTGTTGTATGTTGTAATCAAAAGCCACACTCAAATTCTGTTTAATATAAACAAAAACAATCCGCCTTTTCCCGTTTCATTCATTACCATGATTTAAAACGAGCATAAAACACTAAAAACAGAATTAATAAAAAATGAAATTTCAAAAAATATTAAATAACATTAAATTTAAACCTGTATTTCTACTCTAATCATCTACAATTAAAAATAATCGAACCTAAAATTTTCAATAAAACATTAATTACACAGCACTACATTTTTGCTATAATTGCCACCATTCACTCCCCACCCAAACCCAAACCCAAAAGAAGAGGAAAAGCCATGGGTATCAAAGTTGCCATCAACGGCTACGGCCGCATCGGCCGCCAAGTAGTGCGCGCTATTTTTGACTACAAACTGCAAGACCAACTCGACATCGTTGCCATCAACGCCAGCGGCAGCATCGAGACCAACGCCCACCTGACCAAATTTGACACTGTTCACGGCCGCTTCAACTCTGAAGTTTCCCACGATGAGAAACACCTCATCATCGACGGTAAAAAAATCCCTTACTTCTCTACCCGCAACCCAGCCGAATTGCCATGGGGCGAATTGGGCGTTGACCTGGTAATGGAATGTACTGGCGCGTTCACCAGCAAAGAGAAAGCCAAAATCCACTTGGAAAGCGGCGCGAAAAAAGTGCTGATTTCCGCTCCCGGCGGCGATGACGTAGACGCAACCATCGTTTACGGCGTAAACGACGACGTGATTACCGACGACATGACCGTTATCTCCAACGCGTCTTGTACCACCAACTGCCTGGCACCTGTGGCCAAAGTATTGAACGAAAACATCGGTATCGTAAACGGCGTGATGACCACCATCCATGCGCTGACCAACGACCAAACCGTAACCGACGTACGCCACAAAGACCTGCGCCGTGCGCGTAGCGGTGTGGAAAACATGATTCCGACCAAAACCGGCGCTGCAAAAGCCGTCGGTTTGGTATTGCCGGACCTGAAAGGCAAACTCGACGGCCTCGCCATCCGCGTACCGACCGTCAACGTTTCCCTGGTTGACCTGAGCTTCCAAGCAGGCCGCGACACTTCCGCCGAAGAAATCAACGCGCTGATGAAAGCCGCTTCCGAAGAAGGCCGTCTGAAAGGCGTATTGGCCTACAATACCCTGCCGCTGGTTTCTATGGACTTCAACCACACTACCCAAGCCAGCACATTCGACTCTACGCTGACTAAAGTCACCGCAGGCAAAATGGTTAAAGTGTTCGCATGGTACGACAACGAGTGGGGCTTCAGCTGCCAAATGCTGAACACCGCGCGCCGTATGTTCGGTTTGGAAGTACGTCCGTTCTAATCGGCTTCCAACACAAAGGCCGTCTGAAACATCTTTTCAGACGGCCTTTTGTATTTCCTTTAAAATATCGCATTCCCATTTATTTTCAGACGGCCTCTTCATGTTTCCCAACGAATCCGCCCCCAACCTCCTGCAAGGCTTAAACCCCGAACAACTCTCCGCCGTAACCTGGCCGCCGCAATCCGCCCTCGTTTTGGCAGGCGCAGGCAGCGGCAAAACGCGCGTACTGACCACGCGTATCGCCTGGCTTTTGCAAAGCGGACAAGCCAGCGTGCACAGCATTATGGCGGTAACGTTTACCAACAAAGCCGCCAAAGAAATGCAGACCCGTTTGGGCGCAATGATTCCAGTCAACATCCGCGCCATGTGGCTCGGCACGTTCCACGGCCTCTGCCACCGCTTTTTGCGCCTGCACCACCGCGACGCAGGCCTGCCCTCTTCCTTCCAAATCCTCGACAGCGGCGACCAACTTTCCCTGATCAAACGCCTGCTCAAAAGCCTCAACATCGCCGAAGAAATCATCGCACCGCGTTCATTGCAAGGCTTTATCAACGCGCAAAAAGAATTCGGTTTACGCGCTTCCGTCTTGAGCGCACCTGATCCGCACACACGTCGCATGATTGAGTGCTACGCCGAATACGACAAAATCTGCCAACGCGAAGGCGTGGTCGATTTTGCCGAACTCATGCTCCGCAGCTACGAAATGCTGCAAAACAACGAAATCCTGCGCCAGCACTACCAAAACCGATTCAACCACATTCTGGTCGACGAGTTTCAAGACACCAACAAGCTGCAATACGCGTGGCTGAAACTGATTGCCGGCAACCACGCCGCCGTCTTTGCCGTCGGCGACGACGACCAAAGCATTTACCGATTCCGTGGCGCAAACGTCGGCAACATGACCGCGCTGATGGGAGAATTCCACATCGACGCGCCCGTCAAACTCGAACAAAACTACCGCTCCGTCGGCAACATCCTCGCCGCCGCCAACTCCGTCATCGAAAACAACGACGAACGCCTCGGCAAAAACCTGCGCACCGACGCCGAAGCAGGCGACAAAATCCGCTACTACTCCGCCTTTACCGACCTCGAAGAAGCCCAATTCATCGTGGATGAAACCAAAGCCCTCGAACGCGAAGGCTGGGATTTGGACGAAATCGCCGTCCTCTACCGCAGCAACGCCCAATCCCGCGTCATCGAACAAAGCCTGTTCCGCAGCGGCATCCCCTACAAAATCTACGGCGGCTTGCGCTTTTACGAACGCCAAGAAATCAAACACGCCCTCGCCTACCTGCGTCTCGCCGTCAATCCCGACGACGACAACGCCCTCTTGCGCGTGATTAACTTCCCACCGCGCGGCATCGGCGCACGCACCATCGAAAACCTTCAGACGGCCTCAAACGAACAAGGCATCACCCTCTGGCAGGCAGCCTGCAATGCCGGCTCAAAAGCCACCAAAATCGCCGCCTTCGTCCGCCTGATTGAAGCCCTTCGCAACCAAGTCGGACAAATGCCCCTGTCCGAAATCATCGTCGGCATCCTCAAAGACAGCGGACTGACCGAACACTACCGAACCCCAAAAGGCGACAACCAAGACCGCCTCGACAACCTCGATGAACTCGTCAACGCCGCCATCGAATTCAAACCCGAAGACAGCAACTTTGAAACCCTGCCCGAAAACATTTCAGACGACCCCGCCTTCCCCATCCTCGCTTTCTTGAGCAACGCCGCCCTCGAATCCGGCGAAAACCAAGCAGGCGCAGGCGAAAAAGCCGTACAACTGATGACCGTCCACGCCTCCAAAGGTTTGGAATTTAACGCCGTCTTCCTCACCGGCATGGAAGAAGGCCGCTTCCCCAGTGAAATGAGCCTTGCCGAACGCGGCGGCCTCGAAGAAGAACGCCGCCTCATGTACGTCGCCATCACCCGCGCCCGCAAACGCCTCTACATCACCATGGCGCAACAACGAATGCTTCACGGACAAACCCAATTCGGCATCGTCTCCCGCTTCGTCGAAGAAATCCCGCCCGAAGTATTGCACTATCTGTCCGTCAAAAAACCCGCCTACGACAGCTACGGCAATACACGCCCAACCGCCGTACAACGGGACAAAATCATCGAAGACTTCAAACAGCCGCAAACCTACGCAGGCTTCCGCATCGGCCAAAACGTCCGCCACGCCAAATTCGGCACCGGCGTCATCATCGATGCCGTGGACAAAGGCGAATCCGCCCGACTGACCATCAACTTCGGCAAACAGGGCGTGAAAGAGCTGGATACCAAGTTTGCGAAACTGGAAGAGATGTAGAAGGGAGATGACAGAGGTCGTCTGAAACCCGTAGCGTGGGCTTTGCCTACGAATCAAACTCAAAATTTCAGACGACCTTTTTAGCTGACATTATCTTGGGCAAAGCCCACGCTACAATGCACATTGACGAGGCAAATAGAGATGTAGGTCGGATACTTGTATCCGACAAAAAACATTTGGTGCGTCTATCGTTTCCGAAAAAACGCTGTTGGAAAATGTCGGATTTGAGAATCCGACCTACGGCAGAAAAACTGTAGTAAGAACAAGGCAAATAGTCGTCTGAAAAAGGGAGGAGCAATTTTTGCCGAAACCTCCGCCGTCATTCTCGCGCAGGCGGGAATGACGGACGATAAAAGTCGGGTATAGATACCTAACCCCTGTTTATAACTGAAATCAATAAGGAAGAACATTATGTCCCAAGTTTTTAAAGATTTTGATTTGTCCTCCGTATGGAAAACTAATAGTTGGGCAGATGAAAACTACAAAGAAGCCCCGTTTACCCCTGAAATTTTGGCTGCCGTAGAAAGTGAGCTAGGCTATAAATTGCCGCAAAGTTTTATTGAATTGATGGCAGTACAAAACGGCGGGATATTTGTTAAAAACTGCTTTCCGACCACGCAGAAAAATTCGTGGGCGAAAGATCATGTGCAAATTTGCGAGATGTCGGGAATCGGTTTTGAAAAAGAAGGAAGTCTGTGCGGCGCGATGGGGCAAAAACTTTGGCTGGAAGAATGGGAGTATCCGCCTATCGGCGTGTATTTGGCCACCGACCCGTCAGGAGGTCATGCCCTGTTTGCCTTGGACTATCGAGAGTGTGGAAAAGACGGCGAGCCGAAAGTGGTGCTTGTCGAACAAGAATGGGATTTTGAAATAGTCGAACTTGCCCCCGATTTTGAAACCTTTATCCGCAACTTGCGGCATGAAGATGAGTTTTTAGATAACTAATAAAGAGTAGGCCGTCTGAAAATTTTTCAGACGGCCTTTTAACATCTACCTATTAAGCCGAAAAAGCCTTATATGCCATTGAAACGATAATCAGCAAAACCGTTACGACCAAAACCTTACGAATAACTTCCCCGTTTGAATTGATAGCATGGAGGCTGCCAAAATGGTTGCCCAACAAATTTGCCAAAATCATCGGGATTCCGATTAGGAACGCCATTTTCCCTGCTATCAAGAAGGCAACAAATGCCCCGATGTTAGAAGCAAAATTGAAAATCTTGGAAGTAGCCGAAGCCTGCAACAACGACAATTTGTTAATGACAAACAAAGCAATGATGAAAATACTACCTGTACCCGGGCCAAAAAAACCGTCATAAAAACCAACAATCAGACAAGTTAAAAATACGGCGATAACGGATTTTTTTATCTCGCCACGCTCGTCTTCTTTTTTCAGCAAAACACCTTTAAACAAAGTTGCCAGCAAGCCTATGGGCAAAAACGCAAGAATAATGTAATTGATGGTTTCCACCGGAAGAATCAAAATGACTTTTGCACCGACAAATGCCCCAATTAAAGCCGCAACAATGCCAACCGGCACAATATGCCATACAATCGAACTGCTCTTCATAAAATTTTTAATCGCAGCCACCGTACCGATGGTACTCACCAATTTTTCCTGTGCCAACGCGACCTGAGGCGGTAAACCTACCATCAAAAATGCGGGAATCAAAATCAGCCCTGCTCCGCCCGCAATAGCATCGACATAGCCCGCAATCAAAGACGCGACAACCAGCAGGAAAAGGCCGAGATAAAAATAATCGGCAATAATACTGCCGGGAATGAATAATTGTTCCATGGATTGTTTCCTCTTGATTAAATTTTTTGTTATTAAAAGTTATTAACTGCTCAATACATCGCCCTTCTTCGTCAAAACATATTGATAAACTTCTTCTACCGTAGCTTCGTCATAGCTTTTGCCAAAGCGTTTTTTGTAGCCCAGTTCGTATAGTTTTACATGATGCCCTTCCGGGATTTCAACGCCCACATTTTCCAAACACGATTTGGCGCAATGCAGATGACAGCCGTCAATAACCAACATCGGCCGTCCGGACTGCGCTTTGCGTACCAACGGCGCGACTTTACCGCCCACGCCGGAAATGCACGACATTTCAAATTCTCCGGCATGGTCGAGCGCTACGGCTGTGTTGTTGGCCAGCTGCGCCACATCGGAACATCCGGAACAAGAATAAATCAAGGGAAGCTCATTACGGTTAGGCATTTTCTATTTCCTTCGGTAGCGGTTTTTATCTTTATATTGCCATCCATAGTCAATCTGTCGGGCGCATCATGCGTGGTATGCAGACCCGTTTTCTTTTTTCAGACGGCCTACGGCTTATCCATTTATATAATATTAAAAGGCATCATAACTCAATACGATTAGACATTCTAGAACAAAGCAGATTGCACCTTCTAAAAAATAAAGGCCGTCTGAAAACAGATAACGCTGCTTTTTCAGACGGCCTTTTTATTTGAAGTTAATGATTAGGCTTTGTGTTCGCCATCATTTTCTGCTTTGGGCGGAACGGGGGCAAACCAGCCGACCAGAAGCAGCAGCAGGCCAACAATGATGAAGGAGGCAATGCGCTCAATACCGCCGCTGTTGGAAAGCTCGATCAGGAAGAGTTTGACGACTACGATGCCCATCAGCGTCGCGCCTGTCATCCAGTAGGAACGCTATTTCAGAATCAGAAATATGGTCAGGAGCAGATTTTTTAATCTGTACTCCGTCGCATAAGTCTGAAAAGAAAAATCGCGACAGCTATTAAAAAACAAGCAAGTAAAAAATCCATCTTATGTTACCAATTCTATTCATTTTTTTATTTTCGATACCATAATTATTTTTTAATTACACCCATTGAAATGGTGGTTGCCATTAAATCAAATTCTTAAAATCTAGTCATGTTGAATATAACATCGTCTGAAAACCTTGAAAGGTTTTCAGACGACCTTGGATGTATTTGAATTCAAATAATTTTGATATGATCGCAACTTTTATCGAATTAAAGTGTTCAACCTACGGCTGGCTACTAGCTTAACATTACATTTATCATCCCTTTTCATAAATTGAAGTCTTCAGAATATCAAACCATATATCAATAAAGTCTTTCTGGTAAATTTTCATCGATAAAATATCATATATATTTTTTACAGAGTCAGAATATTCCTCTCCCAAATTATAATCTTCTAATATCAAATATATACAGTTACTAAAGAAGCCATAACCTGATTTATAGTCAACTAAATAGCTAGAAAATGAGTTTATTATTTTATCAATGCCTAACAAAATACTTTGTTCATCAGTAATTAATTTATCCGTTTTTACCTGCATGATGCCTAGTGTTATTTCCCTAGGACTATGCTTAGCTACAAAATTTTCAATCAATCTAGCATTCTTTGGTCTATTAAAATCTTCAAATATCATTATAGAATAAACAACTAATTGAAGAAACTTAAGATTATTAATTCTAAAATCATTATTGTTTGTATCCCATTTTTCTGTAATCTCTACCTTTTTATAAATATTTTCCAAGCCACCTTCAAGACTGGATTGAATACATTTATCATATAAAGAACTAAAATTCTTATATTTAATAAATATATATTTCGATATTCTTTCTTTTTTCTTAGTTTCAGATAATTCAATTTTATTTACAATATTAAACATAAATAAACCAATTATTATCCATAACTCATTAGAAATAGTATTAAAATCTGGAATTAATGGCTTTTTAGGCAAAATTAACTTGATATATACAAAATAACTAACACTGCTAATAGTGATTGCATAAAATATCTGCAACTTCCAATCCAGGATATGCAGCCTACCCATAAACAAATTAACAGATAATCTTAATAAAACAGAGTAAATAGTAATTAAGTAAATATTTTCTGTAAGCCTATCCAGCTGAAAACTATAAAGAATCACAGATATTAGAATAATAAAAATTGCAGGAGTTAGTACTTTTAGAGAAAAATTAAAAGCAACAGAGTCTTCTCTATCTACGATAAAATCAATTTTATGATAGCCAAGAGAATAAGAATGTTTACCCAACCAATTTAATATAAAAAATAATGCAATTGCCAAAATAGGATAGATAACCACATATAATAAGACATTCATATAAAAATTCTTTCTGATTTAATATTTAAAATAATAAATTCATAATTTATCAATGCGCCTCTTCCCAATTCATCCCCACACCCACTTCCGCCACCAGCGGCACGTTTAACATTCCTTCGTCCACTTTCGCCATAATCTGCGGCAGTTTTTCTTTGACTAAATCCAGCTCGGCTTCGGGTACTTCCAACACCAATTCGTCATGCACCTGCATAATCAGCTTGGTTTGCAGGAGGTCGTATGAAAGCCAACGGGAAACGTCTATCATGGCGCGTTTAATGAGGTCGGAGGCGGTGCCCTGCATGGGGGCGTTGATGGCGGCGCGTTCGGCTCCGGCGCGGGTGTTGGCGTTTTTGTTGTGGATGTCGGACAGGTAGAGGCGGCGGCCGAACAAGGTTTCGACAAAGCCTTGCGCGGCGGCTTGTTCTTTGGTGCGTTGCATGTATTCGGCGACGCCGGGATAGCGGGCGAAGTAGCGGTCGATAAAGTTTTTGGCGGAGATGTTGTCGATGCCCAATGATTTGGCGAGGCCGTATTGGCCCATGCCGTAAATGAGGCCGAAGTTGATGGTTTTGGCGTAGCGGCGTTGTTCGGACGAGACGTTTTCGGGGGCAATGCCGAATACTTCGGCGGCGGTGCGGCGGTGTACGTCTTCGCCGTTTTGGAACGCGGTAATCAGGGTTTTGTCGCCGGAGAGGTGCGCCATGATGCGCAGCTCGATTTGCGAATAGTCGGCGGAAACGATGACGCTGCCTTGCGGTGCGGTAAAGGCGCGACGCACGCGACGGCCTTCTGCGGTGCGGATGGGGATGTTTTGCAGGTTGGGGTTGTTGCTGGCGAGGCGGCCGGTAATGGCGACGGCTTGGGCGTAAGTGGTATGCACGCGGCCGTCTTTGGGGGAAATCATTTCGGGCAGTTTGTCGGTGTAGGTGGATTTGAGTTTCGCCAGGCTGCGGTTTTGCAGGATGATTTTGGGCAGGGGGTAGTCGGGCGCGAGCTGTTCGAGCACGGCTTCGTTGGTGGAAATGCCGCCTTTGGCGGTTTTTTTCAGGCCTTTGGTGGGGATGCCCATTTTGTCGAACAGGATTTCTTGCAGCTGTTTGGGCGAGTTGAGGTTGAACGGCTGACCTGCGGCGGCGTAGGCTTCTTGTTCGAGCTTCATCAGCTCTGCGCCGAGTTCTGCGCTTTGGCGGGCGAGTTCGGCGCGGTCGATTTGTACGCCGTTGCGTTCCATTTCAAACAATACCTGCGCGACAGGCAGCTCCATTTTTTCATACATTTCAAGCTGCTTGGCGTCCATTTGCGCGCGCAGGTGCGCGTCGAGGCGCAGGGCGAAATCTGCGTCTTGGGCGGCGTATTCGGTCGCCTGCTCAATGGCAACGTCGGCAAAACCGATTTGCTTCGCACCTTTGCCGCACAACGATTCGTAGGTAATGGTTTCTAAGCCGAGCCAGCGTTCGGACAACTCGTCCAAGCCATGTCCGAGATGGCTCTCGATGATGTAGGAAGCGAGCATGGAATCGCCGGCAATGCCGTTCAGGGCGATGTCGTAGTTGGCGAAAACGTGTTGGTCGTATTTGAGGTTTTGCCCGATTTTTTTCAGGGTGGGGTTTTCCAAATGCGGTTTCAGACGGCCTAATACGTCTTGTAAATCAAGTTGTTCGGGTGCGGCAGTCAGGCTGTGTCCTACAGGGATGTAAACCGCTTCGCCTGCCTGGAACGCGATGCTGATGCCGACCAGCGAGGCGTTCATCGCGTCTAATGACGTGGTTTCCGTATCGATGCCGATGGTGTCCGCCTGCGACAGTTTGTCCAACAAGGCGGCAAACTGCGCTTCGATGGTAACAGCTTGATAATCCAGCTTTTCAGGGGCTGGGGCAAGTTCGGGTTGTTTTTCAGGCTGCGTTTCCATCGCCAATGCAGCTTGTTCGCCGATATGCTCGCTGCCGAACAAATCAGTGTTTTTCGCTTCGTGCATACGGCTTTCCGCCTCTTTCAGCCAAGTGCGGAAGCCCCAGCGTTTGAAATCGACAACCAGCTGCGCCCATTTAGGCGTAGTACGGCGCAGGCTTTCAAGGCCGTCTGAAAGCTCGGTGTGCAAATCCACATCGGTTTTAATCGTCACCAAATCATACGATAGCGGTAGTTGGGGCAGCGCGGCTTGCAGGTTTTCGCCGACCTTGCCCTTGATTTCCGCAGCGTGTTCCATCACACCAGCCAGCGAACCGTAGGCTTCCAGCCACTTCACCGCGGTTTTCGGGCCGCATTTTTCCACGCCCGGCACGTTGTCCACCTTGTCGCCCATCAGCGCGAGGTAATCGCGGATTTGGTCGGGGCGCACGCCGAATTTCTCCTTCACGCCTTCAATGTCCAGCGTTTCGCCGCTCATCGTGTTCACCAGCGTCACGCGCTCATTCACCAACTGCGCCATGTCCTTATCGCCGGTGGACACCACCACGTTCCACCCTGCTTCGCTAGCCATCTTAGCCAAAGTGCCGATAACGTCATCCGCTTCTACCTGCGGAATGACCAGCACCGGCCAGCCCATCAGGCGGACCAAATCCGGCAAGGCTTCCGCCTGCGGGCGCAAATCGTCCGGCATCGGCGGGCGCGTCGCTTTATAGTCGGGGAACATCTCATGGCGGAAATTCTTACCTTTAGCGTCAAACACCACCGCGCAATAGTCGTGCACATAATCCGCACGCAGGCGGCGTAACATATTCAACACGCCATACATCGCCCCAGTCGGCGCACCGTCGGGCGCAGACAAATTCTGTCCCATAGCATGATAGGCGCGGTAAAGATAAGAAGAGCCGTCAACGAGAAGGAGTGTGGGTTTGTTGGACATGGAAAACCTGCTGTGTGTATGAAAATAATGTACGGATTATAAAGGAAAAGGCCGTCTGAAAGCCGAAAATCAAGTTTCAGACGACCTAATGTTTACATAAATATACGGTTTCAGGTATTGCGCCTCATAATCCCATCTTGTATATTTGTATTCAAATGAATACAAACCAAATCAAACGAATATGAATGCAACGAACCGTATCCCAATTAGTGTGCGCATCACTCAGGAAGATGCTGATTTTATTGCTGAACTCAAAATCGAAGGTGCGAATACGCCGTCTGAAAAAATCCGCGAATTGCTCAAGCTGGCGCGCTTGGCGCATACGCAGACACGCGATTACGGCTCTGCACTGACGGCGCAAGAGCAGTTTTTCCAACCAGCAAAACACGAAATCTTGCACGCTGAAAAACAGGCTGGAGTGCATTCGCATATCGTGGCGAGGCTGTTTGAACAACTGCCCGACTTAGGCGCAACACTCGCCGCCGATCTGCCAGCAGAAGCTGACCTAGACGATTTGAAAAAATACGAGCGCGAACTGATGTGGCGCATCGTCCGCCTTACCGACAGCATCCTGCAACTCGCCGTAACCGGCAAAGGCGCGGCATACGACGATACCGTGCTGCAACAGCTTGAAAATACTTTGAAACTGGCAAAGATTGTGCAGCAGGCAAATGAAATTTAAGGCTGCCGCCATACCAAATGAAACAAACACATTTTAGTGAAAGGAAAATCCAAATGAGCGAAACCCTATCCCGCCGAGTAGGCCGTCTGGTGAGCGGCGGTTTTCATGCCCTGATTGATGCGGCGGAAAACCTCGCGCCTGAAGCGGTAATGAACGAAAGCATCCGCGAAATTGAGCGCGCAGTAGATGAAGTGCGTGCTGAGTTGGGCAAAGTGTTGGCGCAGAAACACCTTGCCGCTAAGAAAATGGCCGATGAAAGCAACCGCCACGAGGCCATCGATGCCAATCTGCAAGCCGCCGTAGATGCCGGTCGCGATGACCTTGCCGAAGCGGGTATCGCCGAGCAGATGGACATCGAAGCGCGTCTGCCCATCTTGGAAAACACCATTGCCGATTGTGCCGCACAAGAAAAAGAGCTCGAAGGCTTTATCGCCGCCTTGCAGGCGAAAAAACGCGAGATGCAGCAGCAGTTGCAAGACTGGCGCGCCGCGCAGCAGAACGCTGGCGCAGGCAAAGCGGCAGGCGGCAGCGACCTCAACCGCATCGCCCGTGATGCTGAAAAAAGCGGCAACGCTTTCGACCGTGTGATGGGTCGCCAAAACGCGGTACACAGCAGCACCGATGCGGAGCAGTTGGCAAAATTGAAGGAATTGGAAGACTTAAGCCGCAACAACCGTATTGCCGAACGATTGGCGGCATTGAAAGCAGGGAAATAAGATGAATTTTGTTAATAAGATTTATGAGCTTGCTGAGCAGATTGCTTACCGCCATAAGATGTTGAATCACCATGCTGCATGGTTGCTGTTATCAACTATCGCGGTTTGGTCTCTTAGTGATAATCACCCCATACCCGCAATAGTTGCTGCTATTTTAATTATGGGATTCTATGCTGTTATTATTATGAATGACGTGAAGACAAAATATGGAGACAAATTAATTGCAGATGGACGGAAAGTTTCTATTGAACAAGCCATAGAATTATTAAAAACCGAAATCTTGGAAAACTGTGACAAACAAGAGCAGCAAAAACTCTTAGATCTATTGGAGAAGAAATGCCTAACTCAAATAAAGTTTAAAAACTTCTTCAAATACCGTTTATTTTGGATTGCATATATCTTTTGGGGGTGGATGCTTTTAGATTTACTTATATTAAGTAGATAAAATCCAAACAAACCCCACCAACATTAAAAATGTATTATTCAAAATACAAATCCCATAAAGAAAAAATCAAAAAGAATAAGGAAATGCAATATGTGGAATTTAATCAACGCCCCCGAAACTGAAATCTTCGGCATTGCCATTGCGCTGATGATTTTGCTCGGTGTGTTGGAAGTTATTTCCATGCTGGCAGGCGGTATCAGTGACTGGTTGGACAACCTGTTGCCCGACAGTCTGACCGAAACCGCGCACGCCGAGGTTGGATTGGATGTGGCGGATGCAGGCATATTCGTGCGTTTCCTGAGCTGGCTGTATGTCGGACGTATCCCGGTGTTGATGTTGATGGTGGTATTTCTTGCCGTATACGGACTGACGGGTTATCTGTTTCAGACGGCCTTTGCCACTGTATTCGGCAGCTATCTGAATGGCACGCTGGCAGCAGTCATCGTTTGGTTTCTTTCCCTGCCCTTAGTGCGAGTGACGGCTAGCGGTTTGTACAAAATTATGCCGAAAGATGAAACCACTGCCGTTTCGCAAGAAAGTTTAATCGGCCGCGTCGGCACAGTGGTGCTGGGCGAAGCTCGGGTAGGTAATGCGGCGCAGGTGCGCGTGAAAGATGCTTACGGCCAACAGCATTATGTGATGGTAGAGCCTGACTCTGAAGATGTATTGAAACAAGGCGATGCGGTATTGCTGGTGTCGTTGGACGGAAATACATTTAAGGCAATTTTGAATCCGAGCGGCAGCTTGGTAGATTAAGGCCGTCTGAAACCGCTGATTTATCGATACGGTAAAAATAGATACTTTACCGCCCTATCCTCACCATCTAGAAATCCGAAATAACAATATAGAAGAACAACCACTCTATTATTTCAACCCATATTTTTAACCCTTTCAGACGGCCTCTTTCTCTCAAAGCCTTCTGAATCCACCGCCCCAAAAGGCATATTAACAAGAAGAAAGGAAAAACCATGAATTTGGTCTCCATCGGCACTATCGCCGGCGTCATACTCGTCGCGCTGTTTGTACTCGGCCTTATCCTGACCCGTCTGTATCGCCGTGCCAGCAAAGAAGTCTCATTTGTCCGCACCGGTTTTGGTGGCGAAAAAGTCATCATGAATGGCGGCGCGATGGTGCTCCCCGTATTGCACGAAATCATCCCCGTCAACATGAATACACTGCGCCTTGAAGTGCGCCGCGCTGCCCAACAAGCGCTGATTACCCGCGACCGT
This sequence comes from Neisseria perflava, assembly GCF_019334725.1. Classification (NCBI taxonomy): domain Bacteria; kingdom Pseudomonadati; phylum Pseudomonadota; class Betaproteobacteria; order Neisseriales; family Neisseriaceae; genus Neisseria; species Neisseria perflava. The sequence continues at coordinate 525,285 of NZ_CP079818.1, read as the reverse complement.
ATGCGCGTTGACGTGATGGCTGAATTTTACGTCCGCGTTAAACCCAGCGCCGAGAGCATTGCGACCGCCGCACAAACGCTGGGTATGAAAACCATGTCTCCCGATGAGCTGAAAGACCTAGTCGAAGGTAAATTCGTTGATGCCCTGCGCGCCGTTGCCGCCGAAATGGCCATGGAAGAACTGCATGAAAAACGTGTTGATTTCGTTCAGAAAGTACAGCAAGTCGTGAGCGAAGATTTGTTTAAAAACGGTCTCGAACTCGAAACCGTTTCCCTGACCGGCCTCGACCAAACCAGCTTTGAGTTCTTCAACCCGCAAAACGCCTTTGACGCGGAAGGTTTGACCAAACTGACCGAAACCATCGAAGGCCGCCGCAAAAAACGTAACGAAATCGAACAAGACACCGACTTGGCAATCAAAACCAAAAACCTCGAAGCCGAGCAGCAACGCCTGAAAATCTCGCGCGAAGAAGAATACGCCAAACTCGAACAAGAGCGTGAAATTGCCGTCCGCCGCGCCGAACAAGAGGCCAGCATTGCCGAACAAGAATCTCAGAAAAAACGTGAAGCGGAAGAAGCAAAAATTGCCGCTGAACGCGAAGTGGATTTGAAACGCATTGCCGCCGAGCGCGATATTAAAAACGAAGACATTAGAAAAGCCCAAGCCGTTGAACAGGCAGAGGTTGAACGCCGCAAAGCCATCGAATTGGCCGAGCAAGACCGCGCCATCGCCGTTGCCGAAAAATCACGCGCCGAATCCGAAGCCAAAGCCGAAGCCGACAAAGCCCGTGCCGCAGCTGTTCGTGAAGAAGAAAGCGTGATTACCGTACGCGAAACCGAACGCGCCGAGCGTGCTAAAGCGGTCGAACTGATTGCCGCAGAAGAAGCCGCGCAAAAAGATGCGATTTCGCTCACTGTTGCCGCCGAAGCTGAAAAACAAGCTGCACAAGACCGCGCTGAAGCCGTGCGTATTGCCGCCGAAGCCGAAGCCGAAAAACACCGCCTGCAAGCCAAAGGTGAGGCCGATGCCAAAATTCTGTTGGCGCAAGCGCAAGAGCAACAATACAAGGTTGACGCCGAAGGTACCCGCGCTGTGAACGAAGCTGCCAACGTCCTGAGCGTTGAACAGGTTGAAATGCAAGTCCGCCTTGCCCTCTTGAAACATCTGCCTGACATCATCCGCGAATCCGTCCGCCCAATGGAAAAAATCGAAGACATCAAGATTTTGCAAGTCAATGGTCTGGGTGGCTTTGCCGGTGGTGCAAACGGTGCGGAAGGTGTTTCAGACGGCCAGACCACACAAGCCAGCCTTGCAGACCAAATGGTCAACAGCGCACTGCGCTACCGCAGCCAAGCTCCGTTGGTTGACGGTCTCTTGAAAGAGTTGGGGCTAAATGGTGGCGACATCAACGGCCTGACCCAAGGACTTGATAAAACCATCGACCAATCATAAACGAATGCCATCATAATGGTTTAAAGGCCGTCTGAAACTTTTCAGACGGCCTTTTGTTTATACAAGAGCTTCCACAAATTCTAATATTTTCAATACTGATCAATTCAGATCTGTTGTAGTAGCAATAAATTAGGAATCATCCAATCTATTTTTTGAGGATAAAAAAGATTGGGTGGACTATTTTAAATGTGAATCACAAGGCTAACTACTTCAATAATGATCCACCAATAATTTAATCATAAAAACCTGTTCTACCGTTTCGATTTCAAACTTGCCATCTACTCATCTATCGACATTTCAATATCAAGCCACTTATCTTCAGATAAATAAAAAAGCACAACATTTCGTTGTGCTTTTTCTTGATGAACCCACATTACTTGTTTTTTTGCGAACGAAGGTAATCCAAAGTTTTCAGCTGGGCAATGGCGGCTGCCAATGCTTTGTGCGCTTCAGCCAAAGATTTTTCGTCTCTAGCTTCAGAAACACCTGTTTCGGCTGCTTTTTTAGCTGCTTCAGCACGCGCCTGATCCATTTCTGTACTGCGGACGGCAACGTCTGCCAATACGGTAATCTTATCAGGCTGTACTTCTAAAACGCCACCGGAAACGGCAACCAGTACTTCTTCAGCTTCACCCGGAACAGTCAAACGCAATGCGCCGGGGCGTACCAAACTCATAATCGGCTCGTGTCGTGGATAAATACCAAGCTCACCTTGAACGGTCGGAACCACCACAAAGCTGGCCTCGCCCGAATAGATGTTTTGCTCGCTACTGACCACTTCAACTTGCATGGTGCTCATGCCGGCCTCCTTAGTTTAAGGTTTTCGCTTTCTCAGCCGCTTCTTCGATACCGCCTACCATATAGAACGCTTGTTCAGGCAGATGGTCGTATTCGCCGTTCAAGATGGCTTTAAAGCCGGCGATGGTGTCACGCAATGGAACGTATTTGCCTGGAGAACCGGTAAATACTTCGGCAACGTGGAACGGTTGAGACAGGAAGCGTTGGATTTTACGGGCACGCATCACAGTCAGTTTGTCTTCGTCAGACAATTCGTCCATACCCAGAATGGCGATAATGTCGCGTAATTCTTTGTATTTTTGCAGAGTAGACTGTACACCGCGCGCTACGTCGTAGTGCTCTTGACCCAATACCATCGGATCCAATTGGCGTGAAGTAGAATCAAGCGGGTCAACTGCCGGGTAAATACCCAAAGATGCAATATCACGGCTCAATACGACGGTGGCGTCCAAGTGGGCGAAAGTTGTCGCTGGAGACGGGTCAGTCAAGTCATCCGCAGGTACATATACGGCTTGGATGGAAGTAATGGAACCGGTTTGGGTAGAGGTAATACGCTCTTGCAAACGACCCATTTCTTCAGCCAATGTCGGTTGGTAACCTACTGCAGAAGGCATACGGCCCAACAGTGCAGATACTTCGGTACCGGCCAGAGTGTAACGGTAGATGTTGTCAACGAAGAACAATACGTCGCGGCCTTTACCGTTTTCGTCTTTTTCGTCACGGAAGTATTCGGCCATAGTCAAACCGGTCAAAGCAACGCGCAGACGGTTGCCCGGAGGTTCGTTCATTTGACCATACACCATGGCTACTTTATCCAATACGTTGGAATCTTTCATCTCGTGGTAGAAGTCGTTACCTTCACGGGTACGTTCACCCACACCTGCGAACACGGACAGACCGCTGTGCGCTTTGGCGATGTTGTTGATCAATTCCATCATGTTCACGGTTTTGCCCACACCGGCACCACCGAACAGACCTACTTTACCGCCCTTAGCAAACGGACACAGCAAGTCGATCACTTTAATACCGGTTTCCAATAATTCGGTAGTTGAAGACAACTCGTCGAATTTCGGAGCAGTTTGGTGAATGGCACGGCTCTTGTCGGTATCAATCGGACCTGCTTCATCAACAGGCGTACCCAATACGTCGACAATACGACCCAATGTACCTTTACCTACCGGCACAGTGATTGGCGCACCAGTATTGCTTACAGACATACCGCGTTTCAGGCCGTCTGAACTACCCATTGCAATAGTACGGACAACGCCGTCACCCAGAAGCTGTTGAACTTCCAGAGTCAGACCGTTCTCGTCCAATTTCAGGGCATCGTAAACATGCGGGATAGCGTCGCGTGGAAATTCCACGTCAACCACCGCACCAATAACTTGTACGATTTTGCCTTGGCTCATTATCGTATCCTAATTTCCTGTTCAGGCTTCAGACGGCATTAAACTGCCGCTGCACCTGCTACAATTTCTGACAATTCTGTGGTAATCGCGGCTTGACGCGATTTGTTGTACACCAAGCGCAATTCTTTGATGGCATTGCCTGCGTTGTCGGTTGCGGCTTTCATCGCTACCATACGCGCGGCTTGTTCAGATGCCATGTTGTCGCTCAATGCCTGATAAACCACAGACTCTAAATAGCGGCGAACCAAATATTCCAATACGGCGATAGGACTCGGCTCGTAGCGGTATTCCCAAGCAAATGAAGAATGACCCGCCTCGTCGTCAATAACGTTTTCACCGATAGGCAGCAAAACTTCCATACGCGGCTCTTGGCGCATTGTATTGACGAAACGTGAGTAAACCATATGGATACGGTCTAATTCATGCTTCTCATAACGTTGGAAGATTTCGGTCAGAGGGCCGAGCAGCAATTCCATTCTTGGGGTATCGCCCAAATTGGTTGCACTGGCAATAACATTCAAACCGATACTTTGGCATGCAGCCAAACCTTTACTACCCAGGCACACGACTTCGACTTCGATGCCTTGTTCCTGATACTCTTGAACTTGCGCCAAAAACTTTTTCAGTACGTTTGCGTTCAAGCCACCGCACAAACCTTTATCCGAGGTAATCAAAATGAAACCGGCACGACGCACTTCGCGGTGCGGCTCCAACAATTTGATACCATGATCGGCATGGGTCTGTGCAAGATGGCTCATCACTGTACGCACTTTTTCGGCGTACGGACGCGCTAAGCGCATCCGGTCTTGAGTCTTCCGCATTTTAGAGGTCGACACCATTTGCATCGCTTTAGTGATCTTTTGGGTATTTTGAACACTACGGATTTTGGTGAGAATCTCTTTTCCGACTGCCATTTCAGACTCCTTTCATCTCAATACTTATGCTTGGTAAGCGTAAGAAGATTTGAAAGATTTCATGGCTTCGGTCAATGCTTTTTCGCTTTCGTCAGACATTGCGCCTGATGCATTAATCGCTTCCAGAACCTCAGGATGTTGCGTACGTACGAAACTCAAGAATTCTGCTTCGAAAGCCAAGGCTTTGGATACCGGAACATCTGCGTAAGAACCGTTGTTGATCGCCCACAAAGTCAATGCCATTTCGGCAGTGTTCAATGTGCTGAATTGTTTTTGTTTCATCAATTCAGTAACCACTTCACCGTGTTGCAGCTGTTTGCGTGTTGCTTCGTCCAAATCGGAAGCAAATTGCGAGAACGCCGCCAATTCACGGTACTGTGCCAACGCCAAACGGATACCGCCACCCAATTTTTTGATGACTTTGGTTTGTGCTGCACCACCTACGCGCGATACGGAAATACCGGCATTGATTGCAGGACGGATACCGGCATTGAACAAGTCGGTTTCCAAGAAGATTTGGCCGTCTGTAATCGAAATTACGTTGGTTGGTACGAATGCGGATACGTCACCGGCTTGGGTTTCAATAATTGGCAACGCAGTCAGAGAACCGGTTTTGCCTTTTACTTCGCCATTGGTCAGTTTTTCAACTTCGTTTTCGCTGACGCGGGCCGCACGTTCCAACAGACGGGAGTGCAGATAGAATACGTCGCCAGGATATGCTTCACGACCAGGAGGACGGCGCAACAGCAGGGAAATTTGACGGTATGCAACGGCTTGTTTAGACAAGTCATCGTATACGATCAGTGCATCTTCACCGCGGTCACGGAAGAATTCACCCATGGTACAACCGGAGTAAGGAGCAATGTATTGAAGCGCAGCGGCTTCAGAAGCAGTTGCGGCAACCACGATAGTGTGTTCCATCGCGCCATGCTCTTCCAATTTGCGCACTACGTTGGCAATAGAAGATGCTTTTTGACCGATAGCCACATAAATACAGATAACGCCTGTACCTTTTTGGTTAACGATGGCATCCAGTGCTACGGCAGTTTTACCGGTTTGACGGTCACCAATGATCAACTCACGTTGGCCACGACCAACCGGAACCATAGAGTCAATAGCCTTCAGGCCGGTTTGCATGGGTTGGTCAACCGATTTACGCGCAATCACACCTGGTGCAATTTTTTCGATTGGAGCAGTCAATGTTGTGTTGATTGGACCTTTACCATCGATAGGACGACCCAATGCATCAACTACACGGCCAACCAGTTCGTGACCGATCGGCACTTCCAAAATACGGCCGGTACAGGTAACTGTATCGCCTTCTTTAATGTGTTCGTACTCACCCAACACTACGGCACCAACGGAGTCACGCTCCAAGTTCATGGCCAGACCGAAAGTGTTACCGGGGAATTCGAGCATCTCACCTTGCATCGCGTCTGACAAGCCATGAATGCGCACAATGCCGTCTGTAACAGAAACAACGGTACCACGGGTACGCACTTCTGCATTGACGGACAGATTTTCGATTTTGGCTTTAATCAAATCGCTAATTTCAGCAGGATTAAGCTGCATGAAAACTCTCCTAATTTGTCATAGTCGCATACAAAGCATTCAGTTTGCCTTGTACGGACAAATCCAAGACCTGATCACCCACTTCTACTTTGATGCCGCCGATTAATTCAGGGGCAACTTTAGCTACCACATCCAATTTGCTGTTGAAGCGTTTTGTCAGGATATCGGTAACATCGGCCAGCTGCTGAGAACTGAGTTCATACGCGCTGTAAATTACTGCCGATTTCGTATTGTTGTGTATCAAGGTCAAATCTTGATATTGGGCATAAATTTCCGGCAATACCAGCAAACGCTTTTGCTCGGCCAAAACGGTAATGAAATTTGCCAATTCGACATTTTTGATACCGACAAGACCTTTGAGCGTTTCTGCTTTTTCGGAAGCTCCCGTTTCCGGTTGCTCGATGAAAGCAATGACTTTCTCATCTTGAACAACCGCTGCGAGTTCTTTCAGTTCGCCCAACCAAGACTCGATTTGGTTTTTTTCCTGAGCCAGACTAAACAATGCTTTCGCATAAGGTCTGGCAATCGTTGCGAACTCTGCCATAAGATTACAGCTCCTGTTTTAAGGTACTGAGCAAATCTGCATGTTTGGAAGCATCAACTTCTTTACGCAAGATAGATTCCGCACCTTTAACAGCCAGTGTAGCAACCTGTTCGCGCAATACTTCGCGCGCACGGTTAACTTCTTGCTCCACGTCAGCTTTTGCTTGAGCTGCAATGCGTGCTGCTTCATGAGAAGCTTGCTCTTTGGCTTCTTCTACAATTTTTGCAGCACGTTTTTCGGCGTTGGCAACCATTTCGGTTACCTGATTACGCCCTTCGGCCATAAGTTCTGCAACTTTTTTCTCTGCCTGCTCAAAATCGCTCTTACCGCGCTCGGCAGCAGCCAAACCCTCGGCGATTTTTGCGGCACGCTCATCCAACGCTTTGGCAATCGGAGGCCATACGAATTTCATCGTAAACCAAACCAAGCCAAAGAAAACCAGGATTTGCGCAAATAAGGTTGCATTAATATTCACGTTACTTAACCTTCGTATCTGGGTTAATCAAACAGACTATAAGCCTGTATCTGAACGGATCGCTCCGTCTTGATTACGCAGCACCAAACGGGTTAACGAAGGCGAACAACAGGGCAATAGCCACACCGATCAAGAAGGCCGCATCAATCAGACCAGCGATCAAGAACAGTTTGGTTTGCAGAGGACCGATCAGCTCAGGTTGACGAGCAGAAGATTCCAAGTATTTAGAACCAACCATTGCGATACCGATAGAGGCACCCAATGCACCCAAGGCAACGATCAAACCACATGCGATAGCAATCAAACCCATTTTTAAACTCCTTAAGATAGTAAAGGTTAAACTACAAAAACAAACTACGAAAAAACTACTTGATTAGTGTGCATCATGCGCTTGTCCGATATATACGAACGCCAACGCCATGAAAATAAATGCCTGCAAGGTGATAACCAAAATATGGAAAATCGCCCAAGCCAAACCGGCAATCAGATGGAACACAAATAAAATTGGATCCAAAGTTTCGATACTGCCGGTTGATGCCCATGCACCACCCAACAAAGCGATCAGCAGGAACACCAGCTCACCGGCATACATATTACCAAACAACCGCATACCGTGGGATACGGTTTTGGACAAAAACTCTACCAAGTTCAGCAGGAAGTTGGCCGGAGCGAGCATCGGACCAAAAGGCGCGCTGAATAATTCGTGAATCCAACCGCCAAAGCCTTTGATTTTGATATTGTAATAAATACATACCAACAATACGCCAATTGCCAAAGCCAAAGTCGTATTCAAGTCAGCAGTCGGTACAACGCGCAACAGTGCATGATGATTACCGGTAATGCCTTGCCATGCCATCGGCAGCAAATCAACCGGCAACATATCCATGGCGTTCATCAGGAAAATCCAGACAAACAGGGTCAAACCCAAAGGCGCAACGGCTTTACGCGATTGTTCGTTATGGATAATGCTCTTACACATGTTATCCACGAATTCGAACAGAATTTCAACAGCCGCCTGAAAACGACCGGGCACGCCAGCAGTTGCTTTTTTGGCACCGCGCCACAAAAGAAAGCTGCCAATTACGCCTAACAGAACAGCAAAAAAGATTGCATCAAGGTTAATGAACGAAAAATCAGCGATGTTTTTCAGTCCTTGACCCTGAGTAACATCCGACATACTGGTCAAGCTTTGCAAGTGGTGCTTGATGTAGTCAGCAGCGGTCATAGTTTCACCTGCCATAGTGTTTCACTCTCAACAATACTAAAAAAACCAAATGACTGACGCTGAGCAACCCCAATAAAAATGGGAAAAATACCAGCGATTGATGCCATATCGCAAAAACGATCGACATAGATACCAGCGACAGCACTACTTTTAAAACCTCTCCGCCGACAAACATCGAACTTTGCAACTCGGGATTTCGTCGGGAAAACTTTAAAAGTAAAACTGCAACCAGGGTAGGCAAAATATACGAAAATCCTCCCGCCAAAGCAGAGAGGAAGCCGGGCAATCCGGAAAATAATGCACAAACAACTGAAATTATTAACAATACAACTACTTGCAATGGGACTATCTGATTCATTGTACTTCACACCCCAAAAACGCAAGGTAAATTAATATAATCAAGAAGTTTGTTAACGTCAAGCAATATGTTAATCTTTGTGAACCTTTCACAGATAAATGATTAACACATATAAAACAAATCTTTGCAGGAACGGAGTTTAACACAAATTACATGTTGTTACACAGATTTTACAGAAGATTTTGATTTGTATTGTAAGCATCTGTACGACCAGTCCTTTTATCAAAAATTCAGGCCGTCTGAAAATTTTTTTCAGACGGCCTGTTTATAAAACCGTTAAAACTCTTGATTAATGCCTAACTGTTTCAGCAGGTATTCAAATGTTTCCGGCGTATCAAAATGCAGTACGATTTTTCCTTTTTTCTGATTGCTGGTTTTAACTTCGGCATTGACACCCAAACGCTCGGTCAGTGCATCATTAATACGGCGGATATCCGGGCTGATGGTTTTGGCTGCTTCCGGTTTGGCTTTTTGATGTGCCAACTGGCTGCGGCGCTCCACCTCGCGCACCGACCAACCATTTTTGACAGCTTTTTGCGCCAACTCCAATTGGTCAACCACATGCAAGGTCAGCAACGCACGGGCATGACCCATTTCCAGACGGCGTTGATAAAGCATTTCCTGAACCGGCTCAGGCAGGCTCAACAAGCGCAGGCTGTTGGAGATGGCACTACGGCTTTTACCGACGGCTTTTGCGATGGTTTCATGAGTCAGGCCGAATTCGTCGGCAAGGCGTTTCAAACCTTGCGCTTCTTCAATCGGATTGAGGTTTTCACGTTGCAGGTTTTCAATCAAACCCATGGCCAACGCGGTTTCATCGCTGATGGTTTTGATGACGACGGGAATTTCGGTCAAACCGGCCAACTGGGAAGCGCGCCAACGACGTTCGCCAGCAATCAATTCATATTGGGACAAACCACGTTCGCGCACAATAACCGGCTGGATAATGCCTTGCGCTTTAATGGAATCGGCCAACTCCTGCAAAGCTTCATCATCAATTTGCACACGCGCCTGATAGCGGCCGGGCTGAATATCGGCGATGGCAACCGTTGTCAGGCGGTCGCTACTGCTGCTGTCCACTGCATTGGAAATCAACGAATCCAAACCGCGTCCCAATCCACCTTTTGCTTTTGCCATATTGTTTTCCCTTTCAGACGGCCTCATTGTTGAAATGACGTATTCTATCGGATATTGCCGCTTTACGACAATTTGAATCACGATGATTTGACTATTGCCATTTATTTACGGAGCGAAACCGCAAACATGCCCCTTAAAGCGTTACTCAAACGGATTTCTTCCGCATTTTCCAACATCGCGCGCGTTATGTGGGTTTCCTTGATTGTATCCACACCTAAATATAGCTGCGGCTGCCTCAATACCGCTTGGCGCATTACTCCGTTCAAAATATCCAAATCCAAAGACGGCGTGAGCCATTGTCCTTGATATTTGACGAACACATTGCTTCTTCCACCCTCTAACAACAGGCCGTCTGAATTGAAAAACAAGCTGTCAAATGCGCCCTGCCCTTCTGCCGTTTTCCATGCTTGGTCAAAAGTTTCACGGCGTGTGGTTTTGAAACGGCGCAGATAATCGCGTTGGCTTAATGTGTGCTCACTCAAGATGACGTATTGCTGCCCATCCAATTCGGAAACAGCCGCATGGCTCAATGCAAGGCCGTCTGAAAACAAAGCAGCTTTGACTCTAAATAACCCAATTGGCAACGCATCTATATAGTGTTGAATTTGCTCTGCCGCATTTTGAGACCAAGGCAGGTTGAGCGCTTGTGCCGAGCTGTTCAGACGGCCTAAATGCAAATCGAGCAAACGGCATTGTTTGTCTTCCGCACGCATGGTTTCAAAAATACCGAAATCAGGCCGCAATTCATTCAGAAAACGCGCCTTCCAACCGCACTCGCGATATTCAGCTTCAGGATCGCTATCAATCACAATCCCCGAACCCACACCATAAACGCCTTGATAAAGGCCGTCTGAAACCGGCTTCAAAGATAATGTGCGAATCACGACATTGAACACACCTTCAAACCCCAAACCCGTATCGCACGGATGCAAAAAGCCGATGCTGCCTGTGTATAAACCACGCGGTTCGGATTCAAGAGACTCAATAATCTGCATACTCATGCGTTTGGGCGCACCAGTAATACTGCCGCACGGGAAGGCTGCACGGAAAATATCAGAAACCGAAACATCAGGCAGCGCCTGCGCCTCGATGGCACTGGTCATCTGCCAAACACTGCCGAAACGGGAAACTTTAAACGGTTCAGGCACACGTACTTTGCCCGTTTGCGCGATTTTGCCGAGGTCGTTGCGCAACAAATCGACAATCATCACGTTTTCGGCACGGTTTTTCGGGTCGTTTCGCAATTCAACGGCGCGGCGTTCATCTTTCCCATCGTGAAGAATCGGCGCAGTACCTTTCATCGGCTCGGTTGTGATCAGGCCGTCTGAATAGATTTTGAGGAAAAGTTCGGGAGAAAAACACAAAGTCCACGCATCCTGCCCTGCCCCGTCGGGCAGACAAGACAACACGGCATATGGCACAGGCTGACGCAAACGGCGGTAAAGCTGAATCGGATTGCCGTAAGTTTGCAGGTGCAGGCGTGCGGTGTAATTGATTTGATAAGTATCGCCGCGGCGGATGGCTTCGTGGATTTGACGGATATGCTCGAGATAATCGGCTTCGGATACAGAGAATCGGGGAGTGGAGATGCCTGCCTCAAGGCCGTCTGAATGATTAGCCAGCCAGCTTTCGGTATCGATTTCTGCATAATCAGCAAACCAGTGCAAACGCAAATTGCCACTGCGCGCGGATGAAATATCCATCAGTGGCAATCCGAATTCGTAGTCTGCAAACAACACTGCATGCAGGCCTTTTTTCCAACCTGCCTGCAAAACATCTTCCAACGACGCCAGTTCGTTATGATGAAAAAGGCAGCTTTCCACATGATTTTGATAGAGTTTTGCACGACCGCTTACCGCATCGTCGAACAGGGCGAAATAAGGCATGATGTATTATACAAATAGGCTGATTATACGCTGTTTTTACAAAAATTATCAAACAAGCCGAAAAAAATCGCTTATGTGTAATTTTATGTAGGCTAACACAGCATAAAGAGGTAAAATCAAGTCATACCAAACCATATCATTTAAAACTTAATCGATAAGGAGACTTTATGGCAGACCACCAATTAGAACCGTTCGAGAATGTTGAACTGGGCGAGAAACAAGACCAGCTGCAAGTATTCGAAAAGGCTGTTTTGGAACACGAAGGACGCGGCACTGACGAAGATTCCAGCAGCGCACCGCTTCCTGCCAACTACCCGTACAAACAACGTATGCGCCGCTCTGTTTACGAAAAAGAAAAACAGAAGCTGCAAATCGAATTGTTGAAAGTACAAAGCTGGGTTAAAGATTCCGGTCAGCGTATCGTCAGCCTGTTTGAAGGCCGCGACGCAGCCGGTAAAGGCGGTACCATCAAACGCTTCATGGAACACCTGAATCCACGTGGCGCGCGCGTGGTTGCTTTGGAAAAACCAACCACTACCGAACGCGGCCAATGGTATTTCCAACGCTACATCCAAAACCTGCCGACCGCAGGCGAAATGGTATTCTTCGACCGCTCATGGTACAACCGTGCCGGCGTAGAACGCGTAATGGGCTTCTGCGAACCTAACGAATACCTGCTCTTCATGCGTCAAACCCCTGAATTGGAACGTATGCTGGTTGCCAGCGGCATCCATCTGTTCAAATTCTGGTTCTCCGTATCTCGTGAAGAACAACTCCGCCGCTTCATCTCCCGCCGCGACGACCCCCTGAAACACTGGAAACTGTCCCCTGTGGATATCCAGTCGCTCGACCGCTGGGACGACTACACCGAAGCCAAAAACGCCATGTTCTTCCACACCCACACCGGCGACGCGCCTTGGGTCATCATCCGTTCCGATGACAAAAAACGTGCACGTTTGAACTGTATCCGCTACTTCCTGCATCAGCTGGACTATCCGGGCAAAGACGTGAAAGCCATCGGCAAAGTGGACGAGAAAATCGTTTTGGTTCCCGATACACGTTACAAAGACAAAACTGTCGATCTCGGACACGATTAATTTGTAACATTACCAAAGGCCGTCTGAAATTTCATCTTTCAGACGGCCTTTTCTTAATCCTCGCGATTCCAGTACGTTTTTTGTGCGAATACCAATTTATTGTCAGTGAATTTCAAACTGTCCAAATTCAATGCCCAAACATCGCTTTTCATCACTCGAGCAGCAGGATGCGCTTTGTAATACAAAGACTGCGCCGCTTTCAAATCCGCTTCATCCTCAATCAAAGCGGCAGTCGCCGCAAACTGAATGCCGCTGATTTTTGCGATGCTGTCAGGTTGTCCGGCAATGGTACCGGCTACTTTGGCAGAACGACTCATCATTCCGCCATGCTTCGTTTTCAAAGATGTCAGCACAATCAATCGGGCATTCACCTCATCAAACACATAAAAACAGCAAGCTGCCCAAACTTCGCCCTCTTCCGCAGCAGCAATACTGACGACATGATGATTGCTCAAAAACTTCACTATATTGACAGGAATCGTTTGCATGGTTTTTATCTTCCTTCGCAGTAGACGAAATTATGCTCAGGCCGTCTGAAACATCAGCCCTGCCAGCGCGGCACATCGTTTTGAATGATGCCGAACAAGTCCAAAGCATGAGAGACGCTGTGTGTAATCATATCTTCGATGGATTCAGGCTTCTGATATAAAGCCGGAACGGGAGGAAACACGATACCGCCCATCTCTGTCACGCGGCGCATATTTTCAATGTGCGCCAAGTTTAACGGCGCTTCACGCACCATCAACACCAGCCTGCGCCGCTCTTTCAACGTTACATCCGCCGCACGGCTGAGCAAATTATCGGCAAACCCGTGAGCAACCGAAGCCAAAGTTTTCATTGAACACGGCGCAATCAACATTCCGTCCGTCAAAAACGAACCGCTGGCAATGCTTGCCCCGACATTACGGATGGAATGCACGACATCTGCCAAAGCATAAACGTCTTCTTTGGTGTAATCCGTTTCCAAAGTACGGGTCATTTCCGCCCCTTGTGAAACCACCAAATGCGTTTCTACCTGATGCGCACGCAAAAGCTGCAAAGCCTTCACGCCATACTGAAAACCGCTGGCACCGCTGATGCCGACAACCAAACGCTTCATTGTATTTCCCTGTCTCGGCCTAAAGATAAATAAAAGGCAGATTCTCAAGACGAAAAAATAACCGCTAAAAAGCGGTTAGATTTTCTAATGTGGTGCCGACAGCGAGATTTGAACTCGCACAGCCTACGGCCACTACCCCCTCAAGATAGCGTGTCTACCAATTCCACCATGTCGGCATAAATCAAATTGTCTTACTGCTGCTGAGGATTTGGTGCAACAGGAGTTGTATTGTTTTGTGCAGGCGTTGCAGGCTTAGGAGCTTGCTGGGTCTGCTTCACATCGCTGAAGTCTAAACCGTGCTTACTGGAGTGGGTGTGAATATACACCATCGCCATACAGGTCGCAAAGAAAAATGTTGCGGCAATGGCAGTCGAGCGGCTGAGGAAGTTGGCATTACCGGCAGAACCGAATACGCCTTGCGCGCTACCGCTGCCGGAACCGAACGTTGCGCCGGCATCCGCGCCTTTACCGTGTTGCAGCAATACTAACACGATTACGGCTAAAGCGGAAATAATATTAATGATCCAGATAAGGGTTTTAAAGGCTTCCATATGTTTTCTACGAGGCTTGTGCTGCGTTGATGATGGCGGTAAAGGAGTCATATGATAATGACGCGCCACCAACCAATGCGCCGTCTACATGAGGTACTGCGAAGATGTCGGCTGCGTTATCCGCTTTCACACTTCCGCCGTAAAGAACGCGGATTTTAACATCGCTTCCGCACAAAGACAAGATTTCTTTGTAGATAAATGCGTGCATATCGGCGATTTGTTCGACGGTGGCGACTTTGCCTGTACCGATCGCCCAAACCGGCTCGTAGGCAACGGCGATGTTTTTGGTGTTCAAACCTTGCAGGATGGAAAGCTGGTGGGCAATGACTTCGTGTTCTTTACCGGCTTCGCGTTCTTCCAAGCTTTCGCCGACGCACAACAATGGAATCAGGCCGACGTTGAGGACGTTTTCCATTTTGCGGCGTTGGATTTCGTTTTTCTCGCCGAAATAAAGGCTGCGCTCGGAGTGGCCGATGAGAACGATGTCTGTACCGATGTCGGCAAGCATTTCGGCGGACACTTCGCCAGTGTATGCGCCGTTATTCGGGAAACGGCTCACGTCTTGCGCACAGGTTAAGATGCGGTTGTTCAAAACAATCTGCATGGCGTTGTGCAGTTGCAACAGATAAACGGTTGGAGCGGCCAGGCCGATTAACACGCGTTCTGCGGTTGGCATGACACGGAAGCGGTGCATAAGCGCATTGTTGTTTTGGAGTCGGCCGTTCATTTTCCAGTTGCCGATAACCCATTTTTGGTCCCACATTCCGATTTGGTGATACATCTTTATTGCTCCGTGTGTTGGTTGTTGCTTGTTGTAGCGTCGTGTAATGTGAAAGTTTAGTGGATATATGTGCGCTTGGCAATTATTAACAAGCCTCGAGGCCGTCTGAAAGATGGCACACTCTCCGACAAGGATTTATAATGTATGCTTCGATAAAATTAAGAATTGAACGGAGCACAAATATGGACTTTGAAAAAGCGCGTTTCAATATGGTTGAACAGCAGATTCGTCCGTGGGATGTCTTGGACTTCGACATTTTGGATGCTTTGGAGGAGATCGGGCGCGAACATTTTGTCGGCGAGGCTTTTCAAGGTTTGGCCTATGCGGATATGGAGCTGCCGCTGGCCAACGGCCATAAAATGTTGGAACCCAAAGTCGTTGCCCGCCTAGCTCAAGGTTTGAAACTGAAAAAAGACGAAACTGTCTTAGAAATCGGTACAGGCTCAGGCTATGCAACCGCCCTGCTGTCCAAACTAGCCGGCAAAGTCGTGACCGACGACATCGACGCCGAGCAGCAGCAACGCGCCAAAAAAGTTTTGGACGAATTGGGCTTTACCAACGTCGATTATGTGCAAAACAACGGCCTGACCGAAGCATCGAAAGGCGCGCCTTTCGATGCGATTTATGTGGGCGGCGCAGTAGACAGCGTACCTGAAATTCTGAAAGAGCAACTGAAAGACGGCGGCCGTATGGTGGTCATTGTCGGTCGCAAACCGGTGCAATGCGCGCTTTTGCTGACGCGCAACGGCAATGAATTTTCCGAAAAGGTGTTGTTCGACACCGTCGTGGCACACTTGGAAGACAAATCGGCCAATCCGTTCGGCGATTTCGATTTTTAAACAACAGGCCGTCTGAAAATTCAGACGGCCTCATACTTTTATACCCGACCCTATGACCGACATTATCCAACTCTCGCCCACCGAATTGAAACAATGGCAGGACGAAGGCCGCGCATTTCATCTGCTCGATGTCCGCACCGATGAAGAACGCGCCATCTGCACCCTGCCCGCTGCCATTCACATCCCGATGAACCTCATCCCCCTGCGCCAAAACGAGCTGCCCGACGACGATTTACCCATCGTCGTTTACTGCCACCACGGCATCCGCAGCCTGCACACGGCAATGTATCTAGAAGATGCCGGATTTGAAAACCTTTACAACCTGCAAGGCGGTATTGATGCTTGGGCAATGCAGGTGGACAGCAAAATGATGCGGTATTGAATCGGTTTGATAAATAAAAGGCCGTCTGAAACTGGGTTTCAGACGGCCTTTACGATTATTTCACAAACCGTGCATCTGCCATAAACGGCCGTGTAGCGGCTGGTTTAGCGGAATAGAAGCGGGAGAAAGTGCTGTCGATTTTGGTCTGTATCGGCTTACCGTCCAATGTTGCCGATGCTTCCAATTTCACACCACCGCCACTGGTTTCGCCTAATTTCATATTTGGCAACGTCAGTTTGGCAATATTGAGTTTCGCATTTTCCACTTTGGTATCGGGAGACATCAGCTGTTTGCCGACCGGACGGATTTTTTCACCCTCATCATGAGGCGCGGCACCACCGTTATCGTCAACCACGCCGATATTAATCAATTTGGCAGACACCAAATCCATCTTGCCGTTTTTGACCGGAATACCGACAAACAGTTTTACGCCGCGATGAATGAACGTATTGTCCCGCCACTGAGTTTGGCCCTCTTTCGGCGGTTTGGTTTCTGCCGCCACCGAATAAGTGCGGCCCATAATCATCAATTTATAACCTGGAATTTTTTTCGAACCGAATCCATCGGTAATGTCTTCGACCAGTTGCGGCGCAGTCAGGGTTTCGTTTGCCAAAATACGGGCTGAAGTTTCTGCCAAATGGGCAGGCTTGCCGTCTATGGTCAATGCCTGTTCATGGCCGAAATCAGATGCAAATGTAGGTATAGCGGTCAGTGCGGCGGCCAATGCCAGAATACGGATGGTTTTCATTGCAGACTCCTGATAAAAATGTAATTGGGTTGATTACCCGATAAAATCCGGGCGATATTGATAGGAGTCGATATTTTTATATAAATGATACAGATTATCAAGAATATTTGTATTTTAAAATAAAAAAGGCCGTCTGAAACCTAGTTTCAGATGGCCTTTTCAATCTACTTAAAACCTTCTATCAGTCTTTGAAGCGTTTAAATACCAATGTGCCGTTGGTACCGCCAAAGCCAAAGGAATTGGAGATGGCAACGTCGATTTTCGCGTCACGCGCTTCGTTGGCACAGTAGTCCAAATCGCAACCGGCTTCAACGTCTTGTTCAAAGATATTGATGGTCGGCGGAGATTTTTGCTCGTGTACTGCCAATACACTGTACAACGCTTCCACGCCGCCAGCCGCGCCAAGCAAGTGGCCGGTCATGGATTTGGTGGAGTTAACGATGACTTTGCGCGCATGATCGCCCAAAGCGCGTTTGATGGCTTTGGTTTCATTGGCATCGCCCAAAGGAGTCGATGTACCGTGTGCGTTGACGTAATCAACGTCTTCAGGATTCAGGCCGGCATCTTTCAGCGCGCGGGTAACAGCCAATGCAGGGCCTTCTTCGTTAGGCGCGGTAATGTGGTAGGCATCGGAGCTCATGCCGAAGCCGACGATTTCAGCGTAAATTTTCGCGCCGCGTTTTTTCGCGTGTTCCAATTCTTCCAACACCAGCACGCCAGCGCCTTCGCCGATAACGAAACCATCACGGCCTTTGTCCCACGGACGGGAAGCGGTAGCAGGGTCGTCGTTGCGAGTGGAAAGTGCCTTCATGGCGGCAAAACCGCCAACGCCCAAAGTGCTGATCGCACCTTCTGCGCCACCGGCAATCATCACGTCTGCGTCGCCGTATTTAATCAGTCGTGCAGAGTCGCCGATGGAGTGTGCACCGGTTGTACAGGCGGAAACCATGCCGTAGCTCGGGCCGCGGTAGCCTTTGAGAATGGTTACGTGGCCGGAAATCAGGTTAATCAGCGAGCCTGGGATAAAGAAAGGATTGATTTTGCGCGCGCCGCCTTCGATAACGGCTTTGCCGGTCGCTTCGATGCTCGGCAGGCCGCCGATACCGGAGCCAATGTTGACACCGACGCGGTCTTTGTCGAGGGTTTCCAAATCATCCAAGCCTGAATCGTTGATGGCTTGCAGGGCGGCGGCGATACCGTAGTGGATAAACACGTCCATACGGCGCGCTTCTTTCGCGCTGATGTATTGGCCGATGTCGAAATCGCGCACTTCGCCGGCGATTTGGCTGTTGATGTCGGATGCGTCAAAGCGGGTAATCCGTCCGATGCCGCTTTTGCCTGCGAGCAGATTGCTCCATGCGGTGGCGACGTCGTTGCCGACCGGTGATACTTGGCCAAGACCTGTGATGACTACTCTTCTCTGACTCATGATAATCTCGCTGTTGGTTGTCGGGATTTTCGCGGCAGCCTTGCTCTTTTTCTTCGTGAAACGGGCAAAACTCATGCCGTCTGAAATTTCAGGGGTTTAATAATAAGGTAAAAGCCTCTATTGCGATGGCGCAGCAGAGGCTGGATGTTTGGTGCGACCGATTAGCCTTGGTGGGCGTTGATGTAGTCGATAGCCAATTGTACGGTAGTGATTTTTTCAGCGTCTTCGTCAGGGATTTCGCAGCCGAAAGCTTCTTCCAAAGCCATCACCAGTTCTACGGTGTCCAGAGAGTCAGCACCCAAATCGTCTTGGAAAGAAGATTCGTTTTTCACTTCGGCTTCGTTTACGCCCAGTTGTTCAGCAACAATTTTTTTAACTTGTTGTTCGATGTTTGACATGTCAGTCGTTCCTTTTCGCCTTGCGGCAGGTTGTTTAAGGGAAATAATTCGTCGGTATTGTACCGAATTCGGATAGAGTTTTCCATCTAATCCTGCATTTTAGCACAGATTATTCAGTAAAAACCTGTTGTTGTGCATATTAGCATAGCCTGATTTTAACCTACAAGCGGGAATTTGTTTTGTTACGTATTAACATTAACATTATTAAAAAAAGGGGCTGTACTAGATTAGCAGATATGTTACCCTCGAAATATGAAGATAACACACTGCAAATTAAAGAAAAAAAGTACAGAAAGAACTGCTTCGTTTTTTTGTACTCGAAGTTACCGCCCGTTCCGCTGCCGATATTTTGGGCATTCAGCCCAACTCCGCTATTCTGTTCTACTGCAAAATTCGTATGGTTATCCGCCATTATCTGGCCTTGGTTGCCGATGAGGTTTTTGAGGGCCCTGTCGAGTTGGACGAAAGCTATTTCGGCGGACGGCGTAAAGGCAGACGTGGTCGCGGTGCGGCAGGAAAAGTGGTTGTCTTCGGCATTCTGAAACGCAACGGACGGGTCTCTACCGTTGTGGTGGATAATGCCAAGTCTGAAACGTTACTCCCTGTCATTAAAAAGAAAATCATGCCGGACAGCATTGTTTACACGGATAGCCTGAGCAGCTACGACAAGTTGGACGTGAGCGGTTTCATCCATTACCGCATCAACCATTCCAAGGAATTTGCCGACCGTCAGAACCACATTAACGGCATTGAAAATTTTTGGAATCAGGCAAAACGCGTCTTGCGCAAATACAACGGAATCGATCGCAAATCTTTCCCGCTGTTCTTGAAAGAATGCGAATTTCGATTTAACTTCGGCACACCGTCCCGGCAGCTAAAAATCCTGCAAAAATGGTGTGAAATTTAGGGCTAATCTACTAGTACAGCCCCTTAAAAAATTTTGATGGCGGTTGCTGCTGAAAAAGTAGGAATTGGATTTGAGAGAAGGTTTTTGCATATGCTGGTTTCGTGAAGGCCTACGCAGGATCAGCGTTGTCAGCGTTTTCATGTGTATGCTAACCTTCTGCAAGGTATCTGCTTAATCATATTTGAAATCAGTATTAAAGCATAATTATCAGTATCCGAAATTCCAGTTAATTAAATATTCAGAGACAATCGTTAAGATTGATTTAAGGATGAAAATGCAAGACCAAGAAAACATTAAAAACCAAGAAGAACAAGAAAATCAGCCAAAAGAAGACAATGGTGCCATGACCAAGTTGCAAGATGTGTTCAATCTTGCGCATGACCAGGCCCATCCCGATAAAATTGATGCCGTCATCCGCGCCAATACTCGGGTGTCCGGAACCAATATGTGGGTATTGATGTTTGCCATTGCCGTGGCGAGTATCGGTCTGAATGTAAACAGCACGGCTGTAGTGATCGGCGCGATGTTGATTTCGCCGTTGATGGGGCCGATTGTAGGTATGGGTTACGGTTTGGCGGTAGGGGATACTGCGCTGATCCGTCAAGCCGTGCGCAATATTATTATATTCGTCGTCATCAGCTTGATTACCGCTACGTTGTATTTCCTGTTAACCCCGCTTAAAGAGGCGCAAAGCGAGCTTTTGGCGCGTACTCAGCCGACCCTTTGGGATGTGTTGATTGCCTTCTTCGGCGGTAGTGCGGGTATTGTGGCGCTGACTCGAAAAGAAGGAGGCAATGCCATACCGGGTGTGGCGATTGCTACCGCATTGATGCCACCCCTGTGTACTGCGGGCTACGGACTGGCACATGGCAACTGGCACTACTTTCTCGGTGCTTCATATCTTTTTGCCATCAACTGCGTGTTCATCGCTTTTTCGACCTTGTTGTTTTCCAAGCTGCTCAAGCTGCCGCGCAGGGGGTTGGTAACGGAATCCAAACGCCGGTTGCAAAGCATCATTATTACTGCCGTCGTGTTGGCTGTGATGATTCCGAGCGGCTATATGGCATCAGGACTGGTGCGTCAGGAGATCTTCAACACCAGAGCCAATGCCGCCATTGCCACTGCGCAGCAACAGGAAGGTTTTTTCGTGCTGCGTAAGATGTTGAACCACAGAGAAAATAAAGTCGGTCTGATTGTCAATGGAACGGGCAATGCCGAGAAAATTTCCGCCTTGCTGGTGAAAAGCCTTAACGCGTCGGGGGTGAAAGAGCCGAAGGTCAACGTGGTCTATGCGGGAGGGAACGATGCCAAAATCGAAGAATTGCTGGCAAGCCGAAACAACCCGGTTCAGCAGCAAAATGAGCTGAAAGAGCAGCAGGCCTATATCGATACCATACTGGCAGGCAAAGCCTCCGATATCGACGATGCAGCGGTACTCAAGGAATTAAAAGCCCAATATCCGGAAGCGGAAAAAATCGTTGTCGGACGCGGCTTGGCTTGGGATAAAGCGCAAACAACGCCTGTTTCCGAACAGTCTGAAAGCCAAAAAAACGCAGAACCGAAGACAGATACATATGACGATATCGTCGTTGTCTCTCTCGAATTGGAGCAGCCACTACCTGCCAAAGATCACGAGCGGATACAGGCGTGGTTAAGCCAGCGTTATGAGGGTAAGGTCGTGCGCATATTACAAACTCACAAGTCTCAGACAGATAAACCGTCTAATGAATAATCGCCTTCAGGCTTTATCCATTTCCGAGAAATCATTGATTGTTCCTAGTACACCAAATCCGCCTCAAACACGCCTCTCAAGGCGTTGGAGAGGCGGATTTTTTCTGCGCGTTCGAGCATGTCGCGGGTGATGTGCGTTTCGATGATGGTGTCCGCGCCCAAGTAGGTTTGCAGCTGCTGCAACACGGCTTGGCGCATGATGCCGTTGAGGATATTCAAATCCAGAGACGGGGTGAGACGGGTGTTTTTGTGCATGTTCATGTTTCAGTATTCTCCTGGAAATACTGTAAACAACGCTACTAGTTTCTACAGCATCGAGTTGATAACGTTCGCCCACACCGGCAAGGTTTTCTGCACCAAGGACGAGTTTGAGTTTCTCAAAGTCGATTTGGTCTTCGCAAAAGACTTCGGGAAAGATTTGTTTGAGTTTTAATATATTGTTTTGTTTGAAATTATTTTCTAAATCGTGTATAATTTTTCGGTTCGGTTGCCATAATTGCGTCTTCCATCAATGATCACTTACAAAGTGTCCATTTTATCGGGATATGTTGAAAGTTAAAAGAAAAGAAGGCCGTCTGAAAAACTTTAATATTCGTTTTTCAGACGGCCTTCTTTTTACTTGCCGAAACAAGAGTATTTTGTTTCTCAACTTTACAAAACGGTCAGTCCTGCTGCTTGCTTCTACCCCAAAAACTCTTTCAAAAACAGCAACACGCAGGCCAGTTCATCGGCGGATTCGCGTTGCGTGCCGTTGCCAGTATGGCCGCCGCCGTCGGGCGAGTAGAGCCAAGATTGCGGCGAGGTTTCGCGCAGTTTGGCGTAGAACTTGAGCGCGTGGGCGGGATGGACGCGGTCGTCGCTGAGACTGGTGGTAATGAGCGCTGGCGGATAATCGATGCCGTCTGAAAGATTGTGATACGGCGACAATTCGCCCAGCCAGCGTTTGCAGACTTCGTATTTCTGCGGATTGCCATATTCATCCGTCCAGCTTGAACCGGCGGACAGCAGCGGATAGCGGATCATATCGGTCAGCGGCACTTCGCACACCAGCGCGCCTATGCTTTGCGGTTCGCGCACGAAGGCGGCGGCGGTAATCAGGCCGCCGTTGCTGCCGCCCTGCAAACCGATGTGTTTGGGCGAACTCATGCCGCGTTCGGACAAATCGCGCACGACAGCCAGCAAATCGTCGACGCTTTTGTGTTTGCTCACGCCTTGCGCCGCCTGATGCCAGCGCGGGCCGAATTCGCCGCCGCCGCGGATATTCGCCAACACGAAGGCGTTGCCCTCTTCCAACCAATATTTGCCGACGCTGCCCAGATAATGCGGTAATTCGGGAATGCCGAAACCGCCGTAGGCATAGACTAAGGTCGGCGTGTCGGGGGCGGCGTTTTTGCCGACGTGGAAATAAGGAATGCGCTCGCCGTCGGCCGAAGTCGTCCAAAACTGTTGCACGTTGATGCCGTCTGAATCAAACTGCTGCGGCTGGCGGCGCATGACGGTCAGCTCCATCACGTTCAAATCCAGCGCAAACAGCGTCAGCGGCGTGGTGAAATCGCTGGTGGCAAGGTAAACCACGTCGCCGCCCCACGGTTGGTCGGTCATTTCCAACGCGCCCGAAGGCAGGCGCGGCAACTCGACTTCCTGCCATTTGCCATCGGCAAAGCGCCACGCTTTCAGACGGCCTTGTACGTTTTCCAGCAGGCTCGCCACCACAAAACGCTTGGTCGTTTCCACGCTTTCCAATGCCTGCGTTTCATCGGGCGCAAACAAAAGCTGCGCCGCACCCAATTCGCCGCGGTTTAATTTTACGGCCACCAGCGCGCCGCTCGGATAGCTTTGGTTCGCGCGGTTCCAGTCCTTGCGCAGCGTCAGTAAAAGATGCCCCGCCAGATAGCCGACCACATCGCAATCATTGGGCAGGTTTAACGGTTTTGCCTCGCCGTCAGACGACACCTGCAAATAGGTTTTGGTGTAAAAACCGTCCGACGCTTCAATCAAATCAATCGGCGAACCCTGCGGATCAAGGTAACGCCACGCGTTCACCATCATCGCACCTTTATCGATTTGGTACACCGGCAGGCTTTCCTCGAAACTTTTGCCGCGCTCCACCAGCCACACTTCGCGCGGATAGCCCGATTCGGTCAACTGGCGTTCGTCCCAAGCCGGACACACCCACACGCTGTTTTCATCGCGCCACGACACATGGTTTTTACCTGCCGGAAAGTGAAAGCCACCTTCTACCACCCCCCCTGCTTCCAAATCCACTTCCAGCGTGTACGCCGTATCGCCGCCCGATTTGCTTAGAGTCAACAGCGCGCGGTTGGGCTTTTCCACCAAGTGCGACACACCGCCCAAATACACATCGTCGCCGAGCAATTCGTCGAAATCCGCCACTGAAAACAGGATTTTCCACTCAGGATAGCCGGAACGATAAGTCGCCGCCGTGCACACGCGGTACACGCCCTTCGGATACTCCGCGTCCTGATGGAAATGGTACATCCGCGCGCGGTGTTCCTGACAAAACGGAATCTGCCGCGTGTCCTGCATCTGCGCCAAAATGCCGTCAGACAATTCGCGTGCTTTGTCGTTTTCTAAAAAACGCGCGCGCGTTTCGGCATGCGCTGCGGCGGCAAAATCTTGCGTTTCGGGAGATTCGAGGTTTTCAAAATGGAGATAGGAATCAGGGTAGGATTTCATAGGAAAAGGCCGTCTGAAAGATTGGGAAACGGAATTATAACGGCAAAGCCTACTTGCCAGACAGTTTATACGAAATGAATAAGCTGTCTTTAATCCCCGTCATCCCACTTGAAAATTATTTCTTCTTTTTAAATAGGAATAAAATTTATTTATTTTCGCGATTAATGTAAAATAACGCTCCCTTTTATAAACAATATCGAGATTTCCATTATTAACAAGGATTAAATAATGTTTCGCTTTACTCCCATTGCATTGATTTTGCTTACAATCGGCAGTCAAAGCCAGGCTGCAGGCAATAATGACACCGATGCACCCGCCGAACAAAAAGTAGATTTGGAAACCGTACAAGTCCGAGGTCGCCGTTTGGTGATGGAGACAGGTTACAAGGCTGAGCGGTCGGACATCACCGGCGTGAATACCTCCATCCTGGATACACCTTACAGTATTGACACGGTAACGAAGCAACAGCTTGAGGACAAGCAGCCACATATGTTGGAAGATGCACTGGTGGGCATCAGCGGCCTGCATCAGGGCAACAATATGGCGGGGACGCTGGATGCGGTTGTGAAGCGTGGCTACGGCGGCAACCGCGACCATTCCGTGATGCGCAACGGTGTGGAATCGACCCAATCGCGCAGTTTCACGGCAACCGCCGAGCGCGTGGAAGTGTTAAAAGGGCCGGCATCTGTACTATACGGTGTGCAAGACCCCGGCGGCGTCATCAATATTGTTGCTAAAAAACCGCTTTATCAAGCGGAAAACAGCATCAGCGCGACAGTCGGCAACCACAATATGCGCCAAGTCGGTCTGGACACGACCGGCCCCATAGGCAACAGCGGCTTTGCTTACCGCTTCATCGCCGACTATCTGGGTAAAGAGCATTGGCGCGAACACGGTTCGGAACACAGCAAGTTCCGCCAAAACGTCCTCGCTCCATCGATTTCTTGGCAGAACGGCCGCACCAAGTTTTTAGCTGCATACGAATACCAAAACTATTCTGTCCCCTTTGACCGGGGTACCTACCTGGATTTGAGTCCCAAAAACAAAGATTCCGTCAGCTACGGCAAGCCTATCGACATTCCGGCGCGCCGCCGCTTGGACGAGCCTTTCAATATCTCCAAAGGAGACGCACACAACCTGCAAATCAGCGGCGAACACAAACTCAACAATAATTGGACCGTCAAAGGCGTGTACGGTTACAGCCGCAACCTCTACAACGACTGGCAGGCGCGCATCATGTCTTACAACGCCGCTACCCGCCAAGTCGTCCGCCGCGTGGACGGTACGCGCCCCGCCAAACACGAAGGGCAAAACCTGCAATTCTCGCTCAACGGTCTGGTTGACCAAAACGAAAACATTACCCACAAACTGCGCTTCGCCGTCCAAGCCCAAGACAACACTTTGTCCTTCGGCGATATGTACCGAAGCAAAAATATCCCGGGCTTCTCCATCGACAACCCGCAATACGTCGGCGACAGCCTGATCGCTTCCTCCGGCACCAAGCCCAATGCCAAAGACAGCGGCCAATACGAGCGCATGAAAACCGCCGCAATTTTGATGCAGGACAACGCTTATATCGGCGACAAATGGATATTGTCTGCCGGTCTGCGCGGACAATACTACCGCAGCATTTCCGGCAAAGGCTACGGGGTAAACCGTTTCCGCAACTACAGCGAAGGCTTCAAACTGCTGCCGCAAATCGGCGCCGTCTATCTGTTGCGCCCCGACTGGTCGATTTATGCCAATTATGCCCAATCGCTCAACCCCAATGCGGCCCGCGGTACCGATTTCAAAGGCAAAGAGCTGCCGCCCGAAACTTCGCGTTCGTATGAAGTCGGCACCAAATACAATGGCAAGTTGCTCAGTGCCAACCTCGCCCTGTTCCACATTACCAAACGCAACATCATCGGCACTGTGGACGACGAAACCCGCGTAACCGGCAAAAACCGCGCTTACGGTGCCGAAATCGATGTCAACGGCAAAATCACCGACAAGCTCGGCATTTCCGCCAACTACACCTATACCGACACCAAAATCCTCGAAAACGCCTCCAATCCCGCCGTTGTCGGACAGGCTTTTGACAGCGTGCCCGAACACGAAGCCGGCCTGACCCTGACCTACGATTTCGGTAAAGCCCTGGGCGGCAACTGGCGTGTCGGTGCAGGAGCGCGCTATATCGGCTCATGGGGTGTGGGCGACACACGCGGCAACTGGTTCACCCTGCCGTCCGCTACGGTCTATAACGCCTTCGCGACCTACGACACCAAAGTCGGCAAACTGCCCCTGACCGTCCGCCTCACCGGTAAAAACCTCGGCAACAAAGTGCATTACATCTCCAGCACCGGCTCAAACAGCACTATGCCCTTCCTCTCCATCGGCGAACCGCGTACTGTTACCCTCGGCGCGAAGCTGAGTTTCTAAAATAACGCTGAGCAAAAAGGCCGTCTGAAACCTGCGTTTCAGACGGCCTAAGACATTATTTAACTCAACGTCCGTATATTTTCCACAAACCTTCCTGCAAACCAAACGCAGGCTCGCCGTCTTGCGGCTGGGTGCGAACATAGCTGCCGTCAGGCTGCATCAGCCAAGCCTGGGTATTGTCTTCCAAGGCCATTTCCAAACCTTCACGGATCACGCGTTCTTTGAGTTCGGGTGTGGTAATCGGCGTGGCAACTTCAATGCGGCGGAAGAAGTTGCGCCCCATCCAGTCGGCGCTGGAGATAAAGGTATCGTCTGCGCCGTTGTTATGGAAGCAATACACGCGCGAGTGCTCGAGTTGGCGGCCGATGATGGAGCGGACACGGATGTTTTCGGACAAGCCTTTTACACCCGGACGCAAAGTACACATACCACGCACAATCAAGTCGATTTGCACGCCTGCCGCGCTGGCTTGATACAGCGCATCAATTACGCTCGGCTCGATGAGGGAATTCATCTTGGCGGTAATCCGCGCCGGTTTGCCTGCTTTGGCGTGTTCGGTTTCCTGCTTGATGCGGTCGATGACCATTTTGTGCAGGGTAAACGGGCTTTGATAGAGCTTGTTCAGACGGCCCGGCTTGCCCAAACCTGTGATTTCCATAAACAGAATGTTCACATCGGCAGTGATTTGTTCGTCGGCGGTGATGATGCCGAAGTCGGTGTAGATGCGCGATGTGCCTTGGTGGTAGTTGCCGGTACCGAGGTGGGCATAACGCTTGAGCACGCCGTCTTCGCGACGGATAACCAAAGCCATTTTGGCATGGACTTTGTAGCCGAATACGCCGTACACGACGTGCGCACCTGCCTCTTCCAGCTGTTTCGCCCAGTTGACGTTGTTGGCTTCGTCAAAACGCGCCATCAGTTCGACAACGACGGTTACTTGTTTACCGGCAAGGGCGGCCTTCATCAATGCGCGCACAAGCTCGGAATTGCTGCCGGTGCGGTAGATGGTCATTTTGACGGCCAATACATCCGGATCGGCTGCAGCCTCGCGTATCATTTGGACAACCGGATCGAAAGACTGATACGGGTGGTGCAGCAAGATAGGCGACTGTTTAACCAGTTTGAATACGGAGCCGTTTTTGCGCAAGGCTTTCAGACGGCCTGCATTGCGCGGCGGAAACTTCAAATCTGGCCTGTCCACCAAATCGGGGACGGCATTGAGGCGCACCAAATTGACCGGCCCTTTGACCTGATACAGCTCGGCAGAAGTCAGTTTGAACTGGGCAAGCAGGAAGTCGTGAATATGCGCCGGACAAGTATCCGCCACTTCCAAGCGCACGCCGTCGCCGTATTCGCGGTCGTGCAATTCGTTTTGAATCGCGGCACGCAGGTTTTTCAAATCTTCTTCATCAACCGTCAAATCACTGTCACGCGTGAGGCGGAACTGATGGCAGTCTTTGACCTTCATGCCGGGAAAGAGTTTGCCGACATGGGCATGCAAAATCGAAGACAAGAACACAAAGCCTGCATCGCCGCCGCAAATTTCAGACGGCATGGGGACGACGCGCGGCAAAATGCGCGGAGCCTGCACAATCGCCATTCCTGACGGACGGCCGAACGCATCCGTGCCTTCAAGTTCGACGGCGAAGTTGAGCGATTTGTTTAACGGGCGCGGAAACGGGTGTGACGGATCAAGTCCAATGGGTGTGAGAATGGGCAACAGCTCGTTGTCGAAATAGTTCTCGATCCATTTTTTCTGCGCGGCCGTCCATTTGTGGCGGCGATAGAAATGAATGCCGGCGCGGCTGAGTGCAGGCTGCAATACTTTGTTAAACAGATCGTACTGCTCGCGGATCAAGGCCTGCGCCTCTTTCGCCACCGCTTCGATGGTTTCGGCCGCGGTTTTGCCGTTGTCGAGCAGCTGATGCGGACGCAATTTGTTTTCGCGTTTCAACCACGCCATGCGCACTTCAAAAAATTCGTCCAAATTGGAAGACACGATGCACAGGAAACGCAAACGTTCCAACAAAGGAACTTTCGTATCCTGCGCCTGAGCCAGTACACGGCGGTTAAACGCCAACAGGCTGAGTTCTCGGCAAAGAATGCGGTTTTGCTCGGGCATGGTTCACTCCTGAAACATCGGTCATTAAGACTATCAAGTATAACGTTTTGCCGCCGTTCCGTCAGGTTTCAGACGGCCCCGGCAGACAACCTCATCCCTATTTGAGGCAAGACAAAGAATTATCCGTTGTTTTCTATGCCGAAACAGCGGTTTTTGCTATAATGCGCAGTTTAATGCAACCGCAATACCACTGCTAAAGGATAAGAAAATGGGCTTTTTGCAAGGCAAAAAAATTCTGATTACCGGCATGATCTCCGAGCGTTCCATCGCTTACGGCATCGCCAAAGCCTGCCGCGAACAAGGCGCGGAATTGGCATTTACTTATGTTGTCGACAAACTGGAAGAGCGCGTCCGTAAAATGGCTGCCGAACTCGGCTCCGAACTCGTGTTCCGCTGCGACGTTGCCAGCGACGACGAAATCAACCAAGTTTTCGTTGACTTGGGCAAACACTGGGACGGCTTGGACGGCTTGGTTCACTCCATCGGCTTCGCCCCTAAAGAAGCTTTGAGCGGCGACTTCCTCGACAGCATCAGCCGCGAAGCGTTCAACACCGCTCACGAAATCTCCGCATACAGCCTGCCTGCACTGGCAAAAGCCGCCCGTCCGATGATGCAGGGCCGCAACGCCGCAATCGTTGCCCTGAGCTACTTGGGCGCCGTTCGTGCCATTCCTAACTACAACGTTATGGGCATGGCCAAAGCCAGCCTCGAAGCCGGCATCCGCTTCACTGCCGCTTGCCTGGGCAAAGAAGGCATCCGCTGCAACGGCATCTCCGCAGGCCCGATCAAAACCCTGGCTGCTTCCGGCATCGCCGATCTCAGCAAACTCTTGGGCCACGTCGCTTCCCACAACCCATTGGGCCGCAACGTTACCACCGAAGAAGTCGGCAACACAGCCGCCTTCCTGCTGTCCGACCTCGCTTCCGGCATCACCGGCGAGATTACCTACGTTGACGGCGGTTACAGCATCAACGCGCTGAACGACGAAGAGAACTAAACAGCTTTCACGCAAAACGCACTTTCATGATGAAAGTGCGTTTTTTATGCGCATGAAACATGATTGTCGTATGCTTTGGCGTATTATGTTACTAACATTACAACATTATCATTTCATCTCATTTAAAAGGCAAGATAGAGCATTGATTCCAAAGATAACATTCATGTTATCTGATACTTAGCCACTAATAAAAAGTGGTGCAAAAAAGTAACAGAAAAATTTCAGACGGCCTGTTTTTCATACAGAAGGCATAGAAGCAGGGCATTTTTGGCCTAAAATACAAAATTTAACATTAATGAATTTTTCTTAACCGATAAAGCGTTAATATGCCTGCCAATTTATTGAATCACATCTGATTTTGACTCAAACACATACAGGAGATTAATTATGTCAATCGCTTCAGAATTTAAAGAATTTATTATGCGTGGCAACGTGATCGACCTCGCAGTCGGTATGGTTGTCGGTACAGCATTCAGCGGCATCGTCAAATCATTGGTTGACGATGTAATCATGCCTCCTATCGGTCTGCTGATTGGTGGCGTTGATTTCTCCAACCTGTTCATCACGCTGAAAGACGGCGCACAAGCCGCTCCTGAAGCTGGTTACGCCAGCCTGGCGGCCGCTCAAGCAGCCGGTGCCGTTACTTTGAACATTGGTCTGTTCATCAACACTGTGATCAGCTTCCTGATCATCGCCGCTGCCATCTTCTGCGTGGTTAAAGCCATCAACTCCGTGAAAAAAACCGAAGCTCCTGCTGAAGAAGCACCAGCAGAGCCTAGCGAAGAAGTTCTGTTGTTGCGCGAAATCCGTGACTCTCTGAACAAAAAATAATCACAATACCTAAACATACACACAAACCAAGGCCGTCTGAAACCATTTCAGACGGCCTTTTCTCATATCAATCTATTTCGTTAAGTCCTTCTCATTGAAAGAATCACGCCCTTCCCTTTCTCAGCAAGCAATCCTGCTTTTTCAACCATGTAGCAACCCTCATAGCAAACACAAAGAAAATGAGCAGCGCACCTCCTTGCCAATAAAAAAGCCCAATGCGTTCAACATCGGGCTTTTAATGGAAAACCAATCTTAGTCTTTGCGTGTTTCCACCAAAATCATTTCGACTGCTACGTCTTCCACTTCTACTTTAGGTACATCCGAACGGCGTGTTTTAGCAACCAGTTCAGGTTGTGGTTGCGCGGCAAAAGCGGCAACGGCTTGCGGATCGGTTTCAACGAAGATCAAATCGCCTAAGCTCTCAGGCACAACGATTGCAACAGGCGCTGCTTCGGCTACGGTTTCAGTTTGTGTGGCAACAGTTTCGGTTGGCACTTCGGCTGGTGCAACAGTAGCCGTTTCATTCGGAGACAATACTGCAGAAATGGCTTCTTTGACGTTGCTGACTGCAGAAGCAAGCAGGGCTTGTTCGGCATCAGCGCCTTCAGTTTGCGCGACGGCAGGTTCGTCTTCGCTTTCAATCGCAAATACGAATGGCTCTGCGCTGGCAACTTCAGGCTCGGATACCACAATTACCAGCGGCTCGGCTTGGTTGCTTTCAGAAGACAATGTCGCATTTGCAACTTCAACCGTTTCGTTCAAACCCAAAACATGCGCTACGGCAAAGAGGACTTTGTCGGCGGTATCGGTAATGTTCAGGTATTGCTCGATTTTTGCCGAAGACGGAATATTGCGTTTTTTGCTGTTGGAACGGCGGTCGTTGCGGTTGTTGCGCTGACGGTTGTTGCGGTCGCGTCCTTGACGGCCGTTGTTTTTCACACCCTCTTCGCTGCGGGCGTTATCGTCCGCTTCAACTTGCGCCTGTTCGCCATCGGCTGCTTGAATGTTCGCGTCCTCAACACGGTTTTCCGCAGATTGATGACGGTTGCGCTCGTTACGGCCGTTGTTGCGGCGGCGTTTATTGCCGTTTTGTTCCGCTTGGTTTTCAGACGGCATCTCAGCCAGTGCAACCACTTCTTGAACGTTTACGTCTTCAACCACTTCCTCAACACGGTTGCGCTCGTTGTTTCGATCATCGCGGCGGTTATTACGGTTGCGGTTGCGGCGGCTGTCTTTACGCTCGTCGTTGCGGCTTTCGTTTAATTTGTTTTCTTCAAACTTGCTGTCGGCAGCTTCAGCATTCACTTCGCGCACTTCGACTTTGCTGCCGTCGTGTTTGTTGTTGCGGCGTGGATTTTGACGGCGGCTGTTTGAACGGCGGTTGCTGTTTGGGCTGCGGTTGTTTGCCGTGCGTTTTTCGGCAGGCTCTGGAGCAACTGCGGCAGGGGCAGGCTCGCCGCCGAAAATGCGTTTCAACCAAGCTTT
Source organism: Neisseria perflava (assembly GCF_019334725.1). Classification (NCBI taxonomy): domain Bacteria; kingdom Pseudomonadati; phylum Pseudomonadota; class Betaproteobacteria; order Neisseriales; family Neisseriaceae; genus Neisseria; species Neisseria perflava. Next base: position 493,000 of record NZ_CP079818.1, on the reverse strand, counting down.
GAAGCTGTCCCACCAAGAGGCTTTTTTCTCAGGGGCGACAGTCGGTGCAGGCTGGGTATGGCGCACGCCTTTGACAGCTGGCTCAGGACGGGAAGCTTTGGCTTTTTCGCTGCCGAAAGGTTTGGCGGATTCGTCTTCTTCCGGCTCGGCAACGCGTTTGTAGCTCGGTTCGCCGTCTTCTTCTACGTCGTCAATGCGGATACGGTTGATTTCGTAGTGCGGGTTTTCCAAGTGGATGTTTGGAATCAGGATGACGTTCACATCCAAGCGCTCTTCCATCGCAAACAGCTCGGCGCGTTTTTCGTTCAACAGGAAGGTGGCAACATCGACAGGCACTTGTGCGCGTACTTCGCCGGTGTTGTCTTTCATCGCTTCTTCTTGAATGATGCGCAAAACGTGCAAGGCGGTGGATTCGATGCCGCGGATGACGCCGGTACCGGCACAGCGCGGACACGCAACATGACTGCTTTCGCCCAAAGCCGGTTTCAAACGTTGGCGGCTCAATTCCAAGAGGCCGAAACGCGAAAGTTTGCCCATTTGCACGCGGGCGCGGTCTTTTTTGAGCGCGTCGCGCAGGACGTTTTCAACATCGCGTTGGTGTTTCGGATTTTCCATGTCGATGAAGTCGATGACGACCAAACCGCCCAAGTCGCGCAGGCGCATTTGGCGGGCGACCTCTTCGGCGGCTTCCATATTGGTTTTGAACGCGGTGTCTTCAATATCCGAGCCGCGTGTAGCGCGCGCAGAGTTGACGTCGATGGAAACCAGGGCTTCGGTGTGGTCGATCACAATCGCGCCGCCGGAAGGCAGGCTGACGCTGCGTGAGAACGCGCTTTCGATTTGGTGTTCGATTTGGAAACGGGAGAACAGCGGCGTGTGGTCTTGATAGAGTTTCAGACGGCCTACATTGCTCGGCATGACATAGCTCATGAACTCGGCAACTTGGTCGTAAACTTCTTGATTATCCACCAGAATCTCGCCGATATCGGGACGGAAATAGTCGCGAATCGCACGAATCAGCAGCGAGCTTTCCATAAAGAGCAGGTAAGGGTCATGGTGTGCTTTGCCTGCTTCTTCAATGGCTTGCCAGAGTTGCTTGAGGTAGTTCAAGTCCCATTCCAACTCTTCCGCGCTGCGGCCGATGCCGGCGGTGCGGGCAATAATGCTCATGCCGTTCGGAATATCGAGTTCGGCCATGGCGGCTTTCAACTCTTGGCGCTCTTCGCCTTCGATACGGCGGGATACGCCGCCGCCGCGCGGATTATTCGGCATCAATACCAAATAGCGGCCGGCCAGGCTGATGAAAGTGGTCAGCGCCGCGCCTTTGTTGCCGCGCTCGTCTTTTTCGACTTGGACGATAACTTCCATGCCCTCTTTGAGCACGTCCTGAATACGCGCCCTGCCGCCTTCGTAGTCGCGGAAATATGAACGCGATACTTCCTTAAACGGCAAAAAGCCGTGGCGGTCGGTTCCGTAATCGACGAAACACGCTTCCAGCGACGGCTCGATGCGGGTAATGATACCTTTGTAGATATTGCCTTTACGCTGTTCTTTGCCCAGCGTTTCGATGTCCAAGTCCAAAAGGTTTTGGCCATCGACAATGGCAACGCGCAGCTCTTCGGCCTGCGTTGCGTTAAATAACATTCTTTTCATAGTCACCTCGTGAACAGCGGCCGTTTGATTTGTGAATATCTTTTTCAGACGGCCTGTCTGTCCGGTTGGCACTCTTCAAAGGCAAGATGGGAAAATCCCCGTGTAACCAGTATTTGATTTGAAATCCGCAAGGTTGCATGCTTGAGCTCAAGCCATGTGCGGACGGATTCGGATAAAGAAGGAAATAAAGAACAATGCGGCGGAAAGGTTGATGGTTCCGCTGCCGTCCGAATGCTGATGTTTCGGACAAAATAAGGCAGCCTACATCTTCTTATTATCGTAGCGCCGGTAATTTCGGACGGTGCTGCGCGGACTGCGTCTTACGCCCGGCCGGACGGCAGGTTCAATTCAAACTTAATTACGGGATTGCGTTTGCCGGCTTTGAACAAACACAAGGAAATGCTTTGCGGAGTGCGTTTTTAATATAAAATCTCGTTTTAACAATAAATCCGTTTCAGACGGCCTGCGACGGCAGGTTCGGGTCCCGAAACGGACGTTTGGGATTATAGAGAAAATGCACGCAATACGCAAAGATTCAGTCAACCTGATTGCCGTTGCCGAACACGAGGAAGGCCAACGCCTTGATAACTATCTGATAAAAATCCTCAAAGGCGTCCCGAAAAGCCATATCCACCGCATTATCCGCGCCGGCGAAGTGCGACTGAACAAAAAACGCTGCAAACCCGACAACCGCATTCAGGCAGGCGATACCGTCCGCATTCCGCCGATACGCATCGCCGAAAAACAAAGGCCGTCTGAAAGCCAGGCCGCGCCAGCACGCGAGTTTGACATCGTTTATGAAGACGATGCGCTTTTGGTCATCAACAAACCGTCCGGCGTTGCCGTCCACGGCGGCAGCGGCGTGAGCTTCGGCGTCATCGAACAAATCCGCCGCGCCCGCCCCGAAGCCCGCTATCTCGAACTCGTCCACCGCCTCGACAAAGACACCAGCGGCCTTTTGATGATCGCCAAAAAACGCAGCGCGCTTGTCAAACTGCACGAAGCCATCCGTAACGACCACCCCAAAAAAATCTACCTCGCGCTGGGCGTAGGCAAACTGCCGAACGACAGCTTCCACGTCAAGCTCCCCCTGTTCAAATACACCGGCGCACAAGGCGAAAAAATGGTGCGCGTCAGCAAAGACGGCCAATCCGCCCACACCATCTTCCGCGTGTTAAACCGTTTTTCAGACGGCCTTTTGCACCAAGTCGGCCTTTCCGACCTGACCTTTGTCGAAGCTACTCTGAAAACCGGCCGCACCCACCAAATCCGCGTCCACCTACAATCGCAAGGCTGTCCCATTGCCGGCGACGAACGCTACGGCGACTATCAGGCCAACAAACGCCTGCAAAAACTCGGTTTGAAAAGAATGTTCCTGCACGCTTCCGAGCTGCACCTCGCCCATCCGCTGACCGGCGAAAAACTGATCCTAAAAGCTCCCCTGCCGCAGGAATTGGCGCAATTTGTTTTAATGCTGGAAAATCAGGAAAAGGCCGTCTGAAAGGAAACCCATGAAACCCAAACTCATTATTTTCGACTGGGACGGCACGCTTGCCGACACCACCAACCCCATCATTCACACCTTTCAGCAAAGCTTTGCCGATTGCGGCCTGCCCGTTCCCGAAGCCGACCAAATCCGCCCGCTCATCGGATACAGCCTCTCCGGCATCATTCGCCGCCTTGCCCACAACGTCAGCGAACACATTCAGGAAACCCTGATTGAGACCTATGCCGCGCACTACCTCAATCCCAACAACCACAACATGACTCTGTTCCCCGAAGCCCTGCCCTGCCTGCAACGCTTGAAACAACAAGGCTATTGGCTTGCCATCGCCACCGGCAAAGGCCGAAGCGGCTTGGACAAAGCCATCGCACAAACCGACACTCAAGACTTTTGGCTGGAAACCGCCTGCGCCAGCGAATATCCGTCCAAACCCGCGCCCGATATGGTACTTGCCCTCTGTGACCGACTGGGTATTGAACCGGAAGAGGCCGTCGTCGTCGGTGACACCACCCACGACCTAGAAATGGCCGCCAACGCCAAAATCCGCGCCATCGCCGTCACCACCGGTGCACATACTGCCAAACAGCTTTCCTCCATGCCCCATGTTGCCATGCTCAATAGCTTGGCCGAATTGCCCGATGTATTGGAAACCATATAAAAGGCTATACAACATCTATATGAAAGGCCGTCTGAAACCTATTTTCAGACGGCCTTTCATTTGTTTTATCGATCCGAGCGCACCCTGACAAATGTTGCAAATTTCGGCGTTCCCTTTTGCGTAAAACCACGATAACGGTAAGTAATCAGCGCACCGATTTTCGGCGGATGGTCGCGGTCTTTATCCTTAAAACCGCTGCCGATACGAAACTCGCCATATTGGTTTTTGCATCCTACCGCACCCAAACGCCCGACATTGCGCCCTTTGCCCTCATAATGACGCGTCACCGTACATTCATCATCATATTCACTTTTCAGCTTCAACAGCTGCCCATTTCTACCGCCTGCATAACGGGCTTCAGGTTGACGCAGCATCACACCTTCCCCACCCAGCGCTTCGACTTGTTTCAAAAAATCCAAAGCATGCTGTTTGTCGCGCACCTTGACTTGCGGAATAACCGTAAACCGTGCCGACGGGTGTGATTTCAGCCATTTCGAAGCCGTTTCCAGACGCTGATACAGATTACCCTGCGCCTGTGGCACATCAAAAACATGCAAGCGGATGCCGTCCCAAGTTCCCGAGGCAGAACGCACCGTCGCGGAAATTTGCTCAAACCGCCCTCGTCCGCTGTACAACTCACCATCCATCGGAAACGGCGGAAAACCTGCTGTAAAACCTTTGGGCGGTGTAAACGCATAACCCTGACGACTGACCAGCTGCCTGCCGTCCCAATAAGCGCGTACGCCATCCAACTTTTCACTCATGGCCCAACCGGCAATATCTTGATTTTTATATTCCTGCGCCAACAACAAATCTGCACCAAACGCCGCAGAGATGAAAGAAGCCGCAAAAATCGGTATCATGGTTCGCATTACATTATTCATAAGACACTTTTCCAGACTTGCTTTTTATTATATGTGCATAATAACAAAAGACCGTCTGAAACGTAAACAACATTAAATAAGCCTTTCCCAGGAACACCCATGGCACTCCAATTTGAAATCAACGCCGTTACCCCTTTCCGTCAAAACTGCACGCTGATTTGGGATGACGAAACTAAAGAAGCCGTTTTGACCGATGTCGGCGGCGACGTTCCCTATTTATTGCAACAAGTCCAAAACAAAGGCCTCAAGCTGACGGCCATTTGGCTGACCCACGGCCATCTTGACCACGCAGGCGGCGTGGTTGAACTTTTGAAAACCTGCGACGTACCCGTTCTCGGCCCGCACAAAGACGACGAATTCCTGCTCCAAGCCCTTCCGCAAACGACGGCGCAATACGGCTTCCCCGTTTCTCCGTCATTCACGCCGACACGCTGGTTGGAAGAAGGAGAAGCGCTCAAGGTCGGCAATCACAGCTTCCAAGTCCTCCACATTCCCGGCCACACTCCCGGCCAAGTCGTTTTTTACAACGCCGAAAATGAACTTTTAGTCGCAGGCGATGTTTTATTTTATGAGACTGTCGGTCGCACAGATTTTCCACGCGGCAATCATGATGACCTCATAAACAATATCTGCGCTAAACTATTAACCCTGCCCGAAACCACGCAAGTTATAGCCGGACACGGCCGTATGACCAGTATCGGGCATGAGAAAAGGTACAATCCGTTTCTGGTTCGTTAATATGAATGTTGTATAAAGCCAACATTTTGGCATACTCAGATTATGCGTATAAAAGAAAACTGGCATACAATTTGCAGGGATAACACCCGAAAGATTAAGTACCTAATCTCCGGCAAATGCCAAAAAGAACTAAAGCACAAAGATAACAAGGTATTACGCAATACAACCTGATTTATCGAAAACCGGACATCTCTAAACCCCAAGCCTTACTCGAAGTGAAATTGTTACAAAGTGACAATAAATGTCAGTCAGGCCGTCTGAACGGTTCTGCCGATTCAGGCGGATACAACGGAGATGAGGCGTAATGCCCTGCCGGAATGTGCCAATGTTCTGTTTGTCAAACCGTCGGGTACATCTTTAAGAAGCACAACATTATTTGGGTAAACCGGCAAACTCGCTGCCGGCACTAACAGGCCGTCTGAAAAGTTCGGCCGGTAAAATCAATAAAAGGATTATCAAATGAAAAAAATCGCAAAAGTAGGCTTCGTCCTGCTGGCTACCGGCCTGCTGGCCGCCTGTGCTACTAAGAGCAAAATCACTCCTGAAGGCACTACAGACGAGCCACGCTTCCCTAAACCTTACTCCCTGACCTTCAACAAAGACCGCGGTACATTCCCGACTTTTGACGAGCTGGATCAAATGCGTCCTGGCCTGACCAAAGACGACATCTACAAAATCCTCGGCCGTCCTCACTACGACGAAGGCATGGTTGGCGTGCGTGAATGGGACTACCTGTTCCACTTCTACACCCCAGGCGTAGGCGTTGACCCTGAAAACACTTCCGGTGTTGAAGGCATCACTACTTGCCAATACAAAGTGATCTACGACAAAGACAAATTTGCACGCAGCTTCTTCTGGAATCCAGTATTCCCTAAAGATGCTGTATGTCCTCCTCCAGCACCTACACCTAAACAAGAGCCTCAAGTGATCATCCGCGAGATCATTAAAGAAGCTCCTAACCGCATCCGTCAATAAGGACAAATTTGAAACGGATCCTATTGGGTATAGCCTTGGCAGCAGGTCTGAATTCTTTGGCCGCTGCCGATGCTGTCAGCGACTATATCCAGCGTAAAAAAGTTGTGGTCAATACAGCTAAGGCGGAGCTTTGCTTTGCCGACGACGGTCAGTGCCATCCGGTACTGATTGGCAAGACCACGCCGAAAGGCAAATTCAATATGACGCCGATGATGACCAGCAAACCGGGTTACGGTGGCGAGGTTATCGGCTTCAAAGAAGAAAATGACTTTCTGTTTGCGTTACACAGGGTATGGACGCTCAAGCCACAGGAAAGACGCATGGAACGCATCGTCTCCCCTCATGTGGCCGACCGCATCATAACCAATGGTTGTATCAACGTACAAAATAATGTGTACGAAAAACTGCGTCAGTATTTCATTTTAGAAGTCATCTGATGTAGGCTTTAGTTTGAATAAAGGCCGTCTGAATATTTTTCAGACGGCCTTTTCTTTTTATTCGTAAAACCTTTATGACTGGCTATACTGATACAGTCTTGATGGCACGGCAACTTCGTTGAGGCTGCTGATTCAGAAAAAGAAAACTCTATCAATCTAACGCGTATCTAAAAAAAGCTGCCTAAAAGTTCAGACAGCCTTTATTGTTTATAAACAAATAATATGTTAACCTATTGTTATCGAATAGATTTAATTATTCGTAATATCATTTCACCAAGCAAAAAGGACTCTATCTTATGAACCGTCGTCAATTTATCGGCAGCGCCGCTGCTGTTTCCCTCACCGCCGCCGCTTCTTTCGCCCGTGCTCACGACCATGCCGGCCATGCACACCATGCCGGTCATGCCGGTCACGCGCATTCTGCACCGCGCGCCTACGAAGCTGCGCGCAACGCGGCCGCACATTGCGTTGAAGCCGGTCAAATCTGTTTGGCACACTGCATTGCCCTGTTGAGCACAGGCGATACTTCCATGAAAGACTGCGCAACCGGCGTTAACCAAATGTTGGCACTGTGCGGCACCTTGCAAAACCTCGCCGCCCAAAATTCACGCCTGACCCCATCTTTGGCAAAAGTGTGCATCGAAGCCTGCAAACAATGTGCTACCGCCTGCAAAGAACACGCCGGCCACCACGCTGAATGCAAAGCCTGCTACGAATCTTGCTTGGCTTGCATTAAAGAATGCGAAAAAATTGCCGCTTAAGCACTATTGAAAAAAGGCCGTCTGAAATTCAGACGGCCTTTTATTTTGCTATTTTGTTTACGCTATTCGGCTGCAAGCTCTTGCTCATCCAGCAGTTTTTTCCGAACAATCGCAGGGTTGCCCGCAGCCACGCAATAAGGCGGCACATCTTTGGTAACCACCGAACCTGCACCGATTACCGCGCCCTTACCGATGGTAACGCCGCCCATGATAATCGCACGTCGACCAATCCAAACATCATCTTCAATCACAATCGGGCTGATGTCTGTATAACCTTCAAAGCGGCGAGTTTCAGGGTTGAATTTGTGGTTGGTCGAATAAAACAGACATTCCGGCCCCATCATCACGTTCTTGCCGAGGGTCAAACCGCGGCAGATTTCGCAATTTACGCCGATACCCGAATTGTCGCCGACTACCGTATCCGGAAAGACGTACCCGCCTTTTTCAATATTGACGTTTTTACCGATGTTTGGAGAAATACACGCAGCCAAAGCAGCACGGAATTTTTGCGCAATCCGGCCGAATGGTTTGCAATAAGACGGGGGCAACATTCCTCCCAAAACACGCAAAATGCACGTCAATATCTTTTTCCACATTGATTCCGTCTCCTGTCCGTACAAGCGTAAATATTATTCAGACTATTATTCTTCTTAAAGTTTCACATCTAGAGGAGGTTTTACATCCTCTTTTCAGTTAGATTACAATCTGATCGCATAATATTTGGTTCGATATTCTATTCTAAACTGTTCTCTTCTGTTGCGAAACTACCCTGCATACAAAATATCCTCTTGACGAAACAGCCAAAAATAGCGAAAATTCCACGCTTAACTGAAGTACAGGCAAAACCCCTGTGCCCGCTTAATCGAAAGGAAATCAAATGAAACAAGGTATTCACCCGAACTACCACGAAATCAATGTTACCTGCTCTTGCGGCAACAAATTCGTGACCAAATCCGCAATGGAAAAAGACAACTTCAACGTTGAGGTTTGCTCTCTGTGCCACCCTTTCTACACCGGTACTCAAAAAATCGTCGACACTACCGGTCGTGTGGACAAATTCAACAACAAATTCGGCAACCTGTTCAAACGCTAATTGCCGCTTTGTCAAAAAGACTGCTTCGTGCAGTCTTTTTTGCATTCAGGCCGTCTGAAACATTTCTTTCAGACGGCCTGAGCTTTTTGTCGTCAACCGAATGCCATATCATTCCAACCAAACACCCGATAAAAACGAGCCGTACGCATTATTTTACAAAGCTCTCCAGTCCGGCATATCGCGCAAACCCGTCAAACCCTGTACCATTGCTATTCAAACCAACCGTTTTTTGACCTTCCATGCTGACTTACACACCGCCCGATCCGCGCCGCCCCCAAAAAACCCATGAAAAACCATGGCTACTGCTGCTGATGGCTTTTGCCTGGCTGTGGCCGGGCGTGTTCTCGCATGACTTGTGGAACCCTGCCGAACCCTCCCTCTTTACCGCCTCTGAATCCATGAAAAACGGCGGCAGCCTGCTGATTGCACAAATCTTCGGCCAACCCGATTTCACCATCTCCCCTGCTTTTTTATGGGCGGCAACCGCATTCCAAACTCTGTTTTCGCCTTGGGCGGCCGATGCCTATGATGCCGCACGTTTTGCCGGCGTGGTATTTACCGCCATCGGACTGACCGCCTGCGGTTTTGCCGGTTTCAACTTTCTCGGCAGACACCACGGCCGCAGCGTTGTCTTGATCCTTATCGGCAGCATCGGTTTGCTGCCCATCGCCCACTTCCTCAATCCCATGTCGGCCGCTTTTGCCGCATTTGGATTGATTCTGTGCGGCTTTTCACTGGCACGCCGCCGCGTCATTATTGCCATTTTGCTGTTGTGCGGCGGTTGGGTTTTACTCTCCCTTTCCTTAGGCTATCTGCTGACCGCGGCCATGATGTTTTTGGCACTTGCCCTGTCGTTCCATTCTACTTGGCAAAGCAAACGCTATCTGCTGACCCTGATTGGCGCCATCGTCGTTTCCCTGCCCCTGCTGATTCTGTATCCGCTGGTTTTATCAAAAACCAATCCCGAATGGTTTGATATTTGGTTCAGCCATTATTCCTTAGGCGTATTCGGCGGTTTCCATCAGATTCAGACGGCCTTCAACCTGCCCTATTATCTGAAAAACCTGCTGTGGTTTGCCTTGCCTGCCTGGCCGCTGGCAGCATGGACGCTCAGCCGCACGCGTATCCACGATAAAAACTGGGGCATTCTGAGCCTGTCGTGGCTGGTTATTATGACAGCCCTACTTGCCATCAACCCGCAACGCCTGCAAGACAACCTCGTTTGGCTGTTGCCGCCGCTCGCCCTGCTCGGCGCGGCACAACTGGACGGCCTGCGTCGCGGTGCAGTGGCATTTATCAACTGGTTCGGCATCATGGCATTCGGTTTGATTGCCGTCTTCCTGTGGCTGGGCTTTTTCGCCATGAACTACGGCTGGCCTGCCAAACTGGCCGAACGCGCCGCCTATTTCAGCCCGTATTACATCCCCGACATTGACCCGATTCCGATGACCGTCGCCCTGCTGTTTACCCCGTTATGGCTCTGGGCGATTACGCGTAAAAACATCCGTGGCCGCCAAGCCGTAACCAACTGGGCAGCCGGCGTTACCTTGGCCTGGGCCTTGCTGATGACCCTGTTTTTACCGTGGCTCAACGCCGCCAAAAGCCATGCACCGGTCGTACACCAAATGGAAGCCGCGCTTTCTTCCGAATTGAAACAGAAACTTTCAGACGGCCTCGAATGTATCAACATCGACAGCCAAGACCAGCGCACACGCATCGCGTGGACACAATACAGCCATATTAAAACCACGACCGACGACCCGTCCTGCCGCTACCGCCTCATCCGCCAAGCCGCCAACATCGGCGCACCTTCGGGTTGGCAAACCTTGTGGCAAGGCGCAAGACCGCGTAACAAAGCCGAGACTTTCCTATTACTGGAAAAAACTGCGGCACAATAAATCCGTGACACTAGCCATAAAGCTGAATATTCCTGCTACATTCAAATAAAAGGCCGTCTGAAAGAACTTTTATCCTTTCAGACGGCCTTTGACTTACTTTAACGCCGCTTCCCGTACAATGGCCCTTTTCCCTTATCTGCCTAAAAACATGAAACCCAACCGCCTTTTGCCCCTCGTCCTCTTATTAACCGCCCTCTCCGCCCATGCCAAAGATTTCATTATCTACGACCGCATGGACTATGTCGGCAAACCCGACCTTACTGCCGACAAACTCTCCAAAGTGTTCTTGGTTTACGAAAGCGAGCTGGTCAAACCCGATCCGACGGGCAAACGCAAACACGGCGTACTCAACGAAGCGCGTATCCGTGAATTGGCCAAACAATCGCGCCGCGAAGGCTACCGCACCATTTCCACCGACATCGAAAGCTGGTTTGCCGAAAAAGACGGCCAACTGCTGACCCCCGACGAATTAAGAACCGACTTTGCGCGGATGTACCAAATCTTCAGAGAAGAAAACCCGCGCGCCTTCATCAGCAACTACGGCATGCCTTCCGAACACCTGCACGGCATCCGCCACTACCGCCCCAACGTTGACAACGAAGCCATCTTGGCCAAATGGCGGCAAGTCAGCAAACGCCGCGTGCCCACCGCCGCCATCAGCGACTATGCCAATCCTGTGTTCTACATCACTTCCCCCGATTTGGTGCAATGGGAAAAAGACGTGAAAACCGCCGTTGACGACATCCATCAACGCTTTCCCAACAAAAAAATCATCGGCTACATCTGGCCGCAATATTATTCGGCCACCAACAGTCCTTATTTCAAACAATTCATCGATCCCGTCCGTTGGCGCAAAATGCTCGAAATCAGCAAAAAATACACTGACGGCGTGATTATCTGGTCGGACAAGCGTGATGAAAACAACCAAATCGTGCGCTGGAACGATCCGCGCATCCAAGCCACGATGAAAGCGACTCAAGCCTTCATCCATGCCAATGCCAAAGAAATCAAGGTAGAAGGTTTGCAGAAATATTAAAAACAAGGCGGGCATATTTGCCCGCCTCTTTATATACATACACATCTGTCTGTATGTTTGACACAACACGCGACAAAACGACCGTGGCACCAACGCTTCTGCATTCTTTCACACGTTTTTACCCGTTATTCCTAAGCGCAGGCCGTCTGAAAATTGCCCGAATATCCAATACCCTTTACAATACCCGTAATTAAAATACATTTTTTGACACCCCTCTCCTGCATGAGTTCCACACCCTTCATCGAAATGAAAGACGTTGCCTTCGCATATGGCGACCGTCCTATTCTGAACAACATCAACTTCAGCATTCCACAAGGCAATTTCGCCGCCGTAATGGGTGGTTCAGGCAGCGGTAAAACCACGCTGATGCGCCTGATTACGGGGCAAATCCACCCGCAATCGGGCAAAGTGCTGATTGAAGGGCGCGATTTAGCTGCATTTTCGGCGCAGGAGCTGTACGAACACCGCCGCCGCATGGGCGTTTTGTTCCAACACGGCGCATTGTTCACCGACTTATCCGTCTTCGACAACATCGCCTTCCCCATGCGCGAGCTGACGGATTTGCCCGAGGCGGTCATTCGCGATTTAGTATTGCTGAAACTGAATGCAGTCGGTTTGCGGGGTGTTGAAAACCTGATGCCTTCCGAGCTTTCCGGCGGTATGTCGCGCCGCGTCGCCCTCGCGCGTACGATTGCGCTCGACCCTGAAATCATGTTGTACGACGAGCCTTTCACCGGCCTCGACCCGATTTCGCTGGGCGTCATCGCCCACCTCATCAGCCGTGCCAACAAAGCCCTGCGCTCAACCAGCGTGATGGTAACGCACGACATCGAAAAATCGCTGGAAATCGTCGATCAAGTGATTTTCTTGGCACACGGCGAAATCATGTTCTCCGGCTCGCCCGAAGAAATGCGCGAACTCGACTCGCCTTGGGTACGCCAGTTTGTCGGCGGTTTGGCAGACGGCCCCGTAGCATACCGCTATCCGGCGCAAACGACTTTAAAACAAGACTTGCTGGGCTGATGTTCAGACGGCCTGAAACTTAAACAAGGCCGTCTGAAAACCATTTAACCAATCAACTGAAACCTATGAATTTTATCCGTTCCGTCGGGGCAAAAACCCTCGGCTTCATCCAATCGCTGGGCAGCATTACGCTGTTTTTCCTGCAGATCCTGGCCAAATCAGGCACGGCGTTTGCCCGTCCGCGCCTGAGCATCCGCCAGATTTACTTTGCAGGCGTGTTGTCCGTCCTGATTGTCGCCGTGTCCGGCCTGTTTGTCGGCATGGTATTGGGCTTGCAAGGCTATACGCAGCTGGCAAAATTCAAATCCGCCGATATTTTAGGCTATATGGTTGCCGCTTCCCTGTTGCGCGAATTGGGTCCCGTATTGGCGGCCATTCTGTTTGCCAGCAGCGCAGGCGGCGCCATGACCAGCGAAATCGGCTTGATGAAAACCACCGAGCAGCTTGAAGCAATGAACGTGATGGCGGTCGACCCCGTGGCACGCGTGGTTGCGCCGCGCTTTTGGGCGGGCGTGTTTTCCATGCCTTTGCTGGCTTCGATTTTCAACGTTGCCGGCATTTACGGCGCGTATTTGGTCGGCGTCGAATGGCTGGGTTTGGACGGCGGTATTTTCTGGTCGCAAATGCAAAACAACATTACCTTCCATTACGACGTACTCAACGGCTTAATCAAATCCGCCGCTTTCGGCGTAGCCGTTACGTTAATCGCCGTACATCAGGGCTTCCACTGCGTACCGACCTCAGAAGGTATTTTGCGCGCCAGTACACGCACAGTAGTGTCTTCCGCCCTGACCATCCTCGCTGTCGACTTCATGTTGACCGCATGGATGTTTACCGACTAAAGGCCGTCTGAAACGACACTTTAAAAGAATGAAACAAGGACAATAGCACATGAAAAAAAATGCTTTGGAATTTTGGGTAGGACTGTTTGTCTTACTGGGCGCGGCCGCTATCGGCTTTCTCGCCTTCCGCGCCGCCGGCGGACAATCGTTCGGCAAATCCTCTCAAACCTACACCGTCTATGCCGATTTCAGCGACATCGGCGGCTTGAAAACCAACGCGCCGGTCAAATCCGCAGGCGTACTGGTGGGCCGCGTTGCCTCCATTCAGCTCGACCCTAAATCCTATCAGGCAAAAGTCGCCCTCAATCTGGACAGCCAATATCAGTTCAGCAGCGACGTTTCCGCACAAATCCTGACTTCAGGCTTGTTGGGCGAACAATACATCGGCCTGCAACAAGGCGGCGATACTGATTCTTTGGCGGCAGGCGACACCATTACCGTCACCAGCTCCGCCATGGTTTTGGAAAACCTTATCGGCAAATTCATGACCAGCTTTGCCGAGAAAAACGCAGACAGTGAATCTGCAGGTCAAAACGAACAATAAACACATATCAACCCAATATTCAGGACACTCCCATGAAAAAAACATCCTTCATCAGCGCATTGAGCATCGGCGTATTGAGTATCAGCATGGCATTTGCCTCTCCTGCCGACGCAGTCAACCAAGTCCGTGAAAACTCCGTTCAAGTGCTGAAAATCCTCAACAGCGGCGACGCCAACACCGCACGCCAAAAAGCCGAAGCCTACGCCATCCCTTACTTCGACTTCCAACGCATGACCGCTTTGGCCGTCGGCAATCCATGGCGTACTGCAACTGACGCACAAAAACAAGCGTTGACCAAAGAGTTCCAAACCCTGCTGATCCGCACCTACTCCGGCACCATGCTGAAATTCAAAAACGCCAAGGTCAACATCAAAGACAACCCGGTCGTAAACAAAGGCGGTAAAGAAATCGTTGTCCGCGCCGAAATCAACGTTTCCGGCCAAAAACCGGTCAACATGGACTTCACCACCTACCAAAGCGGCAGCAAATACCGCGCATACAATGTCGCAGTCGAAGGCGCAAGCTTGGTTACCGTATACCGCAACCAATTTGGCGAAACCATCAAGGCCAAAGGCATCGATGGCCTGATTGCCGACTTGAAAGCCAAAAACGGCGGTAAATAATCCACCCCGCACCATGCCGCCTGATGTTCAGACGGCATGGTGCCTTACATCATAAAGACACCATGCAAACAGAAATCCGCAACGGCACGCTCTACATCAGCGGCGACGTTACCGTCAAAACCCTGACTGCCTCCGCCTTTGCGCGCTACGAACAACAATGCCGTCTGAAAGAAACAGACAGCATAGACTTCAGCCAAGTAGGCAAAGCAGATTCAGCCTGCGTTTCCCTGCTGCTCAACGCTCTGCGCCGGACAGACAAAAAACCGACCATTCAAAATATTCCCGATTCCGTCCGCGCACTGGCCGAACTTTACGAAATCAAAGACTGGTTGCAATCATGAAAAAAACCACCGCTTCCCTCTGCCTTCTCATCAGCCTTGCCTCCGCGCCCGCACTGGCCGAACGCAATCCGGCCGATCCTTACGAAGGCTACAACCGTACCGTTTCCAAGTTCAACGACAAAGCAGACAAATACGTCCTTTCCCCTGTCGCACGCGGCTATCGCAAAGTAACGCCCAAACCAGTGCGTACCGGCGTGATCAACTTCTTCAACAACCTGCGCGATGTCGTCAGCTTCGGCAGCAATGTTCTGCGCCTTGACGTCAAACGCGCCAGCGAAGACCTCGTCCGCGTCGGCATCAACACCACCTTCGGCCTTGGCGGTTTAATCGACGTAGCCGGTGCAGGCGGCGTACCCAGCAATAAAAACACCCTCGGCGACACCTTCGCCTCATGGGGCTGGAAAAACAGCAACTACTTCGTTGTCCCCCTGTTCGGCCCATCTACCGTACGCGATACCATTGGCAACGCCGTTACCACCGTCTACCCAGTTAAAAACGCCGTCTTCCACACCAGAGCAGGACGCTGGGGCACAATCGGCCTGCAGGCCATCAACACCCGTGAAGAACTGCTCGACCTGACCGACAGCCTCGAAGGCGCAGCCATCGACAAATACAGCTACACACGCGACCTTTACATGAAAGTCCGCTCCCAACAAACCGGCGGCACGCTCCCTCAAAGCGAAGACGACAACATCGACATCGATGACTTAGTGGACAGCAACGCCACTTCCGAACCGGTAGCAGCACCCCCAACCGCTCCGGCAGAAATCCCCGATACAGCCAATCCCCAAACCCTGTATCAAACACCATCAGAAAATCCCTGATTGTTCCCAAAAATAAAGGCCGTCTGAAATTCAGACGGCCTTTATCCCCCAAAAGATAGCCAGTCCACCACCTTTGCTATATCATTCAACTATACAGAAACCAAGGAAAACACCATGTACGAAGTCAACCGCAGCGTCTTCCTGCTTATCCCCCTCGATCCTTTTTGGAACTGGCTGAAATCCCTGCCCGGCAATCACCTAGACGGTCTGACGCTTGAAGATATCCAAGCCGATGCCAATTCCTACCTCGTTCGCCCGTGTGAAACCGCTGACGAAGTATGGGACGAAATCGAAGCGCGTTTTGAAGATATTTTTGCTGCCGAATTGGCCGACTGGTGCGAAGACGAAAGCGAATGGCCTGATTTGGACGCCGACATTTTCAACGAATGGTTCGACATCCAACTCTCCACCGTGATTACCGACCTCGAACACGAACCAATCGCACGCGAAGAGTTCCAACCCATCAATCTCAACTGATGAAACTGACCGTCCGCAACTACCACCTCGACGGCTACGGCCACGTCAACAATGCGCGCTATCTCGAATTTCTCGAAGAAGCGCGCTGGACGTTTTTTCAAGAGCATGAGCTTCTGTCCGAACTCAAAGGCATCATGCTCGTTGTTGCACGTGTCGATATCCGCTATCGCCGCCCGTCGCTTGAAGGCGATGTCTTGACCTTTACAGGTCGTCTGAAAGACATCGGCACACGCCACATCATCCTCAGCCAAACCGCGACCCTGCCCAACGGCAAAGCCGCCATCGAAGCGGAAGTTACCCTTATGCCCGTCAGCAGCGAAAGCGGACGCAGCATCAGCGTTCCCCAAACCTTAGCACACGCCATTCAAAACCTCGAATCATGAAAAAAATACTCACACTCCTTGTCGTTGCCACGATTGGCGCGCTTCTTGCCTTTGTCCTCATTCCCAGCAACAAAGCCGCCCCTGATTTCGCCCTGCCCGATCTGCAAGGCAAAACCATTACCAACGCCGACTTGAAAGGCAAAGTCACCCTCATCAACTTCTGGTTCCCCTCCTGCCCCGGTTGCGTGAGCGAAATGCCTAAAATCATCAAAACCGCCCAAGATTATCAAGGCAAAGAATTCCAAGTCCTCGGCATTGCCCAGCCCATCGACCCTATCGAAAGCGTCCATCAGTACGTCAAAGAATACGGCATTCCTTTTACCGTCATGTACGATGCCGACAAAACTGCCGCAAAAGCCTTTGGCACACAGGTTTACCCGACTTCCGTCCTGATCGACAAAAACGGCAACATCCTCAAAACCTACGTTGGCGAACCCAATTTCTCCCAACTCTATCAAGAAATCGACCAAGCCCTCGCCCAATAAATCCAAGGCCGTCTGAAACCATATTTCAGACGGCCTAAAACCGAAATATCCTTTATAATAAGCAACATTTTATCCGTTCAGACACCAAGCTCCTCTATCAACAAAGGCCGTCTGAAACAACCGAATACCCGTAAGAGAACATCATGAAATTCATCGACGAAGCAAAAATCGAAGTCGCCGCAGGCAAAGGCGGTAATGGCGCAACCAGTTTCCGCCGCGAAAAATTCGTACCCCGCGGCGGCCCTGACGGCGGCGACGGTGGCAAAGGCGGTAGCGTTTGGGCAGAAGCCGACGAAAACACCAACACCCTCGTCGAATACCGCTTCGTCAAACGCTACCAAGCCAAAAACGGCGAAAAAGGCCACGGCTCCGACCGCTATGGCGCAGGTGCGGACGACATCGTCCTCAAAATGCCCGTCGGCACCCTCATCCGCGACCTCGATACCGACGAAATCGTCGCCGACCTCACTTATCACGGCCAGCGCGTCTGCCTCGCCAAAGGCGGCAAAGGCGGCTTGGGCAACATCCACTTCAAATCGTCCGTCAACCGTGCGCCCAAACAATCCACACCCGGCGAAGAAGGCGAAACCCGCTCCCTGCAACTCGAGCTTAAAGTCCTCGCCGATGTCGGCTTATTAGGCATGCCCAACGCCGGAAAATCCACCCTGATTACCGCCGTATCCGCCGCGCGCCCCAAAATCGCCAACTACCCCTTCACCACCCTGCATCCGAATTTAGGCGTCGTACGCATCGATGAAAACCACAGCTTCGTCATGGCCGACATCCCCGGCCTGATTGAAGGCGCGGCAGAAGGCGCAGGCCTCGGCCACCGCTTCCTCAAACACTTATCGCGCACCGGCCTGCTGCTGCACGTCGTTGATTTGGCCCCCTTCGACGAAACCGTCAATCCCGCCGAAGAAGCACTCGCCATCATCAACGAATTGCGCAAATACGACGAAGAACTCTACGACAAACCGCGCTGGCTGGTGCTGAACAAACTCGACATGCTCGATGAAGAAGAGGCCCAAGCGCGTAGCGCCGCCTTCCTCGAAGCAATCGGCTGGGACTACCCGAAACCAGACGACCGTTTCCAATTCGACATGGAAACCCCGCGCCTCTTCCAAATCAGCGCCCTGACCCACCAAGGCACGCAGGAGTTGGTACACCAAATCAACCAATATCTGACCGAGAAAAAACGCATCGAAGCCGAAAAGACAGAAGCGGAGCAGGCAGCGACAAAAGCCGAAATTGCTGAGCAGCAGCCTAAAACGGACACAGGTGTATTTAAGCCGGAGTAAGGAAATAAAAAGTTTTCAGACGGCCTGTTTAATGTAATATAGGGCCGTCTGAATACAGGAACAAAAAGCAAGGAAGACCATGATTTCTGATAAACAACGTGTCGAATTGGCGAAAAAGCAAGCCATGCTTAAAACTTTGTATCAGGCATGGCTGGCAGAAAAACGGAAATACGCCGTCATCACAGTAGTCGATAATGAAGGCAAACTTATCGAATACCATCCTTCCGGTAAACAAAGAACAGTAGGCCATGTCAAACAACTGGCCTAAAGCGATTTTTTACTGTGGTGCTAACGGTTCGGGCAAATCTACCCTGCGCCAATTCAATCAAGATCGTGTCTCGTTAGTGATTGATTCTGACCATATCGCAGCAGAAATTAATCCTGAAATGCCTCGCTTAGCCGATATGGAAGCGGGAAAAACCGCATTGCGCTTATTCCGTCAAGCGTTGGATAATCGAATTTCTTTTTCCATGGAATCGACCTTATCCGGCAAATCCGCCCTTACCCGCATTCAAACGGCCCACAATGCCGGATTTTACGTCATACTTAACTATATCGGTCTTGCGACGCCAGAATTAAATATCCGCCGTATGCAGGAGCGCGTCGCAAGCGGCGGACACTGGATAGATCCTGAGTTAATCCTCAACCGCTACCATGTGAGTCTGCGAAACCTTCATACCGCATTACCGTTTGTTGACGAAAGTTTTATTTTTGACAACTCATCCGTCTATCCTCACCTGCAAATATGGATGAATCAATATCAATATTTGAAAAACAAACAGTTAGCCGACTGGGTAAAGCCAATCGAACAAACCATACTTTCAAATGGATTAATTTTTGATTCTTTTTTAGCTTATGAATAAAGAATTTGCCTGCACAAAAAAATCCAAAATAATTTTCCTCTGTTTACACAAAATTTGAAAATCCCATGACCACCATCTACAACACCCTTACCCGCCAAAAAGAACCCTTCACCCCCATCGACCCTAAAAACGTGCGTATGTACGTTTGCGGCATGACTGTTTACGACTACTGCCACTTAGGCCATGCCCGCGTGATGGTTGTGTTTGACATGATTGCTCGTTGGTTGCGCGAGTGCGGTTATCCGTTCACTTATGTGCGCAACATCACCGATATCGACGACAAAATCATTGCCCGTGCGGCTGAAAACGGCGAAACTATCGGCGAGCTGACTGCGCGTTTCATTCAGGCTATGCACGAAGATGCCGATGCTCTGGGTGTGTTGCGTCCCGACATCGAGCCGAAGGCAACGGAAAACATCCCGCAAATGATTGCCATGATTGAGACCCTGATTCAAAACGGCAAGGCTTATCCTGCCGCAAACGGCGACGTTTACTATGCCGTGCGCGAGTTTTCGGCTTACGGCCAATTGTCGGGCAAATCGCTGGATGACCTTCGCGCAGGCGAGCGCGTGGAAGTGGACGGTTTCAAACGCGATCCGCTTGATTTTGTGTTGTGGAAAGCAGCGAAAGCAGGCGAACCTGCATGGGAAAGCCCTTGGGGCAACGGCCGTCCGGGTTGGCATATTGAATGCTCTGCCATGAGTGAGAATCTGTTCGGCGATACTTTCGATATCCACGGTGGCGGCGCGGATTTGCAGTTCCCGCACCACGAAAACGAAATCGCCCAAAGCGTCGGTGCCAGCGGTCATACCTGCGGTCATGACCACGCACAAACCCATCACGGTCAAAGCATCGCCAGCCACGTCAAATACTGGCTGCACAACGGCTTCATCCGTGTGGACGGCGAAAAAATGTCCAAATCGTTGGGTAACTTCTTCACTATCCGCGAAGTGTTGAAACAATACGACCCTGAAGTCGTACGTTTCTTCATCCTTCGCGCCCACTACCGCAGCCCGTTGAATTACTCCGACGCGCATTTGGATGACGCAAAAGGTGCGCTGACCCGCCTGTACACTACGTTGAAAAACACACCAGCGGCTGAGTTTGATTTGTCTGAAAACGCCAACGACTACACCCGCCGTTTCTACGCCGCCATGAACGACGATTTCGGTACGGTCGAAGCGGTTGCCGTGTTGTTTGAACTGGCAGGCGAAGTGAACAAAACCAATGATGCCCACCTCGCCGGCTGCCTGAAAGCTTTGGGCGGAATCATCGGCCTGTTGCAACGCGATCCGATTGAATTCCTGCAAGGCGGTGCTGTTTCAGACGGCCTGTCCAACGAGGAAATCGACGATTTGATCGCCCAACGCAAACAGGCACGCGCGGATAAAAACTGGGCGGAATCCGACCGCATCCGCGACCTTCTGAACGAACACAAAATCATTCTGGAAGACAACGCTGGCGGTACAACTTGGCGCCGCGGTTGATTTCATGGCATAGATAAAAGGCCGTCTGAAACTGTTTTCAGACGGCCTTTTATTTTGCTATTTCAAAAAGGGCGCAAACATCGCGCCCTTTGTTTAAAACATCATTTCATTTATGCGCCGAATACTTTCAGACGGCCTTCGATTGGTTGGAAGGCTTTTTCGCCGGCTGGAGCCGCGATACCGCCGATCACCATTTGCGCACGCAACAACCAGCTTTCCGGCAGATTCCATTCTTTGGCAATGGCCGCATCAGGCAACGGATTGTAGTGTTGCAGATTGGCGCCGATACCGGCAGCTGCCAATGTTGTCCAAACAGCATATTGAACCATGGCATTTGCCTGATCCGCCCAGATCGGGAAGTTGGCCGCATAAGATGGGAACTGCTCTTGCAAGCCTTTGACAACATCTTGATCTTCAAAGAACAAAACTGTCGCCGCGCCTGCTTTAAACAAGTTCAGTTTTTGTGCAGTGGCTTCAAACTGCTCGGCAGGAACAACCGCACGCAACGCTTCTTCGACAAAATGCCACACTTTGGCATGTTCTTCGCCAAACAATACGACCACTCGGGCAGATTGCGAATTGAAAGAAGACGGCGTATGCAAAACGGCGTGTTCGATAATTTTGGTTACTTCCTCATTGGACAGAAGCAGGGTGTTGTTCAATGCATAGATAGAACGACGGGTTTCAGCAGCTTGTTGCAAAACAGAATAAGTCATGATCTTTTCCTTAAATTAATCTTTATCTTTACCAAAAACGTTATCCAAAGCCCATGCTCCGCCGCCGGCTACTGCCAGATACAGGAACACGAAGCAGAACAAAACGGCAGATTCGCCCTGGTTGGCCAATGGAAACAAAACATTACCAGAAGACGCGTGTGCCATAAAGTAGGCGACAGCCATCTGACCGGACAAAATAAACGCGGTCGGACGGGTGAACAGGCCCAATATCAATAAGATACCACCGACAATTTCCAAAATACCGGCCACCAGCATCAAGCCTTCAGGCGCGCCGCCCATGGACATCGGAAAACTGAAAAACTTGGCCGTGCCATGCAGCAAAAACAGATACGCCGTAACAATACGCAAAACAGACAATACAACAGGTTGGAATGATTTGAGGACTGACATCTTAATAATCCTTATTTTAAAGAGGTAGGGAGCAATTTCAATAAGTGCAGTATAGATAATTCCCAGTAAGAGATATATACTCGAATTATTGATACAACGTTTCCTAATAAGAAATCATGGATACCCTATTCAGCCTAAAAGTTTTCCGCCAAGTCGTTCAAAGCGGTAGTTTTACCCGTGCCGCCGATCAGCTCGACATTTCCACTGCCATGGCCAGCAAACACGTCAGCCATCTGGAAAACACCATTCAAGCCAAGCTCTTACACCGAAACAGCCGCAACCTCCATCTGACCGAAGCAGGCGAAGAATACTACCGCCAATGCAGCTACGCGCTGGATACCTTGGACACCGCCGCCCAAAAAGCGGCTGGCGGTGCCGACACGTCGCAAGGTATGTTGCGCGTTACCATGCCCCTGTGGTTTGCAGGCGGCAATATGAGCGCATGGTTGGCAGAATACCGCCAGCGTTATCCCAAAGTTACGCTCGACCTCGTCCTCGACAACCGCCATATCGACCTCATCGCCGAAGGTTTCGATCTCGCCTTGCGTGTTTCCAAAACCCCCTCCCCTTCGCTGATCGTCAAACCGCTGGCCAAAATCGAGTTCGTCCTGCTTGCCGCCCCCGACTATCTTGCCCGACACGGCACACCCGATACACCCGAAGCCGTCATGCAGCATCAAGCCATCCTGCCTTCCTATACCAGTCAACAAGATTGGGAAATTACCCACCGCGCTACCGCAGAAAAAGCCATTCTCCATCTCTCCCCGGTTATCCGCAGCGACAACACACTGATGATCCGCGAGCTGATTAAATCAGGTGCAGGCATAGGCTATCAGCCCCTTTGGGCAGTTCAGCAGGAATTGAAGGACGGCACATTGATCCAACTCCTGCCCGATTACACCATCTGGACAGACCAACTGAACGCCACTTATGTCGACAGGGCCTTTCTCAGCGCAAAAGTGCGCAGCTTTATCGACTTTCTTAATGAAAAAATATCGGAAGGATAAACATCAAGGCCGTCTGAAACACTTTTCAGACGGCCTTTAATCAAAGCAACAATCCAATCAATAATTGGTCGAGCAGAACTGTTCGCGTTTGTCCGCATCGGCGGCATAGCATGTCAAACCCATGCCTGACGCATTGCTGTTGTTCGCTTTCGCACCCGGTTTTTTGTTCACCAAGACCTTACCGTTTTTTCCGATTTCAACGGTTACGCCTTTGCCGTTTTTCAGCTTCCATTTCAACACTTGCGCATCGGCACTTTGGCACTTGCTAACTGTACAGCCGCCTTCTGTCGCGACATTGCCGTTTTTATAAATCACGCACTGCTGCTGGCTGTCGGTACAGGCCGCATACGCAGCAACGGAGAAACAGGAAATCAGCGCGGCAAACAAAACAGGTTTCATGGTTTGAACTCCTAAGGTTGTGATAATGGATTTGTGATATTTGGAACTATACGCTTATTTATATCGGCAAGCCATCAAGTATGATGGAAAACAATTCACCCATATATTGGATAATACTAGGGTAAATTTCAGGCTGCTACACAGTTCCGGCCTTTTCATCAGGCACAATCCCTTTCTCCACCAAATAGTCCGCCATTTCAGCATCATCTTTTACTGGATCAAACTCTTTCACATAGCGGTCATGATTTTGATGGTCGTATTCGGCAATGGTTTGCAGAAATTGTGCAAAACCAGAGTTTTTATATGCCAGCTCGTCCATCACCGAATAATCCATTTGCTCTTTATACCGTGCAGGCGAAAGGATTTCACTTTGGCTGACGTTGGTCGCGTCTAACAAGATGATGCCGATTCCAAAACTCTGGCTCAGTTTCTGCAGGGCTTCACGGAAGTCTACATCCTGCTGCACGTCTAATGCCACCAAATAACCTTCATTCGCCCAACTAGAATTACTCACCGCCTGAAAGAAAGATTCTTTGTAATTACCAAAATCCAAACGGATTTTTATCTCGAATGAGAAAATTTTAATCGGCAAACGGTCAAATTTCTTCATCAATGTCAGCAGGTTATCGTGTTCATAATTGGCATATTCAAACTGAACACCAACCATATCGGGATAAAGCCATTTGTCTGCACCTTTTTGGTTTTTGCCGCTTTTTTCATGGAATATAGTACGTGACTTCGCGTCAAAAGCAGGGTGTTTATCCAAAAACTTACATAGCAGAGGATGCAGGTCACGTTCATGGAATTTGACCTTTTGTGTCTGTGAGATAGGCTTGAGCTGCTCATTAATGGAATTTTCAGGTAACTTCAACTCTTTTAAGCTACCTGAAACTTCCTTTCGCAGAGAAAATAGCTTAGGACGACTGCCCTGTGCCGTGATTTTGCCGTCAGTCTTTTTTGCTTCCACATACAACTGTGCACCTATAGTTGCCCAGGGCGTTTTACCTATCGAAGCCAAGCCCATTTCAGGGTTGTATCCGTCCAGATCAGTATAAAGCCGGTTCTGTTCGATAAAATCCCAAATTTCCGATGCACAGGCGGGACGTGCCAACTGCTGTAATGCATACAGTGCAAGTTCGTGGTAAGTCATATTTTTATCCTTTAAATAGATTTCTATGTATTAGGTTTCTGGCTTGCCATCCTCAATTTGACAAGCAGAAAGGTTTTCTACCTTACCGTTTCAACTTCGCAAACGCATCTGCCATTGCCGAATTGGTTGGGACACGCTCGTTGCGTTGGGGTTTGCGGTCGCGGCGTTCTTGATGTCGGGTTTCAGATGGCCTGTTGCCTTTGGCTGCGCCGCCCGGTTCATCATCCAGTCGCATGGTCAGCGCAATGCGTTTGCGTGCGGCATCAACCTCCAGCACTTTCACTTTCACTACATCGCCGGCTTTCACCACTTCGCGCGGGTCTTGGACGAATTTATGGGATAAGGCGGAGATGTGCACCAAACCGTCCTGATGGACGCCGATGTCCACGAACGCGCCGAAGTTGGCGACGTTGGAAACCACGCCTTCGAGTATCATGCCGACTTGCAAGTCGCTGATTTCGTGGATGCCTTCGGCGAATGAGGCCGTCTGAAACTCGCCGCGCGGGTCGCGGCCGGGTTTTTCCAACTCGGACAGGATGTCCAGAATGGTCGGCAGGCCGAAGCGTTCGTCGGTGAAATCGGACGCTTTGATTTGCTTCACGCGCTCGCGGTTGCCGATGAGTTCGGCGGCGCTAATGCCTTGTTGCGCCAGCATTTTGGCGACGACGGGATAGGCTTCGGGGTGGACGGCGCTCGCGTCCAGCGGCTCTTTGCCGCCGTTAATCCGCAAAAAGCCCGCCGCCTGCTCGAAGGTTTTTTCGCCCAAGCGCGGTACTTTCAGCAATTTTTTGCGGCTGTCGAATGCGCCGTTTTCATCGCGGTAGGCAACGATGTTTTGGGCAAGGGTTTGATTCAAACCGGAAATTCGCGCCAAGAGCGGGGCGGAGGCGGTGTTCACGTCCACGCCGACGGCGTTCACGCAGTCTTCGACCACCGCGTCCAGCGATTTGGCAAGCTGGTTTTGGTTCACGTCGTGCTGATACTGGCCCACACCGATGGATTTAGGGTCGATTTTGACCAACTCGGCGAGCGGGTCTTGCAGCCTGCGGGCGATGGACACTGCGCCGCGCAGGGAAACGTCCAAGTCGGGGAACTCGCGCGCCGCCAGTTCTGACGCGGAATAAATCGACGCGCCGGCTTCGGAAACGACGATTTTGTGCAACCCCATTTCGGGCATTCCGCGCACCAGTTCGCCCGCGATTTTGTCGGTTTCGCGGCTGGCGGTGCCGTTGCCGATGGCGATGAGCTTCACGCCGAGCTGTTTAATCAGGCGAGCCAGCGTTGCCAACATTTCGTTTTCTTGATGCAAATAGACGATGACCGTATCCAGAAGCTTGCCCGTGTCGTCCACCACAGCGCATTTCACGCCGTTGCGGTAGCCCGGGTCAAGACCCAGCGTGGTCAACCGTCCGGCAGGCGCGGCGAGCAGCAAGTCTTTGAGATTGCGGGCGAACACGGTAATCGCGTCGGTATCAGCGGCTTCTTTCAAGCGGTTCAACGCTTCAAGTTCCAACGACAAAAAGATTTTTGCGCGCCAAGTCAGACGCACGGTGTCGCGCAGCCATTTGTGGCCTTCTGAAACCTTGAAGCGGCGGGCGATGATTTGCTCGTATTCGCTTTGCTGCGTAATCGGCGTGTCGTCGGGCTGGTATTTGAGCGCGATGTTCAACACGCCTTCGTTGCGGCCGCGCAAAACCGCCAGCGCGCGGTGGCTGGGCATGGTGCGGATGGATTCGCGGTGGTCGAAATAATCGCTGAATTTTTCGCCTTCGGTTTCTTTACCTTCAACGACTTGCGCGTGAATTTCGGCTTCGTTCCACAACTTATTGCGCAGCGTGCCGATGAGTTCCGCGTCTTCGGCAAACTGCTCCATTAAAATCGCGCGCGCACCATCCAGCGCGGCTTTGGTGTCGGGGACGTTTTCGTTCAGGTAGCCCTGTGCGGCGGCTTCCACGTCCTGCGGCTGCTCGGCAAGCAGCGCGTCCGCCAGCGGTTGCAACCCGTGTTCGCGCGCGATTTGCGCTTTGGTGCGGCGTTTGGGTTTGTAGGGCAGATACAGGTCTTCAAGCGCGGTTTTGTTGTCGGCGGCTTCGATTTGCGCCTTGAGGTCGTCTGAAAGTTTGCCTTGCTCTTCAATGCTTTTTAAAACAACGGCTTTGCGCTCTTCCAACTCGCGCAGATATTGCAGCCGCTCGGCAAGCTGGCGCAGCTGCGTATCGTCCAGCCCACCCGTGGCTTCCTTGCGGTAACGGGCGATAAAGGGGACGGTCGCACCGTCATCTAAAAGCTCAATAGCGGCATTAATTTGCGCAGTGGTGGCAGAGAGTTCTTGAGAGAGGATTTGGGTAATGTTCATATATTCCTTCATATTCCATCTGAACGATTGATAGGACAGCACAACGTAAGATAATTTTTGGGAAGACAAAGGATAATACTGATACACTTCATTCAAAACAAGATAACATATGCTGTATAAGGAAAACCAATGACTATTCTTATCACCGGCGGTACCGGTTTTATCGGTTCCCATACCGTTGTTTCCCTGTTGAAATCAGGCTTTAATGCCGTGATTTTGGACAATTTGTGCAATTCGTCTGCCAACATCCTCCCGCGCTTGGAAAAGATTACCGGCAAGTCTGTGCCTTTTTACCAAGGGGATATCCGTGATCGTGAAGTGTTGCGTCAAATCTTTGCAGAACACGATATTGATGCTGTCATTCATTTTGCCGGCTTGAAGGCAGTCGGTGAAAGCGTGGCCGAACCAATGAAATACTATGACAACAATGTGTCTGGCAGCTTGGTATTGGTAGAAGAAATGGCGCGTGCCGGTGTATTTAAGATTGTGTTCAGCTCATCGGCTACGGTTTACGGCGATCCGGGTAAAGTGCCTTATACGGAAGATATGCAACCGGGGGATACGACCAGCCCTTACGGCACGTCTAAGTCTATGGTGGAACGCATTTTGACGGATATCCAAAGGGCTGATCCGCGTTGGAGCGTGATTTTGTTGCGCTATTTCAACCCTATCGGTGCGCATGAAAGCGGTTTGATCGGCGAGCAGCCAAACGGTATCCCAAACAATCTGCTGCCTTATATCTGCCAAGTGGCTTCAGGCAAGCTGCCGCAATTGTCGGTTTTCGGCGATGACTACCCTACCCCAGACGGTACGGGTATGCGCGACTATATCCATGTGATGGATTTGGCGGAAGGCCATGTGGCGGCGATGCAGGCGAAAAGCGATATTTCGGGTGTACACCTGTTTAATTTGGGTTCGGGACGTGCTTATTCGGTATTGGAAATCATCCGTGCCTTTGAAGCGGCCTCCGACTTGACCATTCCATTCCAAATCAAACCGCGTCGCGATGGCGATTTGGCCTGTTTCTATGCCGACCCTGCCTACACCAAAGCGCAAACCGGTTGGGAAACCAAGCGTGATTTAGCGCAGATGATGGAAGATTCATGGCGTTGGGTCAGCAACAACCCAAATGGCTACGACGATTAAGTTGAACTGATACAGGCCGTCTGAAAGAGATGTTTTCAGACGGCCTCTTTATCTGAAAAACACACTTTCTGTCTGCTATAATCTGTTTATATTATTTTGACTATCCTCTGAAACTTATGAAAAAAATCCTTGTTACCGGCGGCGCGGGCTTTATCGGTTCTGCCGTTGTCCGTCATATTATCCAAAACACCCAAGACTCTGTCGTCAATGTCGATAAGCTGACTTATGCCGGCAATTTGGAATCTTTGACCGAGGTAGCAGGCAATCCTCGCTATGCTTTTGAGCAAGTGGATATTTGCGACCGCGCCGAACTCGACCGCGTATTCGCACAACACCAGCCTGATGCCGTGATGCACTTGGCTGCGGAAAGCCATGTCGACCGCTCTATCGATTCGGCAGGCGAGTTTATCCAAACCAATATCGTCGGTACATTCAATCTGCTTGAAGCAGCCCGCGCCTACTGGCAACAAATGCCGTCTGAAAAACGCGAAGCCTTCCGTTTCCACCATATTTCTACCGATGAAGTCTATGGCGATTTGCACGGTACGGACGATTTGTTCACCGAAACCACGCCATACGCGCCGTCCAGCCCCTACTCTGCCTCTAAAGCGTCCAGCGACCACCTCGTCCGCGCATGGTTGCGTACTTACGGTTTGCCGACCATTGTAACCAACTGCTCCAACAACTACGGCCCTTACCATTTCCCGGAAAAACTCATTCCGCTGATGATTCTGAACGCGCTTGACGGCAAACCGCTGCCCGTTTACGGCGACGGTATGCAAATCCGCGACTGGCTGTTTGTCGAAGACCACGCGCGCGCGCTGTATCAGGTTGTTACCGAAGGTGTTGTCGGCGAGACCTACAATATCGGCGGCCACAATGAAAAAGCCAATATTGAAGTCGTCAAAACCATCTGCACCCTGCTGGAAGAGCTTGTTCCTGAAAAACCGGCCGGCGTGGCGCGTTATGAAGATTTGATTACTTTCGTACAAGACCGCCCCGGCCATGACGTGCGCTACGCCATCGACGCTGCCAAAATCGGCAGGGAGCTGGGCTGGAAACCTCAGGAAACATTCGAATCCGGCATCCGCAAAACAGTGCAATGGTATTTGGACAACAAAACCTGGTGGCAAAACGTATTGAACGGCAGCTATCGTTTAGAGCGTTTAGGCACCGGAAAATAAGTTTTCAGACGGCCTGTTCCCACTATTAGGCCGTCTGAGAATCACGCAAACACACACTACTCAGGAGAAAACCCATGAAAGGCATTATCCTTGCAGGTGGCAGCGGCACACGCCTCTACCCCATCACACGCGGAGTATCCAAACAACTGCTGCCCGTGTACGACAAGCCCATGATTTACTATCCGCTGTCCGTACTGATGCTGGCAGGAATCCGCGATATTTTGGTGATTACCACGCCCGAAGACAACGCCTCTTTCAAGCGCCTGCTTGGCGACGGCGGCGATTTCGGCATTTCCATCAGCTATGCCGTTCAACCCAGTCCGGACGGTTTGGCACAGGCATTTATCATCGGTGAAGAATTTATCGGCAACGACAATGTTTGCTTGGTTTTGGGCGACAATATTTTCTACGGCCAATCATTTACGCAAACATTGAAACAGGCCGCCGCCAAGACCCACGGCGCAACCGTATTCGGTTATCAGGTCAAAGATCCCGAGCGTTTCGGCGTGGTTGAATTTGACGAAAACTTCAACGCCCTGTCTATCGAAGAGAAACCACAACAGCCCAAATCCGATTGGGCGGTAACCGGCTTGTACTTCTACGACCAACGCGTCGTCGAGTTCGCCAAACAAATCAAACCGTCTGCCCGCGGCGAATTGGAAATTTCCGACCTCAACCAAATGTATTTGGAAGACGGTTCATTGTCGGTGCAACTTTTGGGACGCGGTTTTGCATGGCTGGACACCGGCACTCACGAGAGCCTGCACGAAGCTGCTTCATTCGTCCAAACCGTACAAAACATCCAAGACCTGCAAATCGCCTGCCTGGAAGAAATTGCTTGGCGCAACGGTTGGCTTTCCGATGAAAAACTGGAAGAGCTGGCACGCCCGATGTCGAAAAACCAATACGGCCAATATTTGCTGCGCCTGTTGAAAAAATAATATTTGAGGCCGTCTGAAACTTTTCAGACGGCCTTTAGATGAAAGATAAAACGATGAACATCATTGATACCGCCATTCCCGACGTAAAACTGCTTGAGCCGCAAGTCTTCGGCGACGCGCGCGGCTTTTTTATGGAAACCTTCCGCGACGAGTGGTTCAAGACCCAAGTCTGCGACCGCACCTTTGTGCAGGAAAACCACTCCAAATCCAGCAAAGGCGTATTGCGCGGTCTGCACTATCAAACTGAAAACACACAAGGCAAACTCGTGCGCGTGGTTGTCGGCGAAGTATTCGACGTGGCTGTCGATATGCGTAAAGACTCCCCCACTTTCGGCAAATGGGTAGGCGAGATTCTGTCCGCAGAAAACAAACGCCAACTGTGGGTACCCGAAGGTTTCGCTCACGGCTTCTATGTACTGAGCGATGAAGCCGAGTTCGTCTATAAATGCACAGACTATTACAACCCAAAAGCCGAACACTCGCTGATTTGGAATGATCCGACCGTCGGCATCGACTGGCCGCTGCAAGGCGAGCCAAACCTGTCGCCTAAAGACTTGGCAGGCAAAGTATTGACCGAAGCAGTCACGTTTTAAGACTATTCAGGCCGTCTGAAAGAATGTTCCTCTTTTCAGACGGCCTACAATCCATTAATAACAATAATCGACGAAAACGCATTGTGAAAAACGCCTACATTCCCTCTCGTGGCATTCGCAAAATCCCCCATCTCTCCACCCTATTGCCTGAATTTCATATCTGCAAAGATGGAAAAGGAGCAGAGGCTGTTGTTGGCTGGGGTTTGCGCCCGACGACACACAAAGCGCGTGCTTTTGCCGCCGAACACCAGCTTCCCTTTATTGCTTTGGAAGACGGCTTTTTGCGATCGCTCGGACTAGGTGTCACCGGTTATCCGCCCTACTCCATCGTCTATGACGACATCGGCATCTACTACGACACCACGCGTCCTTCGCGTTTGGAACAACTGATTCTCGCCGCCGATACCATGCCGTCTAAAACCTTGGCTCAGGCGCGACAGGCGATGGATTCCATCCTGCAACACCACCTGTCCAAATACAACCACGCGCCCGAACTTTCAGACGATCATCCTTTGCGTTCCCCATCCAAACCCGAAACCGTCCTCATCATTGATCAAACCTTCGGCGATATGGCCATCCAATATGGCGGCGCAGATGCCTCTACGTTTGAACTGATGTTTCAGACGGCCTTGAATGAAAACCCGCAAGCCGATATCTGGGTCAAAACCCATCCCGATGTTTTGTGCGGCAAAAAACAAGGCTATCTGACCCAGCTGGCGCAGCAACACCGCGTCCATCTTTTGGCAGAGGACATCAATCCGATTTCTTTGTTGCAAAACGTCGATAAAGTTTATTGCGTTACCTCACAAATGGGTTTTGAGGCGCTTTTGTGCGGCAAACCGCTGACCACCTTCGGCCTGCCGTGGTATGCCGGATGGGGCGTGAGTGACGACCGCCATCCTGAAATCAACCGCCTTGTTCAAACCCAACGCCGCGCCCCCCGCAACTTGCTACAACTCTTCGCCGCGGCCTATCTGCAATACAGCCGCTACCTCAACCCCAATACCGGTGAAGCAGGCAGCCTCTTTGATGTCATCGACTATCTGACGACGGTCAAACGCAAAAACGACAAATTGCGTGGCGAGTTGTATTGCGTCGGCATGTCTTTGTGGAAACGCGCGGTTGCCAAACCGTTCTTTAACGTACCCTCATGCCGTCTGAAATTTATCTCCTCCACCCAAAAACTGGCCGGGGTCAAACTATCCAACGATGCACGCATCCTTGCTTGGGGCAACGGCAAAGAGGCCATCGTCCGTTTTGCCGAACAACACAACATCCCCCTGCTGCGCATGGAAGACGGCTTTATCCGCTCGGTCGGGCTTGGTTCTAATTTAGTCCCACCACTGTCGCTCGTTACCGACGATATGGGCATTTATTTCAACGCCGAAACCCCGTCCCGTCTTGAACACATCCTGCAAAACCAAAACTTCGACAATCAAGACTTTCAGACGGCCTTGAAGCTGCAAAAAATGCTGACCGAAAACCACATCAGTAAATACAACGTCGGCAGCTCAGACTTCACCGTCCCGTCAACCGACAAAACCGTGATCCTCGTTCCCGGCCAGGTTGAAGATGATGCGTCTATCCGCTACGGTTCACCCCAAATCTATCGCAATCTGGATCTGCTCCGTACCGTACGCGAACGCAATCCCGATGCCTATATCATCTACAAACCGCATCCCGATGTAGTCAGCGGTAACCGCATCGGCCATATTTCCCCTGAAGATACGGCACGATATGCCGACCAAACCGCCGAGCAAGCCGATATCCTGACCTGTCTCCAATACGCAGACGAAGTTCACACCATGACTTCGCTGACTGGTTTTGAAGCCTTGTTGCGCGGCAAAAAAGTCAGCTGCTATGGCCTGCCTTTCTATGCAGGCTGGGGGCTTACCCAAGATCTGCTGCCCATTCCACGCCGCAGCCGCAGGCTTGAGCTTTGGCAGCTGATTGCCGGCACGCTCATCCACTATCCCGACTACATCCACTACCCCGACTACATCCACTACCCCGACTACATCCACTACCCCGACTACATCCACTACCCCGACTACATCCACTACCCCGACTACATCCACTACCCCGACTACATCCACCACCTCGACTACATCCACCACCGCGCATCCAATGCCGGCCATTACCTCAAACTGTGGTCGCTCTCCATCCTCAAGCGTTTGAACTACTATATTGAAGACATCCAAATCGCCAAACGCGTGGAGGCGGGCAAATACGGCAAGTTTTTTATTGTTCCTCTGCAGGTATTCAACGACAGCCAAGTCCGTATCCATTGCGACTTTCCCAGCGTCCGCAGCTTCCTGCTCCATGTTTTGAGCTCATTCGCCGCGCACGCGCCTGCCGATACCAACATCATCATCAAGCATCATCCGATGGACCGCGGCTTTATCGACTACTGGCGCGACATTAAACGCTTTATCAAAGAACACCCCGAACTCAAAGGCCGCGTGACTTACGTCCATGATGTCCCCCTGCCCGCTTTCCTGCGCCATGGCCTCGGCATGGTCACCATCAACAGCACCAGCGGCCTGTCCGGCCTGATTCACAATATGCCTGTCAAAGTGCTCGGCCGTGCCTATTATGATATTCCCGGCATTACTGACCAAAATACCTTGGCAGAATTTTGGAATCATCCGACACCGCCTGATAAAGAGCTGTTCCATGCCTACCGAATGTACCACCTCAACGTGACCCAAATTAACGGTAACTTCTACAGTAAGGTCTTTTTTCCTCACAAAAACACATCCGACTCTTCCACACCGACAACCTGACTTAGTGAAGGAAAAGTTCAGGCCGTCTGAAAAACATTTCAGACGGCCTGAAGCAAACAATATCTTAGCTACTACCATGTAAATAAAACATAAAAACTGCATTTATCATTAACAATAAATTACAAAGACAGTATAATAACTGAGATGTCATAAAAGCATACCAACTCAAGCTGAGGCCTTAATAACACACAAAATATGGATGTACTCCCAGGCAAAACAATATAACAAGCCAAACATCCTAAAGATAAGCCAGCAAGGCAATACACTTTACAAAACTGTGGCGAGCAATATTTTTACAAAACCCTCAACCGGTATCGCCGCCCATATGCCGCAGCATCCGTCTTCCACTTTATATCCGCCCGCAAACCATGACCGCCGCTCCTGATATCCTCTACCGGCAAGCCGCCGCCCTTTTGGAACAATCCAATACCGCCCAAGCCCTGCCCCTGCTGCAACAGGCCGCAGAGCAGGGTTATACGGAAGCTGCTTTTGTATTGGGCAATCATCTGCTGCAAAATGGTCATCCGGAGCAGGCACTTCCATGGCTGGAAGCCGCCGCGGCCCAACGCCATCCTAAGGCACTCTTTACCCTGCTGCAACAACGCGAACACAACGGTACCCCAACAGGACAGCTTCTCAACGACTACGCCTGGCTGGGTGAGCAAGGTCATCTTGAAGCCCAATTAATCCTCATGCGTTACCACGCGCAGCGCAACAATCCACAATCCCTTTACTGGGCGGAGCTTGCTACCGCCCGATATGCCGCGCCTGCATATTACCATCTGGCACGCCATCACCAACGCCAAGGCGACATTGCGACAGCCATCGAACAATACGAAAAAGCGGCCGCGCTCGGCGTGACTGCCGCCTGCTGGCAACTCGGTCAAATCTACTTCTACGGCACAGGTGTCAGTCCAAACCACGGACAAGCCGAACATTATCTCGAACAAGCCGCGCAAGCCGGCCACATCGCCGCACAAACCCTGCTGGCCGACCTTCTTGCCACCCAACACAAACCTGAAGCCTTAGAATGGTATCGTCGTGCCGCCGATAAGGAACACGCGAAAGCACAGGCCAAGCTGGCCCAATACGCCCTGACCGGCGAACTTTCCGAACGCGACCCGTTCCAAGCGGCGCACTATGCCAAAGCCGCTGCCGAGAAAGACTATCCTGAAGCCCTAAAAATCATGGGCGACCTCTACCGCTACGGCCTCGGCATCAAAGCCGACAACCATATCGCGCATGATTACTACCACCGGGCCGCCGCGCTGGGTTCTGCCGCCGCCGCACAAAAACTCATCAGCGACGCCGCGCTGTACCATCCGCAACAATACGAACAAATCAAAACAGCCGCCCTGCAACAGCAACAAACCGAAACCACATACCGTTTGGCGGAAGCACAAGCCCACGCCATCGGCCGTCCCGCAGACTACAATGCCGCGCGCAAGAATTACATGGAAGCGGCCGAATTCCACCACAAAAACGCGGCGGCAGCCTTAGGCCGCATCTACCATTACGGCCTCGGCACAGCGCAAGACCCTCGGGCGGCTGCACACTGGTACGCCATCGCTGCCGAACAAAACCACCCTTCCGCCCAATACCACCTCGCCTGTTTTTACTATCACGGACAAGGTGTCGGCTGTCATGTTCCGACCGCCTGCTACTGGCTGCAGGCCGCCATCGGCAACGGCCACACTTCGGCCGAATCTTTAACATCCCTATTAGAACAATGGCGCCGCGAAGCGCATCATGCCATCGGACAAAAGGCCGTCTGAAAAGATTTACACTCGCATTTTTTGACAATCTTTAACTATTCCCCTAATATTTGCCAGTTATTTTTCACGGACACGTCATCGTTTTCATTTCTTTCTGAAAACACCTTGTCCGCGCATCAATACCATGACACTCGGCGGATAACGCCAAGCGTTGAAACACACTACATCCGGAACAAAAACGGATGCTCGGAAAAACATTTCTAGGAGGTGAAACAACATGGAATGGGAATTCAACAGTTATTACACACTGATTGCCGCCACGCTCGTGTTGCTGGTTGGTAAATTTCTGGTTCAAAAAATCAAATTCTTAAGAGACTTCAATATTCCCGAGCCGGTCGCCGGCGGTTTGATTGCCGCTATCGTCCTGTTCGCCCTGCACGAAGCCTACGGCGTCAGCTTCAAATTTGAAAAACCGCTGCAAGATGCGTTCATGCTCATCTTCTTTACATCCATCGGTTTGAGTGCCGACTTCTCCCGTTTGAAAGCGGGCGGTTTGCCTTTGGTTATCTTTACCGCCGTGGTGGGTGCATTCATCATCGTCCAAAACTTCGTCGGTGTCGGCTTGGCGAGCGCATTGGGCTTGGATCCGCTGATTGGCCTGATTACCGGTTCGATTACCCTGACCGGTGGTCACGGTACCGCCGGCGCATGGGGTCCTGACTTTGAAAGCAAATTCGGCCTGACCGGCGCAACCGGCTTAGGTATGGCTTCTGCAACATTCGGCCTGGTATTCGGCGGTTTGATCGGTGGTCCTGTTGCACGCCGTCTGATCAACAAAATGGGCCGTAAACCTGTCGTCAAAACTGCCAAATCCGACGACAACGATGCTGCCGACGACATCTTCGAACAAGCACAGCGCACCCGCCTGATTACTGCCGAGTCTGCTGTTGAAACCCTGGCTATGTTTGCCGGCTGTTTGGCATTTGCCGAAATCGTGGATGGCTACGACAAAGCCTTCTTCGACTTGCCTAAATTCGTATGGTGTCTGTTTGCAGGCGTGGTCATCCGCAACGTCCTGACTGCCGCCTTCAAAGTCAATATGTTTGACCGCGCCATCGACGTATTCGGTAACGCTTCCCTGTCGCTCTTCCTTGCCATGGCTCTTCTGAATCTGAAACTGTGGGAGTTGACCGGTCTGGCAGGCCCTGTGACCATCATCTTGGCCGTACAAACCGTCGTGATGATTCTGTACGCCACTTTCGTTACCTACGTCTTCATGGGTCGCGATTACGACTCTGCCGTATTGGCGGCAGGCCACTGCGGCTTCGGTTTGGGTGCCACCCCGACCGCCGTTGCCAACATGCAGTCCCTGACCCAAACTTTCGGCCCGTCGCACAAAGCCTTCTTGATTGTACCTATGGTGGGTGCGTTCTTCGTTGACTTGCTCAACGCCGCCATCCTCTCCGGCTTTGTCAGCATCATCAAAGGCTGATACGTCTGACATAGAAAAGCACTTGCCGCATTTACTTGCTGCAAGTGCTTTTGTTATGATAGGCACGTCAGGCCGTCTGAAAGGCCGTCATCTTCAGGAGTACCCATGTACAAAAAAACCGCTTCCGTATTGATTTTAAGCACGATTCTTCTTGCCGCATGCAGCAAAGAAGAGCCGAAAGCCGCGCTTGATTGCGCCCAACCGGCCACACTGCAAAACATCCGTACCACCATCGAAGACACCCTCAAACAACAAGCGCGCTCCTTTGCCCGCAATGACAACCGCCAATTCGTCGATGCCGACAAAATCATCGCCGCCGGCCTCGAATTAGAAACCCTGCTTGAAGACCCCAAAGAAACCGAAGACAACGGCAAAGCCATCTGCCGCGCCAACCTCAAAATCCGCATCCCCGACAACATCCTCAAAACGGCCATAGACAACAGCCCGCTGATTTACGGCAACACCCCGTTGTCCGACATGCTCGAACAAAAACTGATGGGCAGCAACCTGACTTTTGAAAATAACACGTTCAGCACCACCCTGCTCTACACCCCCGACAAAGACGGCAAACCGGTTCTCGAAGACAACACTCTGAGCACCACAGCCCAGACCCTTTCCGCCACCCTGTTGCCCTACGGCGTGAAAAGCATCGTCATGATAGACGGCAAACCAGTATCCAAAGAGCAGGCCATCAAGCTGCTGCAAAACCAAAATACGGAAGAGCCGCCGACTGTTGATCCACAAGACATCCTTGAAAACAACGCCGCCAGCCAAGCCGTCGGCTTGACCGATGATGACAACGATTCAGACTACGAAGTCCTGCGTCCTGACCGTGAAACTCCGCGCAACGAACCGCCCGGCCTCAGCCAAAGCGAACTCGACAACGCGCGCGCGCAAAACCGTCAGGCAGACGGCGAGATCAACGACCTCTGGGGCGGCATGGACAGCGATGTCAAACAACAAATCCTCGGCGAACAACGCGCCTGGATTCAAAGCAAAAAACTCAACTGCCAACAAGCCGCCGCCTCCGCAGACAGCGCCGCACAAGCAGAATACCTGCGCCTGCAGTGTGAAACCCGCATGACCCGCGAACGTACACAATACCTGCGCGGCTATTCCATCAACTAAAACCGATAAGGCCGTCTGAACATTCAGACGGCCCACAAGAAAGCACATCACATCATGCAATACCGAATCCACCGTGAAGGCGATGCCCAAAACACACCATCTTCAGCCTCCACACCCGTCGATAACTGGGAGCGCAACATCCTGCGCGAAGTCCTCCTCGCCGCCTACCAAGAACAGCGCCGCGCCCGCATTTGGCGCAATATCTGGCGCGGCATCGCCGTCCTCATCTTCCTCAGCCTGATCTTCGGCCTCGCGGAAGAAGAAGGAAAAACCACGAGCATCCACGCCCGCGGCGAACACACCGCCGTTATCGACCTGACCGGCGAAATCGGCAACGACATCGACGACCAAGTCCAAATCCTGCGCGACAGCATGGAAGCCGCCTACAACAACGGCAATGCCAAAGCCATCATCATCCGCGCCAACAGCCCCGGCGGTTCGCCTGTCGTGTCCAACACGGCCTTTAACGAAGTCCGCCGCCTCAAAGCCGAACACAAAGACATTCCTGTCTACCTCGTTGCCGAAGACATGTGCGCTTCCGGCTGCTACTACATTGCCGCCGCAGCCGACAAAATCTACGCCGACCCTTCCAGTATTGTCGGCAGCATCGGCGTGATCGGCGGCGGTTTCGACTTTACCGGCCTGATGGACAAAGCCGGTGTCAAACGCCGTCTGAAAACCGCCGGCAGCAACAAAGGTATGGGCGACCCTTTCACGCCTGAAACCCCGGCACAAACCCAAATTTGGGAAAGCATGTTGGGCGATATCCACCAAGAATTTATCAAAGCCGTCAAACTCGGCCGCGGTGCAAGGTTGAAAGACAAACAGTATCCCGATGTTTTCAGTGGACGCATCTACACCGGCAAAGAAGCCAAACAGGTCGGCCTGATTGACGACTTCGGCAGCATTTACAGCGTTGCCCGCGATGTTGTCAAAGCCCCCGAGCTGGTCAACTACACGCCGCAAGACGATTTCAGCAAAATGCTCAGCCGTCGCTTCGGTGCGGAAGTGAAGGCCAAAGTCAAAGAAACTTTGTCTGAAATTTGGTAAACCAAAAAACTAAAAGGCCGTCTGAAACCCAAAATATGGGGTTTCAGACGGCCTTTTTTATATGATTTTTAAAATAAAACGCTGATTATTGTCCAAACATCCATCGGCTTCATCAAATCGGCAGGCAGATGCTCCCTGATGATGCTGTTACAGGAACACATTACGCCTGCGAACGATTAAACCTTCACGCTTCAGACGGCCTGCTGCATATTGTGCGCCATATCAAGCGCGGCGCGGACGGCGGTAATCAGGCTGCCGGAATCGGCTTTGCCCGTGCCTGCCAAGTTCAAGGCCGTGCCATGATCGACGGAGGTGCGGATAAAGGGCAAGCCGAGGGTGATATTCACACCTTCGCCGAAACCGGCGTATTTGAGCACCGGCAGTCCTTGGTCGTGATACATGGCGAGGACGGCGTCGGCATCTTTGAGCAGGAAGGGTTGGAACACAGTATCGGCCGGATAAGGGCCGCGTGCGTCTATGCCTTCGGCCTGCAGGGCATGAAGCGCCGGAATAATGGTGTCGATTTCTTCGTGTCCCAAATGGCCGCCTTCGCCCGCGTGGGGATTGAGGCCGGTAACGAGGATAACCGGTTTGGCTATGCCGAACTTATGGCGCAGGTCGTGTTCAAGAATGCGGACAACCGACTCGATTAAAGGCTTCGTGATGGCGGCGGAAATATCTTTAAGCGGCAGATGAGTAGTCACTAATGCAACTCGCAATCCGCCGCCGGTCAACATCATGACGACTTGTTCGGTATGGCTTTTTTCGGCGAGGTATTCGGTATGACCGCTGAAAAAGCCGTTGCCTGCGTGGGCATCGTTGATGATGCCTTTATGCAGCGGCGCGGTAACCATACCGGCAAACAGGCCGTCTGAAATGCCTTGATACGCCGTATCCAGCAGTCGGAGCACATACGCGGCATTAGCAGGATTGAGTTCGCCCGCCCGACACTCGGCATCTAAGGGAATATGCAGAACTTCGAGTTCGCCCTTGAGCAACGGTTCAGCCGCTTGGACTTGAAAATCGTGCAGGATGACGGACTTGCCGAGCTGTTCAGCCCTTTGCGCCAACAGGTTTTTGTCGCACAAAACAACGGGGCGGCAAGGAAGGTCGGCGAAAGCCAAATCAAGGCAGATGTCGGGGCCGATGCCGGCCGGTTCGCCGGAGGTGATGGCGAGGATGGGAGCAGTCATGGTGTTTTTCGGTACGGGTTACAGTATTTAGACAACAGTCAGGCAAAACGCCTGCCCTACTTTTGCAGATTAACACAAATACAAAAAGGCCGTCTGAAAACAGTTTTTGCTTGGTCAACTGTTTTCAGACGGCCTTGGCTGTTTATCGTTTTACACTTAAGAATGGCGGCCGATCATGCGGTACAAAACGTCATGGCCTTGAATGCGGTGAACAACAACCATGGCGATGTGGCCGGCGACAAGCGCGAAGAGCAGCCAGCCGAGTTTGCCGTGCGCCATATTGCCGAGATTGGACATCCATTCGATTTTCTCTGGCGAACCCTGCATCACTTCGACACCGAATACTTTCAACGGGCCGCGACCGCCGCCGTATTGGCGGATCA
Organism: Neisseria perflava; assembly: GCF_019334725.1. NCBI lineage: Bacteria > Pseudomonadati > Pseudomonadota > Betaproteobacteria > Neisseriales > Neisseriaceae > Neisseria > Neisseria perflava. The sequence continues at coordinate 452,523 of NZ_CP079818.1, read as the reverse complement.
TGCCGATAACGGGAACGGCGAGCATGAGGACGTAAAGGGCAAGGTGGCCTGCTTTGGCGGCAAAGCTGTCGGCGGCAGGACGTTTGGACGCATTAAGCAAAGCCCAAACAATGCGCACGGCAATCACCAGCAGCGTGATGAAACCGATGGATTTATGCACGCCGAAGAGCGATTTGACCCATTCTTCGCCATCGTAGATGGTCCAAACGGTAATGGTGGAGAGGATGCCGATGAAACCGAGTACGGTCAGCCAATGCAACGCGCGCGCGACGGCATCGTAGGTTTGTGGACGTGTAGCGGTCATAATGTTTCCTTGTTTTTGATTTGTTTGGTTTTTTGAATCGGCGGCATTGTAACAAAAATGCCTAACCAATTATGTTGCCTTTTTGAAGAAATTTCGTAAATGTTTGGAAAATTTGAAGAAACGGCAGTTTTATCCATCAGACTGCCCAGGCCGTCTGAAAACAAGGGCAGGAATACCACCTTCTATACCGAACTCAGGCTAAAATAGGCGTTTTTATTCTTGGGTACGCATCGATGCAGGTTTGGATTCGGCGGTTTGCGCTGTTGCTTCTGCCTTTGGGTTTCTTGGCGGTCATGGTGGCCGCGCCTTTGCTGTCGCTGGCGTTTTACGACGGCGAAGGTGCTTGGGCGGAAGTGGTGGCTGATGACTATATGCGCCTGCGCTTGGGCTGGACGGTGGCGCAGGCGGTTTTGACCTGCGTCTTGGTCACGGCTTTGGGCGTGCCTGCGGCGTGGGTGCTGGCACGGATGGACTTTGCCGGACGGCGCACGGTTTTGCGCCTGCTGATGCTGCCTTTTGTGATGCCGACTTTGGTGGCAGGCATGGGCGTGCTGGCCTTGTTTGGCGCACACGGCATGCTGGCGGCAGGCTGGCAGGACACGCCGTGGCTGCTGATTTACGGCAATGTGTTTTTCAACCTGCCGGTTTTGGTGCGCTCGGCGTATCAGGGATTTGTGCGTGTGCCGCAGGCGCGGTTGCTGTCGGCGCAATCTTTGGGCGCGGACGCGTGGCGGCGGTTTATCTGGGTCGAATGGCCGGTGGTTCGTGCGTGGGTTGCCGGCGGTGCGTGCCTGGTGTTTTTATATTGTTTTTCAGGCTTCGGACTGGCCTTGCTGCTCGGCGGCGAACGTTTTGCGACGGTGGAAGTGGAAATCTACCGGCTGGTGGCGTACGAGTTGGACATGGCGCGTGCGTCGGTGTTGGTGTGGCTGGTGCTGGCGGTTACGGCGGCGGCAGGCGGTTTGTATGCGTATTGGAGCAGGCGCGTAGCTGTGGATAAGTCGGTCTCGCCTTTGCCTCCGCGTGCGCCGATATGGGCTTGGGAAAAATGGTTGACGGCAACGGTATTGGCCATGTTGGCAGTGTGCTGCCTGCTGCCTTTGGCTGCTGTATGGCTCAAGGCGGTATCGGCAGGCTCTTCGTGGACAGTCTTGCTGGAAGCGCAAACCTGGGCGGCGGTGTGGAACACTGTCCGTTTCTCTGCGGCAGCGGTGGCGGCAGCGACGGTTTTGGGCGTGCTGTATGCGGCCGCGGCACGGCAAATGGCGTGGTTGCGCGCACTGATGTTTTTGCCGTTTATGGTGTCGCCCGTGTGCATCGCGTTTGGCGTTTTGTTGCTCTATCCGCAGTGGACGGCTTCGCTGTGGCTGCTGACCGCGACTTACGCGCTGTTGGCGTATCCGTTTGTGGCCAAAGATGTACTGGCCGCGTGGGATGGTTTACCCAAAGATTACGCGGCAGCGGCGCGTACCATGGGCGCAAACGGTTTTCAGACGGCCTGTTATGTAACCGCGCCTTTATTGAAACCAGCTTTACGGCGCGGCCTGACTTTGGCTTCGGCAACGTGTATCGGCGAATTTGCGGCCACATTGTTCCTGTCGCGCCCCGAATGGCAGACGCTGACCACTTTGATTTACGATTATCTCGGACGCGCCGGTGCGGACAATTACGGACGGGCGATGGTGTTGACGGCGGTATTGACCGCTTTGGCTCTGACGGCATTTTTGCTGGTGGATGAAGCGGAAGGGCAAAAGGCCGTCTGAACGTGGTTGGCTCAAGCTCTCTTCACTTTCACTACACTATTGCCGCGACTTGTATCGAAAATTGATTAAATCCGCTATATAATTTGTTTTTAAACGCACTCAACACGACCCTATCATGACCGACTTAGAAACCAAACGCCTTGAAACCCAAGCCATGCTGGACAATGCCGACTTGCTGTTTGGCCAAGAACAATGCCGTGCGGCCTTGCAAAAAGTTGCCGATGACATCACCCGCGACTTGGGCGACAAATACCCCCTGCTCTTGCCTGTAATGGGTGGCGCGGTGGTGTTTACAGGGCAGCTGCTGCCGCTGTTGCGCTTCCCTTTGGACTTTGACTACGTCCACGTTTCCCGCTACGGCGACAAACTCGCAGGCGGCGCGTTCAACTGGAAACGCATGCCCGACCCCGAGCAAATCAAAGGCCGTCATGTAGTCGTTTTGGACGACATTCTGGACGAAGGCCACACCATGGCCGCCATTCAGGAAAAACTATTGGAAATGGGTGCGGCAAGCTGCCGTGCGGCCGTGTTTGCCAACAAACTGATCGACAAAGAAAAACCGACCAAAGCCGATTATGTCGGTTTGGACGTGCCCAACCGCTACGTCTTCGGTTACGGCATGGATGCCGCCGGCTGCTGGCGCAACCTCGGCGAAATCTACGCCTTAAACAATAAATAAAACCAAGGCCGTCTGAAAAATCTTCAGACGGCCTCAACCCCCATGCTAGGAACACATCATGATAGGTTTGTTAATCATTACACATGAAACCATAGGTGAAGCCTATCGCGGTTTGGCCGACCATTTCTTTCCCAACGGCTTCCCCGAAAATCTCCACATCCTCGGCGTACAGCCCGACGAAGATCAAAACGATATCATCAACAACGCCATCGCCGCGTTGCAGAAATTTCCCGACAACCGCGGCGTGCTGATCATGACCGACATCTTCGGCGCAACACCGTGCAACGCCGCACGCCGGCTGGTGCGCGAAAACAAATCCGCCATCCTGACCGGCCTCAACGCCCCGATGATGATTAAAGCCATCCAATACTCATCACAAGCCGAAAACCTCTCCGACTTCACCGAAACCGTCAAAGAAGCCGCCATCCGTGGCATTTTCGCCATTACATCCGCACCTGAAGACCTGGTGTGCAAAGAAAACGGCTAAGGCCGTCTGAAAACATTCACTTTACAAACATTTAGGGGACATCCATGCTCAAACAAGAAATCGAAATCATCAACAAACTCGGCCTGCACGCGCGTGCCTCCAGCAAATTCACCCAAACCGCCTCCCAGTTCCAAAGCGAAGTCTGGGTCACCAAAAACGGCAACCGCGTCAACGGCAAAAGCATCATGGGCCTGATGATGCTGGCCGCCGCCAAAGGCACCGTGATTGAGCTGGAAACAGAAGGCGCAGACGAAGCCGCCGCCATGCAGGCGTTGACCGACCTCATCAACGACTACTTCGGCGAGGGCGAATAATGAGCATCGTCCTACACGGTGTAGCCGCAGGCAAAGGCATTGCCATCGGCCACGCCCACCTCATCACGCGCGGCACAACGGAAGTCCCCCAATACGACATCGATCCCGACAAACTCGATGCCGAAGTTGCCCGTTTCGACAACGCCATCAAAGCCACGCGCAAAGAATTGGAACAGTTGCGCGGCGCGATTCCCGAAAACGCCCCGACCGAATTGGGCGCGTTTATCTCCCTGCACCTGATGCTGCTGACCGACGTCACCCTCTCGCGCGAACCCATCGACATTTTGCGCGAGCAGAAAATCAACGCCGAATGGGCATTGAAACAGCAAAGCGACAAGCTTGCCGCCCAGTTCGACAGCATCGACGACGACTACCTGCGCGAACGCAAACAGGACATGCTCCAAGTCGTCCGCCGCATCCACAACAACCTTGTCGGCCAAAGCAACGAAATCAACCTCGCCGGCAACCTGTTTGACGACACCGTCCTCATCGCGCACGACCTCTCGCCTGCCGATACCGTATTGTTCAAAGAGCAGCACATTACCGCCTTCGTGACCGATGCCGGCGGCCCGACCAGCCACACCGCCATCTTGGGCCGCAGCCTCGACATCCCGTCCGTCATCGGCCTGCATAACGCCCGCAAACTCATCACCGAAAACGAAATCGTCATCGTCGACGGCATCAACGGCACCCTCATCATCGATCCCGACGAAGTCGTCCTCAACGAATACCGCCGCCTCGCCCGCGAATATCGCAGCCACAAGCGCGAACTCAACAAAATCAAAAAAACCGCTGCCACCACGGCCGACGGCATCAACATCGAACTTTTGGCCAACATCGAATCCGCCGAAGACATCAAAACCCTGCACAACTTCGGCGCAGACGGCGTCGGCCTGTTCCGCAGCGAATTTCTTTATCTCAACCGCGACACCATGCCGTCTGAAGACGAGCAATACGAAGTGTACAGCGCGATTGTGAAAAAGATGAAAGGCAAAAGCATCACCATCCGCACCGTCGATTTGGGTGTCGATAAAAATCCGCGCTGGTTCGGCCAAAACAGCTCGCCCAACGGCAGCCTCAACCCCGCACTCGGCCTGACCGGCATCCGCCTGTGTCTCGCCGAGCCGGTCATGTTCCGCACCCAAATGCGCGCCATCCTCCGTGCCGCCGTCCACGGCCCCGTGCGCATGATGTGGCCGATGATTACGTCCATTTCCGAAGTGCGCCAATGCCTTATCCACCTGGACACGGCCCAACGCCAACTCGCCGAACGCGACGAAGCCTTCGGCCCGGTCAGCATCGGCTGCATGATTGAAATCCCGTCCGCCGCCATGACCGTCGGCAGCATCCTCAAGCTCGTCGATTTCATCTCCATCGGCACCAACGACCTGATTCAATACCTCCTGTCGGTCGACCGTGGCGACGACAGCGTCAGCCACCTCTACCAACCCGGCCACCCTGCCGTCCTCAAAACGCTGCAACACATCATCCGCACGGCAAACCGCATGGAAAAAGGCGTGTCCATCTGCGGCGAAATGGCCGGCGATACCGTCTTCACCCGACTGTTGCTCGGCATGGGCTTGCGTCGCTTCTCCATGAACCCCAACAACCTGCTTTCGGTCAAAAACATCATCCTGCACAGCCACACCGGCCATCTCGAAAACGATGCCGCCAAAATCCTGCGCTGCGAAGATCCGGAAAAAACCGAGAAGCTGATTAAAATCCTCAACCAAAGCGAACAGGCGGAATCACAGGCCGTCTGAACCTCCGGCAAGGGCGTGTATCGAAACACGCCCTTTTTATTCGTCCCCATTTTGGGTTTACACCCGATTCTCCCTCAAGCCCCCTTCTTCCCTATTTCGCCATTTCAAAAACCAACCTTTTTCACTTTTCCCCAATACTGCTTACAGGCCGTCTGAAAAATAGATGGCGCAAATAAAATAAAACTTTTATGCCCACACCAAAGGCCGTCTGAACCCCGATTACAAGGTTTCAGACGGCCTGCTGTATTCAACCGGATACCTTTTATTTTTTGCAATAAATGACCCTTTGCCTATTTCTTCCAACTACTGCCCACTATGGCTTTAGGCACCCATATCATTCCTTTTCACTAGGTCTTCAGCATACCCAAACATTATCCCTTTATTTTAATGATGCAACTTTTTACTCTAAAATATGTCTATTCTCATGTTTCACTTGAAAAAAGATTCAATACCTTGTAAATTTATAAAAGATAATAGTTATCATCATATTTTAAAGGAATAGTTCATGAGATTTACGCAACTTTCTGCTTTAATTGCCGCTGCAGCTTTATCAGTCGGCTCCGTATCCGCTTTTGCCAAACCGGTTCAGCTGACCGATACCATCGGCCGTAAGGTAACCGTCGACCTGCCTGCCAAACGCGTGGTTTTGGGCTTCTATTACCAAGACTACATGGCCATCGGCGGTAAAACCGCGCTGGACAACGTTGTCGGTTTCTCCAAAGCAGTTTGGGCCGACTGGGCGCCGCCAAGCTGGGCGGCATTCAGCAAAGCCGTACCTAAACTGAATCAACTGACCGACGTGGGCGAAGTGGAAGTCGGCACTTTCTCGATTGAGAAAGTATTGGCGCTGAAACCCGATTTATTGGTTTTGGCCGAATGGCAATACAAGGCTTTGGGTTCCGATCTCGACCGCATCAACAAAGCCGGCATCCCCATCGTTGTGTTGGACTACAACGCGCAAACGGTCGCTAAACACGTTCAATCAACCAAGCTCATCGGCACGCTGACCGGTCAGCAGCAAAAAGCTGACAAACTGGCGGCAGACTACAAACGCGTCGCCGACACCATCCAAGCGCGCGTACAAAAAGCCAACCTGCCTAAGCCTAAAGTGTATGTCGAGTTCGGCAACAAAGGCCCTGCCGAACACAGCGTTACCTTCGGCAAGAGCATGTGGGGTTCGATGGCGACGCTGGTCGGCGGCAACAATATCGCCACTTCTTCGGTCGAGTTCTACGGCCCAATCAATCCTGAAAAAGTCCTCGCCGCCAAACCCGACGTGATCGTGATTACCGGCCGCGAAACCGAATTGAAGAAAAACCCTGCCGCCATGGTGATGGGCTGGGGCATTCCGAAAGCGGAAGCGGAAAAACGCTTGGCAGGCTTTGCCAAACGCGCCGGCTGGGCAAACCTGCCTGCGATTAAAAACAACCGCCTCTACGCCGCCTACCACGCCAACTCGCGCACGCTGTCCGACAGCGCATCGATTCAGTTTATGGCCAAAGCGATTTATCCGCAGTTGTTTAAGGATTTCAACCCGGAGAAGACCTATCTGGACTTCTACCGCCAAAACCTGCCCGTCGTACCAAACGGCACGTTCTACCTCTATCCGAAAGGACAATAAGGTAGTTTAGATTTTCAGACGGCCTTTTAAATCGTAAGGCCGTCTGAAATTTTTGCGGAAGAAAAAGGCAAACCTGTTCTCCCCTTTCACAACACTCTTTTTTAAAGGTTTGAAACATGAATGATTCGGTTGTCGCCGAGATTGTGAAAAACCAGCGCAAGTTGGAAGGCAAGCGTTGGTTGATTGTGTTGATGTTTTTAGTCATCGCCGCGGTCAGTTTCCTATTCGACATCGCCACCGGTCCTGCGATGACGGACACGTTGCCTGTCGGCGAAGTGGTCAATGTTTTGCTGGGCAAACCCGAAGTCGATGAAATGAACCGCCTGATTGTGATGGATTTGCGCCTGCCGATTGCGGTAATGGCCTTGGTGGTCGGCGCGGCTTTGGGTGTCGGCGGCGCGGAAATTCAAACGCTCTTGAACAACCCGATGGCCAGCCCTTATACGCTGGGCTTGGCGGCGGCGGCAGGTTTGGGCGCGTCGATGGTGATTGCGTTCGGCGGTTTCGGGCTACCTGAAACGGTCGCCGTTCCTATCGGTGCGTTTGTGATGACCATGCTGGCTTCGGGCATCTTGTTTTTGTTTGCCTCGGCGCGCCGTTTCAATTCGGCGATGCTGGTGTTGGTGGGGATTGCGCTCTTGTTTCTGTTTCAGTCGATTTTGTCGCTGATTCAGTTTATCGCCGCGCCTGAGATTTCGCAGCAGATTCTGTTTTGGCTGTTCGGCAGCTTGAACAAGGCAACTTGGGAAACGGTCATCGTTACGGCGGCGGTTACGGCAGTATGCGTGTTTCTGCTTTCGCGCGATGTGTGGAAGCTGACCGCGCTGCGCTTGGGCGAAGAACGCGCTGTCGGGCTGGGCATCAATCTGCAACTTTTGCGCCTGAAAACGCTGGTGTTGGTAGCGGTGATGACGGCGACGGCAATCAGTTTTGTCGGCGTCATCGGCTTTATCGGCTTGGTTGCCCCGCATGTGGCGCGGATTCTTTTGGGCGAAGACCAACGTTTCTTCCTGCCCGGCGCGATGCTGGCAGGGGCGGCGTTTTTATCGGTGGCGAGCGTGTTGTCCAAGGTGATTATCCCGGGTGCGCTGTTTCCGGTGGGCATCGTTACGTCGTTTGTCGGCGTGCCGTTCTTCTTCTGGATTGTATTAACGAAACGATAGGCCGTCTGAAATGTTGAAACTTGAAAATGTCCATATCCGGCGTGGCGATTATGTGGTCGCCGACAGTATCGATTTGACGCTGGAACAAGGCAAAGTCTATTCCGTGCTGGGCCCGAACGGTACGGGCAAATCCTCACTGATGAAAACGATTTTCGGCGAAGTGGCGCACAAAGGCACCATCCGCTACGGCGACGAAGTGTTGAGCAAAATCCACCTGCAAAGCTGGCGCAAACGCATAGGCTATATGCCGCAGGACACCGCCGCCGAAGCCTCGCTGACCGCGCTGGAAGTCGTGTTGCTCGGCCGCATGGACGCGCTGCACATGCACGTCGGCGACGAGCTGCTGCACGAAGCCGCAAGTATCATGGCGGAGCTGGGCATCGGCCATCTGGCACACCGCGACGTCATGCGGCTTTCCGGCGGACAGCGGCAGCTCGTCATGTTTGCCCAAGTCATGCTGCGCCGCCCCGAAATCCTGATGCTGGACGAACCGGTCAGCGCGCTGGATATGCACCACCAATTGAACCTCTTGGAGCGCGTGGTGCAATACACGCACGAACACAATCTGGTTACGTTGATGGTCTTGCACGATTTGAGCCTCGCCGCGCAGTTTTCAGACGGCGTGATTCTGCTCGGCGAAGGCAAAGTACAGGCTCAGGGCGCGCCACAGGACGTGTTACGGGCGGACATGATCGGCAGATTGTACAAAGTGGACATCGAGCTTTTGTACGACAGCAAAGGCCTGCCCGTTATCCGCCCGATGCGGAAGAGTGCGTAACTTAACCGCTCCTGCAAATGTCGGATTTGAGCATCCGGCCTGCAAACTCCCTGCAATTTATCCCCTCTCCCGTGGGAGAGGGTTAGGGAGAGGGCGGTAAACCCAAGGCTTGCCTCTCCGACTCATCAGCCCGCCCCATATTTTTTTATCCTTAGAAAGGAATTTCTCCATGAAAAAATCCCTCTTCCTCCTGATGCTGACCGCTTCCCTAAGCGCATACGCCGCCAACCACGAAATCAAAATGCTCGACAACGGCAAAGACGGCAGCATGGTGTTCGAGCCCGGCTACGTCAACGCCAAAGTCGGCGATACCGTTACCTTCAAAGCCGCCAACAGCGGCCACTGGGTGCAAAGCAAAGCCCTGCCCGACGGCGTTGCCGACTTCCTCTCCGAAGACGGTAAAGACTTCACGCTCAAGCTCGACAAAGAAGGCGTGTATGTCTATACCTGCCCGCCGCACCGCATGATGAACATGAGCGGCGTGATTCAGGTCGGCAAGCCGGTAAACAAAGCCAAAGCGCAAGCCGTTGTCGATGAAATGGAAAACCGCGCCATGCAAAGCAAAGGCCGTCTGAAAAAATACATGGCGCAAGTGAAGTAAACGCGTTTATACCTGTATTAAAGGCCGTCTGAAACCTTTCAGACGGCCTGTTTCCTTTGCGTAAAACACGCATCAAAGCTATATCTTCCGTTTCAGTTTCCGATAAAATAGGCCTATTCCGACACAAGACCCGTAAGCATGATACGCCGCCTTTACGCCACGCTGTGGCACCTCGCCCCCTTCCTGATCCGCCGCCACCTGCGTCGCCGCGCCCTCAAATCCCCAGCCTATCTCGAGCATTGGGACGAGCGTTTCGGGCAGGCGTATCCCAATCCCGTACAACGTCCTATTTGGATACACGCCGTATCCGTCGGCGAAACACGTGCGGCCGAACCTTTGGTGCAGGCATTGCGCCGCCATTTTCCCGATTCGCCGTTTTTGATTACCCAAATGACGCCGACCGGCCGCGCCACCGCGCAATCCCTGTTCCCCGATGCGCAATGTCGTTACCTGCCCTACGACAAATCCGAATGGGTCGCCCGATTTTTAGCCGAACACCGCCCCATCTGCGGCATTTTGATGGAAACCGAAATCTGGCCCAACCTGATGCACGGTTGCCAAGAAGCAGGCATTCCCCTCTTTTTGGCCAACGCGCGCCTCTCCGAAAAATCCCAACGTGGCTACCTCAAAATCCGCAAGCTGGTCGAGCCTGCCATGCAGACCCTCTCCGGCTGCTTTGCCCAAACCGCCGCCGATGCCGAACGCCTGCACCTTATCGGCGCGTCCAACGTCCACGTCTGCGGCAACACCAAATACGACATCGCGCCCCCCGACGACTCGCGCCCGCTTGCCGTCGCCTTTAAAGAACGCATCGGTGCACGAGCCGTCGTCGTCTGCGCCAGCACGCGCGTGTACAAAGGCACAGACGAAGCCGAGCTGCTCCTCAAAGCATGGCAGGGCTACCGCGGCAATGCCTTGCTGGTCATCGTACCGCGCCACCCTGAAAACTTTCAGACGGCCTACGATACCGCTAAATCGCTTGGTTATACCGTGCAAAAACGCAGCGACGGACAACCCGTTTCCCCCGATACACAGGTTTGGATAGGTGACAGCATGGGCGAACTGGCCGCCTACTACCTCAGCGCAGACATTGCCTTCGTCGGCGGCAGCCTCGTCGATGCAGGCTGCCAAAACATCATCGAACCCATCTCCTGCCGCGTCCCCACCCTCTTCGGCTACTCCAACTACAACTTCGCCCAAGCCTGCAAAGGCGCAGTCGAAGCCAAAGCCGCCGTCCGCGTCGAAACCGCCGAAGCCTGGTACAGAACCACGCGCCAATACCTCGACGACGAAACGCTGCGCCAACAGCTGATCAGCCACACCGAGCAATTCATTTCGCAACATCAAGGCGCCAGTGCCAAAATTGCCAAAGCGATTGCAGATTGTTTGAATCAGCGTTAAACAATAAAAAACCGCCCGTTCATGACAAACAGGCGGAAACTGAAAAACAGTTTTTTGTTTTCAGCCGTTTAATTGACTAAGAGCAGGAACAGGGTTAAGATAATCCTAACGACTGTCCGCAGTCTCAGCCATGAACGACCCGTGCGAGTGGTATGTTTCATGATTGAAACCATCCTTTCTAGGGCGGTTTCAGCACAAAGCCCCACTGCAATGGGGCTTTTTTGCTACCTAGCCCCACGATAATTATACCCAAACTTCCTAAAATCATTCCCAACAAATTTCCACTAAAAAGGCCGTCTGAAACCCCAATTTTTTGGGTTTCAGACGGCCTTTTCTCAACCTACAAACTTAACGTCCTGCTTTCAACACGCGGCGTGCAAACACGAACATACCGAAGACAAAAAACGCCAAGCCCAGCCATTTGGCGGCCGTATCCCAGTTTTCCAGGTTCAGGGCCAAAGGCGCATCCGAACCGCCGTTGGTTACGGAGAAGGCGATGATAAACGCCATAATCACACCGATCAGGCTCTCGCCGACAATCAAACCGGCGGAGAACAGCGTACCGATACGTTCCGCATTTTTCAGACGGCCTTCACGGTTTTCTTGACGGCGGGCGATGACGGATTTCAACACCGCCGCCAATACCGCACCAATCACAATCGGCATATTCACAGACGGCGGCAAGTAAATACCCATGCCCACGGCCAATACCGGCAAAGCACGCTTGCCGCCGGAAGATTTGCGCAATGTGAAATCAACCGCGATCAACGCCACGCCGATGGCCACGCCGGTGAAAATATAATCCCATTGCAGATTGTGCGAGAAAATACCTTGGGCGATGGTGGTCATCAAAGTTGCCTGAGGCGCGGCAAGTGCTTGGGCCGCATCCATGCCTTCACGCGGCATCGCGCCGGTAAAGCCGTAGGCTTCATACAAAAGCTCCAACACAGGCGAAATCACCAATGCACCGACAACGCAACCGACAATCAGCGCAACCTGCTGTTTCCAAGGCGTCGCTTTTACCAGATAACCCGTTTTCAAATCCTGCAGGTTGTCATTGGAAATCGAAGCCACACAAATCACAGACGCGCCGCAAAACAGCGTCAATGCCAGCAGGAATTTGCGGTTTGCCTCATCCACCATCAAGCCGCCGGATTCGCCGACCAGCAGCAACACCAGTGAAATAATGACGATAGAGACGATGCCCACACCCGAAATCGGGCTGGAAGACGAACCGACCAAACCGGCCATATAACCGCAAGCCGCCGCCACCAAAAAGCCGATAATCGAAGCCAGCAGCGTACATACGACCACCAACAGCCAAGCCAAACCGCCGGAAATATGCGAGTCGCCGATAAAGTGGAAGAAGGACACGCCCAACACCAGCATCATCGCCAACACCCAGGCAATCATCGCCTTAGGCGACAAATCCTGTTCCGTGCGCTCGGTCATCTGCGCGCCGCCGAAATTACGGAAAGACAGGCGCATACCCTCGACCATCGGTTTCATCAAAGTCAACAGCGTCCAAATCGCCGCAATACCGATCGTACCCGCGCCGATAAAACGGACTTTTTCCTTCCACAAAGACATCGCAAAAGGAATCATCTCCATATCGGCAGGTTGCGGAATATGCGCCGACAGATAAGGCACGGCCACGCCCCAAGCAATCGAGATACCCAGCAAAATCGCGATACCGCCGGTCAGTCCGACCAAATAGCCCGCGCCCAACAAAGCCAGCGAAAAGCCCATCGGCACTTGGAACACCGACGCACCGCCTTTAAACCAAAAGCTCGCACTGTCCGCCACCACGCGCAAACCGCTTGCGCAGAAGCTCATCAAACCGGCCAATGCGCCGCCCGACACCAATTCCTTGATACCGCTGCCGCCTTCCTGCTGGTCCGCATCATGGTCGCCGACCTTCAAAATCTCGGCCGCCGCCACGCCTTCCGGATAAGGCAAATCGCTCTTCACCACCATCGCATAACGCAAAGGCACAGTGAAAATCACGCCCAAAATACCGCCGGACATACACAGCAGCGTAGTCTGCCAAAACGGAAAGCCCGCCCAATAACCGGCCATCAGCAAACCCGGCAGAATAAAAATAATACTGGAGAGCGTCCCCGCGGCCGAAGCCTGAGTCTGCACCATATTATTTTCCAGAATATTGCTGCCTTTAAAAAACTTCAAAACCGCCATCGAAATCACCGCAGCCGGAATCGAAGACGCAAAAGTCAGGCCCACCTTCAAGCCCAAATACACATTGGATGCCGTAAAAATCACCGTAATCAACGCGCCGAGTATCATCCCCCGCAGCGTCAGTTCACGGAAACTCGCATAAGGATCAACCGCCTGTTTCATAAAAAATCTTCCTGTATCAGGTAAACAATCAAATCAAAACTTTTCAGACGGCCTTTTGATACATCCATCAGGCCGTCTGAAAAGCCTCTCTCTTACCATTTTAATGAACTATCCGATTACACGCAAAAGCCCTATTTATTTTCATTTGACGCCAAACAATAAAATCATATCGATACAGACGTTTGGGGCAGTTTGACGGTTTCAGGTAGAATAACGCCAAATTCATCAACCGTTCAGAAAGCCGCCGCCATGTATTCACTCGTCCGCCCTATCCTGTTCCGTTTCGATGCAGAAAAGGCCCATCATTTCACGCTCAACAGTTTGCGTTCTATCGAAAAACTCGGCCTGCTGCCCAAAGTAGACAGCCACACCCGGCCAACCGAGCTGATGGGTTTGCAGCTGCCCAATCCGGTCGGCTTGGCGGCGGGTTTGGACAAAAACGGCGAGTGCATCGATGCGTTTGCCGCTTTGGGTTTCGGCTTTGTCGAAATCGGCACGGTAACGCCCAAGCCGCAGCCGGGCAATCCGCAGCCGCGCCTTTTCCGCGTTCCCGAACACCAAGGCATCATTAACCGCATGGGTTTCAACAACCACGGCATCGACGCAATGATCCGCAACATTGAAAACAGCCGTTTTAAAGGCATTTTGGGCATCAACATCGGCAAAAATGCCGTTACGCCGATTGAAAATGCGGCCGACGATTATCTGATTTGCTTGGAAAAAGCCTACGCCCACGCAAGCTACATCACGGTCAATATTTCCTCCCCCAATACGAAAAACCTGCGCGCCTTGCAGGGCGGCGACGAATTGAGCGCATTGTTGGAGGCCTTGAAAAACAAACAGGCGCAACTGGCAGCCGCGCATGGCAAATATGTGCCTCTGGCGGTCAAAATCGCGCCGGATTTGGACGAAGCGCAAATCGACGACATCGCCCATGTGGTCAAATCTGTGGAAATGGACGGCATCATCGCCACCAACACAACCATCGACAAATCAAGCTTGGACAGCCATCCGCTCGCAGGCGAACAAGGCGGCTTGAGCGGCTTGCCCGTTCGCGAGAAAAGCAATCAGGTGTTGAAACTTTTGGCGGAACGCATTGACGGCAAGCTGCCGATTATCGGCGTCGGCGGCGTCATGAACGGCGCGGACGCGGCAGAAAAAATCCGCTTGGGTGCCAGTGCGGTTCAGGTGTACAGCGGTTTGATTTATCGCGGCCCTGAGTTGATTAAAGAGTGTTTGGCTGCGTTGAAATGATACTTTCCTAAAAAACAAGGCCGTCTGAAATCTTTCAGACGGCCTTTTGCTATGCTTTCATTCTTCAAACAGATTGCCTTGTGCCAATAAGGTTTTGACCGGTGCGAAATCGCGGCGGTGTTCCGGCAATACGCCGTATTGTTTCAATGCGGCCAAATGTTGCGCCGTGCCGTAGCCTTTGTGGCGGTCAAACCCGTATTGCGGATAGCGTTTCGCCAATTCATACATTTCTGCATCACGCGCGGTTTTGGCCAAAACCGAAGCGGCGGAGATTTCAATAATTTTGCTGTCGCCTTTGACCACGGCCTCTGCAGGGACATTCAAATCTTTCGGCACACGGTTGCCGTCTATCCATACTTTGTCAGGCACGACCGACAACCCCTCGACTGCGCGCTTCATTGCGGCCATGGTTGCGTGCAGGATGTTCAGTTGCAGGATTTCGTCGGGATCGGCAAAGGCAATGCTCCATGCAACCGCCTGTTCCTTAATCATCTGCGCCAACATATCGCGCTTTTTTTCGCTCAGTTTTTTTGAGTCGGTCAAACCCGGCAGGTCAAAATGTTCCGGCAAAATCACTGCCGCCGCAAATACGCTGCCGACCAAAGGGCCGCGCCCCGCTTCGTCCACGCCTGCGCTTAAAACCGTCGCCATTTCTTCACCGCCTGTCTGATTCAAAGCCGCCATTATATCCGCTTGCGGCAGATAAAATCCGCAATAGGACAAGCCGTTTGGGAGCAGTTCAAATTTCATCTGCTTTACCAATCAGTTATAATTTACATCCCCACATACCCATACGTCTTACAACATGCCTGCCCAATCCGAACGCCTCCATTTTTCCGAACGCTGGCTCAACGCCTACGAACGCTACCGCTATCGCCGCCATATCCACGCCTTCCGCCTCGGCTTGGCAATCGTGTTTTCCACCCTGTTGGCCAAAGTCTTCCACCTGCAACACGGCGAGTGGATCGGCATGACCGTCTTTGTCGTCCTCGGCATGCTGCAATTCCAAGGCGCGATTTACTCCAAAGCAGTCGAACGCATGCTCGGCACGGCCATCGGTTTGGGCGTCGGTTTGGCCGTTTTATGGTTGAACCAGCATTATTTGCAAGACGGCGTTTTCTTCTATCTGATTATCGGTGCCGCCAGCGCGGTGGCCGGTTGGTCTGCGGTCGGCAAAAACGGCTACGTCGCCATGCTTGCCGGTTTGACCATGTGTATGCTCATCGGCGACAGCAGCCACCATTGGCTCGACAGCGGTCTGATGCGCGCCATGAACGTTTTGATTGGTGCCGCCATCGCCATTGCCGCCGCCAAACTTCTGCCCCTGCGCTCCACCCTGATGTGGCGCTTCATGCTTGCCGACAACCTCACCGACTGCGCCAAAATGATTGCAGAAATCAGCAACGGTAAGCGCATGACGCGCGAGCGTTTGGAGCAAAACATGATTAAAATGCGCAAAATCAACGCCCGCATGGTCAAAAGCCGCAGCCATCTGGCCGCAACATCCGGTGAAAGCCACATCAGCAACAATATGATGGAAGCCATGCAGCATGCCCACCGCAAAATCGTCAACACCACCGAGCTGCTCCTGACCACAGCCGCCAAACTGCGCGCGCCCACGCTCAACGAAAGCGAAATCCGCCTGCTCGACCGCCATTTCAACCAACTCCAACGCGAGCTTCGGCTGACCGTCCGCCTCATCAAAGGCCACTACGCCCGCCGCATTCGCATCGATACTTCGCTCAATACCGAACTAAGCAAACCGGCCGCCCGCCTGCATTACGACTGGCAAGGCTTCCTCTGGCTCAGCACCAATATGCGTAACGAAATCGCCGCATTGGTGATCCTGTTGCAACGTTCGCGCAATAAATGGTTGGACAAAAAAGAATTGCAACGCTTGAAAGAATACCTACGCAACGATACCGATCCGGAGTAACAATAGGCCGTCTGAAAAACGCAAACTCACAAAATAAAAGCGAATTAGCCGCTGATGACATCAGCACATAAAAAAGGCCGCCTGAAACCCAATGGTTCAGACGGCCTCTTTCAATCAATCCAAGCAACAATAAATACCGCATAAAGCAAAATCCCCTGCGATTGCAGGGGATTTTTATATTTGGTTGCGGGAGCAGGATTCGAACCTACGACCTTCGGGTTATGAGCCCGACGAGCTACCATGCTGCTCCATCCCGCGTCAGAAGTTGTAACTATACGGAAAGACGGAATCGCTGTCAAGCGTTTTTGACAGAAAATGCGAAAAACGCCGCTTTACAAAAAACCATCCGCATGGTTTAATTTTTCCTTAATAAAGAAACAGGGGTGCTGCTTTCAAACCGAGCGGCTGAGAAATACCCTTTACACCCGAACAGGATAATACCTGCGTGGGGAGTTTCGGCAAATGTGTTTTTAGACGGTTGATTGAAGATATCCACAAGGCCGTCTGAAAAAAAAGCAATGCTCCTGTTTCCATTTCATAACCGAAAAACAGGAGCAATTTTTTATGACTACCGCTAAAAAAACCGGCGATGAGGCGCGCCGTCTTTCCGACTTGAGCGAAGACATCGGCATCCGCTTCCAATATCCCAATTCCAACCGCGTCTATATCCCGGGCAGCCGCGCCGACATCCGCGTGCCTTTGCGCGAAATCCGTCAGGACGATACCTACACGGCACAAGGTACGGAAGCCAATCCGCCAATTCCAGTGTACGACACCAGCGGCTCATACGGCGACCCGGCGGCACACATCGACTTAAAACAGGGTTTGCCACACGTCCGCACCGCATGGCTGGATGAACGCGACGATACCGAAATCCTGCCCAAGCTTTCCAGCGAATATGGCACCGAACGCGCACACGATCCGAAAACCGCCCATCTGCGCTTCAACCAAATCACCCGTCCGCGCCGCGCCAAAGCAGGCCGCAATGTAACCCAGCTCCACTACGCCCGCCAAGGCATCATTACGCCGGAAATGGAGTTTGTCGCCATACGCGAACGCATGAAGCTGGACGAACTTTTCAGACGGCCTGAATACGCCAAGCTCTTGAAACAACACGCAGGGCAAAGTTTCGGCGCGAATATCCCAACCCATCCCGACCAAATCACGCCCGAATTCGTGCGCCAAGAAATCGCCGCCGGACGTGCGATTATCCCTGCCAACATCAACCACCCCGAACTCGAACCGATGATTATCGGCCGCAACTTCCGCGTCAAAATCAACGGCAACTTGGGCAACTCCGCCGTAACCTCCAGCCTGACCGAAGAAGTCGAAAAAATGGTATGGTCGCTGCGTTGGGGCGCGGACACGATTATGGACTTATCCACAGGCGCGCACATCCACGAAACGCGCGAATGGATTATCCGCAACGCGCCCGTCCCCATCGGCACGGTGCCGATTTACCAAGCTTTGGAAAAAACCGGCGGCATTGCCGAAGACCTGACTTGGGATTTGGTGCGCGATACCTTAATCGAGCAGGCAGAACAAGGCGTGGACTATTTCACCCTGCACGCAGGTGTATTGCTGCGTTATGTACCGATGACGGCCGACCGCCTGACCGGCATCGTATCACGCGGCGGCTCCATCATGGCGAAATGGTGTCTCGCCCATCATCAGGAAAACTTCCTCTACACACATTTCGACGAAATCTGCGAAATCATGAAAGCCTACGACGTATCGTTCAGCCTCGGCGACGGCCTTCGTCCCGGCTGCATTGCCGATGCCAACGACGAATCCCAATTTGCCGAGCTGCACACCTTGGGCGAATTGACCGCCAAAGCATGGGAACACGACGTACAGGTTATGATCGAAGGCCCCGGCCATGTACCGCTGCAACGCGTGAAAGAAAACATGACCGAAGAGCTGCAACATTGCTTTGAAGCACCTTTCTACACCCTCGGCCCGCTCGTTACCGACATCGCCCCCGGCTACGACCACATCACCTCGGGCATAGGCGCGACCAACATCGGCTGGTACGGCACAGCCATGCTCTGCTACGTTACCCCGAAAGAGCATCTCGGCCTGCCCGACAAAGAAGACGTGCGCACCGGCATCATCACCTACAAACTCGCCGCCCATGCCGCCGACCTCGCCAAAGGCTGGCCAGGCGCACAGTTGCGCGACAACGCTCTGAGCAAGGCGCGTTTCGAGTTCCGCTGGCGCGACCAATTCCGCCTCAGCCTCGACCCCGAACGCGCCGAAAGCTTCCACGACGAAACCCTGCCTGCAGAAGGCGCGAAAATCGCCCACTTCTGCTCGATGTGCGGCCCAAAATTCTGCTCGATGAAAATCACGCAGGAAGTGCGCGACTACGCCGACAAGCAAAAAGCCCAACAGCAAGGCATGGAAGAAAAAGCGATTGAGTTCGTCAAAAAAGGAGCGAAGCTTTACAGTTAAAACGTAACGCAAGAAAAGGCCGTCTGAAAATATTTCAGACGGCCTTTTTAGCGAATAGCCTTTAAGCCAAAGCAATACGCACTACGGCTGCTTATTTTTCCACCCTGCGGAAATGGTGCGGACGAAAACCGAGCGCGGCGAGGGAAACGAAGTAGAGGCCGCCGCCCAAGGCAATCAGGACGCAGAGTTGGCCTGCTTTTTTAAAGCCGCCGACGTGCACCCATTCAAACGGCAGATAATATTGCGCCAGCCACAAACCGCTGCCCATGACAACCAAAGAGATGACCATTTTAACCAAAAACGCTGCCCAACCTTTACCAGGGCGGTAGATGCCGTGTTTGCGCAAAAGGAAAAACAGCAAACCTGCATTCAGACACGCGCCCAAACCGATAGCGAGGGACAGGCCGACGTGCTTGAGCGGCGAAATGAAGGCAAGGTTCATTAGCTGCGTGCAAATCAGCGTGAAAATAGCGACCTTAACGGGGGTTTTGATGTTTTGGCGCGCGTAGAAGCCGGGTGCCAATACTTTAATCATAATCAGCCCGATCAAGCCGAAGGAATAGGCAATCAGCGCGTGTTGGGTCATTTGCGCGTCGTGCAGCGTAAATTCACGGTACATGAACAGGGTCGTAACCAGAGGGAAAGACAACACGGCAAGGCCGACGGCGGCAGGCAGGGTCAGCAGCATACACAAGCGCAAACCCCAGTCGAGCAGGCTGGAAAACTGCTCGGTATCCTGACTGGCGGCGTGTTTGGACAAGGTAGGCAGCAAGATTGTACCGAGTGCCACGCCCAAAACACCAGTAGGCAATTCCATCAGTCGGTCGGCGTAATACATCCACGACACACTGCCGGACTGCAAAAATGAGGCAAAAATGGTGTTGATAACCAAGGAAATCTGCGCCACGCTCACGCCTAAAATAGCCGGTGCCATCTGTTTCATCACGCGGTTGACCGCTGCGTCTTTAAAGCTGAGTTTGGGCATTTTCAAGAAGCCCAGTTTCGCCAACCAAGGCAGTTGGAACACCAGCTGCAACACGCCGCCGACAAATACCGCCCACGCCAAAGCCATAACAGGCGGATCGAAATACGGTACGAAAAACAGGGAAAAGACGATAAAGGAGATGTTCAAAAAAGTCGGCGTAAAGGCGGGAATACCGAATTTATGATAGGAGTTGAGTATCGAGCCGACAAAAGACGACAAGGAAATCAAAAAGATATAAGGAAACGTTACCCGCAGCAGGTCGATGGAGAGCTGAAACTTATCGGCATCTTTGGCAAAACCGGGCGCGGAAACATAAATCACCCACGGCGCGGCAAGTATGCCCAGCGCGGTAACGATGACCAACACAAACGACAACATACCGGCGACATGACGCACAAATGCCTGCGTGGCTTCGGGCGAGCGGGTTTCTTTGTATTCCGCCAAAATCGGTACGAAGGCTTGGGCAAATGCACCCTCTGCAAACACGCGCCGCAGCAGATTGGGCAGTTTAAACGCGACAAAAAACGCATCTGTCGCCATGCCTGCACCAAACGCACGGGCGATAATCGTATCGCGTACAAAGCCCAAAATGCGCGACACCATCGTCAGGCTGCCAACCTTGGCCAAGGCTCCCAATAAATTCATGTATTTTCCTTACTTGTCTTTCAGGCCGTCTGAAAATCCGGCTTCTTCCAATACTGCCGCCGCCGCCAATGCCGCCGTATCTTTCTTCAACAGCAGATGCAAGGCGTGGAAATCTTGTTCCAACGCGGCCACGGCTTCAGGTCGGTCATACCAGTCTGCCACGGCCTGCGCCAGTTTTTCAGGGACAGCATCGTGTTGCAGCAGCTCGGGAACGGCGGCTTTACCCAATAGAATATTAGGCAAACCGACATGCGGCACCTTGATTTTACGTTTCACATACGCATAAGTCAGCGGCGAAATTTTGTAGCTGATGACCATAGGCCGCTTGCATAAGGCCACTTCCAAAGTCGCCGTACCGCTGGTGACCAATACCACGTCGGCAGCAGTGCAAACCGTATCCGACTGCTTCTCGGTCAACGTAATGGGAAGGGCTGAAAACTCAGGCTGCGCCAAAATTTCGCTAATGCGTTTGCGCGTTGCGGCCGTCGCCACAGGCAGCAAAAACTGTGCCTGCGGATAACGTTTCAGCAGCAATAAGGCCGTCTGAAAAAACACCGCCGCCATGTAATCGATTTCGCTCACGCGGCTGCCGGGCAATATCGCAAACACGGGCACGTCCGCAGGCACGCCCAGCTTCTGCCGTGCCGCCGCCCTATCCGCTTCCACGGGCATGGTTTGCGCCATTGGATGGCCGACAAATTCGGCCTTGCCGCCGGCATCGATATAAAGCTGAGGCTCCATCGGAAACAGGCACAACACGCGGTTGACCTGATGTACGATTTTATTGACCCGTTCGCGCCGCCACGCCCAAACCGACGGGCTGACGTAATGAATGGTATGAATGCCTGCCTGCTTGAGTTTTTCCGCCACGCCGAGATTAAAGTCCGGCGCATCGATGCCGATAAACACATCCGGCTTGAGGCGGATTAAATCGTTCACCAGCCCTTTGCGAATTCTCAAAATTTGCGGCAGGCGTTTGATGACCTCAACAAAACCGCGTACCGCCAGCTTTTCCTGATCGTACAAACTCTCGAAACCCTCCGCCTTCATGCGCTCGCCGCCGATGCCGGTAAACCGCGCATTCGGGCAACGCGCCTTAATGGCACGGATTAAGTGTGCGCCGAGCAAGTCGCCGGAAGCTTCGCCGACGCTGATGGCGATAAGGGGGGAAGGATTGGAATTCATGTGTTGAGGTTTAAAAGCTAAAAGATTTTGGGCAGACATTTGCCCGCCCGTTTTCAGACGGCATCGGCGGCAAACAGACAGGAAACCTGCCCTACTGCGCGGATTTTTGCAATCCAAAGGCCGTCTGAAAAAGTTTCAGACGGCCTTCAATCCATCCATCAACGGATAATGCCGCGTGTGGATTGTGCAAAAAAGTCTTTAAATACCGCCAATTCGCTTTGGGTTTCGGCACGTTTCAGAATGTCTGCCTTGGCCTCTTCAAACGGAATGCCGCGATGGTAAATGGTTTTATACGCATCTTTGACGGAGGCAATTTGTTCGGCAGTGAAACCGTTGCGGCGCATACCTTCGCTGTTGAGGCCGGCCGGTTCGGCGCGGTAGCCTGCAGCCATGAAGTACGGCGGTACGTCTTTGTGTACGCCGGCGGCAAACGCGGTCATGGCGTAGTCGCCGATTTGGCAGAACTGGAACACCAGCGTGTAGCCGCCCAAGACGACGTAGTCGCCGATGGTAACGTGGCCTGCGAGTGAGGCGTTGTTGGCGAAGATGGTATGGTTGCCGACCACGCAGTCATGGGCGAGGTGGCAGTAGGCCATAATCCAGTTGTCGTCGCCGATACGGGTTTCGCCGATACCGGTAACCGTGCCGAGGTTGAACGTCGTAAATTCGCGAATGGTGTTGCCGTTGCCGATAATCAGCTTGGTCGGCTCATCGCGGTATTTTTTGTCCTGCGGAATTTCGCCGAGGCTGGCAAATTGGAAAATGCGGTTGTTTTCACCGATGGTCGTATGGCCGTTGATGACGACGTGCGGGCCGATTTCGGTATTCGCACCGATTTGCACATTGGGGCCGATGATGCTGTATGGGCCGACTTTGACGCTGGAGTCGAGTTCGGCTTTAGGGTCGATGACGGCGGTCGGATGGATAAGGGTCATGCTGTCTCCTTGCTGTCTGATACAGGTATTGCCTGCAAGATGCCGTCTGAACGTTCAGACGGCCTGTCCCATTCTTACACCACGCGTTTGGCGCACATAATCACGGCTTCAACGGCAACTTGGCCGTCGACTTTGGCAACGGCGTTGAATTTGCCGATACCGCGTTTGTTGGTCAGCAGCTCGACTTCAAAAACCAGTTGGTCGCCGGGGATGACTTGGCGTTTGAAACGGGCATCGTCGATACCGGCGAAGAAGAAGAATTCGTTTTCTTTGCGGCCGCCTTCGCTGAGGATGGCCAGTGTGCCGCACGCTTGCGCCATGGCTTCGATAATCAACACGCCAGGCATCACGGGCAGGTCGGGAAAGTGGCCTTGGAACTGCGGCTCGTTCATGGTGACGTTTTTAATCGCAGTCAGGGTTTTCATCGGTTCGAACGCAGTAATGCGGTCGAGTTGCAAAAACGGATAACGGTGTGGGATAAGTTTTTGAATGTCTTTGGCTTCGATCGGGAGTTGTACGTCCATGATGTTCGTCTTTCCTTGTTTGTATTGGGTTTAAACGTATTCGGATGCGGGGCGCGGACTGTTTGCGCTGCCTTTAGGCTTCGTCGCTGTCGGCAAGCTGTTTTTCCAGCGTTTTGAGGCGTTTGTTCATTTCGCTCAAACGGTGGATATAAACGGCATTGCGCGCCCAGTCTTTGTAGCCCGACATCGGGAAAATACCGGCCAAATGCTGGCCGCTTTCGGTAATGCTGTGGGTAACGGATGTACCGCCGCCGATGGTGGTTTTATCGGCGATTTCGATGTGTCCGACCGTGCCGACGCCGCCGCCGATAATGCAATAATTGCCGATGGTGACGCTGCCGGAAATACCGGTTTTGGCGGCGATAACGGTGTGCGAACCGATTTTGCAGTTGTGGCCGATTTGGACTTGGTTGTCGATTTTGGTGCCGTTGCCGACGGTCGTGTCGCTCATTGCGCCACGGTCGATATTGGTGTTCGAACCGATTTCCACATCATCGCCCAGCGTGACTGCGCCGGTTTGCGGGATTTTAAACCATGAATCGCCGGCGAAGGCCAAGCCGAAACCGTCTGCGCCGATGACTGCGCCGCTGTGGATTTCGACACGGTTGCCCAAAGTGCAGCCGTAATAGATGACAGCGTTTGGATGCAGCACGACTTCATCGCCCAACGTGCAATCATGTTGGACAACGGCATTGGCCAAAATACGGCAGCCTTCGCCCAATACGGCATTCGCGCCGATATAGGCATTCGCGCCGATTTCGCAGCTTGCCGGTACTTTTGCGCTCGCTTCGACAACAGCGGTCGGATGTACGCCGCCCTGTGCTTTGACAATCGGCGAGAACAATCGTGCCACTTTGGCAAAATAAAGATAAGGATCGGCAGCCACAATCAGGTTGCGGCCCGCAAATTCGTCTGCGGCTTTCGGCGACACAATCACTGCGCCTGCTTGGCTGTCGTGTACTTCGGCTTTATATTTCGGGTTGGCCAAAAAGCTGATGTGTTCCGCCTGCGCTTGATCCAATGGACGGACGGCGGTAATGGCGATGTCTTCGCCTTTCCATTCGCCGCCGAGTTGGGAAACTATTTGGGACAGGGTGTATGCTTGTGAAGTCATGATAATCTGCCGTCAAGATGTCAGGCCGTCTGAAAGATGCCGGTTTGGGTTTCAGACGGCCTTAGGTTTGTCTGTATGGTTACATTCGCTGCCGAGCAGGGTCAGTGTGCGTTTAGGGCTTTGATAACGCTGTCGGTAATATCATAGCGACCGTTGACGTAAATCACGTCCTGCAAGATGAAGTCGTAACCTTCGCGCTTGGCCAAATCGACGATGACGCGGTTGGCATTTTGCTGGAGCGCGGCGAATTCTTCATTGCGGCGCAGGTTGTAGTCTTCTGCCAACTCGGTCTGCTGCTTGCGGAATTTCTGTACCAGATTGCGCCATTTTTGGGTTTCCGCTTCCCTTTGGCTGTCGCTGAGCTTGTCGCTACTCAGTTTTCGCTCCAAAGCCTCGCCTTCCTGCTGCAGCTTTTGCAAGGCGGTTTGACGGCTTTTGAACTCTTTTTCCAAAGTCATCTGAATGCTTTGCGCCTGCTTGGATTCCTGATAAACGCGCTCGGTATTGATAAAACCGATTTTCTGCACGCCATCCGCCGCCGCTTGCGGCAACAGCACGAAACCCGGCAGGGCTACGGTGAGGACACGGAGGGTGTCGGCTATTTTACTCATGATAAAAATCCTTGCTTGAAAACAAACGGGCGGTTTGCAATAAGCTTGCCGCCAATCTGCCATGAGGCCGTCTGAAACGGACAAACCCGGTTTCAGACGGCCTAAACATCATCAGAATGTCGTACCGAGTTGGAATTGGAAGCGTTGGATTTCGTCGCCTTCTTTTTTCTTAATCGGATAAGCATAACTGAACTTCATCGGACCCAGCGGAGAGAGCCAGGTCACGGCAGCACCGGCAGAGTAACGCAATTCGTTTTTGAATGTCGATTTGTGCGTTGTGCCTACGCCATACACGTTTTGGAGCGCGCCGTTGGTGTAATAAGAATTGCTGCTGCTGTCGTTGTAGGTTTTGCCGTCCCACACGCTGCCCGCATCGGCAAACAGGCTCAGACGGACGGTACGCGAATCTTTAATACCCGGCATCGGGAAGAGCAACTCTGCGGAAACGTTGGCTTTTTTGTTACCGCCGTAGCTGATTTTCTCGCCGTATTCGTCATAGACTTTCGGGCCCAGCGTACCGCTTTCAAAGCCGCGGACGGAGCCTAAACCGCCGCCGTAGAAGTTCTCAAAGAACGGCATTGTTTTGGTTTTGCCGTAGCCGTTGCCATAACCGACTTCGCCACCCAGCATCAGCGTGAAATCTTTGCTCAACGGGAAGAACCAAGTTTGGTTGTGGGTCAGGGTGTAGTATTGCAGGTCGCTGCCCGGCAAAGCGATTTCGCCGTTTACGCCGGTCAGGTAACCGCGGGTCGGCCACAAGGCATTGTCGGTTTTGTTGCGGCCCCAGCCGATGGTACCTTTGTACAACCAGCCTTTGAAGTTACCCACGCCACTGCCGTCGCCTTTACCGTATTGATTGATAAAGTCGGCATAGCGTTTAGGCGCGCCTTTGTAGGTGTTAACAGTCAGACGCTCTGCGGCCAAACCGAAGTTTACACGGTCATATTCGGTAACCGGAATACCGATACGCAAACCGCCGCCGAAAGTCGTGGTTTTATATTGTTTCGCGCTGGAAGAAGCTTTACGCGGGTCGTAAGACTTGCCGTAAAGGTCGTAGCCCAAGCTTACGCCGTCAGGTGTGAAATATGGGTCGGTAAACGACAATGAGCCGTTTACTGTGGTTTTACTGCGGGAAGCGCGCAGGGCAACGGATTTACCCGTACCGAACAGGTTGTCTTGAGCCACGCCGGCAGACATCACCAAACCGGTATCCTGAACCCAACCTGCGCTCAAGTCGAGCGAGCCGGTAGAACGTTCGGTCAGGCTCATGTTCAGGTCAACTTGGTCAGGCGTATTGGCCACAGGAGCCGCATCAAATTGAACGTTGTCGAAGTAGCCCAACAACTCAACGCGCTCTTTAGAACGTTGCAGTTTGGCAGAATCGTAAGGCGCCGATTCCATTTGGCGCAACTCGCGGCGGATGACTTCGTCACGGGTTTTGTTGTTGCCGGTAATGTTGATTTCGTTTACATAGATTTTGCGGCCCGGTTGAACGGTCAGTACAAAATCAACGGTATGCGTTTCGGCATTTGGAATAGGTTGGACATTGATTTCGCTGAATGCGTAACCTGCCTGACCCATGCGGTTTTGAATGGCTTCGAGCGAATTGGACATTTGCGCGCGCTCGTACCATTTGCCCGGCTTCATGGTCAGCAGTTTTTCCAAATCTTCTTTCGGCACTTCCAGCGTATCGCCTTCGATGCGTACATTGCCCCAGCGGAAGCGGTCGCCTTCGCTGACAGTTACTTTAATGGTTTGCTTGGTTTTGTCTTCGTTGGTTTGGATATCGGTATCCAAAATACGGAAGTTGAAGTAGCCGTTGTTTTGGTAGTAATTGGTGATTTTTTCCATGTCCTGAGCAAATTTTTGCTCATTGAACTGGTTGCTCTTAGTGATCCAAGTCCACATGCCGCCTTCGCTCAGGGACATTTGCTTCATCAGACGGCGGTCGGAATAAACTTCGTTGCCTTCAAATGAAATATCGGTAATCTTGGTAGATTTGCCCTCTTCGATGGCAATATCGATAGACACGCGGTTGCGGGCGAGTTTGGTTACAGTCGGCGTGATTTGGACAGACTGTTTGCCGCGGCTCAAATACTCTTCTTTCAAACCGGCAACGGCTTGGTTCAGCGTTGCTTGGTTGAAGTATTGGGATTGCGCCAAACCGAAGGCTTCAAGGTTTTTCTTGATGGCATCGTTTTGCAGCATTTTCGCGCCGGTAATATTGAGCGAGCTGATGGTCGGACGCTCAATCACGGTCAGCAGGACTTGATTGTCCATGGTTTCGACGCGTACGTCGTCAAAGAAACCGGTTGCGTAGAGTTTTTTAATGATTTCTTCACTGCGCGCATCATTGAAATTATCACCGACTTTAACGGGTAGGTAGTTGAAGACGGTACTTGGCTCGGTGCGTTGCAGGCCTTCGACGCGGATGTCCTGAATGGTAAAGTCAGCCAATGCCAGCGGGGACAGGCTCAATACCATTAAAGCGGAAGCAATCTGGTTCAGTTTCATAAATTATCCAAACAAACGGTTGATGTCATTAAAGAAAGCCACAGCCATCATCAAAAGCATGGCTGCCAGTCCGAAGCGCAGGCCGGCTGCCTGTATGCGCTCGCTCAAAGGCTTTCCGCGTATCCATTCGGCGGTATAGAAAACCAGATGTCCTCCGTCTAAAACGGGCACGGGCAAAAGGTTCAACACGCCTAAGCTGATGCTGACCAAGGCCAGAAATTCAAGGTAGCTCTGCAATCCGAGTTTGGCGGATTGTCCGGCGACATCGGCAATGGTCAGGGGGCCGGAAATATGGTTCAAAGAGGCATTGCCTGTAACCAGTTTTCCAAAAAATTTGAGGGTCGTCCACGAATAGTTGACGGTTTTGTTCCAACCCAATTCAAAGGCTTGGGCAACGGAAGGCGTATAACGGTAGCGGATGGTTTTATCCCACTCTTTATCCGCCTGGGCAGCAAGCCCTGCTCTACCCACCAGCACGCCTGCCGACTGCTCGACGCTGTCCGGCCGGATAGCGGTCACCAGTATTTTACCGTCGCGCTCGTAAGTCAGTTCGATTCGTTTGCCGGGGCTGGCGCGGAAGAGTTCCGTCCATGCCTGCCAGCTTTCGATGGGCTTCCCATCGGCGGTCAGCAGTTTGTCGTTTTCCTTCAAACCTGCTTTTTCGGCCGGACTATCAGCCAAGACTTTGCCGATGCGGTTAGTAATTCTAAAAGGCAAAAGGCCGATGTTGCCTTGGTTTTTCGCAACTTTACCTGCTTCAGGCGTACCGGCGGCATCAATTATGCGGACGGCTTGGGCATTTGAGGCCGTCTGAACGGCGACTTTTACAGGACCGGCTTCAAGGTTCAACACCATCTCGGTTTGCGCATCGCTCCAGTCTTTTACGGCGATTCCGTTGACCGATACAATCTTATCGCCTGCCTGAAAACCTGCTTTGGCGGCAATACTGGCAGGCTCGACCATGCCGACATAGGGGCGCAACTCGGTTACGCCGAAGGAAAAGCTCAAACCGTAAAGCAAAACGGCCAAAATCAAATTGGTCAAAGGGCCGGCGGCAACAATGGCGATGCGCTTGGCCGGATGCTGCTTGTCAAAGGCATACGGCAAATCTGCCTCCGCCACCTCGCCTTCGCGCGTATCGACCATTTTAACGTAACCGCCCAGCGGAATCGGGGCAAGACACCACTCGGTATCGCCGCGTTTTCGGGTGAAAAAGGGCTTACCGAAGCCGACGGAAAAGCGCACGACTTTAACGCCGCACCAGCGGGCAACAATATAGTGTCCGAACTCATGCAGGCTGACCAAAATCAGAATGGCGACGATAAAGGCTAAAAAGGTTTGCAAAAAAAATCCCCTGGGTGGAATGTGATAATCAACGGATAAGGCCGTCTGAAAACCGATTATAAAGGCAGTTGTTCCATTTTGTCTGCCTAAATGCCAAGCGGTTGGCGTTTCAGACGGCCTGTCATTGAAGCTTTATTGTTTGCCGATAAAGGCTTCTGCCTGTCTGCGTGTTTGCGCGTCTTGCGCCAGCAGGCCTTCGATATCGTGACGGCCGTCTGAAAAATCTTGGGCAAGGCAGTGGGCAACGACTTGGGCAATATCGGTAAACTTGATGCGTTTATCCAAGAAAGCGGCCACGGCAACTTCGTTGGCGGCGTTCAACACGCAAGGCGCGGCGCCACCTGCATTCATGGCCTGATAGGCAAGTTTCAGACATGGGAAACGGTCAAAATCAGGCTTTTGGAAGGTCAAAGCGGACAACGCGCCGAAATCCAACTCGCCCACGCCGGAATCGATGCGTTCGGGCAGACCCAAACAATAAGCAATCGGCGTACGCATATCGGGATTACCCAACTGCGCCAATACCGAACCATCGCGATAACGCACCATGCTGTGTATCACGGATTGCGGATGGATGACGACTTCCAGTTTTTCCGGCGGACAGTTAAACAGCCAATGCGCCTCAATCAACTCCAAGCCCTTATTCATCATTGATGCAGAATCAACGGAAATTTTTCGCCCCATACTCCAATTCGGATGCTTGACCGCCTGCTCGGGCGTAATGCTGTCAAATGTACTTAAATCGGTGTTAAGGAACGGGCCGCCCGATGCGGTCAGGATAATCGAATTGATACCGTGCTCATTCAGACGGCCTGTGTAATCCCTTGGCAATACTTGGAAGATGGCGTTGTGTTCGCTGTCAATCGGCAAGACGGCGGCGCCGTTTTGACGGGCGGTTTCCATGAACAATGCGCCGGAAACCACCAACGTTTCTTTGTTGGCCAGATAAATGGTTTTGCCCTTTTGAGCGGCGGCCAAAGCCGACGGCAAACCGGCCGCGCCGACAATGGCACACATCACGCCGCTGACTTCATCGGCCGAAGCCACATCAATCAGGGCTTGAGCACCATATAAAACCTGCGTATCGATGCCTTCTTGTTTGAGTTTCTTTTCCAGCTCGGCCGCATGGTCGGCATCGCCGACAACGGCATATTCCGGACGGAACTGTTTGCATTGCGCCGCCAGCTTGTCCACCTGCCTATGCCCTGCCAGCGCGAACACGCGGAATTTTTCGGGATGGCGGGAAATAACGTCCAAAGTGCTTTCGCCTATGCTGCCGGTACTGCCTAATATGGTCAGAACTTGTTGTGTCATGGTGTGTTCTTTGTGTGCTGTGCAAACGGTATTCATTGTGTTTGAAATAGATTTCTTTGCCGTTTCCAATTTTCAGACGGCCTTTTGCCTACCGGTTAAACAGGCCGTCTGAAAGAATTACTCAATGCCGTATTCGATGGTAACAACCAGTCGGACTTGTTTGCCGACGGTGCTTTTATCGTAAGAACCGCCGTATTCGTCGTCCTCACTGCTGCCGGTGTCGGCATAGATGTTGAACGAGCCTTGCGAAGCAGAACGCATGGCGCCCACTTTGCCGCCGCCGGTTTTGGCAAACTCGGCCGCTCGTTTCTGCGCATCCTCAGTCGCCTGCGTGATCAAATCGCGTTTGATGGTTTCCAAATTGCCCAGCAAATATTGCGGATTGTCGAAGCGGATGAATTCGTTTTGCGCACGGAAATTCAAAATGGCGCGCTGGGCGGCCTGGATTTTGTCCAGTTTTTTGGTGTTGACCACAATATTGAGGTCGCCGTCGTAGCCGTTGGGCGTGCGGGTTACGTTGCCCAGTTCGTCGCGGGTTTCATTGAAAACGCGCGACACTTCAGGCAGGCCCACTTTCATTTCAGCCGCCGTAAAGCCTTGCTCGCCCAAAAACTTAGACAGCTTTTTGCGTCTTGCCGTCAGCAAATCCAAAACTTCCTGATAGCTCTCGCCGTGCGCGTTCACGCCCGTATTCCACGTAGCGCTGTCGGATTGGAAGTTTTTCTCCGCCAAACCTTTTACAGTAATCGTCCCCGGTTGGCGCAGATTCTTAAACTGCACGCCCAAAATAAACGCCGCAGCCATCAATCCCAGTGCCAACAATACGCCCAAAATCGATAAAGATGAAATCTGTTTTTGTTCGGACATAATCAGCTCCCTCAACAACGTGAGACAGGCGGTTTAAAACAAATATACGAAAGCGGCATAAATGCTGATAACGGCAATCAGGCTGTCCACACGGTCGAACACGCCGCCGTGTCCCGGCAACAGATTGCTGCTGTCTTTGATACCGGCCGCACGTTTGAGCCAGCTTTCCAGCAAATCGCCGCACACGCTAACCACGGTCAGAATCAAGCCGATCAAAATCGTTTTGAACCAACCGGCTTCAAAAGTCAGCCAACCGGCTTTCCATACGATGGTCATGTACACGGCAACGCACAATGCGCCGCCGATCGCACCCTCCCAGCTTTTACCCGGACTGATGGTCGGCGCAATTTTGCGCTTGCCAAACGACTTGCCGCAGAAATACGCGCCAATATCGGCCACCCACACCAAGCCCATAATCGCCAATAAAGACAGCGCGTCTTCAGGCTGAGGGCGCAGGTAAACCAGTGCGAACCAAAACGGCATCACCAACAACCAACCGACAGTGTAAGCCTGCCAGCCGCCGTTTAACTTCCATTTCGCTTTCAGCCACCAAGGCATGACAATCAGCCAAAACGCCAATACGACACACCAAACCAAATCAGGCAGCTGCCAACCGCCGGCATAGGCAATCACGCCGAACACCAGCGTTGACGCTAAATAATGATTGATTTTCAGCTTGTCCAAGCCGCTCATGCGGGCATATTCCCACAAAACCAACATAGCAATCAGGCCACAAAACGCCGCCCACAACCACATAGGTGCATAAAACAGCATGACCAGCATCAGCGGCAAGAGCCACAGCGCCGTTAAAATCCGTTGTTTCAACATAATTCTCAACCCCGTTGCTGCTCAAGCGGCAGCTGTTCGGAAGTCCGCCCGAAGCGGCGCTCCCGTTTTTGGAACGAAACAATCGCCTCGTTCAGCGATTTCTCATTAAAATCAGGCCACAGCGTATCCGTAAAATACAATTCCGCGTACGCCATCTGCCACAGCAGGAAATTACTGATGCGCGTCTCGCCGCCGGTTCGGATAAACAAATCCGGCTCGGGTGCATCGCCCAACATCAAATAGCGCGACAACGCCTCTTCCGTAATCTCGGTTGCACCCTCGGCAATCAACTGATTTGCCGCCTGCAAAATATCCCAGCGGCCGCCATAATCGGCGGCAATGCTCAAAGTCAAGCCGGCATTGTTTGCCGTCAACGCCTCTGCCGCCTCAATCCCCTTCAGGATTTCAGCATTAAACCGCTCACGGCTGCCGATGACTTTCAAGCGCATATTGTTATCGTGCAAACGGCGCACCTGCTTTTGCAAAGCCTGCAAAAACAGCCCCATCAGAAAAGAAACCTCTTCCTCGGGGCGTCGCCAGTTTTCAGTCGAAAAAGCAAACACGGTCAAATACTGCACACCCAGCTCAGCACAATGCTTCACCATGTTCTCCAGCGCATCCAAACCGCGCTTATGCCCCATCACACGGGGAAGAAAACGCTTCTTTGCCCAACGTCCGTTGCCGTCCATAATCACGGCAATATGTCGGGGGATGGCAGAGTGTTCCAAAATCGTCTGCGTACTGCTTTTCATGTCTGCCTTTCAGGGAACAAACCGTCCAAAGGCCGTCTGAACGGTTTGCACACAGGATTAAATCGCCATCAAATCTTCTTCTTTGGCAGCCAAGAGCTTGTCTGCCTCAGCAATATATTTGTCGGTCAACTTCTGAACCGCTTCCTCGCCTCGGCGGGCTTCATCTTCAGAAATTTCTTTGTCTTTCAACAATTTTTTGATGTGGTCGTTTGCATCACGGCGCACATTGCGGATAGACACACGGCCCTCTTCCGCTTCGCCGCGTACTACTTTGATCAAATCTTTACGGCGTTCCTCAGTCAACATAGGCATTGGAACACGGATCAAATCACCGACAGAAGCAGGGTTCAGGCCCAAGTTGGAATCACGAATCGCTTTCTCGACTTTTGCAGCCATATTGCTCTCGAACGGTTTCACACCGATCGTACGCGCATCCAAAAGCGTTACGTTTGCCACTTGGCTCACAGGCACCATGCTGCCCCAGTATTCCACTTCCACTTGGTCGAGCAGGCCGGTATGCGCACGGCCGGTACGCACTTTAGCCAAATTGTCTTTCAATACTTCCAGAGAACGCTGCATTTTGCCTTCAGCTGTCTTTTGAATATCATTAATCATCTTATACTTTCAATTTCATAGGAATAAAACA
Source organism: Neisseria perflava (assembly GCF_019334725.1). NCBI lineage: Bacteria > Pseudomonadati > Pseudomonadota > Betaproteobacteria > Neisseriales > Neisseriaceae > Neisseria > Neisseria perflava. The sequence goes on along the minus strand of NZ_CP079818.1, from coordinate 419,383 downwards.
GGATTAACCGAGAATAGTACCGTTAAACCGCCACCACGACAAGGCTTTACGCCCCAACAGCCTTGTTTTCTAACCGATATTTAACATCAAACAAAATAAAGGCCGTCTGAAAATCTTTCAGACGGCCTTTTCCTAATTCAAATCCTACTCTCTATTCCGTTCATTCCAAAAGTAACGCCATACAAAGCATGGAAAAGCAAAAATCAGGTAGAGGCAGACAACGGTCGCGTAAAACTCCCAATCTTGGGCATGCACGGCACCAGCTCGCGATTCGAGGATATAGGCGAGGATCGAGGTAAGAAGGAAGCCTGCCAGCAACTCGATCAAGTGATGGCCGATATGTTTGCGTTTCAGGGCGATGATGCCGAAGAATTTGGTGGTAATAAATGGTGCGTTGGCAAAGATAAGTGCCAACAGCAAAAGAATGTACATGGATGCGGTCATGATGGTCTTTCGGTTTTCAGACGGCCTATATGTGATTTTAACATGTTAAATGGGCATTCTTGCCCATCATTATCCGTGGAATATTCAATATCTTGATGATACCTGCTTGATGATTGTTCAAAGGCTTGAGGCCGTCTGAACTTTGGGTATATTTCATCCGAATGCGAATCCTAACAAAAACGGCGGCTTTGGAACAGCCGCCGTTGGTTTTGTTTGAAGCTTACAGGGTATTTTCCAATGCTTTGGCACACCAGTCGATAACGGTTTGCGGCATGATACCCCACAGGAGCAGCAAGAAGGCATTGACCGTCAGAACAAATTTAGCGGCATAGTTACTGCCGACCGGCTGGTCATGATCAGGCGCATCGAAGTAGATGACTTTGACCACGCGCAGGTAGTAGAAGGCGCCAATCAGCGACATGATGACGGCAAATACGGACAACCAAACATGGCCTTGTTTCAAGAGTGCCATAATCACGCCGAATTTGGCGTAAAAACCCATCAGCGGCGGAATACCCGCCATGGAGAACATAGACAGCAACATCAGGAAGGCAAACCATGCATGGCGTTGGTTAAGGCCTGCGAGGTCTTTGATATTTTCACATTCAATGTCTTTGGTGGACAATACCATCAAAACACCGAAGCTGACTGCCGCCATCAAAGCATAGGTAATGGCGTAATACAAACCTGCAGTAAAGCCGACTGCGCCTGCCATAAACGCCAACAGGATAAAGCCCATGTGCGATACAGTGGAATAGGCAAGCATACGTTTGATATTGGTTTGCATGATGGCGGCAAGGTTACCGACCACCAAAGAAGCAACGGCAAGAATGGCCAACATCGGCGCCCAGTCTGAATGTATGGTACCCATGCCAGTAACAAGGATACGGAACGCAAAGACAACGGCGGCGATTTTCGGAGCCGTACCCACAAAGGCGGTAACAGAGGTCGGCGCACCATCGTACACATCGGGCACCCACATATGGAATGGAACCGCACCCAATTTAAATGCAATGGCAACTACAATAAACACCATACCCAATTTCAACAGCCACTCGTTGGCCTGCTCATTGAAAGCAGAAGCCAAGACGGAAGCAAAATCAAGAGAACCGGTGGCGCCGTAAACCATAGAAATACCATAGAGTAGCAAACCGGAGGCCAACGCGCCCAATACGAAGTATTTCAGCGCGGCCTCGGCAGAACGACCGGAATCGCGGCGTAGGGCAATCATGGCATATAGCGATAAAGACAACAATTCCAAACCGATATACGCAGTCAAGAAATGTGCCGAGCTGACCATGACGCTCATACCCAACAGGGCAAACAGCGACAGGGTGTAAAACTCGCCTTTAAAGATTTGGCGGTCTTGGTTGTACGGTTTACTGTAAATAAACAAACCAAACGTCAGCGCATACAGTACCAGTTTTGCCAAACGGGACATGCCGTCTGCAATATACATACCGTGAAAGGCATCGATACTGCCCTGCTCCCATACCGCCAATTGGGTAATGGCCACGACAATGACCGTTCCCAAACTCATCAGATGGGTCAGATAGCGGTTTTTATCGCAAATCCACAAGTCTGCCAGCAATACGACACCCAATAGCGCAAGCAGCACGATTTCGGGCATGGCGGGCATTAAATTCAAATCAGACCAGTTCATTTACACACCTCAAATCTTGCTTTGTGCCACATGGGCAATCAAATCGTTTGCCGCTTGATGCACCACTTCGATAAACGCTTGCGGATACAGACCCATGCCCAAAACAGCAACCGCCAAAATCGCCAAAATCGCAAATTCGCGGCAATTGATGTCTTTCATTTCGGCAACGTGCGGATTGTGGATCGCACCAAAAATAACGCGTTTATACATCCACAGGGTATAAGACGCACCGTAAATCAGGGTCATAGCAGCCAACGCGCCTACCCAGAAATTCACTTTAACCGCACCCATAATCACCATAAACTCGCCCACGAAGCCGGAAGTCGCAGGCAGACCGGCATTGGCCATACCGAACAACATCATAAACGCCGCAAACTTAGGCATCACATTGACCACGCCGCCATAGTCAGCAATATTGCGGGTATGCAGGCGGTCGTACATCACGCCGATACACATAAACATCGCGGCAGACACGAAACCGTGGGAAATCATTTGAATGATTGCGCCTTTCAATGCCCAGTCATTCAGCTGGCCGTTCACAAACAGGAACATGCCCAAAGTGACAAAACCCATATGACTGATGGAAGAGTACGCCACTAGTTTTTTCATATCGGTTTGCACCAAAGCCACCATACCGATATAAATTACGGCAATCAGGCTCAATACGATGATCACAGGGGCAAAATAGCGTGCCGCATCCGGCATAATCGGCAGGATGAAGCGCAAGAAACCATACGCACCCAGTTTCAGCGTAATTGCCGCCAACACCATCGAACCGCCGGTCGGCGCTTCAACGTGGGCATCCGGCAACCAAGTGTGCACAGGGAACATCGGCACTTTTACGGCGAATGACAGGAAGAACGCTATAAACAAAAGCTGTTGTACGCCCAACGGAATCTGTTTGATGTTTTGGAAATCGACAATAGAGAAGCTGCCTGTTTGATAGTACAGGTAAACCATGGCAACCAGCATCAAGAGCGAACCCATCAGCGTATAGAGGAACAGCTTGACCGAAGCATAGACGCGGCGCGGGCCGCCCCATACACCGATAATCAGGTACAGCGGAATCAGCATACCCTCGAAGAACACATAAAACAGAATTGCATCCTGCGCAGCAAACGCGCCGTTAATCAAACCCGACATCATCAGGAATGCCGCCATATACTGCGCCGGACGTTTCTGAATGACTTCCCAACCGGCCAATACCACCAACAGCGTAATAAACGCATTCAAGATGATAAAGAGCACTGAAATACCATCTACACCCAATGCGTAGTTGATTTTCAGAAGCGGAATCCACTCGTGGAACTCGGTAAACTGATAGCCGCCGCTCAAACGGTCGAAACCGGTAAACAGGGGCAGCGTTACCAAGAAACCGGCAAGCGCACCCATGAAGGCAAGCACACGCGCCAGCGGCGCACGGCTGTCTTTACCGGTCGCCAAAACCAGCACACCTGCGGCGATGGGTATCCATATTGCCAAGCTGAGTAGGTAGTTGGAAAACATAGTGGTTAACCTGTGGTTAAAATAAAAATGTGTTTATGTGGATATTTCTTCGTTTCAGACGGCCTGAAGGTTTAAGACCGTCTGAAACCTTATTCTTATCGGAACAATCCCCAGAAGGTCATGCCGAGCAGTACCAATACGCCGAATACCATAGCAGCGGCGTAGGTGTAGATAAAGCCGGTTTGGGCTTTACGCACTTGCGCAGCAATCGCGCCGACCAGTTTGGCGGAGCCGTTGACAATACCGTTGTCGATAATGGCGGTATCGCCGACTTTCCAGAAGAAGGTACCCAATGCGCGCGTGCCTTTAGCGAAGACGTTGAAATACAGGGCGTCGAGGTAGTATTTGTTTTCAAACAAAACGTAAATCGGACGGAACGCCTGTGCAATTTTCGCTGGCAGGTGCGGCAGTTTGACGTACAGGAGCCATGCGCTTAAGACACCTGCGATAGCAAGGTAGAGTACAGGCGAATGCAGGCTGTGTGACACCATTGCCAATGCGCCGTGGAACTCTTCCTTCATGATGTGCATGGTCGGATGCGCGTCGGCATTGACAAAGATTACGTCTTTAAAGAAATCGCCGTAAAGCATAGGCTCAATGGCAACGTAGCCGATGATAACGGACGGAATGGCCAGCAGAATCAAAGGCAGGGTAACAACCAACGGGCTTTCGTGCGGATTGTCGTTTTTGCCCAAGCCGTGATGCTCTTCGCCATGATGATCGTCATGATGCTCAGGCAGGTTGCGCCATTTCTCTTCACCGTGGAACACCATAAAGTATTGGCGGAACGCGTAGAACGCAGTAACAAACACACTGGCAAGGACCGCAAAATAGGCAAAGCCACTGCCCGGCAGGGTGCTGTATTTCGCCGCTTCGATAATCGAATCTTTGGAATAGAAGCCGGAGAAGAACGGCGTACCGATCAGCGACAAGTTACCGATCAGCATGGTCAGCCAAGTAATCGGCATGTATTTTTTCAGGTTGCCCATGTGGCGCATATCTTGGTCATGGTGCATACCGATAATCGCGCTACCTGCAGCCAAGAACAGCAAGGCTTTAAAGAAAGCGTGAGTCATCACATGGAACATCGCCACGGAATAGGCGGACGCGCCCAGAGCCACGGTCATGTAGCCCAGTTGCGACAGGGTAGAATACGCAACCACACGTTTGATGTCGTTTTGAATCACGCCCAAGAAACCCATAAACAGGGCAGTAATCGCACCGATTACCATGATGACAGACAGCGCAGTGCTGCTCATCTCATAAATCGGCGACATACGCGATACCATGAACAGACCGGCGGTAACCATGGTTGCGGCGTGAATCAACGCGGAAATCGGTGTCGGGCCTTCCATCGAATCAGGCAGCCAAACGTGTAGCGGGAATTGCGCTGATTTACCCATCGCACCCACAAACAACAGCAAACAGGTTACGGTAATCAAAGACCATTCCACACCGGGGAACAGTTGAATGGTGGCCGTCTGAACATTAGGCAGATAAGCGAATACATCTTGATAGCGCAGGCTGCCGCCGAAATAGGCAAGCACCAAGCCGATACCGAGCAAAAAGCCGAAGTCGCCGACACGGTTAACCAAAAAGGCTTTCAGGTTGGCAAAAATCGCGCTCGGACGTTTGAAATAGAAACCGATCAAGAGATACGACACCAAGCCCACAGCTTCCCAACCGAAAAAGAGCTGGATGAAGTTGTTGCTCATAATCAGCATCAACATGCTGAAAGTAAATAAAGAAATGTAGCTGAAGAAGCGTTGGTAGCCGACTTTTTCATCGTGCATATAGCCGATGGTGTAGATATGTACCATCAGCGATACGCCGGTGACCACGACCATCATCATCGCCGTCATCGTATCGACCAAGAAGCCGACGGAAAAATCCAAACCGCCCATCGTCAGCCAGGTATAGACATTCTCGTCAAACTTGGCGCGGCTGCCGTCGATAAAGCCCCACAGCACATAAGCCGACAACACGGCGGACACCGCCACGCCGAGTATCGTAACCGTATGCGCGCCGGCACGTCCGATTTTATTGCCGAACAAACCCGCAATCAGCGAGCCTGCCAAAGGCACGAGGGCAATGATGAGATATAAAGTCATGTCGTTCATTTTGGATGAACCTTTTTGATTTAAAAATCTATGTTTGTTTTGTCGGTCGGATTCCCTAATCCGACCAATCTACTTTGTCTTGGTTTTCAGACGACCTCACGCCATAAGGCAGGTTGTCCAACCTTAAATTTTTTTCCTTACAGGCTTCAGATTTTCAGCCAAACCGTGCAACAGCATTCAAATCCGATAAAGCTGCCTGTCTTGGCAACGCGCCCTAATCGCTTTAGTGATGATGTCGCGTGGATCTGCCAATTTGAAACCGTTCCTATCTAAGTCCAAGCGGTCTAGGTCAGTCAGCATTATTGTATCCAAAACCACGCCTGTTTCAGGTCTACGGTATTCCACCGCAATGCCTTGACAGCCCCTTGTATGAACTTGATACACAGAGCGTATCCATGTGTATTTCACCTTACCCGCCCCACAGCCGTGTATGCAATAAGACAAACCGTCTTCGTCCAAACGTATGAATTCCCGATCTCTGCCCGTATTGCGGCGCGAATTTTGCCACATCTTCCATCCGGCAATCCCGATACCCGCACACAAAACCGACAATAAGCCAAACAGCCAGCCCAACCGCCCAGCCCATGCAAACGCAAACCACACCAGCCAAATCGACAGGAAAAATGGGACAGCAACCCAGCACAAAACTAAAAGCGAACGCGGCTTAAACACCCATTGCTCGATATTCGCTTGATCGGTTTGTTCAGACGGCATCCGCCCTACCCTTTCAACTCGTCCAAATCGGCAACATTAATCGTTTGTCGGTTGCGATACACCAGCACCATAATCGCCAAACCGATGGCGGATTCGGCAGCAGCAACGGTCAGTACGAAGAATACGAAAATCTGTCCGGCGGTATCGCCTAGATGTTGCGAAAAGGCGATAAAGTTGAAGTTCACCGCCAAGAGCATCAGCTCGATGGACATCAGCAATACCAGCACGTTTTTGCGGTTCATAAAGATACCCATTGCGCTGATACCGAACAGGAGCGCACCCAATACCAAATAATGCGTCAAGGTAATCATGCTTTGCCCTCCCCTTCCGGCTTGAGGCCGTCTGAAACTTCGCTTTCTTCGGCAGATTCGACTTGCGGTTTGACCGCTTCCATTTTCACCAGACGCATACGGCCTTGATCGGCGCGTACTTTAACTTGGTCGGCAGGATCCATGCGTTTCGGATTAACCGTTTTACGGTGAACCAGAGCAATCGCGGCTACCATACCCAACAGCAGCAATACCGCCGCCAATTCAAACGGCAACAGATAGTCGGTATAAATACGGCTGCCCAAATCGCGGATATTGTTGTAATCGGCCGGAATGTCTTTCATCAGGCCAAATGCGGCAAGGTCGGTTTTCGGGTTGACCAAAATCAGGATCAGGGTAACCGCCAACAATGTGCCAACCACACCGGCAACAGGCGCATGACGCCAGAAACCGGCGCGCATTTCCTCAATGTCGATGTTCAACATCATTACAACGAACAAGAACAACACCATCACGGCGCCGACGTAAACCACCACCAGCGTCACGCCCAAGAATTCGGCCTGCATCAGCATCCAAAGCATCGCGCTCACGCAGAAGGTCAGCACCAGATGCAAAGCGGCGTGAACAGGGTTTTTAGCGGTGACGGTACGAACCGCACCGTACAAAACGATAGCGGCAAGAATATAGAACAGAATCGCAGAAAAAGTCATTCGTCTGCTCCTTAACGATACGGCGCGTCAGCGGCTTTGCGTTTGGCGATTTCAGCTTCGTATTTGTCGCCAATGGCCAAAAGAATCGGCTTGGTCATGTGCAAGTCGCCTTTTTTCTCGCCGTGGTATTCAAAAATATGGGTTTCTACAATCGCATCGGTCGGGCAGGCCTCTTCGCAGAAACCGCAGAAGATACACTTGGTCAGGTCGATGTCGTAACGCTTGGTGCGGCGGGTGCCGTCTTCGCGTTCTTCCGATTCAATGTTAATCGCCATTGCTGGACAAACTGCCTCGCACAATTTACACGCAATACAGCGCTCTTCGCCGTTCGGATAACGGCGTTGCGCGTGCAGGCCGCGGAAACGCACGGATTGCGGCGTTTTTTCTTCGGGGAAGTAAATCGTGTCTTTGCGGGCGAAGAAGTTTTTGAGCGTTACGCCCATGCCTTTCACCAATTCGCCCAGCAGGAAGGTTTTTACTAAATTAGCCATTTTCGGATGCTCTTTTCGGATTGTTCTGTTTACAGGCCGTCTGAAAGCGGTTTTTTTAACCTGCCGCGCCCACCATTTCTAAAAACTCGGCTTCGGTCAGCTTCGGGGTATCGTTGGCCAAGTCATAATACGGAGCTTTGCAATCAATAAAGATTTGTGAGGTAGTTTCAAAGCCCGCGTTGTCGGCAAACAGCCCGGCGTTGATGTAATAATCGTTGCCAACCTGCACAAACAGGTGTGTGCCGCAGTGTTTGCAAAAACAGCGTTGCGCCCATTCGGACGACTGATAATGCGCGATGTGCTCGCTGCCTGTGATTTCGGGCGACCGGGCGGCCAAAGTAAAAGACGCGCCGCTGCCCCATGTGCGGCATTTCCCGCAATGGCAGGCGTGGAGTTCGCGGTTTTCGGCGGTTTCCAGTGATACTGCGCCGCACAGGCATTGAGCTTTCATCGGTTTCTCTCGGTTTGAAACGGTTAAAAATTTGGGGTTCAGGCTACCTGAAAACTTTCAGACGGCCTCCCTGCCCTATTTCCACAAATTCAGCGGTGAAATCATCCACACACCCAAAACCACGATGTAGGCGAAGCCGATCGGAATCAGCACTTTCCAGCCCAAACGCATGATTTGGTCGTAACGGTAGCGTGGGAAAGTTGCACGGATCCACAGATACCAGTACAGAACCGCCGCCATTTTCACAAACATCCAGAATGCGGAAGGCGTACCGATAAAGCCCCAGCTTTGCGGGAACGGAGACAACCAGCCGCCGAGGAACATCAGCGATGTCAGAGCGGCAATCAGAATCATGAAAATGTATTCGGCAAGGAAGAACAGCGCGAATGCGAAGCCGGAATATTCAACGTGGTGACCGGCAACGATTTCGGACTCACCCTCTGCCACGTCAAACGGCGCGCGGTTGGTTTCTGCAACGGCGGAAATCAGATAGACGATGAAGATTGGGAAGAGCGGCAGCCAGTTCCAAGAGAATACCGAGCCGCCGGCAATACCTTTGGCTTGTGCGGCAACGATGTCGGAGAAGTTCATACTGCCCGATACCATCACGACACACACCAGTGCGGCACTCATGGCAATCTCGTAGGAAATGCTTTGCGCGGAAGCACGCATTGCACCCAAGAACGAATATTTTGAGTTAGAAGCCCAGCCCGCGATGATCACGCCGTAAACCGACAGCGAGGTAATCATCAGGATGTACAAAAGGCCGATATTGATGTTGGTCAGTACCCATTCTTCGTTGAACGGAATCACTGCCCACGCCGCAAAAGACGGTGCAAGCGACATAATCGGGCCGATGTAGAACAGGGCTTTGTTTGACAGCTTCGGACGAGTTACCTCTTTAAACAAGAGTTTGAACACGTCGGCAAACGGCTGAATCAGACCCCACGGACCGGTTACGTTCGGGCCGACACGAAGCTGCATAAAGCCGATGACTTTACGTTCGAAATACGTCAGGTAGGCAACGGTCAGAATCAGCGGAATCAGGATAATCACGATTTTGACGATGACGGATACCACCAAGCCTACGGTGATACCCAAATCGCCCAGACCGAGCGTTGCGGCAAAGAGGTTTTGGAACCATTCTTGCATGATCAAGCTCCCGCCAGTTCAATAGTGTCCATCAACGCACCCAGCGCGGCATTTTCGGTATGCAGCGGCAGATGCACCACGTTTTCAGGCAAACCGGCATCAGCTTTGACGTCAACCGATACGCTTGCGCCGTTTTGTTTGGCGATAGCGGTTTGTCCGTCTTGCAGGCCCAAGCGTGCCAAAGTATTTGGATTTACACGCGCAGCAGGCACGGCGGCATGGCTGGTTTCTTGCAACGGTGCGGAACGGCGTACGATAGAATCAGTGTGATAAATACCGACGCCGCCGACACGGACGAGACGGTCTGAGGCCGTCTGAATGCCCTCCCCTGTCCATGTGCTGCGGTTGTCCAGTTTGGACGGCAGACTTTCTGCATCCAGCGCATCTTTCAGAATCGCAGCGGTATCGTGGTATTCAAAACCTTTCAGGTCAAACAGGTTGCCTAATACGCGCAACACTTTCCACATCGGACGCGAATCGCCGAAGCCTTGTACCACGCCGTGGAAAGATTGCAGACGGCCTTCCATATTGATGAAGCTGCCTGATGTTTCGGTAAACGGCGCAATCGGCAACAATACGTCGCACACGTCCAGCAGCGTTTCGCTGACAAACGGTGTAAACGCCATCACGCTTTTCGCCTGTTTCAAGGCAGCTACGGCTTTTGCACCGTCAACCGTATCGATTTCAGGCTCGACGTTGAGCAGCAAGACTGCCTGTTTCTGCGCATTTGCCATTTCGGCAACGCTCTCGCCGGAGTTCACGCCCAAGACATCCGCACCAACGCTGTTGGCGGCTTGCGGCAAAATGCCCAGCACTGCGCCGGTTGCGTCTGCCAACTCTTGCGCGGCGGCATAAATGGCGGCGTAATCAGGATGGTTTTGCACTTCCGCGCCCAAAATCACCGCTGCTTTTTCAGCGTTTTTCAGGCTGGCGGTAACTGCGTGTTCCGCATTGCCAGACAGTTTTTTTAGACGGTCTGCCCATTCGTCGGGATGTGCGGCTTCTTGAGACAGAAGCGGCATAAACAATTCTTCTTTACTACTGGCCAATACGCTCAAGGCCATACGGTCTTTGGCGGCGCGGCGCAGGCGGGCGGTCAGGAGCGGCTGCTCTTTGCGCAAGTTCGCGCCGACTACCAATACGGCATCGTTGTCAGCCAAAGATTCAATGCTTTGTCCCAACCATTGCGCACCTTTAAGGCCGTCTGAAAGACGTTTGTCTTGTTGGCGCAAACGGGTTGCAAAGTTTTTAACACCCAAACCATTGGCAAGCTTTTTGGCCAGATACAGCTCTTCAACCGTATTCATCGGATTGGCCCAAATGCCGACTTGGTTTTGGTTGCCGTCTTTGGCGATACATTCAATCGCGCTGCGGACATATTCCAACGCAGTTTTCCAATCCACGTCCATCCACTCGCCGCCCTGTTTGATTTTCGGGTTTTTCAGACGGCTTTCGTGATACAGGCCTTCATAGGCAAAACGGTCGCGGTCAGACAACCAGCATTCGTTGATGGCTTCGTTTTCCAACGGCAACACGCGGCGGACGGTATGGTCTTTGGTTTGCACAATCAGGTTGCTGCCCAAAGCATCATGGGCGGAAACGGATTTGCGGCGGTTCAATTCCCAAGTACGCGCGTTGAAGCGGAACGGTTTGCTGGTCAATGCGCCGACAGGACACAAATCGATGACGTTGCCTGACAATTCGGTTTCCACTGCTTTGCCGATAAAAGGCATGATCTCGGAATGCTCGCCGCGGTTGGCCATGGCGATTTCTTGCACGCCGGCGATTTCTTCAGTGAAACGAACGCAACGGGTACAGTGGATACAACGGCTCATTTCCTCGGCGGAAATCAAAGGACCCATGTCTTTGCCGATGACAGAACGTTTTTCTTCGGTATAACGGCTGGTGGTTTTGCCGTAGCCCATCGCCAAATCCTGCAACTGGCATTCGCCGCCTTGGTCGCAGGTCGGACAATCAAGCGGATGGTTGATGAGCAGGAACTCCATCACGCCTTCTTGCGCCTCTCGGGCTTTTGCCGAATGCGTACGCACAATCATGCCGTCTGTAACCGGCGTGGCACAGGCGGGCAGAGGTTTGGGGGCTTTTTCCACGTCCACCAAACACATACGGCAGTTGGCGGCGATGGAAAGTTTTTTGTGGTAACAGAAATGCGGGATATAAGTACCGAGCTTGTGCGCGGCTTCAATCACCGTCGCGCCCTGCTCCACAGATACCTGTTTGCCGTCGATTTCGATTTGTAACATGGTTCGTTCCTAGTTACGGGTATTTAATAAATAATTCTTTTAGAGGCCGTCTGAAAACTTAGCACCACTTATTCGGTTTCATCGGTCCGCCGTGTTCGATGTAATGCACAAACTCATCACGGAAATGCTTGGTAAAGCTGCGGACAGGGAAGACGGCAGCATCGGCGAGGGCGCAGATGGTGCGGCCTGCCATTTGGTTACCGACAGAGTCCAGCAAATCCAAGTCTTCCATGCGGCCTTTGCCTTCTACGATGCGGTGGACGATGCGGTAGAGCCAGCCCGTACCTTCTCGGCAAGGCGTACATTGGCCGCAAGACTCGTCGTAGTAGAAGTAACTCAGGCGCTCAAGGGCTTTCACCATACACACGTCTTCGTCCATCACGATAATCGCGCCGGAACCCAACATTGATCCTGCTTTGGAAATGGAGTCATAGTCCATATTGGTCTGCATCATAATATCGGCAGGCAAAACTGGCGCAGACGAACCACCCGGGATAACGGCTTTGAGTTTTTTACCGCCGCGCATACCGCCCGCCATTTTCAGGACTTCGGCAAACGACGTACCCAATGGCACTTCATAGTTGCCCGGACGCTCGACATGGCCGGAAATACAGAACAATTTGGTACCGCCTGCATTCGGAATACCTTTATCGGCAAACGCCTGTCCGCCGTCACGGATAATGAATGGAACGGAGGAGAACGTTTCGGTATTGTTGATGGTGGTCGGTTTGCCGTACAGGCCGAACGAGGCAGGGAATGGCGGTTTGAAGCGCGGCTGGCCTTTTTTGCCTTCCAACGATTCGAGCAATGCGGTTTCTTCGCCGCAAATATATGCCCCGTAGCCGTGGTGGGCGAAAAGTTCGAATTCAAAATCCGAATCCAAAATATTTTTACCCAAAAAGCCTGCGGCACGCGCCTGCTCCAAAGCGGCTTCAAAGCGTTGGTAGCCTTCAAAAATTTCGCCGTGGATATAGTTGTAGCCGGCTTTCGCACCCATCGCGTAACCGGCAATAATCATGCCTTCAATCAGGGCATGAGGATTGAACATGATGATGTCGCGGTCTTTAAATGTACCCGGCTCGCCTTCGTCGGTGTTGCAAACGACGTATTTTTCGCCCGGGAAGGAACGGGGCATAAAGCTCCATTTCAAACCGGTCGGGAAGCCCGCACCGCCACGACCGCGCAAGCCGGAGGTTTTGACTTCGTCAATCACATCGCTTTGCGAGATGTTTTCGGACAGGATTTTACGCAGGGCGGTATAACCGCCACGTTTGACGTATTCGTCCAATGTCCAGCAATCGGGATTGGCGGTATCCACTTGGTCAAAAATCACGCCTGATTGGTAAATAGCCATTTTTGGTGTGCCTGTTCGTTTTCGTATCGGTTGCAGCCGTTGTTTTCAGACGGCCTTTTATTTCAGTTCGGCAAGTTTCTTGTCAATTGCTTCTTCGGTCATAAAGCTGCACATACTGTGGTTGTTGACCAGCATGACCGGAGCGTCACCACATGCGCCCATGCATTCGCCTTCGACAAGGGTAAATTTGCCGTCAGGCGTGGTTTCGCCGTAGCCAATACCGAGTTTTTGTTTGAGGTATTCGCCGGTAGCCATACCGCCGCGCAGGGCGCAGGGCAGGTTGGTACAAACAGTCAGTTTGTATTTGCCGACAGGCTCAAGGTCGTACATATTGTAGAAAGTAGCGACTTCGTAGGCTTGTGCAGGCGAGATGCCGATATAGTCTGCGACAAAGGCGATGGTCTCGGGAGCAAGCCAGCCTTTTTCGGTCTGGGCAATACGCAATGCGCCCATAATGGCGGATCGGCGTTGGTCGGTAGGATATTTTGCCAATTCGATGTCGATTTGTTTTAAAGATTCTGCGGATAACATTTTGTATCCTAAAAGGATTATATTTTCTTAGCTATCAAACTATCTGAAATTATTTATTAATAGCACCTAGTACTTCTAAACGAATCTCTACTACATCTTACGGAATCACCATTAGAATTTGTAATATATGTATTACCGAATGAATCAGTATTTGCTCGAGAGCCATCAGAACCATAAACATTACCAAAAGAGTCTCTACTATATCTTGTAGTATTGCCATAACTATCTGTTACATATGTGTTACCAAATGAATCAGTACTTGCTCGAGAACCATCAGAACCATAAATATTACCAAAAGAGTCTCTACTATATCTTGTGGTATTACCATAACTATCTGTTGCATAGGTATTACCAAATGAATCATTCGTATAAGACCAACTATCTGCCATTGTATTTACTGAAAATAATATTAAAAATAATGCAAACACTTTTTTCATTTTCAAATGTCCTTAAATTCAATTATTGATTCTTAGGTGTTCTGTTTACCTATCCACTTCCCCGAATACGATGTCCTGCGTACCGATAATGGCAACAACGTCGGCCAGCATGTGGCCTTTTGCCATTTCGTCCATGCCTTGCAGGTGGGCGAAGCCGGGTGCGCGGATTTTCAGGCGGTAGGGTTTGTTTGCGCCGTCTGAAATGATGTAAACGCCGAACTCGCCTTTCGGATGTTCGACAGCGGTGTAGGTCTCGCCCTCAGGAACGTGCATACCCTCGGTAAAGAGTTTGAAATGGTGAATCAGGTCTTCCATACCTGTTTTCATTTCGGTACGTTTGGGCGGAGCAAATTTGTGGTTTGTGGTAATGACCGGACCCGGATTGACACGCAACCACTCGGAACATTGTTTGATGATGCGTACGGATTGACGCATTTCTTCCATACGGCAGAGGTAACGGTCGTAGCAGTCGCCATTGACGCCGACGGGAATATCGAAATCCATTTTGTCGTACACTTCGTAAGGCTGTGTCTTACGCACGTCCCATTCCACGCCGGAACCGCGCAACATCACGCCGGTAAAGCCTTTTTGCATGGCGCGCTCAGGAGTGACAACGCCGATGCCGACGGTACGCTGTTTCCAAATACGGTTGTCGGTCAGGAGGGTTTCGAGTGTGTCGATGTTTTTCGGGAAGCGTTCGCAGAAGGCATCGATAAAGTCGAGCATGGTGCCTTCGCGGGATTCGTTGAGCTGCTTCAATACCTTGGCGTTGCGGAATTTGCTGCTCTCGTATTTAGGCATGAAGTCGGGCAGGTCGCGGTAAACGCCGCCGGGACGGAAGTAGGCTGCGTGCATACGCGCGCCGGACACGGCTTCGTACAAGTCCATCAGCTCTTCGCGGTCGCGGAAGGCGTAAAGGATGGCGGTCATCGCGCCGATGTCGAATGCGTGCGAACCGATGCCCATCAAGTGATTGAGGATGCGCGTTACTTCGGCAAACATCACGCGAATATACTGGGCGCGGATAGGCACATCAATACCGGCAAGTTTTTCTACTGCCAAACAATACGCCTGCTCGTTGACCATCATGGAAACGTAGTCCAAGCGGTCCATATAGGGCAGGGCTTGCAGGTAGGTTTTGGTTTCCGCCAGTTTTTCAGTGCCTCGGTGCAGGAGGCCGATATGCGGGTCGGCACGGACGATTTGTTCGCCGTCCAACTCCAAAATCATACGCAATACGCCGTGCGCCGCAGGGTGTTGCGGGCCGAAGTTGATGGTGTAGTTTCTTAATTTATTGGCCACCGTAGTTCTCCTCACGGACGATACGCGGCGTGATCTCGCGCGGCTCAATGGTAACAGGTTGGTAAATCACGCGTTTTTGCTCTTCGTCGTAACGCATTTCCACATAGCCGGAAATCGGGAAATCTTTGCGGAACGGATGTCCGACAAAACCGTAATCGGTCAGGATGCGGCGCAAGTCCGGATGGTTGTTGAACATGATGCCATACATATCGAAGGCTTCACGTTCGTACCAATCCGCGCTGTTGTAAATATCGACGACGGATTCGACTACGGGGAAGTCGTCGTCTGAAACCCAGACGCGTACGCGGATGCGTTGATTGTTTTTAACGGAAAGCAGCTGACTGACGACGGCAAAGCGTTTGCCCTGCCATACTTCGTTTTTGTAAGTGCTGTAATCGACACCGCACAAATCGACCAAAAGCTCGAAATGCAGTTCTTCATGATCGCGTAGCGTGGTCATCACTGAAACATAATGTTCGGGCAGACACTCGACGGTAATCTCGCCCAGAGCTGAAATGACTTTGCTTGCCTGATCGCCAAGCACGCCGATGACGGTCTCGTATAAGTTTTGAATGCTTGCCATATCGTCCTCTCCTTACTCGTCACGCGCGATGGTGGAAGTGCGCTTGATTTTTTGTTGGAGCTGAATCAGGCCGTAAATCAGGGCTTCCGCAGTCGGCGGACAACCCGGCACATAAACGTCTACCGGCACGACGCGGTCGGCACCGCGCACAACGGAATAAGAGTAATGATAATAGCCGCCGCCGTTGGCACATGAGCCCATAGACAATACCCAACGCGGCTCGGCGAGCTGGTCGTATACGCGGCGCAGGGCAGGCGCCATTTTGTTGGTCAGCGTACCTGCCACAATCATCAGGTCGGCCTGACGTGGGGACGGACGGAAAATGATACCGAAACGGTCAAGGTCATAACGCGCCATACCCGCATGCATCATTTCCACGGCGCAGCAGGCCAAGCCGAAAGTAACCGGCCACAATGAACCGGTACGCATATAGTTCAACACCGTATCCGCGCTGGTGGTGATGAAACCTTTTTTCAAAACGCCTTCTATTCCCATTCCAGCGCACCTTTTTTCCATTCGTAAATAAAGCCTACCGTCAGAACGACGATAAACACCAGCATAGACCAGAAGCCGTATGCGCCCAAATCTTTGAACACGACAGCCCACGGCAACATGAACGCGACCTCCAAATCGAACAGGATGAAGAGGATGGCGACGAGGTAATAGCGCACGTCGAACTTCATCCTTGCGTTTTCAAAGGCTTCAAAACCGCATTCGTAAGGCGCGTCTTTTTCGGCGTAGTGGCGTTTCGGGCCTAAAATCGTGCCGAGCAGAATAAACAGCACGCCGGCCGCAAGGCCGACGAGGATGAATACGAGGACGGGGAAATAACTGGCCAACATGGTCGTACCTAACTGGTTGACAGACAAATCTTAAAAATAGATTACCATTTTATCGAATTTCAAAAGCCATTTAAAGGTAAATATCAGCAAATCAGCAAAAAAACCTCAATAAATTCAATAAAGTTGTGAGAACAATTATTATTCTTATTTAATATTTCACAATTTTAATTTCAGTTTAATCATGTATCATTTCATTCGGATTTTCCTCATGTCCGATTTACTTCAAAAATATGGAAAACCGCCCTTTTCCAAACCTCAATAAAAACATCAGGCCGTCTGAAAACTGATTCTTTTCAGACGGCCTGCGTACATCACATCCATTTAAATGGAAAAATCAATCGACACCTTTGAGCATGCGGTTCAATACCGGGGCGAGTACCAACAGGATACCGCAGGTTACCGCGCCGATGGTGGCCAGCATCCAGTAGAAATCCAATGGCGACTGAGCATTGTAGTAGTCTTTAAACAACACTCCGCCCAAGGTAAAGCCGATGGACAATGCCAAGAAATTCAAAGCAACCATTTGTGTTTTGAACATGCTCGGTGCGATTTTGGTGGAAAACGACAGCGAAATCGGCGACAGCATCAGCTCGCCTATCGTAATCGCCAGCAACACCAGCATAAACACGATAATCGGCATCGGGGTTCCGGATGAAATATACGGAATAAAACTCAAATAAGAGACGCCGGTTACCAACATGGCCAGTGCAAACTTCAACGGCGTTTTAGGTTGGCGTTTGCCCATTTTCGTCCACACCGTGGCCATCACGCCGGAAAAGAGAACCACCCACATGGCCTGTATCGAATCTTTCCATGAAACAGGCACGGTAAAGCCGAAGAAAGTACGGTCAACCGTTTCGTCAAAATAAACCGTTGCAACGGTGTACACCTGAAACCAAACCGCCCAGAACATACAAATAGTCAAAAACAGCGGAATATAGGCCATGATGTAACGTTTATTGGCTGCCTCAACTTGGCTGCTGCCCAGCAAGCGTGCAAAATAAGCGATAACGGTGATAATGACCACGCCCAAAAGCCAGCGTGAAAAGTTCTCAAGATTGAGCACGCCGGAAGCAATCACGCTGCCCAACACCAAAACCAGCAACACGCCGACAGCTATTGCAGTCTGTATCTTTTCAGGACGCAACGGATTCGGAGCCGGAGTATGCGGCAGGTTTTTACGGCCGCGCGAATACCACAGCAGGCCAAATGCCATACCGACGGCCGCTGCGCCGAAACCGTAATGGAAACCCATTCTGTCTTGCAAAATACCGGTCAACAAAGGGCCTAAGAAACCGCCGATATTGATGGAAATATAGAAAATGGAGAAACCGGCATCGCGTAATTCGCGCAGGTCGTCCCGTTCATACAAAGAGCCGACCATCGAACCGGCAGACGATTTCACGCCGCCGCTGCCCAGCGCGATAAACACCAAGCCCAACAGCAATCCCATTAAGCCCGGCACAATCGCCAATAAAATATGGCCGGTCATCACGACGATACCGGCGATAAACAGGGTACGTTCCGCGCCCCAAATGCGGTCGGCCAACCATGCGCCGAGAATGGTGGACAGGTAAACGCTGCCGCCGTATGCGCCAACGATACCGCCGGCCAAAGCCTTATCCATACCCAAACCGCCTTGATTCGCGGCGTAATATAGATAAATCAGCAGGATGCCCTGCATACCGTAGAAGGAAAAGCGTTCCCACAGCTCAATGTGGAATAGGGTGGATAATTGCAAAGGATGGCCGAAGAAAGTTTTCTCGGCAGAAGATGGCTTTTGACCGGACATTATGAGTTCTCCTATATATTAGACAGGCTCAGGCTTCAGACGGCCTGTTATACCTACCAATCATTTTTATGGAAGCCATATATTACCGTCAATCTTTGCATTTGCAAAACATTAAAAAGCATATTCTTACAGAAAGATTAATATTCGCATTTAAAAAAGAACTCAATAGCTACATAACAAGCATATCGCGGCCATCTCCGTCATGCCCTACATATTCAAAAACCTATTAATTTTTAGATTTGCTATATTGTATTTTTCATGCGGCCGAAAACGGATATATTTACGGCGTTCGGCATTCCATTTAGACTGATAAGACTTTAGCTTATTCAAATAGATAAAACCTTTTACCCGCTGGAAATATAAATCATCGGAGTGGATATAGTTACTGCCATATTCAACAACAAACAGGCCGTCTGAAACCTTTCAGACGGCCTGTTTATCTCTTACGGTTTACACACCTTGTTTCAGGCTGGCTTCGATGAAGCCGTCCAAGTCGCCGTCCAATACGGCTTTGGTGTTGCCGACTTCGTAGCCTGTACGCAAGTCTTTGATGCGTGAGGAGTCCAAAACGTATGAGCGGATTTGGCTGCCCCAACCCACATCGGATTTGCCTTCTTCCAACGCCTGTTTCTCTTCGTTGCGTTTGCGCATTTCCAATTCGTACAGTTTGGATTTCAACATTTCCATCGCGGCAGCTTTGTTGGCGTGTTGCGAGCGGTCGTTTTGACATTGCACTACAATCCCTGTCGGCTCGTGGGTAATACGCACGGCAGAGTCGGTTTTGTTAATGTGCTGACCACCGGCACCGGATGCGCGATAGGTGTCGATACGCAAATCGGCCGGGTTGATTTCGATTTCGATGGAGTCGTCGATTTCGGGGTACACGAACACGGATGAAAAAGACGTATGGCGTTTGTTGTTGGAGTCAAACGGCGAGTATCGCACCAAGCGGTGAACGCCGGTTTCGGTACGCAGCAAGCCGTAGGCGTATTCGCCTTCCACGCGGATGGTGGCGCGGTTGATACCTGCGATTTCGCCGTCGTCTTCCTCAAGGATTTCGATTTTGAAGCCTTTGCGCTCGGCGTAACGGCTGTACATGCGGAACAGCATGCCTGCCCAGTCTTCGGCTTCCGTACCGCCTGCGCCTGCGGTAATGTCGATAAAGCAGTTGTTCGGATCGGCAGGCTGGTTGAACATTCGTTTGAATTCGAGGTCGGCCATTTGTTTTTCCAAACCGGCCACATCTTCCTGCACGGCGGCGAAACCTTCTTCGTCGTTTTCTTCAACAGCCATTTCGATCAACATACGGTTGTCTTCGATGCCTGTGGCGATGTTGTCGAGGGTTACCACGATGCCTTCGAGGATTTTGCGCTCTTTGCCGATTTCTTGGGCGCGTTTGGGGTCGTTCCACAGTTCCGGGTCTTCGGAGAGGCCGACGACTTCTTCAAGGCGGTCTTTTTTGCCTTGGTAGTCCATATAGACGCGGATGTCTTCGCTGCGCTTCTCCAGGTCGTTTAGGGTGTTGTTAAGCTGGTTGATTACTTCGGCTTCCATGATTCTTGTGTTCTTTCAAAATTTTAGGGGCGTATTGTAAGGGATTTGCCTGTTTTTTTCCATGACCGGGCCGTCTGAAAATGTGCGGTTCGGGTTTTCAGACGGCCTCGGTTTTGAATTTTTCCATCCAAAGCCGCCAGTCGTTGTCTATAGGCGCTTGCACGGTCATCCGGCTGCCGTCTTCTATGCTTTGAAAACTGAGGCTTCGCGCGTGCAACATCAGACGTTGCGTGCCGATATGTTCGGCAACGGCATGGTTTTGGCGCAAATCGCCGTAGTTGGTGTCGCCGACGATGGGGTGGAAAATGTGTTTCATATGGCGGCGGAGTTGGTGTTTGCGGCCGGTGTGCGGCTTAAGTTCGGCCCACGAATAACGCGAGGTCGGATAACGCAGGGCAGACTGGAACGGCAGCTCGGTTTGTGCCAGACAGCGGTAGGCGGTTTGCGCTTCCTGCAATGTGGCTTCGGTCTGCGCTTCGGCGATTTTGTCGGGCATATATTTGAGGGCATAATCAATCAGGCCGTCTGAAGGCAGATGACCGCGAACGATGGCCCAATAAGTTTTTTCGATGGCTTTGTTTTCAAACTGCTGCGTCAATAACCGTGCGGCTTCCGTATCGAGGGCAAACAGCAAGACGCCGGAAGTCGGACGGTCGAGGCGGTGGACGGGATAGACGTGCTGTCCGATTTGGTCGCGCAGGGTCTGCACGGCAAAACGGGTTTCGTGTTTGTCTAACCAGCTTCGGTGCACCAGCATTCCGGCAGGTTTGTTGACGGCGATGGTGCGGCTGTCGCGGTGGATAATATCTAGCATGGCGGAGCAGTGAAAATAAAAGCAGATATTGTAACGGGCTTTTGAAAATGTAGCAGGCACACTTGCCGCCGAAACCCAACTTTCAGACGGCTCGCCCCTTTCGGGTTACAATACCGCACATAAAAACACGAAGGAAAAGCCGTGAGCCTGCTCAAAAAACTGCCCAAACCCATGCTGCCCGACGAAACCCGCCGCGATATTCAGGCGCGTGAGTCGTATCATGTATTGAAGATTATTTCCGAATTTGTCGAAGCCGGCGAAGAATTGCGCGCCATTCAACCAGCCGTCAGCATTTACGGCAGCGCGCGCACGCCTGAAAACCATCCCGACTACGAGTTCACATTGCGCTTGGCCCGCAAACTGTCGGATGCCGGATTTTCCGTCATTTCCGGCGGCGGGCCGGGCATTATGGAAGCGGCCAACAAAGGCGCGTTTGCAGGCGCAAGTCCGGCGGTGGGGCTGAATATCGTGTTGCCGCACGAGCAAAAAGCCAATCCCTATCAGGATTTGTCGATTAAATTCCAACACTTTTTCCCGCGCAAAGTCATGTTCGTCAAACACGCTGTGGCGTATGTCGTCATGCCCGGCGGTTTCGGCACGCTGGACGAATTGTTTGAAAGCCTGACTTTGGTGCAAACCGGCAAAACGCCCGACCGCCCGATTATCTTAGTGGGCAAAGCATTTTGGGCGGGACTGTTGGACTGGATACGCGAGCAGTTGCTGGGCAGAAACCTGATTTTGGAAGAGGATTTGAACTTGATTCGAGTCATCGACGACGAAGACGAAATCATCGAAGAAATCTTCGCCCATTACGAAAACCGCCTGGAAGACTTGTCCGAACACCAAAATGCTTGGTCACTGGGGCTGTAAAAAACTAAGGTTTCAACTGACAAAGGGCGGTTATCCCACCTACCCTTTGCTTCATTAATAAAGGCCGTCTGAAAATGTTTTCAGACGGCCTTTTATCTTCTTTCAAAGCGTTAATTGTTTTCCCACTCGACATGCTCACTCAAGAAGCCGCCGCTTTGGTGCGCCCAAAGTTTGGCGTACAGGCCTTGTTTCTCGAGCAACTCGGTGTGGCTGCCTTCTTCGATGATGCGGCCTTTGTCCAAGACGATGAGGCGGTCCATCGCGGCGATGGTGGAGAGGCGGTGGGCGATGGCAATCACGGTTTTGCCTTCCATCATTTTGTCGAGGCTTTCTTGGATGGCGGCTTCGACTTCGGAGTCGAGCGCGCTGGTGGCTTCGTCAAGCAACAGAATCGGCGCGTCTTTGAGCATAACGCGGGCGATGGCGATGCGTTGGCGCTGGCCGCCGGAAAGTTTCACGCCGCGTTCGCCAACGTGCGCATCATAGCCGCGTCGGCCTTTGGCATCGCTTAAGTTAGGAATAAAACCGGAGGCCTCGGCGCGTTCCGCAGCGGAAATCATCTCGGCTTCGGTTGCATCGGGACGGCCGTAAATAATATTGTCGCGGACGGAGCGGTGCAGCAGGGAAGTATCTTGCGTTACCAAACCGATTTGGGCGCGCAGGCTTTCTTGGGTAACGCTGTCCACGGTTTGGCCGTCGATCGAAATCGTGCCGCTTTGCGGTTCGTAAAAGCGCAGGAGCAGGTTGACGATGGTGGATTTGCCTGCACCGCTGCGGCCGATCAAGCCGACTTTTTCGCCGGGTTTGATGTTCAGATTAAAGCCGTTGAGGAGCGGTTTGCCTGCTTCGTAGGAAAAATCGACGTGATCAAACTTGATTTCGCCTCGGGTGACTTTCAGCGGCAGGGCGTGCGGTTTGTCGAGGATGGTGTGGGGTTTGGACAGGGTCGCCATGCCGTCGTTGACGGTACCGATGTTTTCAAACAGTCGGGCAGACTCCCACATGATGTATTGCGACAAACCGTTCACACGCAATGCCATGGCCGTGGCCGTAGCTACAGCACCTACGCCGACTTGGCCGTGATACCAAAGCCAAATGCCCAAGGCGGTCGTACCGACGGTCAGCGAGCTGTTGACGATAAAGCTGCAGGTGTGCAGCAGCGTAGCCAACCGCATTTGGGCATGAACGGTCACCATAAACTCTTCCATCGACTGCCTGGCATAGGCGGCCTCGCGAGCACCGTGGGAGAAGAGTTTGACGGTGGCGATATTGGAATAGGCGTCGGTAATGCGGCCGGTCATCAACGAGCGCGCATCGGCCTGACGCGCGGCGGTTTTGCCGAGTTTGGGAATCAGGAAGCGCATAATCATGGCGAATCCAATCATCCAGCAGATAAACGGCAAAATAAGCCAAACATCGAATGAGGACAGAATCACGCCGGAAGTGATGAAGTACACCAGCACATACACAACCATATCGGCAACGGTCATCACGACATCGCGCAGCGCCAGCGCGGTCTGCATGACTTTGGCGGACACGCGTCCTGCAAATTCGTCCTGATAAAAGCCCAGGCTTTGACCCAGCATCAGGCGGTGGAAATTCCAACGCAGGCGCATGGGGAACACGCCTTGCAGGGTTTGCAGGCGCACATTGGAAGCAAAAAAGGTCCAAACGGCAAAAAATGCCACCATGGCCATCATGCCGATTAATGCATGGCCTTTTTCAACAAACAGCGTTTGCGGCGTATAAGTGCCGAGCCAGTCGACCACCTTGCCCATAAATTGGAACATCAAAGCTTCCATGATGCCGACGCCGACCGTAAACACGGCCAACACGGCAATCCATTTGCGCACGCCTTCAATGTTGCTCCAAATAAACCGCCACAACCCTTTTTCTGGCGTTTTCGGAGCAGCTTCTGGATAAGGGTCGATGCGGGACTCGAACCATGAGAATATTTTTTTAATCATTGTTTTTGCAAATTTGATAAGACGGTCAGGCCGTCTGAAAAGAGGTGTTCAAATACATTCAAGACTGTATTTTACGGGAAAAATCCAACTGATGACAGCGGATACCGTCAGTCCGATCAAACCAATCTATCGGCTTGACCATCTAAAAATCCCTTTGCTTGGCATAAAACAAAGGCCATCTGAAACTTTTCAGACGGCCTTTGCTGGATTTAGGTTGCCCTTAAAAATCACTCTTTACGTTGACGACCCAAATCGGCAGCGGCAGTAAACAAAACGTCGGTAGAAGAGTTCAATGCAGTTTCTGCAGAGTCTTGAATCACGCCGATAATGAAGCCGACGGCAACCACCTGCATGGCCACATCATTATCGATACCGAACAGGCTGCACGCCAACGGAATCAGCAACAATGAGCCACCGGCCACACCGGATGCACCGCACGCGCTGACGGTAGCCACCAGACTCAGCAGCAGGGCAGTGGCGAAGTCAACCGTAATGCCTTGCGTGTGCGCCGCAGCCATCGCCAAAACGGTAATGGTGATTGCCGCACCAGCCATATTGATGGTTGCACCCAATGGAATGGAGATAGAGTAAGTGTCTTCGTGCAGACCCAGTTTTTTCGCCAATGCCATGTTCACAGGGATGTTGGCGGCGGAAGAGCGGGTGAAGAAGGCATACACGCCGCTTTCGCGCAGGCAGGTAAACACCAGCGGGAAAGGATTGCTGCGGATTTGCGTCCACACAATAATCGGGTTGACCACCAACGCGATAAACAGCATACAGCCGAGCAATACGGCCAACAGCTGCATATAGCCGGCAAGCGCTTCAAAACCGGTTTCCGCAATAGTAGAAGACACCAAGCCGAAAATACCCAGCGGCGCAAAACGGATAATCCATTTCACGACGGTCGAAACGGTATCGGCCAAGTCGGCCGCCACTTGACGGGTCGTATCCGAACCGTGATGGCGCAAAGCCGCGCCCAATACCAAAGCCCAAGCCAGAATGCCGATATAGTTGGCATTGGCCAACGCGTTAATCGGGTTGGCCACCAAATTCATCAGCAGCGTTTTCAGCACTTCGACAATGCCGGAAGGCGGCGCAACGGATACATCGCCGGCCGTACGCAGAATCAGCGTGGTCGGGAATGCCATACTGGCAATGACTGCCACCACAGCCGCAGCAAACGTACCGAAAATATACAAAATCAAAATCGGTTTGATGTGGGCCTGATTGCCTTTTTGGTGTTGCGCAATGGCGGCAGTCACCAAAACAAATACCAAAATCGGCGCGATAGCCTTAAGCGCACCGACAAACAGGCTGCCCAGCAGTCCTGCGCTGATACCGACTTGCGGCGAAACTGCACCCACAAGAATACCTAAAACCAAGCCGATGGCGATTTGCGCCACCAGGCTGACGCGATTAAGCGCGTTCAAAATCGGATTGCCACTTGCCATATCCGTTCCTTCACAATTTAAAGATATGTTAAAAAAGTCTTACATTCTAAAATAAAAAATCATTTGTCGGCGAGGTTTTCATGCACACCTCACAAAAACAGCATTAAAATTTAACATTTATGACACGGTTGGCACTTTATGCCAAAAATACGGTCAAAACTGCTCAAACCCTACTTTAAAGTATGCCCATACCGTTGCTTTACTTCTCTATATCTTGCTTTCAGACGGCCTGAAATCTGCGCCATAAGGCCGAATACAAAGGCAGCCTCATCAGTTAAAACACAAAAACATAAATATTACAATCAGATAGAAACAAACCAAAATCCGCCCTTACGTCACATTTTGCAACATTATCGCGCTAAATTTCCGTTTATAACCATAGCCTGAAACCTTGCAGAAATAATGTTAAAATCCCCAAACTGAAGAATTGTCGCTGTCGAACACACATCATGACCAAACTGACCTACCCTGTTTTATTTGCATCATTGGCGCTCGCCTACGGACACGCGTTGGCAGTAGATACTTCCGTTCCCAAAGCGGAAGACTACGAGGCTGTTCCCGAATCCGAAATGCCCAAGCAGCCCAAAGACGACCAAACAGGCAAACTCAAGCCCAAATTCCCCGTCAAAATCGACACCCAAGACAGCGAAATCAAAGAAATGCTTGAAGAATACCTGCCGCTGATTACCCAGCAGCAGGACGAAGAACTGGACAAAGAGCAGGTCGGCTTTCTCGCCGAAGAAGCGCCCGACAACGTCAAAACCATGCTCCGGACCAAAGGCTACTTCAACAGCAACGTCAATATTCAAGACCATGGCGAGAGCTATACCGTCAACGTCACCCCCGGCCCGCGCACCAAAGTCGACAACGTCAGCGTGGCCATCCTCGGCGACGTATTGAATGACGACAACTTGGCCGAATACTACCAAAATGCAATGGAAAACTGGCAACAGCCCGTTGGCGAAAACTTCGACCAAGACGGCTGGAGTGCGAGTAAAACCTCCGTACTCAGCGCGGTAACACGCAAAAAATATCCTTTGGCGAAACTCACCACCACCCAAGCCACCATCAATCCCAATACCCAAAAAGCCGACTTGAACGTCATCGTGGAGAGCAACCGCCCCATTTACTTCGGCGATTTCCAAATCACCGGCACACGCCGCTACCCTGAGAGCGTGGTTTCCGGCATGGCGCGTTTCCAACCCGGTTCGCCTTACGACTTAGACAAAATCCTCGACCTGCAACAGGCGCTCGAGCAAAACGGCCACTATTCCGGCGCGTCCGTACAAGCCGACTTCGACCAACTGCAAGGCGACCGCGTTCCCGTCAAAATCAACGTGACCGAAGTCAAGCGCCACAAACTGGAAACCGGTATCCGCTACGACTCCGAATACGGAATCGGCGGCCGCATCGCCTACGACTATTACAACCTCTTTAACAAAGGTTATATCGGTTCCATCGTTTGGGACATGGACAAATACGAAACCACGCTGGCCGCCGGTATCAGCCAACCGCGCAACAACCGCGGTAACTACTGGACCAGCAACGTTTCCTACAACCGCTCGACCACGCAAAACCTTGAAAAACGCGCCCTGACCAGCGGTATTTGGTATGTCCGCGACCGCAACAATATCGATGCCCGTTTCGGCCTCGAATTCATTACCGAAGACCGCAAAGTCCCCTACACCAGCTACGATTTGGGCCGAAGCCATGCCACCATGCTGACCGCCTCATGGAAACGGCAAAGCATCGAAACCGAGCTGCACCCACAAAACGGCTACTACCTCGACGGCAAAATCGGCACGACCTTGGGCAAATTCCTCTCCTCCACCCAAATGGCACGCGCCATAGCACGCACAGGCTATTTCTTCACGCCTGAAAACAAAAAAATCGGTACATTCATCGTACGCGGACAGGCAGGCTACGTTTATGCCCGCGAGGGCGAAGAAGTGCCGTCCAGCCTGATGTTCCGCACCGGCGGCGCAACTTCCGTACGCGGTTACGAACTCGACAGCATCGGCTTGGCCGGCCCCAACGGCTCCGTCCTGCCGCAACGCGCCTTGGTGGTCGGCAGCCTCGAATATCAATTCCCGGTCACCAAAAGCTTCTCCGGCGCCATCTTCCACGATGTCGGCGATACGGCAAGCAACTTCAAACACATGACCTTAAAACACGGTACCGGCTTGGGTGTGCGCTGGTTCAGCCCGGTTGCGCCGTTCTCCTTCGACATTGCCTACGGCCACCACGACAAAAAAATCCGTTGGCACATCAGCTTGGGCACAAGGTTTTAACAAACATACTCACCATCCATTCTTTCAGACGGCCTCAGCCATTTCAGGCCGTCTGAACAACAGACAAACAGAAAAATATCATGACCGATACTGCAAACACTTCCACGCCGTCTGAACAACAGCCTGCCCCGCCAAAACGCAAAAAACGCCTGTTGCGCGGCTTTGTCCTGTCCGCCTTGAGCGTATTGACCGTTTCTGCCGGCGCAATCGGCTGGCTGGTCGGTACGGAATCGGGTTTGCGTTTCGGTTTGTACAAGATCCCGTCATGGTTCGGCGTCAAAATCTCTTCGGACACACTGAAAGGCACGCTGATTGAAGGTTTTGAAGGCGACAAATGGTTGATTGAAACAGAAGGTGCGGATGTCAAAATCAGCAGCTTCCGCTTTGATTGGAAACCGTCCGAGCTGTTCCGTCCGTCTTTGCACATTACCGAAGTCGTGGCCGGCGACATCGCCATTGTGACCAAGCGCACGCCGCCCAAAGAAGAAGAGCCTTCAAAAGGCCTGCCTGACAGCATAGACCTGCCCGTTACCGCCTATCTCGACCGTTTGGAAACCGGCAAAATCAGCGTAGGCAAGCGTTTTGACAAGCAGAGCGTCTATCTCGACCATCTGCACGCAGCCTATCATTACGACAAAAAAGAACACCGCCTCCACATCAAAACCGCCGACACGCCCTGGAGCAGCTCGACAGGCGCGGTGGTGCTCGGTTTGAACAAACCCTACGTCCTCAATACCGCCATCTACACCAAAGGCCAGCTTGAGGGCGAAACCATACACGGCACGGTGCGCCTGTGGGGCAGCCTGCAAGACGTGTACACCGACCTACTGCTCGACGGCGACAATGTTCATTTGTCTGCCAAATCCACCATCCACCCATTCGCCGACAGCCTCAACGAAACCGTCGGCGAAATCCTGGTTAAAGGTTCCAACATCAATCCGCAGGCCTTCCTGCCCACCCTGCCCAAAGCGCGCCTGAATTTCGACGCCACCACCATTCCGTCCTTTACCGACGGCGTTGCGTTGGAAGGCTCGATTGACTTGGAAAACGACCAAGCCGGTTTTGCCGATGAAAACCATATCCCCGTCAAACGCATCCTCGGCGAATTCATCGTCGACGATAAAGGCACGGTCAAAATCGAAGACATCGGCGTCGGCCTGCTCAAAGACGGCAGCATCGATGTATCCGGCTCTATCGATACCGCCCAAGACCAACTCAAACTCGCACTGGGCATCAACAATACCGGCGCAGACGACTTTGTCCGTCAAAACATCGCAGGCCGTCTGAACGGCAGTATCGACGTCAAAGGCGAAACCTCCTCCCCCGTCGTCAACTGGAATCTCGACAGCGGATTCGCGCGTACAGACGGCATGCTGTTTTTCCAAACCGACAAACAGCTCGGCCAGCGCACACTCAAGCTCGACAAAGTCCGCCTGGTTCCGCAAAACGGCGGCGAACTCAACGCCAAAGGCTCGCTCGAACTCTTCAAAGACCGCAAACTGCAGCTGGACATCGTCAGCAAAGCCTTCAACCCTGCGCGCATCGATCCGCAGCTTCCGCAAGGCAGCGTCAACGGCAACATCAACTTGACCGGCATACTGGCGCAAGAGAAATTCGCCGGTAAAATGCAGTTCGCACCGAGTACGCTCAACGGCGTTCCGCTCAGCGGCAAAGCCGACGTCGCCTATGAAAACAAACACCTCTCGCGCGCCCTGACCGACCTGACCCTCGGCAGCAACATCGTCAAAACTAACGGCAGCTTTGGCAAAAAAGGCGACCGCCTCAACCTCAACATTACCGCCCCCGATTTGTCGCGTTTCGGCTTCGGCTTGGGCGGCCTGCTCAACGCGCGCGGCTACATCTCCGGCAGTTTTTCAGACGGTCTCAAAACCCTTGAAGCCGATTTGAACGGCGAAGCGCGCAACTTCAAAGTCGCCGATACCGTCAACATCCGCACCCTCGACTTCAAACTTAAAGGTTCGCCAGATACCAACCGTCCGTTGAGTGCCGATATTAAAGGCGAACACATCGCCGTCTCCGGCGGCGCGGCCATGATTGACAACGTCAACCTGCTCATCAGTGGCACAGGCTCGCACCACCACATCCGCGGCAACAGCAGCATGGCGGTGGACAACAAACGCTACAAGCTCGACCTCGACGCCACCGGCGGCCTCAACAAAGACCAAACCCAATGGAAAGGCACGGTTGACACGCTCGATATCAACGGCGCGTTCAACCTCAAACTGCAAAACCGCCTCAACCTCGAAGCCGGCAGCGAACGCGTTTCCCTCAGCAGCGCACGCTGGGCGGCTATGGGCGGCAGCCTCAACCTGCAAAATTTCGTTTGGGACAAGAAAGCCGGCATTACCAGTAAAGGCAGTGCACAAAATCTGCACATTACCGAATTGCACAACTTCTACACCCCGCCTATCGAACACAACCTCGTTTTGGGCGGCGACTGGGATTTGGCGTACAGTCAAAACGCGCGTGGCTTCCTCAACATCAACCGTCAAAGCGGCGA
Organism: Neisseria perflava; assembly: GCF_019334725.1. Lineage (NCBI taxonomy): Bacteria > Pseudomonadati > Pseudomonadota > Betaproteobacteria > Neisseriales > Neisseriaceae > Neisseria > Neisseria perflava. The sequence continues at coordinate 389,290 of NZ_CP079818.1, read as the reverse complement.
CATCATCCTGCCGGGCAAAGACCCGAAAAACAAACAGCCTTTGGGACTTTCCGCGCTCGCCCTGCGCACCCGTTTCCAAAACGGCCGCATCGACAGCACGCTGGAAGGCAACACCCGCTTCGGCAAAGTTGACGGCACGCTCGGCATCGCCCAACAGTTCGGCAACAACATCAACAACGCCCCCGTCAGCGGCAAAGTCAATATCAGCGTTCCCGATTTAGGCTCGCTCAAATCCTTTATGCCGGCGACAGCCCAAGGCATTGCAGGCCGTCTGAACGCGACCGCCACCATCGGCGGCCGACTCGGTTCGCCCACCGTCAACAGCAACCTCGACCTCCAAACCAATTACGGCCGTGCCGACGGTACCGTCAACATCGGCCAAGGCACCAGCTTCGACACTGCCCCTCTGAGCGGCAAACTCAACCTGAACGTCGCCAACCTCGAAGTCTTCCGCAACTTCCTGCCCGTCGGCCAAACCCTCAAAGGCCGTCTGAACGCCGCCGTCAACTTGGCAGGCCGTCTGAACGATCCGCAACTAAGCGGCCTGATTAACGGCGACAACCTCTACTACCGCCATCAAACCCAAGGCCTGATTCTCGACAACGGCGTATTGCGTTCGCGCCTGCAGGGTCAAAAATGGGTGATCGACAGCCTCAAATTCCACCGTGGCGGCACGATTGAGCTCAAAGGTGCGGTCAACCTTGCCAACGCCAACCCCGATGTCGACGTGGACATCGTCTTCGACAAATACCGCACCCTCTCGCGTCCAAACCGCCAACTGCAGCTCTCCGGCGCGGCCAAAGTCCTCTACAATCCGGAAAAAGGCGTATCGCTCAACGGCACGCTCAACACCGACTACGGCAGATTTGGTTCGCAAAAATCCTCCATGCCGACCCTCGACGATGATGTGGTTGTACTGGGCGAAACCAAAAAAGAAGCAACGGCCACCACGCCGATTAATATGAACCTTGTCTTGAACATCAACGACAATGTCCGTTTTGTCGGCTACGGCGCAGACGTTACCATCGGCGGCAAACTGGCCATCACATCACATCCGGGCGAAGCCGTCCAAGGCGTCGGTACCGTGCGCGTTGTCAAAGGCCGCTACAAAGCCTACGGCCAAGACCTCGACATCACCAAAGGCTCGGTTTCCTTTGTCGGCCCGCTGACCGATCCGAACCTCAACATCCGTGCCGAACGTCGTCTCTCCCCGGTCGGCGCAGGTGTCGAAGTCCTCGGCAGCCTCAGCAATCCGCGCGTGACCTTGGTTGCCAAAGAAGCCATGAGTGAAAAAGACAAACTCTCCTGGCTCATCCTCAACCGTGCCAGCAGCGGCAGCGACGGCGACAACGCCACACTCTCCGCTGCCGCCAGCGCGCTGCTTGCCGGTCAAGTCAACGACCGCATCGGCCTTGTCGATGATTTGGGCTTTACCAGCAAACGCAGCCGCAACGCCCAAACCGGCGAGCTCAACCCTGCCGAACAAGTCCTGACCGTCGGCAAACAGCTCACCAACAACCTCTACGCAGGTTACGAATACGGCATCTCCAGCGCCGAACAATCCGTCAAACTCGTGTACCAACTGACCCGCGCTATCCAAGCCGTTGCCCGCATCGGCACGCGCTCCTCCGGCGGCGAATTGAAATACACCATCCGCTTTGACAACTGGTTCGGCAAAGACGAACCCGAGCCGGAAGAACAACACTAAAAGCCGTGAAAAAGGCCGTCTGAAATTCATCTTTCAGACGGCCTTTATCTTGTTCTACCGTATTAGAATCTTTCTCCCATGCCTCAAAAGACAAAGGCCGACAGCGTAAGTTTGAAAATAAAGGCAACTAAAAAAGTGGGCGGCCAGCCACGGCTTATTCAAGGTTAGCGATAAATCAAGCGGACACAAAAAGGCCGTCTGAAACGGACAGGGGTAGGTTTCAGACGGCCTTTTTTGAATCATCGAAACATCTTATGCATGGCGTTGCTAATTAATGCGAGCTGTTTCTTATATTCGCGGCAACGGGGGCAGAGCGACAGGTGGACGGCAAGGGCAATGCGGTTAAAAAGACTGAGATGCACTTGGTCTTGCTGTTTGGAAATCAGATCGGTTATTTTGCGGCATTTTTTCATGGCGTTTTCCTGTCAGACATGGGAGAACCATTTGATTTGCAGGCACTGGCGCAAGGTTTCGCGCGCGCGGTGCATGATGGTGTGGTAGTTGGCATGGCTGATGCCGCATTGCTCGCGGATTTCATCGCTTGAAAATCCGAGAATCTCTTTCATGGTAAACACGCGAGCGGTGTTTTCCGGCAGATGGTAGAGGCAGGTCTGCAAAACCTGGTAGAACTCTTTATTGTTCAAACTGGCTTCGGGCGAGTCCCAACCCTGAGGCTGTCCTTCGTCTGTCCAATGCCCGTCTGCGGCAAAATGTCCTTCAAAAGCTTCATCCAAGGCTTCCTCGTCGCGCGTGACGAAAACTTGGCGTTGCCGCCCGATTTGGCGCAGGCAGTCGGTAATTTTGTTTTTTAAGATTGCAAACAACCAGCTACTCACTTGTGCATCTCCTTTGAAACCTTCGGCCGCGCGGTAGGCGGAAAGCATGGTTTCCTGTACGAGGTCTTCCGCCAAATCGGGGCGGTCGGGCAGCTGGATATGGGCAAAGCGCAGCAGCAGTTTACGGGATTCGGCAAGCTCGGCATCGGTCAGTTCGGGTAGGGCCATAATGTATCAGTATGAAATGAATGATCAATATACTTTTGATTTTACGCTGATACGGCAAGAGCATGCGATTGAATCTATAAACGATTTCAGTAGTATTTTTGTTTTACCGAAACCGACTGCGCCCGTTTCAGACGGCCTTGATTTATGCCGCAACCAAAATGCCCTGTTCCCACCAATCCGTCCATTTCTGCCTTAATGCGTCCTGCCAAGCGTTTTCAGACGGCATGAACTCTGCCAGCATGGTTTGCAGGCCGTTTAGGGAAGTGGGCGTCTCTGCCAGCGTTTCCAGCAATAAGGCGTCGAAACCGTCGAGGGTTTGGTACATCACGTCGTCTTCCTTATCGCGCCACACCAAAACGGCGGTTTCCGCCTCATGCAATTCGTCCGTCACGTCATACTGATAACGGCGCACAAAGGCGGCGGGAGAAAGGGTGTAAGCCAAATCGTCTGAATCGGTATGGACTGCTTGGCTGTCGGTTTGCGCGGTTTCGGCGAGCAGCTGGGTGTGTTCAAAGTCCATCAATGCCAAGAGGTCGTCTGAAAGCGGCAGACTTTGGCAATATTGGAGGAACTCGCCGGGGATTTCTTGAAAATAGGGCGTTTGGGCGCGCGCGTCACGGACGAAACCTTCTTTCAGACGGCCCCATTCTTCGCTGTCAAAGTATTGCAGCGTTTCGGTATAACAGCGGTCGATAAAGCTGTGAATATTGTTGCGTATCAGGCGGATATAGACGTTCAGACGCTCTTGCGGCAATCCGTCTTCGGCTTTGCCTTCGCGTATGGCTTGGGCAAAGCGGTGTTGATATTGGGCGGAGGTTTCAGGCTGCACGGCGGTATTCCTTTCCGGCACGCATTTGATAGTCGGCGATTTTAGCGACTTCGGCTTCGAGTTCGGCAAAAGGCGGGAAATTGAAATCGCGTTCCAACAGGGTGGGCGGAATCGTCGGCAGTTTGGCATAGGCCAGTTCGAGTAAATCCCAAACGGTCGGCAAAACCGCCGCGCCATGCGTATCAATCAACAATTCCGGCGTTTCGACGTCATGTCCGGCAATGTGGATATAGCACACGCGCTCTGCGTCCACATTTTCTAAAAAGGCTTCGGGCGACAACAGGCCGTGATTGACGGCGTTGACGTAAATATTGTTCACATCCAAATGAATGCCGCAGTCGGCTTCACGGGCAACCGCGTTGAGGAACTCGACTTCGTTCATCTCGGCAAGCGGAGAATGCAGGTAGTAGGAGGTGTTTTCCACGGCGATGCGGCAGCCCAAACGGTCTTGCACTTCGCGGATACGGCGCGCGGTATGTTTCACCATCTCATCAGTGAAAGGCAGCGGCAACAAATCGTAAAGATGACCGCCGTCGTGGCAATAGCTCAAATGGTCGGAGAAAAACGTGCAGTCATAACGGCGCATCATTTCTTTGATTCCGTCTATCAAGGCAGTATCCAGCGGTGCTTGTCCGCCCAACGACATGGATAATCCGTGCAACGCCAGCGGCAGCCGTTCCGCCACGCGGTCAAACTGTTTGCGCGCCCTGCCGCCCATTTTCAGCCAGTTTTCGGGGGCGGCTTCGATAAAGCGTATCGGGCTGTCGTCTGAAAGCGAGAGGAAGTCTTCCGCCAAGTCGCGGCGGTAGCCCAAGCCTGCGTGTTGAATCATGGTGATGTCCTGTTATGATGCCGTATGAACGACAAAGTCGCATTTTTGTTTATAAAATGCGACTTTGTTAAAGGTATGTTGCAGGATTATTTAGAACCGCATTTACCTTCGCCGCATTTACCTTCTACTACTTTGGCAGCTTTAGCTTTAGATGCTTTGCCTTTTTTAGCGTGGGCTTTTTCCACGGTTGAACCGCATTTGCCTTCGCCACATTTGCCTTCGCTTGCTTTAGAAACAGCGCTTGCACCGCATGAACCTTCACCGGCTTTAACCGCACCGCAAGAGCCTTGAGCAGATTTTTGAACACCTGCTTTGCTGCTGAACGGTTTATCAGCGGCAACAACGCCGGCAGCCAGAGACAGGGACAGTGCACCGGCCAAAGCAGCAGCTACATTTTTTTTCATTTTAACTTCCTTTTTAAAATACGAGTTTAAATAAATCAAGGGATAATATCGGGCATTTAAAGTCGGCCCGCGACCATTAATCCTTAAAGATAATCCTTAAAGAAAATGCTTGATACGGCAACAGCGTTTCTTCAGCAGGGCATCCAAAGACAGACGGCCTGCGCCCTGCAATAGGACAGGAAATAAAACCACCAAATAAATCAGTGCTATTTTATAACCGTTGTCGCACACATTGTAACCCAAGCCGGCATGTACCGCAGACCATGCGACAGCCGTTACGACCATCAATCCCAGCGCGGACAGCCGCGTTGCCAAGCCGACGATGAGCAGCGCAGGCAAAACCAGTTCCGCCCACATGGCCAAATTCCAGTTGACCGTATCCGACAACAAATTGAACGGAAAGGGAAATTGACTGTTTATTTCTGCAAACCAGTTTTCCCCGTTCCATTTTTCCAAACCGGACTCAAGAAATTCATACGCGGCAAAAAGCCTGAGCGTCAACAAACCGAAAGCAGCCTGCCAAGAGGGGTTGGATGAGGTGTTCATTTATTTTCCTAATCAATGTGTGTTGAATGGGATGGGACGAAAAATCAATCGGCACCATCCCATATTTCATGCCTGTTTAGACGCGGCAGCTTTAAAAAACTGACGAAATAAATAAAGTTATTTTCTTATTCATTGTTTTATAAAGATTAAAAATTCAAAAGGCCGTCTGAAACACCATGCTTGATTGGGTTTCAGACGGCCTTTAATGATGAACGCGGTCAATCAATCCGCTTGTTTACACAATTCGACAATTTCTGCGCCGTATTTGTCGATTTTCTCCTCATTCATGCCGTGGATTTCCGCCAACTCCGCCAAATCTTGCGGCCGTCGGGCGGCAATCGCGCGCAGGGTAACTTTGCTGCATATCTGATAGGCTTCGAGGCCTTCATGGCGGGCAGTATCGATGTTCCACTGAAGCAGGCAGCGCATCAATCGGCGTTTGCGTTTGTCCTCTTCACTCAGGCCGTCTGAAAACGGGCGGCAGATGTTTAAAATGCCCTCGCCGTATTGCTCTATACGTTTTTCGCCGAGCTTATACACACCTAAAAGGTCGATGGGTTCGGCAGGCGTATTGGTCAACAAATCATCCATGCTTTCGTTGGAGAATACCGTACCCAGCGTTACTTGATCGGCACTTGCCTGCTGCTCGCGCCAAGTTTCCAAAGCCCGTTTTAAGGCCTGTTCGCGCTCGCTCAAGCTGTGGATAACTTGTGCGCTGTCTGTGGAAACCGTACCGGCTTCAGCCGTTTCGCAAACGTCGAGTATCTCCAAACCGAATTTATTGATTTTCGCCTCACCCAAGCCGTAGATTTGATGTAAATCTTCCAACCTTCGGGGCATTTTTTCGACAATATCGCGCAGGGTTTTGTCGCCGCAAACCACATAGGCCGGCACTTCCTCTGCCCGGGCGCGTTGTTGCCGCCATTGACGCAATGCCTGCCACAAACGCTCTTCGCGCTCGGTACGCAACCAATCGTCTTTCGGTTTTTGGGTAGCCGTTTTTTCGCGGCGCAGTGGACGCAACATAACTTCGGTTTCGCCCTTGAGGACTTTTTTTGCCGCTTCGGTCAGCTGCAGGGCTTGATGTTGCTCGACATTGACGGTGAGATAGCCCAAGCTGATGCACTGGCGGATAACGCTGCGCCATTCTTTGTCAGTCTGTTCGCTGCCAATGCCGAATGTGGATAACTTGTCATGGCCGTTGCGCTGTATCCAATCGTCGCTTTTGCCGCGCAAAAGGTTGGTGATGTAACCAGCGGCAAAACGTTGTCCGGCGCGGTACACGCAGCTGAGTAATTTTTGCACCAACACCGTACCGTCAAACCGCACGGGCGGATGCAGGCAGTTGTCGCAATGGCCGCAGGGTTCGGATTCTTCGCCGAAATGTTTGAGCAGCAGTACGCGGCGGCAGGCGGCGGTTTCGCAGACGGAAAGCATGGCATCGAGTTTTTGCATTTCGATTTGCTTTTGCACTTCGTCGCTGTTGCCTTCGGCAATCCGTTCTCGCAGCAACACCCAATCGTTCAAGCCGTAACACAGCCAGCTCACGGCAGGCAGCCCGTCCCGGCCGGCGCGTCCCGATTCCTGATAGAAATGTTCGACACTCTGGGGCATATCGAGATGGGCGACAAAGCGCACGTCGGGTTTGTCTATGCCCATGCCGAACGCCACGGTCGCCACCACGATAATATTGTCTTCATGCGTAAAGCGGCGTTGGTTTTCCTCGCGCACGTCCATGCTCAAACCGGCATGATACGGAATCGCCTCCAAGCCGTTTTCACACAAAAACTGCGCCACATCCTCGACTTTTTTGCGGCTCAAACAATACACAATGCCGCTTTGCCCATGCATCTGCTTGCGGATGAAATCCAACAATTGTTTTTTGCCATTATTTTTTTCGATAACCTGATAATAAATATTCGGACGGTCAAAGCTGGAGATAAATTCGGGCGCATTGTCCAAGTGCAGATAATGCTTGATGTCGGCGCGCGTGGCCGCATCGGCGGTAGCGGTCAGGGCGATGCGCGGGACGTTCGGATAGCGTTCGGCAAGCATGCCGAGCTGTTGATATTCGGGGCGGAAATCGTGTCCCCATTGGCTGACGCAATGCGCCTCATCAATAGCAAACAGGCTGACGGTTTGTTGGTCGAGAAAACGCAAAAAGCGGTCGGTAACCAAGCGTTCCGGTGCGACATAAAGCAGTTTCAGACGGCCTTGGGCAAGCTTGTCGGCAATATCGCGCGCCTCATCTGCCGATGTGCTGCTGTTGACTGCCGCCGCTTCAATCCCGGCCACATGCAGGCTGGCTACTTGGTCGTTCATCAGCGCAATCAGCGGCGATACGACAACCGCCACGCCTTCGCACATCAGCGCCGGAATCTGGTAACACAAAGACTTGCCCCCGCCCGTCGGCATCAGCACCATCAAACTCTCGCCACCGGCCAAAGCATTGACGATAGCCTCCTGCTTGCCACGAAATTCGGGATAACCGAATACTTCGTGCAAAATCTGTTTGGCGGTCGGCTGAGGCATAATGGTTCCGTAGAATAGGGGAAAGCGTTATTTTAACGGTTTTGCACCCGCGTATGTGCGGAACATTTTGCCACCGCTTTTTCAGACGGCCTGAAATTCAAATCTATTCAATTTATTTAAGTTTAAATAAAGATTTATTTTATTTTGAATGAAATATACAAAGGCCGTCTGAAATCCTAATCTTCGGATTTCAGACGGCCTTTCAAAAATAAAATCTTTAGGCTTTTTTGACGAACTCAGATTTCAAGTTCATCGCGCTGCCATCGATTTTGCAACCGATATTGTGGTCGCCCTCTTGTAAGCGGATGCCTTTGACTTTGGTGCCTTGCTTGATAACCATAGAGCTGCCTTTGACTTTCAAATCTTTAATCAAGACAACCGTATCGCCATCTTGCAAGACTGCGCCGTTGGCATCTTTGACTTCCAAGGCATCATCGCTTGCAGCCGCAGCATCGGCCTCGTTCCACTCATGGGCGCACTCAGGGCAAACGTATTGAGTGCCGTCTTCGTAAGTGTATTCCGAGTGGCATTTCGGGCAGGGGGGTAGGGACATGAGGTTTCCTTATAAATATGATAAAAGAAGCGTAAAACGCAAATAATACAATGTCTAAATTATTGATTCGCCTTGCTGCCGCCTACGCCGTAAACGGCATTCCAAGCCGCGTCCAACATCTGGCCGGCTTGTTGCAGCTTGGCATTTTGCTGCTCTTTCTGAGCCAAGGCCGTCTGAATTTCGCCTTTCAAACGGTCAATATCGGATTGTGCGGCCTGTAAACGGCGCTGCGCGCTTTCCAAATCGCTTTGCAGGGAAATGATTTTGCTGTCGTTGCTGTTTTGCTCATGCAAAGCGGCACGGTAAACCGATTGGACGGACAGCAAACGGTCTTCCGCCTCACCGGCATACGCGGCGGCGGCAGATAGCATCATCAGGGCAAGTAAGGTTTTTTTCATGGGTTTTCCTTTAAAGTTGTTGATTTGTAAAGTAAAGTGCAGAGCCGATTTTTCAGCCGCCAAGTTTACATAATATGCTTGTTGGTCTTTGTTCTTGACGGCTTATTTTATCCAATCCGGACATTCAGGCTGCCGATAAAAGTTAATTCAATCAACTGTTGTGGCAGGCAGGCGGCTATTATTTTCTCATATTCTCCGCCTTATTCCATTATTTTCTGGTTTTATTATAAAAGGCCGTCTGAAAAATTTTCAGACGGCCTTTTTGAGTTTCACAATGATGGCTCTGCCTCTCGTCAAAAAGCTTTCCTGTATTTTTTAAATTACAGTCATATTTAAATATGTAAATATGATTTATTTATTGTAAAATTTACCCTTTAGTCATGCCGGAGCATATGGTGTTGCGGCTGTCTGCATCTTTTTAATTCTTCTTTCATGAGAACCCTATGATGAAAAGCAACCGTCTCGCCTATGCCGTTTTGGCAGCCCTACTATCTATCCAAACCCTACCGGCTTCTGCAGCCAACGCTGATACCGCTTCTGCCGTTGAGGCATCCGGGCAAGAAGCGCAACAAGCCTCAGACTCTATCGCAAACTACGTTGACGACCAGATCGTCCAAGGCCCAGCAACCGTTGATTTGGGCAATCAGGCCAAACTGAAACTGCCTGCAAAAATGGTCTTTGTGAAAAAAAATCGCGCCAATGCCATGATGAGGGAAGCAGGCAACGCCACAGACCCCAACCGCTACGGCCTGATTCTCCCCGAGTCGGAAAACGAGGACGGTGATACTAATTGGATGGTAGACCTAACCTTTACCGATTCCGGCTATATCAAAGACGATGATGCCAAAGAATGGGATGTTGAGGCCATGCTCGAGCAACTGAAAGAAGGCACCGAGGAACAAAATAAAGAGCGTGCCTCCCGCAACCTGCCGGAATTGGAAACACGCGGCTGGGTAGAAAAACCGCAATATGATGCAAAGACCCATCGTCTGATTTGGTCGATTGACGTTCTGAATAAAAACGAACCCGATCCCAATCCTGCCATCAACTACAATACTTTCCAGCTGGGACGCGAAGGCTATATTGAATTGACTATGATCACCGATTTGAAAAGCATAGATCAATACAAACCTATTGTGCAAGAATTGTTGGGTAATATCGAATTCAATGAAGGCAAGCGCTACAGTGATTTCAATGCCGCAACCGACAAAGTGGCTGAATACGGACTGGCTGCCTTGGTTGGCGGTATCGCTGCAAAAAAACTGGGATTATTAGCTTTGGTCGGCGCATTACTGGCTAAATTCGGCAAACTGATTATTTTCGGTGCTGTTGCAGCAGGCGCATTGTTTAAAGGCCTGTGGCGCAAAAAAGATAAAAATAAACTGAACGAAGAAGAATAAATAAATCCTGTTCAAAATAAAAAGGCCGTCTGAAACATTTCAGACGGCCTTTTATCATTCATGCCTTACGAACGGATCCGTTTCAACACTTCTTCTTTGCCGATTAATGCCAATACGGCATCGACGCTTGGGGTTTTTGCCGTACCGCAGACAGCGAGGCGCAGGGGCATACCGAGTTTGCCCATTTTGATGCCTTCTTCGTCGCAGAAAGGTTTGAAGAGATCGTGGATGGCTTCGGCGTTCCAGTCTTCCAGCCCTTCGAGGCGTTCGGCAAAGCGCAGCATACGGGCGGCGGCTTCGTCGTCCCAGTGCTTCTGCACGTCTGCTTCGGCCGGCGTTTGTTTGACGTAGAAGTAGAGGCACTCGTCGGCAAGTGTGTTCAGGTCTTGGGCGCGGTCTTTGACCAATGCCAACACGTCTTCCAAAGCAGGCTTGCTTGTTTCATGGATATCGCGCAGGGCGAGGCGCGGTTTCACCATTTCGGCCAGTTTTTCGTTGGCGGTGATTTTGATGTGTTCGCCGTTAATCCAGTAGAGTTTCTTCAAGTCCATACGGCTTGGGGATGGGGAAACGTCTTTCAAATCAAACCATTCGATGAATTGTTCCATCGTGAAGAATTCATCATCGCCGTGCGCCCAGCCCAAGCGTGCTAGATAGTTGAGCATGGCTTCGGGCAGGATGCCCATTGCGCCGAAATCGGTAATGGCAACGGTATCGCCGCTGCGTTTGGAGATTTTTTTGCCTTGTTCGTTGAGAATCATCGGCAGGTGGCCGTATTCGGGCAGGTTTGCGCCGATGGCTTTTAAGATGTTGATTTGTTTCGGGGTGTTGTTCACATGATCGTCGCCGCGGATAACGTGGGTAATGCCCATGTCGTAGTCGTCCACCACGACGCAGAAGTTGTAGGTCGGTGTGCCGTCGGCGCGGGCGATAATCAGGTCGTCGAGCGCTTCGTTGGGGATGGAGATTTCGCCTTTGACCAAGTCTGTCCATTTGGTCACGCCGTCCAAAGGCGTTTTGAAACGGACAACAGGTTGCACGTCGGCAGGGATTTCGGACAGAGTTTTGCCTTCTTCCGGACGCCAACGGCGATCGTACGTCGCCGTGCCTTCTTTTTCTGCTTTCTCGCGCATGGCTTCCAGCTCTTCTTTGCTGCAATAGCAGTAGTAGGCATGGCCTTTTTCTAAAAGTTCGGCGATGACTTCTTTATAGCGGTCGAAACGGCGGGTTTGGTACACGACGTTGTCGGCGTTGTCGTAGTTCAGGCCGACCCATTTCATGCCGTCGAGGATGATGTTGACGGATTCGGCAGTAGAGCGCGCCAAGTCGGTGTCTTCGATACGCAATAGGAACTCGCCTTTATGATGGCGGGCAAACGCCCATGAGAACAGGGCGGTGCGTACGCCGCCGATGTGCAGGTAGCCGGTTGGGCTGGGGGCGAAACGGGTTTTGACGGTCATGATGGCTCCAAAATCTTTTAAAACAGTTATTTTACTTTTTCGGCGTGGTTTAAACAATGTAAGGCCGTCTGAAAATAATGTCGGCGCAGAAGGACCGTCTGGGAACTTTTCTCCTGAAAACAAGACAAATGATAATTATTTCTTTGAAAGTATCCGCTCATGAACAAACGCGCTTTATTTACCGCCCTCGCCCTCCTGCCCCTTTTTGCCCAAGCTGAAATCAAAACTATCAAAGACGTATTGGGACGCGAAGTCAAAGTCGATGTCCCTGTCAAACGCGCGGTTTTGGCGTTTTACTATCCCGACTATATCGCGGTAACGGGTGCGGACAAATTTAAAAACGTCATCGGCATTTCGCGTGAGTTTTGGGAGAAATTCAATCCCGGCAGCTGGGCGATGTTCAAACAGAAGCTGCCTACGCTGCAAAACATTGCGGACATCGGCAACATCAGCACTGGCACGTTTTCACTGGAGAAAACGCTCGCGCTCAAGCCGGACGTATTGATTCTGGCCGACTGGCAGTATAAGGCCGTCGCCACCCACCTGCCGCGCATTAAAGCGGCAGGCATACCCGTCGTCGTGGTCGATTTCAACGCCGAAACCGTCGCGCGGCACACGCGCAGTGCGGAAATTTTCGGCGAACTCAACGGTACGCAGGCGCGCGCCCAAAAAATTGCCGCCGAATACGCCCGAGGCATTGCCGACATCCAAAAACGCGTCGCGCGCGCCAAGCAGTCCAAACCGAAAATCTATATCGAGTTCGGCGACAAAGGCCCGTCCGAATACAGCTACACCTTCGGCAAAGATATGTGGGGCGCGATTGCCGACACAGCAGGCGGCAACAATATCGCCGCGCCTTACGTTAAAAACTGGGGACCAATAAACCCTGAAAAATTCCTGACGTCCAAACCCGACGTCATCGTCATTTCGGGGACGGAAAACGGCCATAAAGACAAGCCTGGCATTATGGCGATGGGCATAGGCATCAGCCAGGCCGATGCGCAACGCCGCCTGGCCGGATTTGTCAAACGCAAAGGCTGGGCAGACATTCCTGCCGTCAAAAACAAACGCGTTTACGGCATCTACCACACCGCCTCCCGCTCGCTCACCGATTTGGCCAGCGCGCAATTTATCGCCAAAACCCTGTATCCGCAGCAGTTTGCCGACATAGACCCAAACAAGACCTATCTGGACTTCTACCGCAAATACCTGCCCGTCGTGCCGGACGGTACGTTTTACATCCGATTGAAATAGTGGCTGCAAAAATCATAGGCTCAGGCCGCCTGAAGATTCAGACGGCCTGAACATGCTATGCCGATAAAGATTTAATGAGTATAATTACTGTTCTTTCAACAAAATTACTGGGTACGTATGAACGGACAAAACCAAATCGACCAGCCTCAGGCTCCGGTCGTCAGCATCAAAGAATGGTTGCTAACAAACTTGATTTTGATGATTCCGCTAGTCAATATAGTTATGACGCTTGTATGGGCATTCGGCTCAAACACCAATCCGAATAAAGCCAATTATTTCAAGGCTGCCTTGATTCTGTTTGTCATCTATCTGGTACTGGCTGTAGCTGTAGTCATTTTTGGCAGTGCAGCTGCAAATCAATATCAATAAGTAAGCATACATTTAGGCCGTCTGAAACCTAAAAGGATTCAGATGGCCTTTTACATGGATTACCGAAGGCTCAACCACCTATCCAATTCCAAACCGCATCGCTCCATTTGCCGATACGGTAGAGAAACAAAGAATAGCTCTCCTGCATCAGAAACTTGGCTTTCTTGCTGCGCTCGTCAAAGCGCGTGGTCGGTGTGGCAGAGAACTGCGCGTCTGACAAGCCCAAATCGGCGGCCATTTCTTCGGCGCGAGCCAAATGATACGGGTCGCTGACAACGATAATGCTGCCGACTCCGTTGGCGTGCATGATGGGGACGACATTGCGCAGGTTTTCGTAAGTGTTGCGCGACGTGTTTTCAAACAGGATATTGTGCGCCGGTATGCCCTGCTTGAGTGCGTATCGGCGCCCCACTTCGGCTTCGGTCATAAATCCTTTTTTGGGCGTACCGCCGGTGAAAATGATTTTGCCGACCCGATGGCTTTGGTAGAGCGTGATGGCATGGTTGATGCGCTCACGGAATACCGGCGACGGGCGTTTGTCCCACGCCGCCGCACCCAACACCACCGCCGCATCGGCATGAGCGTCCTTCGGCAAGGTTTGCAAACCTGTCCGGTAAATCTGCCATGTGCCACTCAAAAAAATACCGCACACCAACAAAACGCTCAAAGCAAGGCCGCGAAATAGGTAGTATCGCAAGCCATTGCGGCTTTTAAGCAGGGAAATCATCTTCAGACGGCCTTATCCAACCCCGTCAGCCGAGTAGGGCGGCAATGTTTTCCAACGGACGGCCGATGGCTGCGCGCGTAGGCGTTACCAAAACGGGACGCTCAAGCAGGGCAGGGTGTTCGGCGATTGCCTGAAGCAGGGCGGCATTGTCCAAATCGGGATTGTCCAAACCCAATTCTTTGTACAAATCGTCTTTCGTGCGCATCATGCCGCGCACCGACTCGATGCCGAGTTTGGCAAACATATCCTGCAAAGTCGCCAAATCGGGCGCGGTATCCAGATATTTGACTACGTCGGCGGCAACGCCTTTTTCTTCGAGCAAAGCCAGCGCGGCACGCGATTTGCTGCAACGCGGGTTGTGATAAAGTGTGAATTCAGACGGCATGAAAGTCTCCGTATTATTGCAAAATCATTCAATGATTGCGGTTATTATCGTCTGCAACTGATTTTTACTCAAACTTTTTACCTGATATCTTGATGTGAATCGGTAGGCATGCCCACCAAACCGTTTTACAATAAACACAATTTCGATTGGCAACCTCAAGGATACAACCATGAAAGCCTTAACCGCCCTTCTCTTGTCCGCCACCGTTTTTACCGCTGCGCCGGCCTTTGCCGCCGACGAAACGGCAGGTTGGCAGGACAACAAACCGCAAAGCCTGGAGTCGCTCAAAGCCCCCGTGCGCGTGGTCAACCTTTGGGCAACCTGGTGCGGCCCCTGCCGTAAAGAAATGCCCGCCATGTCCGCATGGTACAAAGCGCAGAAAAAAGGCAGCGTCGATATGGTCGGCATCGCGCTGGATACAACCGACAACATCGGCAAGTTCCTGAAACAAACGCCGGTCAGCTACCCGATTTGGCGTTACACCGGCGCCAACAGCCGCAACTTCATGAAAGCCCACGGCAACAACGTCGGCGTACTGCCCTTCACAGTCGTCGAAGCGCCGAAATGCGGCTACAAACAAACCATCACCGGCGAAGTCAACGAAAAAAGCCTGACCGCCGCCGTGAATTTGGCCAAAACCAAATGTAAATAAAACAGCGGATAGGTGCTTCACCTACGCTGATACCGAGGCCGTCTGAAACCCAATCGTTCAGACGGCCTTTATTTCAAACCATATTGCTTTGTGTTGCAAACCGGCAGTGTCTCCGCCGGCAGAACCGGGGTTTCACTATCAAAAAGCAGCCGAAATATTTATAATCTGTGAATATCCCCATTTTTTCAGACGGCATGTTGCCCTATCGATGACGCCGGCCGTCTGAATCCCTATTTTCAGGAAAACCCATGATCCGTTTCGAACAAGTTTCCAAAACCTATCCCGGCGGTTTCGAAGCCCTGAAAAATGTCAGTTTCCAGATTAACAAAGGTGAGATGATTTTTATCGCCGGCCATTCGGGCTCGGGCAAATCCACCATTTTGAAGCTGATTTCAGGCATTACCAAGCCTACCAAAGGCAAGGTTTGGTTCAATAATCAAGACCTCGGCACCTTGAGCGACAATCAGATCGGCTTTATGCGCCAACATATCGGCATTGTCTTCCAAGACCACAAAATCCTCTACGACCGCAATGTCTTGCAAAACGTTATCCTGCCTTTGCGGATTAGCGGCTACCAGCCGCGCAAAGCGGAAGAGCGCGCGCGTATTGCGATTGAGAAAGTCGGCTTGAAAGGCCGCGAAAACGATATGCCCATCACTTTGTCCGGTGGCGAACAACAGCGCTTGTGCATCGCGCGCGCAGTGGTTCACCAACCCAGCCTGCTGATTGCCGACGAGCCGTCCGCCAGCCTCGACCGCGCCTATGCGCTGGATATTATGGAATTGTTCAAAACCTTCCATGAAGCAGGCACGACCGTGATTGTTGCGGCGCACGATGAAACGCTGATGGCAGATTACGGCCACCGCGTCTTGCGCCTGCAGAAAGGACGCCTCGCATGAGCATGATTCATTACATCTCGCTACACGTCGAATCAGCGCGCGCCGCGCTCAAAGAGCTTCTACGCCAACCCATCGGCACGCTGCTGACCCTGCTCATGCTTGCCGTTGCCATGACCTTGCCGCTGTTTATGTATTTGGGCATCCAAAGCGGACAAAGCGTATTGGGCAAACTCAACGAATCGCCGCAAATTACGGTTTATATGGACACCGATGCGGCAAGTTCTGATGCCGATACGGTGAAAAACCTGCTCCAACGCGACAGCCGTATCGATAAAGTCCGCTTTATCAGCAAGCAGGAAGGTTTGGAAGAATTGCAGACCAATCTCGACCAAAACCTCGTTTCCATGCTCGATGGCAACCCGTTGCCCGATGTCTTTATCGTTACGCCCGACCCTGCCACTTCTCCGGATCAGATGCAGGCCATCTATAAAGACATTACCAAACTGCCGCGCGTCGAATCGGCAACCATGGATACCGAATGGGTACAAACCCTTTATCGTATTAATGAATTTATCCGCAAGATTTTATGGTTCCTCTCGCTGACATTGGGCATGGCCTTTGTCTTGGTGGCACACAACACCATCCGCCTGCAAATCCTCAGCCGCAAAGAAGAGTTGGAAATCACCAAGCTGTTGGGGGCGCCCGCTTCCTTTATCCGCCGTCCTTTCCTTTATCAGGCAATGTGGCAGAGTATTTTCTCCGCCGCCGTCAGCTTGGGCTTGTCGGCCTGGCTGCTGGCCGAGGTACGGCCTCTGGTGGACGCGATTTTCAAACCCTACGGTCTGAACATCGGCTGGCGTTTCTTCACATTTAGCGAAGTGTCGCTGGTATTCGGCTTCGTCATCGCGCTGGGCGTATTCGGCGCATGGCTGGCCACCACGCAACACCTCTTAGGCTTCAAAGCAAAAAAATAAGCCTTGGCAAACAGGCCGTCTGAACCATTCAGACGGCCTGAAATCTTATCCTTTCGCAACTTAAACAAACCTTGTGAAAATTTAATACTGCCAAATCTAACAGCAAGGGCATAATCCCTTATAATTGATGGTTTATTATCCATTTCATTTGTGCGGCATAAGCCGTGCAGACAAATAACGAAAGACATCCTGTGGACAAACTCAAAATCTCTGCCAACGGCCCCCTCAACGGCGAAATCATCGTATCCGGCGCAAAAAACGCCGCCCTGCCGCTGATGTGTGCCGGTCTGCTGACTTCCGGCACTTTACGCTTGAAAAACGTACCCATGCTCGCCGACGTCAAAACCACCCAAAAACTGCTGCAAGGCATGGGCGCACGCGTTTTGACCGACAACATCTCCGAATTTGAAATCAACGGCGGCACCGTCAACAACACCTGCGCACCTTACGAGCTGGTAAAAACCATGCGCGCATCCATCTTGGTTTTGGGCCCGACCCTTGCCCGCTTCGGTGAAGCCCAAGTCAGCCTGCCCGGCGGTTGTGCCATCGGTTCGCGTCCGGTTGACCAACACCTCAAAGGCCTCGAAACCATGGGTGCGGAAATCACCATCGAACACGGTTACGTCAAAGCCAAAGGCCGTCTGAAAGGCACGCGCGTTACCATGGATGTCGTGACCGTAGGCGGTACCGAAAACCTGCTGATGGCGGCCACACTTGCTGAAGGCACCACCATCCTCGAAAACTGCGCCATCGAGCCCGAAGTTATTGATTTGGCCGAATGCCTCGTCAAAATGGGCGCAAAAATCAGTGGCATCGGTACAGCAACCATGACCATCGAAGGCGTAAAAGAGTTGCACGGCTGCGAACACAGCGTCGTTCCCGACCGTATCGAAGCCGGTACCTTCCTCTGCGCCGTCGCCATGACCGGCGGCAAAGTCGTCCTGCGCAATGCCGCCCCCAAAACCATGGAAGTTGTGTTAAACAAACTGACCGAAGCTGGCGCCATCATCGAAGCCGGCGACAACTGGATTTCCATCGACATGCAACAACGCCCCAAAGCCGTGGACATCCGTACCGTCGTCCACCCTGGCTTCCCAACCGACATGCAGGCGCAGTTTATGGCCATGAACGCCATTGCCGAAGGCAGCAGCCGCGTGGTGGAAACCATTTTTGAAAACCGCTTCATGCACGTTCCCGAACTCAACCGCATGGGCGCAGACATCACCACCGAAGGCAACACCGCCTACATCAAAGGCGTAGAAAAACTCTCCGGCGCCGTCGTGATGGCAACCGACCTGCGCGCCTCTGCCAGCCTCGTCATGGCAGGTTTGGTCGCAGATGGCGAAACCATTGTCGAACGCATCTACCACCTTGACCGTGGCTATGAATACATCGAGAAAAAACTCGGCGGCGTAGGCGCAAAAATCGAACGCGTACGCGGTTAATCCCATACACAGCCGATAAATAAAAGGCCGTCTGAAACACCGGCAATCGGGTTTCAGACGGCCTTTGCGTATTGTTTTGCGGTATAATTCCCGACATCTTTATCCATTGTTTTTAAAAGCACAAACCATGACACGAAAAATCCTTGTCACTTCCGCGCTACCGTATGCCAACGGCAGCATCCACCTCGGCCACATGGTCGAACACATCCAAACCGACGTTTGGGTGCGCTTCCAAAAACTGCGCGGCCACGAATGCTACTACTGCTGCGCCGACGACACCCATGGCACGCCCGTGATGCTTGCCGCTCAAAAACAAGGCATCGCGCCCGAAGACATGATTGCCAAAGTGCGCGAAGAGCACCTCGCCGACTTTACCGGTTTCAATATCGGCTACGACAATTATTACAGCACCCATTCCCCTGAAAACAAACAGTTTTCCCAAGACATTTACCGCGCGCTGAAAGCCAACGGCAAAATCGAAAGCCGCGTCATCGAGCAGCTTTTCGACCCTGAAAAACAAATGTTCCTGCCCGACCGCTTTGTCAAAGGCGAATGCCCCAAATGCCACGCCCAAGACCAATACGGCGACAACTGCGAAGTCTGCGGCACGACCTATTCCCCGACCGAACTGATCAACCCATATTCCGCCGTTTCCGGTGCCAAACCCGAATTGCGCGAATCCGAACACTTCTTCTTCAAATTGGGCGAATGCGCCGACTTCCTCAAAGCATGGACTTCCGGCAACAACCCGCACGACGGCAAGCCCCATCTGCAACCCGAAGCCCTCAACAAAATGAAAGAATGGCTGGGCGAAGGCGAAGAAACCACCCTGTCCGATTGGGATATTTCCCGCGATGCACCGTATTTCGGTTTTGAAATCCCCGACGCGCCGGGCAAATACTTCTATGTCTGGCTGGACGCGCCCGTCGGTTACATGGCGTCGTTTAAAAACCTGTGCGACCGCATCGGCATCGATTTTGACGAATACTTTAAAGCCGACAGCCAAACCGAGATGTACCACTTCATCGGCAAAGACATCCTCTATTTCCATGCCCTGTTCTGGCCTGCCATGTTGCATTTCTCCGGCCACCGCGCCCCGACCGGCGTGTACGCACACGGCTTTTTGACCGTAGACGGACAAAAAATGTCCAAATCGCGCGGCACCTTCATCACCGCCAAATCCTATCTGGAACAAGGCCTGAACCCCGAGTGGATGCGCTACTACATCGCCGCCAAACTCAACAGCAAAATCGAAGACATCGATTTGAACCTGCAAGACTTTATCAGCCGCGTAAACAGCGACCTCGTCGGCAAATACGTCAACATCGCCGCCCGCGCATCAGGTTTCATCGCCAAACGCTTTGAAGGTCGTCTGAAAGACGTTTCAGGCAGCGCATTGCTGGCAAAACTCGCCGCCGAAAGCGACACCATCGCCGAGCAATACGAAAACCGCGAATACGCCCGCGCCCTGCGCGACATCATGGCATTGGCAGACGCCGTGAACGAATACGTCGATGCCAACAAGCCGTGGGAACTCGCCAAACAGGAAGGTCAAGACGAACGCCTGCACGAAGTATGCAGCGAACTCATCAACGCCTTCACCATGCTGACCGCCTACCTCGCTCCCGTGTTGCCGCAAACCGCCGCCAACGCCGCGCGTTTCCTCAATCTGGACGTGATTACCTGGGCGAACACGCGCGAAACCCTAGGCGAACACGCCATCAACAAATACGAACATTTAATGCAACGAGTGGAGCAAAAACAAGTGGACGATTTAATCGAAGCCAACAAACAAAGCATTCAGACGACCCCCGCGCCTGCCGCCGAAGAGAGCAAATACGAAAAAGTCGCCGAACAGGCCAGCTTCGACGACTTTATGAAAATCGACATGCGCGTCGCCAAAGTATTGAACTGCGAAGCCGTCGAAGGCAGCACCAAACTCTTAAAATTCGACCTCGATTTCGGTTTTGAAAAACGCATCATCTTCTCCGGCATCGCCGCGTCTTACCCAAATCCTGCCGAATTGAACGGCCGCATGGTCATCGCCGTCGCCAATTTCGCCCCGCGCAAAATGGCAAAATTCGGCGTATCCGAAGGCATGATCCTCTCCGCCGCCACCGCAGAGGGCAAACTGAAGCTCCTCGACGTTGACGCAGGCGCACAGCCCGGGGATAAAGTGGGCTAGTATCAAATCTTAAGGAGAAACCATGTTAAACCTTTCCGCACCTGTACTTAAAGAAATTGAGTTGCTTAATGATGCAGGCTTATCGGTTGGCGCTATTGTTGCAGTGTTGCGTCTGAAGTTTCCGGTAGAGCTCCATGATCGGGAGGACAAAAAAATTGAAGAAGCCATTCTTCTCATGATCAATCCGCCGCGAAAAGCACCTTCTCTTTCCCGCTAAGGTAGCGATACCGGTTGAAAGGTAAATTTGGTTATGCTTCAACAAAAGGCCGTCTGAAATTTTCAGACGGCCTTTTTATTTATCCAAACGCTTATTTCCATTCAATCTTTATCTCAACAATTCATCGGTAACGCGTTGCAGAAATTCGATGCGCTCGGGTTTGGCTTCGCCTGATTCGGCAGCGGCTTTGACGGCGCAGCCTGGTTCGGCGCGGTGGGTACAGTTGTGGAAACGGCATTGGCCGATAAGGTGGCGCAGGTCGGGGAAGTATTGTAATAAATCGGCGGCTTGGAGATGGTGCAGGCCGAATTCTTGCAGGCCGGGGGAATCGATGAGTCGGGTTTCTGCGTTTAAATCGTATAGTTGGGCGTGGGTGGTGGTGTGTTTACCGGAGTCGAGCGCGGTGGAAATGTCGCCGGTTCGGGCGGCTTGGTTGCCGAGTAGGGCGTTGGTCAGGGTGGACTTGCCCATGCCGCTTTGTCCGAGCAGGATGTTGGTTTGCCCTTCTAAAATGGGACGTAGGATGTCGGCGTTTTCCAATGCGTTGGTTTCGACCACGGAGTAGCCGAGGGTTTCGTAGAATTTGAGTTTCTCGCGCCATTGGGCGGTTTCGGGGAGGTCGGCTTTGTTGAGGACGATGACGGTGTTAATGCCGGCCGCTTCGGCTGCGAGGAGGGCACGTTGCAACAGGGCTTCGCTGGGTGAGGGGCTGGCGGCGGTTACGATGAGCAGTTGGGTAACGTTGGCGGCAATCAGTTTGGTTTTCCACGCGTCTTGGCGGTAGAGCAGGCTTTCGCGCGGGAGGTAGTCTTCAATCACGACTTGTTCGCCGTTGATGGGGCTGATACGGACTTGGTCGCCGCAGGCGAAATCGACGCGTTTTTTGCGGGTGGTGGCGTCATATGTTTGGCCGTCAGGGGTGCGGACAATATAGCGGCGGCCATAGCTGGTAATGATTTGGGCGGTATCGGTCATGATGGGGTTTATTGTTTGGAATGGTGTGATTGTACCGAAAGTCAGCTATGGCCGTCTGAAAACTTGTTTGCACCTTTTAACTTTCTTTGGCTTGGTTTTTGGGTGTTTCTGCCCTATATTTGCAATGTATTGGTTTTCAGGAGATTTTTTTATGGATTTCAGTCAGTTGCTCAATCAGGTTTTGGGTGCGACTCAAAAAGGCGGCAAAGCGGTGGCGGACAGCCCGCTCAATTCTTTCGGCGGCGGCGCGTTGACGGGTGCTTTGGCATCGATGCTGTTGAAAAAGAAAAACGCAAAAAAGCTGGTCAAGGCCGGCTCGGTCGCCGCTTTGGGTTTTCTGGCTTATAAAGGCTATCAAAACTGGAAACAAAACCAGCAGCAGGACGAATTGCCGCAAAGTGCGTTCCAACCTGCCGGCCTGATTGGTGAAAACCACAGCCGTGTAATTTTACAAACAATGATTGCGGCGGCGGCTTCAGACGGCCTGATTGACGATGCGGAACGCGCGGCGATTGAGCGTGAAAGCGGCAGCGATGCGGAAACGGCGGCATGGCTGCAGGCGGAATATGCGCAACCGGCCTCCATCGAGCAAATTGCCGCTTCGGTCGGCAATGACGAGGCTTTGGCAGCCGAAATTTATCTGGCGGCCCGATTGGTCTGCGCGGACTTGTCGCGCAAGGAAATCGTGTTCCTGAGCCGTTTGTCCCAAGCTTTGAATTTGGACGACCAGCTGGTCGAAAGCTTGGAAAAACAGCTCGAATTGGCTTAAGCCGGATTTAAAAGGCCGTCTGAATCCTGATTTCAGACGGCCTTTCGACTTAATTTCAGAGTAAAATAACCCTTTCGACATATTAAAGGCTGTCTGAACATGAATAAACTTTTTTCCACATTCAAAACGTTTTTAGCCGCTTCGTCCGTCTTGGTATTGGCCGCCTGTCCGAGCGGCAACTCGCCGCAATCCAAACCTTCTACGCAGGGTCAAAATACGGTTTCGCATACTGCACCCAAACCGAAAGCCACGGTTGCGCTGGCTTTGGGCGGCGGCGCGTCCAAAGGCTTTGCCCATATCGGGATTATTAAGGTTTTGAAAGAAAACAATATTCCGGTAAAAATCGTTACTGGTACATCCGCAGGCTCGATTGTCGGCAGTATGTACGCTTCGGGAATGTCGCCCGACCGCCTCGAATTGGAAGCAGAAATTTTGGGTAAAACCGATTTGGTGGATTTGACCTTGTCCACCAGCGGCTTCATCAAAGGCGAAAAACTGCAAAACTACATCAACCGCAAAGTCGGCAACCGTCCGATGCAGCAGTTCCCCATCAAATTTGCCGCCGTTGCGACCGATTTTGAAAGCGGCAAACCGGTGGTGTTCAACGTCGGCAATGCCGGACAGGCCGTCCGCGCTTCTGCGTCGATTCCGAACGTGTTCCAACCAGTCGTTATCGGCAACCGCAAATATGTAGACGGCGGCCTGTCGCAGCCCGTACCGGTCAGCGCGGCGAAAAAAATGGGCGCAAACTTCATCATTGCCGTCGATATTTCCGCCCGTCCGGCCAAAAACGTCAGCCAAGGCATGTTCTCCTATCTTGACCAAACCTTCAACGTAATGAGTCAAACTGCGTTGCACCAAGAATTGGGACAAGCCAATGTGGTCATCAAACCGCAGGTTTTGGAGCTGGGTTCGGTTGGTGGCTTCGACCAAAAACAACGCGCCATCCAATTGGGCGAACAGGCCGCTCGCGCCGCGCTGCCTGAAATCAAACGCAAACTGGCAGCATACCAGTATTAATCATCCGCCGTTTGAACAGGCCGTCTGAAAGTATGTTTTTCAGACGGCCTTTCTCGTGCAAATCTGCTAAAATCACGCGTTTCCTACAAATCATAAAATCCTAAAAAAATGAATATCTTTTACGAAGAGTCCGGCCAATTCAAAGTTGCCTCCATCGTCCAAAAAAACGACGCCACCTACCAAGTCGATACCCAACACGGCAAACGCACCAAAGTGAAGGCAAACAATGTCTTTGCCGAGTTTGACGGCGATATGGCGGCATTTTTGGAGAACGCGCAGGCACAGGCGGCGGACATCGACACCGATTTATTGTGGGAAGTATGCGGTGAAGAGGAATTTACCGCCGAAGCCATCGCCGAAGAATATTACGGCCATGCGCCGACCAAAACCGAGCTGGCGGCGACTTTGATTGCGCTTTACGCCGCGCCGATGTATTTCTACAAAAAAGCCAAAGGCGTGTTCAAAGCCGCACCGGAAGAAACCTTAAAACAAGCGCTTGCCGCCATCGAACGTAAAAAACAGCAAGACGCGCAAATCGACGCTTGGGCGGAAGCCTTGAAACGCGGCGAGATGCCGTCTGAAATCGCGGCGGATTTGAAAACCATCTTACATGCGCCCGACAAGCAATCGCTGACCTACAAAGCCTTTACCAAAGCCGCCGACGAGCTGAAAATCTCCGCCTACGAACTGGCGAAAAAAACGGGCGGCATTACGTCCATTCCCCAATACCTGCAAGATGGGTTTGAAATCAAATATTTCCCCAAAGGAACAGGCTTCCCCGACCTTCCGCTTCCTGAAATGCCCGACTTGCCCAAGGCTGACGTTACCGCCTTTTCCATTGACGACGAATCGACTACCGAAGTGGACGATGCCTTGAGCCTGACCGACTTGGGCAATGGCATGAAACGCGTCGGTATCCA
This sequence comes from Neisseria perflava, assembly GCF_019334725.1. NCBI lineage: Bacteria > Pseudomonadati > Pseudomonadota > Betaproteobacteria > Neisseriales > Neisseriaceae > Neisseria > Neisseria perflava. The sequence continues at coordinate 364,893 of NZ_CP079818.1, read as the reverse complement.
CATCGCCGCGCCGTCGCTTGCCATTAAACAAGGCGACAAAATGGAAAAAAACATCATGGAACGCTTGAGCACGGTCTATTTCCCCGGCGGCAAAATCACTATGTTGCCCGAAAACTGGATTGCCGCGTTCAGCCTTGATGCAGGCGCATACCGCCCTTCCATCAGCATTTATTTCGATGTGGACAGCGAGTTCAACGTCGGCGCGCCAACCTGCAAAATCGAAGCGGTCAACATCGCTGAAAACCTGCGCATTCAAACCATCGAGCCGCATTTCAACGCCAAAACTGGCTTGGACGAAACGGGCGAAATGATGTTCGCCCACCATCAAGACCTGATTTGGTTCTATCAATTCGCCATCGCCCTGCAAAAAGCGCGTGGCAAATACGAGCCCGACCGTGCGCCGCAATACGATTACAGCATCGAATTGGATGAGGAAGGCAACGTATCCGTCGTCCGCCGCGAACGCGGTTCGCCCATCGATACGCTGGTCAGCGAGATGATGATTCTTGCCAACAGCACTTGGGCGCAAATGCTGGACGAAAACGAGCTGCCCGGCCTTTTCCGTGTCCAACCGGCAGGCAAAGTACGCATGAGCACCAAATCCGAGCCGCACATCGGCATGGGCGTGCAACATTACGGCTGGTTTACCTCGCCGCTGCGCCGCGCCGCCGACTACATCAACCAAAAGCAGCTGATCAGCCTGATCGACGATACTGCCGAGCCACTGTATCAAAACAGCGATGCCGAGCTTTTCGCCGCACTGCGCGACTTTGATGCCGCCTATACAGCCTACGCCGACTTCCAACGCCAAATGGAAGCCTACTGGAGCCTCGTATACCTGCAACAGCAAGGCACGAGCGAGCTGACGGCCACCATCCTCAAAGAAGACCTCGTCCGCATTGAAGGCCTGCCGCTGGTAACGCGCGCGACCGGTATTCCGTTTGACGCACTGCCAAAATCGCAGGCATTGTTCAAAATCACCGAACTGGATGCCGAGAAGCAGTTTATCGCGCTCAACTATCAAAAAGCCGTTTTACCCGGCTGATAACGTTATTTCGTTTGAAAAAAAGGCCGTCTGAACAAAGAAACAGAAATCTTTGATTTCGTTTTCATCCCTGTTCAGACGGCCTTCATCATCTAAAAATGCTACAATTCCCCTTTTCTGCCCATCATTTCAAACCATGAAAAAAAACGCCCCCCAATCCTTTGAAGAAGCCTTATCCCGCCTCGAAACCCTGACTCAGGCCATGCAAAGCAGCGAAATGCCGCTGGAAGACGCTTTGGCCGCCTATCAGGAAGGCAACGAATTGGTCAGATACTGCCAAACCAAATTAGCGGAAGTCGAGCAGAAACTGCAAGTTTTGGATGCCGGCGAACTGAAGGAGTTGAACCTTGAACCCGGCGAATGAACTCAAAACATGGCAGCAAAAAGCCCAAGCGCAAACCGAATTGCTGCTGGCACATTTCTTGCCGTCTGAAAGCCAAGTGCCGCACACGCTGCATGAAGCCATGCGTTACGTTACCCTCGGCGGCGGCAAACGGCTGCGCCCGCTCTTGGTGCTTGCCGCGTCCGAATTGGGCGAAGCAAACCAAAACGCCGTCGAGCAGGCGATGGCGGCCATCGAAATGGTGCACGTCTATTCGCTGGTTCACGACGATATGCCGGCGATGGACAACGACAGCCTGCGCCGCGGCAAACCGACCTGCCATGTGCAATACGATGAAGCAACCGCCCTTTTGGTCGGCGATGCGCTGCAAACCCAAGCCTTTGATGTGTTGAGCCGTCCGACAGGCCTGCCTGCCGAACGCCAGCTTGCCATGTTGTCCACACTGGCCCAGGCATCCGGCAGCCTCGGCATGGCGGGCGGACAAGCCATCGACCTTGCCAATGTCGGCAAGGCCATGAATCAGGCCGAATTGGAACAGATGCACAGCCTCAAAACCGGCGCACTCATCCGCGCGGCCGTGGCCTTAGGCGCACTTTCCTGCCCAGACTTAACACCGGCGCAAATCCAAACCTTAGACCACTACGCCGCCAAATTGGGCCTGGCTTTCCAAGTGATCGACGATGTATTGGACTGCGAAGCCGATACCGCCACCTTGGGCAAAACCGCCGGCAAAGACTCGGACAACGACAAACCGACCTACGTCAAACTGATGGGCCTGCAGGCCGCGCGTACTTACGCAGAAACGCTGATTGCAGAAGCCGTTGCCCTGATCGAGCCATTCAGCGACAAAGCCCTGCGCCTGCGCCAACTGGCAGAGTTTGTTACCGCACGGAAAAACTAAACCTGCAAATAAATAAAGGCCGTCTGAAACCTGATTTTAGGTTTCAGACGGCCTTTTTAACAGCCTGTTTGGCTTAGGTATCCCATACCTAATACAGAGCCTTCAAAGTGCATGAAACACCCTGCAAACAGCGTTCACAAAGCCTCAGCCTGCCTTGTTAATCCAATAGGGCATCTACGAACGCTTTGGCATTAAACGGACGCAAATCGTCGATGCCTTCGCCTACGCCGATGTAGCGGACAGGAACAGGGCGGTCAGAGGCAAGCGCGGCAAGGATACCGCCTTTGGCCGTACCGTCTAGCTTGGTCACGATCAGGCCGGTCAGACCCAGTGCTTCATCAAAGGCTTTCACTTGGTTGACAGCGTTTTGACCGATGTTGGCATCAAGCACGACGATGATTTCATGTGGCGCATCAGGCATGGCTTTTTGCAACACGCGTTTCACTTTTTTGATTTCTTCCATCAAATGAAGCTGCGTCGGCAGGCGGCCGGCAGTATCGGCCAGCACGATATCGATCCCACGCGCTTTCGCGGCTTGGACGGCATCGAAGCAAACGGCAGCGGAATCGCCCGTAGTTTGCGAAATCACGGTCACATTATTGCGCTCACCCCAAGCCTGAAGCTGCTCACGCGCGGCGGCACGGAAAGTATCGCCTGCCGCCAGCAATACAGATTTTCCCTGGGCTTGGAAATATTTAGCCAGTTTGCCGATAGAAGTGGTTTTGCCTGCGCCGTTGATACCGGCAAGCATAATCACGAAAGGCTCCTTGGTTTCCGGCAAGACCAAAGGTTTCTCCAGAGGCTTAATCAAGTCGTACAACGCATCCTTCAGCGCGCCGCGCAATTCGTTGCCGTCTTTGAGGCCTTTGAGGCTGACACGGTCGCGCACGTCTTTCATCAAGTATTCGGTGGCTTCCATGCCCATATCGCTGGTAATCAGCACGGTTTCCAGCTCTTCGTACAGATCCTCGTCGATCTGTCCGCCGCCGAACACGCCGGCCAACGATTTTGCCATTTTGTCGCGTGATTTGGTCAAGCCTTGTTTCAAACGCGCAGCCCAACTGAGCTTGTGTTCTTCTGCCGGAGCAGGAGCTTCAACCGGTGTTTCCGCAACGGCTTCTTGAACTTGCTCAACAGCTTCGCTAACTGCCTCAACAGCTTCTTCTTTTACCGCTTCGGCCTGTTCTACTGCTTCCTCAGCAGCCTCGGCCACTTCAGACGGCATTTCGGCAACAGTTTCCTTTACCTGCTCAACAGCCTCGTTGACGGTTTCAACGGCCGCTTCTTTTACCGCTTCAGCCTGTTCCGCTACTTCTTCAGCAACCTCGGCCACTTCAGACGGCATCTCGGCAACAGTTTCCTTTACCTGATCAACAGCCTCGCTGACGGTTTCAACGGCCGCTTCTTTTGCCGCTTCAACGTGTTCTTCTACTTTCTCAACTGTTTCAGACGGCGTTTCGGTTAAAGCTTCTCGAACCTGCTCGACGGTTTCGCTAACGGTTTCAACAGCCAATTCGACAACTGATTCAACATGCCCTTTGACGCTTTCTGCTAAAGATTCGGCATCTTCTTTAATATTTTCAACTACTTGAGCAACTTCAGATTCTACTTTTGCTGCAGTTTCCTGAACTTGAGCCTCCTCAGGAGCCGGAGTTTCCTGTTTTTTCTTGCGACGGAAGAAGCTGAACATTAAATTTTCCTTTTAATTTTAGAAACTTGAAATAGGGAGTATTGTAGCGTATTTTACGTGGCAAGGTCGTCTGAAAATCAAGGTTGTCAGGTTTTGGCATTTCCAACGTCTAATCAGACAAACCATCCATACAGGAAACATAGCAATGAATCCCCGCACATTATTTTCACTTTGCACCAAGTTCGGCTGCCTGCTTGCGCTTGGCGCCTGCTCATCCAAAATGATGGATACCGAAGCCGCAACCATACCGCAGGCATTGTCCTCGTTGAAAACCCCTGACAACCGCCCTGCCAGTGTTTTTCTGAAAAAAGACAAACCCACCCTGATTAAATTTTGGGCAAGTTGGTGCCCTTTGTGTTTGTCCGAATTGGGACAAACCGAAAAATGGGCGCAAGATGCAAAATTCGGTTCTGCCAACCTGATTACCGTCGCCTCTCCGGGCTTTTTGCACGAGAAAAAAGACGGCGACTTTCAAAAATGGTATGCCGGTCTGAACTATCCTAAGCTGCCCGTCGTTACCGACAACGGCGGCACCATCGCCCAAAGCCTGAATATCGGCGTTTACCCTTCGTGGGCATTAATCGGCAAAGACGGCGACGTGCAGCGCATCGTCAAAGGCAGCATTAATGAAGCGCAGGCATTGGCTTTAATCCGCGATCCCAATGCCGATATAGGCCGTCTGAAAAACTCGTTCTACAAACCCGACACACAGAAAAAGGATTCAGCAATCATGAATACGCGCACCATCTACCTCGCCGGCGGCTGCTTCTGGGGCTTGGAAGCCTATTTCCAACGCATAGACGGCGTGGTTGACGCAGTATCCGGCTACGCCAACGGCAAAACGGAAAACCCAAGCTACGAAGACGTTTCCTACCGCGATACAGGCCATGCCGAAACCGTCAAAGTTACCTACGATGCCGACAAACTCAGCCTAGACGACATCCTGCAATATTTCTTCCGCGTTGTTGACCCGACCAGCCTCAACAAACAAGGCAACGACACCGGCACGCAATACCGCAGCGGCGTGTACTACACCGACCCTGCCGAAAAAGCCGTCATTGCCGCCGCCCTCAAACGTGAGCAGCAAAAATACCAACAGCCCCTCGTCGTCGAAAACGAGCCGCTGCAAAACTTCTACAACGCCGAGGAATACCATCAGGACTACCTGATTAAAAACCCCAACGGCTACTGCCACATCGACATCCGCAAAGCCGACGAACCGCTGCCGAACAAAACCAAAGCTGCCCCGCAAGGCAAAGGCTTTGACGCGGCAACGTATAAAAAACCCAGCGCTGCCGAACTCAAACGCCTCCTGACTGAAGAGCAATATCAAGTTACCCAAAACAGCGCGACCGAATACGCCTTCAGCCACGAATACGACCACTTGTTCAAACCCGGTATTTATGTGGACATCGTCAGCGGCGAACCCCTGTTCAGCTCTGCCGACAAATTCGATTCCGGCTGCGGCTGGCCGAGCTTCACCCACCCGATTAACGCCGCCGCCATTACCGAACACGACGATTTCAGCTACAACATGCGCCGCACCGAAGTGCGCAGCCATGCCGCCGACTCGCACTTGGGACACGTCTTCGCCGACGGGCCAAAAGACAAAGGCGGCCTGCGCTATTGCATCAACGGCGCAAGTTTGAAATTCATCCCGCTGGAACAAATGGACGCAGCCGGCTACGGCGCATTGAAAGACAAAGTGAAATAACGGATTGAATCGAAAAAGGCCGTCTGAAAAAGATTTCAGACGGCCTCTTTAATTTGTCGGATGTAGAGGGTGGTTTCTTATCTATCAAGAAATCTCAATAACTAAGAAAGTGCGCCCTGCAAAAACCTTTTAAATTCGTTTTGCCAACTCTTCGGCTTTGCCCACATACAACGCAGGGGTCAGCTCAAGCAATTTGGCTTTGGCTTCTACCGGAATTTCCAACGATTCGATAAAGAGTTTCAACACTTCAGGCGTAATGCCGTCTTTACCGCGCGTCAGGTCTTTCAGCTTCTCGTAAGGATTGGCCACGCCGTAACGACGCATTACAGTTTGAATCGGCTCGGCCAGCAGCTCCCAAGTAGCGTCCAAATCGGCAGCAAGGGCAGCAGGATTCGGTTCAAGCTTGTTCAGACCGCGCAGATGGGCGGCAAAGCCCAATACGGTATAGCCCACGCCTACGCCCATATTGCGCAATACGGTGCTGTCGGTCAGGTCGCGCTGCCAACGGGAAATCGGCAGTTTTTCGGACAAAAAGCCCAATACGGCATTGCCCATACCGAGGTTGCCTTCGGAATTTTCAAAGTCGATCGGATTAACTTTATGCGGCATAGTGGAAGAACCGACTTCGCCTGCTTTGACTTTTTGTTTGAAGTAACCCAAAGAAATGTAGCCCCAAACATCGCGGTTGAAGTCGATCAGAATCGTGTTGACACGACTGATGGCTTGGAAGAATTCCGCCATATAGTCGTGCGGCTCGATTTGAATGGTGTAGGGGTTGAAGGTCAGGCCGAGGCTGATTTCAACGAAGTTGCGGCAATGGGTTTCCCAATCCACATCGGGATAAGCGACCATATGGGCATTGTAGTTGCCGACTGCACCATTGATCTTGCCGAGGAACTCTTGCGCTTGCAGGTTTTTAAACTGACGTTGCAGGCGGTACACAACATTGGCGATTTCTTTACCCAGTGTGCTTGGTGTAGCAGGCTGGCCATGCGTGCGGCTCATCATAGGGACAGCAGCCAACTCATGCGCCATGCTAGTCAGTTTTTCGATGATTTCGGCCAGTTTCGGCAGAAAAACAGCCTCGCGCGCTTCTTGAAGCATTAAAGCGTGGGACAGGTTGTTGATGTCTTCGCTGGTGCAGGCAAAGTGGATGAATTCGCTGGCAGCAGCCACTTCAGGCACGCCGGAGAAGCGTTCTTTAAGCCAATATTCAATGGCTTTGACGTCGTGATTGGTGGTCGCCTCAATGGCTTTGACGGCGGCGGCATCTTCAAGCGAGAAGTTTTCGATCACTTTGTCGATTTCAGCAAGCGTAAAATCGCTGAAAGCAGGAACTTCTACAATCTTAGGCTCGGCGGCAAGGGCTTTGAGCCAGTTTAATTCAACTTTGACACGCGCACGCATCAGGCCGTATTCGGAGAAAATCGGACGCAATGCTTCAACGGATTTGGCGTAGCGGCCATCTAATGGGGAAAGTGCAGCGATAGGGTTAATCATGTCGGATCTTCCTATGGGATGAAAACCAAATTGTTTGCAATTATACATGATTTTACACTTCAAGGCCGTCTGAAAGACAGATTTCAGACGGCCTTTTAGGCGTATTTTTCATAAAATTCTTTTCAGAGGTTCAACTTTGCAAAATCGATTTACGATATATGCCATCTTCACGGATAATATCGGCTGACTTTCTGTAAATAATGAGGTTTTATGAATATCAACCGTTTTTCCCTAGCTGCAACCGTATTTGCGGCTTTGATGTTGAGTGCCTGTGAAACAACAACCACATCGAGCGGCGGCGGCAGCTGGACCAATATCGGCACCATCTCTGAAGGCAATATCAAAGTGGCCATTGATAGAAGTAGCATTAAAAGAAATGGCGCACTGGTTACTTTCCGCGATAAAAAAACCGTTTCCAAACTGAAAGAGGAACGTTTCGTCAATACGCCGGCCTATAAAACGGCCATCGGCAGCTGGGAAATTCATTGCTCAAACAAAACCTATCGTCTGGCAGCACTGCAATTGATGGACGAATACGGCCAGGTCATTTCCAACCAAAGCTATACGCCGACCAGCATCCGTCCAATGAGTGTCATGAGTGGCACGATTACTGAAAAACAATACGAAACTGTGTGCGGACATAAGCTTTAATCCACACTTATTCACAAAGTTATCCACAGTTTAAATATTTAAAAGGCCGTCTGAATGCTTTGAATATCAAGTTTCAGACGGCCTTTTTATGTTTTGATGGAAATTTATCTTCAAATTTATCCACAAAATTTGTTTATTCAAAAATAATTTATTACAGCGATTCATCTACGCTCAAAATTTGCTTCATTCTTTGTAAGAGCATTTCACAAAATACTGCTTTCTACTCTATTTACTGACTTACTATCTGCTCAATCGATCTGTATTTACAGACTGCTATGCATCAAACTGGATCTGCGCTAAATCCTTTTCACAAAGGTATTCCAATCTTTTGGAAAAAATTTGCTTCTCCAAATAAATACCTTTCCTTTGATGATACAGCCCTTCTTTAACGCAGCCTTGCTCCTGTTTCTCCGTCAATAATCTGGCTAGGCGTTTTCTGCTTACCTATCAATCCGCCTACAACCCAGACTTTCCTGCCAAACTGTCTTCTGACTTCCCTTTCCGTTTTGCATGCCCGTTTTCCTGCACGATTGCATGAAGTAGAGACTAAAGGCATTTCCAAAACCTGACACAAACGCCTTGCACCTACATGCGCAGGAACTCTGACAGCCAATTTACTGCGTCCTTTTCCACGCAATGATGGCAATACTTTTTTGCCGACCGGCAATAAAAAAGTTTTCGGAGCAGGCCATGCTTCATGCAGCATAGTTTGGATATTTTCAGACGGCCTTTGCAGCAAAGGTTGCAACTGTTCCAAGCTATGGCCAATGACAATCATGCCTTTGTGTTGCGGTCGTTTTTTCAGATGAATCAGTTGATTGAGTGCTTTAGGCAAAGTAGGGACACAGCCCAAGCCATAGCAAGACTCGGTAGGATAGGCGACCAAACCGCCTTTTTTAAGATGCGCCTGCAGCCTGCATTGGGCTGCAGCCGATAAAATTCTGGGAAACATCATCATCATACCAAGGCCGTCTGAAACTGAGATTGTCGGACAATCTGTGTTCAGACGGCCTATTTCTATTCATTATTAACGGTTGATGGCTTTATCGGCAATGTCTTTACGGTATTGCATACCGTCAAAACGGATTGTTTCCAATGCCTCATAAGCCTTGCTTTTAGCTTGGGCAACATCATCGCCCAAACCGACTACACACAATACACGGCCGCCGTTGGTTACAACTTCTCCTTTTTCATTCGTTGCAGTACCGGCATGGAAAACTTTACCGATTTGATTGGCCTTATCCAAGCCGAAGATCACATCGCCTTTTTTCGGGGAGTCAGGATAATTTTGTGCGGCCAACACCACGCCTACTGCAGTTTGCGGATTCCATTTGGCAGCAACACTATCCAGTTTGCCGTCGATTGCCGCTTCAACCAAGTCCACCAAATCGCTATCCAAACGGCTCATAATCGGCTGGGTTTCAGGGTCGCCGAAACGGCAGTTGAATTCAATGGTATAAGGCGCACCGGTTTTATCAATCATCAAGCCCGCGTATAAAAAGCCGGTAAACTCATGACCTTCTGCTTTCATACCTGCCACGGTCGGCAAAATAATTTCATTCATCGCGCGCTCGTACACATCAGGCGTTACCACCGGAGCAGGGCTGTATGCGCCCATACCGCCGGTATTAGGGCCTTTGTCGTCATCCAACAGGCGTTTATGGTCTTGACTGGTTGCCATCGGCAAAACATGATTGCCGTCCACCATAACGATAAAGCTTGCTTCCTCGCCTTGCAGGAAATCTTCAATCACGACACGCGCGCCTGCATTGCCCATTTTGTTGCCCAACAACATATCGTCAATAGCGGCATGGGCTTCATCCAAAGTCATGGCGACAATCACGCCTTTACCGGCAGCCAAACCATCCGCCTTAATAACAATTGGCGCACCTTTTTGATTGACGTAATCATGTGCCGCATCGGCATTTTCAAAGGTTTGGTATTGCGCGGTTGGAATGTTATATTTTGCCATAAACGCTTTAGCAAAATCCTTTGAGCTCTCCAGCTGGGCCGCGTATTGAGTCGGGCCAAAAATCTTCAATCCGGCAGCACGGAAGTCATTCACCACACCCGCAGCCAAAGGCGCTTCAGGGCCGACTACGGTAAAGGCAATATTTTCATTACGGCAAAAATCAATCAAATCTTGATGTGCCGTCAACGCCACATTCTGCAGTTTAGGCTCAATTGCCGTTCCGGCATTACCAGGTGCAACAAAGACAATTTCTACTTTAGCCGACTGCGCCAATTTCCAAGCCAGTGCGTGTTCACGTCCACCATTACCAATAACGAGCAATTTCATACCATCTCCTTGAAGAATAGATGTTGTAAATAAAATTCAATCGATGGAATATTGTTCCATCTTGCATAGCTGTTTCAAATTAAGAATAATATTGCACCAAGACAACCATACTCTAATTTCAAACAACGAAAGGAAAATCATGCAAAAACGTATTGACGAAATTCAAAGCAAATACCGCGAATGGTGCGAATTACTGCCGCAACTGGAAGCAGATATCGCCCGTTGGAAACATGCTGCAAGCCTCATGCAAGACATGGATGACTTCTATACCAACGAATACCAAGCATGCCATCAAGCCATTGAAGAAGGGGCAGATGTTGATTTGCGAACACAGGGCGAATACAGCATTATGAGCGAAGATGCCCTATGGAACGCACTAGGGGAATTTCATCAACTGGCTTGGGAACACCTGCGCTCAAGTGTAAATGCTTTAGACAGATACCAAGGCTAAAACTTCAAAGGCCGTCTGAAACTTTTGATTTCTCAAATATGTTCAGACGACCTTTTATTCAAACGGCTTTTCAGTATCTATTTCAATTTGGCGCGTATTTTTCCAAGCAGCAATACAAGCTTCATAATCGGCCAACGCTATTTTCACTGTCAACTTACAATCCAGCTGCAAATCCTGTTCCACAATATCGACCTGATATTGTTTGGCAATCCGTATAGCCTCATTCAAAACAGGATATTCACATTTCAACCAAACTGTCTTTTCGACATTCTTTTCAACAACTTCAGCTATCGCCAATGCCTGAGTCGTTGATTCCTTATAAGCATGAATCAAACCGGGAACGCCCAATAGCGTACCGCCAAAATAACGCACAACCACAACCAACACATCCGTTACGCCGACAGAATCAATCTGTCCCAGAATAGGGCGGCCTGCGCTTCCGGACGGTTCTCCATCATCGTTTGCGCGAAACTGCATTCCATCCACACCCAATCGATAGGCATAGCACCAATGTCGTGCCTTGTGATGTTCTTCCTTTAATGGGTCTAAATACTTCTTCACATCGGCCAAAGTGCGAATCGGATAGGCGTATGCAATGAAGCGGCTGCCTTTATCTTTAAATTCAGCCTGTGTCGGTGTGGTAATGGTTTTATAGGTCGTAATCATGCCAAAATATTTTCAGACGGCCTTTGTTGTAAAAGGCCGTCTGAACGTTTCACGTGAAACATTAGTTTTTCAGTGCTTCAGTTAGTTGAGGCACAACTTCAAACAAATCACCAACCAAGCCGTAATCTGCCACATTGAAAATCGGAGCGTCAGCATCTTTGTTGATGGCAACAATTACTTTACTGTCCTGCATACCGGCAACGTGTTGGATAGCACCGGAAATACCGATAGCAAAGTACAGTTGCGGCGCAACCACTTTACCGGTTTGTCCGACTTGGGCATCGTTTGGCGCATACTCGGCATCCACTGCTGCACGGGATGCACCAATCGCCGCACCCAAAACATCAGCCAAAGGAGTCAATACTTCATTGAATTTTTCAGCGCTGCCCAACGCACGGCCACCGGAAACAATCACTTTTGCCTGAGTCAATTCAGGGCGGTCAGACTGGGAAAGTTGACGGTTTACGAAACGGCTCAGGTTTTGAGCAGGCGTTGCCTCAACATTGACCACTTCTGCATTACCGCCTTGTCCGGCAGCATCAAATGCGGTTGCACGGAAAGTCAGCACCAGTTTTTCAGAATTGGATTGAACGGTTTCAAATGCATTACCGGCATAAATCGGACGGACAAATGTCGAGTTATCCACAACTTCAGTTAAGTCCGAAACTTGTGGCACATCCAACAGGGCAGCGACCCGGGGCAGAAGATTTTTACCAAACGCAGTTGCAGTCGCAGCCACATAGCGGTAATCCGCAGCCAATTTAACAACCAAAGGCGATAATTCTTCTGCCAAGCCTTCAGCGTAATAGGGCGCATCGGCTACCAAAACTTTCGCCACGCCTGCAACCTGTTTTGCCTCTTCAACCACCGCAGCAGCATTGCTGCCGGCAACCAATAAATCTACATTACCCAATTTGGCGGCAGCCGTTACCGCATGCAAAGTGGCAGGATTCAAATGTTGGTTATTATGTTCTGCAATAATCAATACGCTCATTTCATACTCCTTAGATCACTTTGGCTTCGTTTTTCAGCTTTTCAACCAACTCGGCAACATCAGCCACTTTCACACCAGCTTGACGTGCTTTAGGTTCGGCAAATTTCACGGTATTCAAACGCGGAGAAATATCCACAGCCAAATCGGCAGGACTTAATTTTTCCAAAGGTTTTTTCTTTGCCGCCATGATATTAGGAAGTTTGACAAAGCGTGGTTCGTTCAAACGCAAATCTGCACTAATGACCGCAGGCAGCTTCAATGCAACAGTCTCTTCGCCGCCGTCAATTTCACGGGTTACCAATGCTTCTTCGCCTTCAATTTGCACTTTTGATGCAAAAGTACCTTGAGCCGCATTCAACAACGCAGCCAGCATTTGGGCAACTTGGTTGGCGTCATCGTCAATTGCCTGTTTGCCCAGCAATAAAATTTGCGGATTTTCTTTATCCGCAACAGCTTTCAGCAATTTTGCAACGGCCAAAGGCTCCAACTTCGCATCAGTCTCAACATGAACCGCACGGTCGGCACCCATCGCCAAAGCAGTACGCAACGTCTCTTCGCATTTTTTCTCGCCAAGAGAAACAGCAACAATCTCGCTTACTTTTCCGGCTTCTTTCAAACGGACAGCTTCTTCTACCGCGATTTCATCAAACGGGTTCATCGACATTTTGACATTACCGATATCCACATCGGAACCATCGGCTTTCACACGAACTTTGACGTTATAGTCCACTACGCGCTTTACTGCGACCAGTGCTTTCATTCAATTCTCCTAAAAAGAATGTCCATCAAATCTAGCATACTGCTTTTGATACATTCTTTATATAAAATCCAATTCGGTTTTCACCAACATGATAAAACCAAATTTGTATAAATCTTGGTAAATAGAGCGGAATTATATCATTTCTAAAGCATTTACTCAGAAAATAAATCCAACTCCCCTGCAATTATTTACCATATGCTGCAACACAATCCATCAAGGTTTGATAAACCTCGTCAACATTGGGAATTTGAGCAATACCGCCTAAATTTTTTGCATAAGCCGAAACTTGAACGCCGGTCTTGGCCGGATCTGTATCTGTATAAATTCCTACAACAGGCTTTTCCAGTGCATTGGCAAGATGCAGTAGTCCGGTATCTACGCCAATAATACCCTCTGCGTTTTTCAATAAAAATGCAGCCTGTAATAAATTCATTTTGTCGCAAACCGAAGCAGACGGTAAATCGCTTGCAATCTGTTCGGCACGCATTTTTTCGGTTTCATTTCCCCACGGCAAATATACATTGCATTGTTGTTCTTCATTCAACTTTTTCAATAATGCACGCCAGTGTTCTACCGGCCATAATTTACTGTCTCGACTGGTTGCATGCAAAGCAACGTAATAAGGGGATTGCAAATTTTTCAGACGGCCTGATTCAGGAACCGACAAACCAAATACCTGCGTTTCAGGCATTGTATAACCAAATACTTGGGCGAATAATTCACGGTTTCGCCAGACCGCATTTTTGCCTTTCGGCACGGCAAATGTTTTACTGTATGCAAAGGCAGCCAAACTTTCACGCGTGCTGTGTTTATCTAAACCGTAAATAGGGGATTTCGCCATTTTGGCAAAGCATGCGCTTTTAATCAGTCCTTGACTATCTAAAACAAAATCAAAAGATTCAGCCTGTAAATCCGTTTTCAGACGGCCTATTTCACGCCACGTTTCAGCCTGAAAAAGGTGTTTGCGCCACTGCCGCCATTTCATTACATGAACCTTTTTGACAAAAGGATGTAAGCGGGCAATATCTGCAAACCCTGCCTCACACAGCCAATGGAGCTCTACCTCAGGACATTGTCGCGCCAAATCTTCAACTGCGGGCAACGTATGAATTAAATCGCCCATACTGGACAAGCGGACAAGTAAAATCTTCATATTTTGGAAAATGTTTCACGTGAAACAACAGAATTTAAAAATATAATTTATTGATTATTAATGTATTTTCTTATTTCTTCGGCGTTTTCTAAAATAATAGCCCCGGCAGAATGCATTTCCTGCCATGCCGTTTCGATGGTTTCCGGAGCAATGCCACGGCAAGCCGCCTGATTGACGATGACTTTCCAAGCCCCGCCTTTAAGCAATTGTAAAACCGTCGTTTTCACACAATAATCCGTTGCCAAACCGCCGACAATGACTGTATCTGCATTTTGACAGCGCAACCATTCGATCAAACCTGTACTGAGCTTTTCTTCAATATCGTGAAAACATGCGCCGTAAGGATGTAACTCAGGATCGACGCCTTTCCAAACGCAATAATCGTATTCCTTGGCTGAAGGCAGGCCATCCAACAACTCATAGCCATATGTTCCAACCATCGCATGTGACACCCAAGTCAAATCCGCATCGGGTAAACCCGTCGGTTTTAACATATCAACAGGATTATCCACAAGCCATTTTGCCGCGACATGATGCGCATCTTTCGTCATCACGCGTAAATCCGCCAATGCGGCTTGGGCATTGAGTTCATCCGCAATCAGATGACCTTCGGCAACAGGCAATTCTTTCGGACACAAAGGCGTAAACGTTTTTTGTGCATCTACATCGATAGAAACAATCATGGATTAATTTAACCTATTGATTTTATTTTATATTATTAAAATTGAGCATTTATTGCCCATGTACGGACATTTGGAATAAATGCTTTGTATTATAACAAATTACTACCGCAAAATGTGGGAAAACATCTGTGATATGATGACAGTTTGCACAGAATATTTATCCATAAATTATGTCCTATTCTATTACGCCTATTGCAACCGTTCATTCCCCCTACAAACAAAAATTCGGCATTGCCCGCCAACCCGGTTTGGTTCCTGCGGCAGAAATTTGCATTGAACTCACTCCTGAATTTACCGCAGACAGCGTTCAGGGCTTGGAAGATTTCGACTATGTGTGGATAAGTTTTATTTTCCACGGCGTATTGGATGAAGGTTGGGCGCAAATGGTGCGTCCGCCACGGCTTGGAGGCAAACAAAAAATGGGCGTATTTGCCACGCGCAGCCCGCATCGCCCCAATCATCTCGGTTTATCCCTGCTGAAACTCGAACGCATCGAAACAGGCAAACCTATCCGCATCTATTGCAGTGGTGCAGACCTGTTGGACGGTACTCCGGTAGTGGATATCAAACCCTACATCCCGTTTGTCGAATCCAAACCTGACGCATCATCAGGCTTTGTCAGCGGCAAACCTGAAGAATTGAACGTAGTCTGGGCAGAAAGTACGCTTGCGGAACATTTATCCACAGAAGAAAAACAGCTCATTGAGCAAAGCATCGCCCAAGATCCTCGCCCTGCCTATCAAGATATTCCCGAACGGGTTTATGTGATGAATATTGCGGATTATGAAGTACAATTTAGGATAGAAAACAAATGTGCCACAGTGATTAAACTATCCACAGTCTGATTGCAAATTGAATTTATCTACAAACAAAAGACCGTCTGAAATGTTCAGACGGCCTTTTAATTATCTACAGACTGATTGATTCAGCCCGTTATTTTTTAGATTTTGCTGGCAAAAAATTCCAAGGTGCGAACCAATTGGCAAGTGTAAGACATTTCATTGTCGTACCAAGCAACGGTTTTCACCAATTGTTTATCACCAACTGTCATCACGCGGGTTTGAGTCGCATCGAAAAGCGAGCCGTATTCAATACCGATAACGTCGGAAGAAACGATTTGATCTTCAGTATAGCCTAAAGCATCGTTGGCAGCAGCTTTCATAGCTGCATTGATTTCTTCTTTGGTAACAGGGCGTTCGAGAACAGAAACCAATTCGGTCAAAGAGCCGGTAGCAACAGGAACACGTTGGGCAGAACCATCAAGTTTGCCATTCAATTCAGGGATAACCAAGCCGATGGCTTTAGCGGCACCGGTGCTGTTCGGTACGATATTCAATGCAGCGGCACGGGCGCGGCGGAAGTCGCCTTTACGGTGTGGCGCGTCAAGGGTGTTTTGGTCGCCGGTATAAGCGTGGATGGTGGTCATCAGGCCTTCAACAATACCGAATTCTTTTTGCAATACCGCAGCCATAGGGGCCAGACAGTTAGTCGTACAAGAAGCGGCTGAAATAACAGTTTCGCTGCCGTCCAAAATATCTTGGTTTACGCCGTATACAACGGTTTTCACATCATTGCCGCCAGGTGCAGAAATTACAACTTTGCGCGCACCGGCACGGATATGGGCTTCAGCTTTGGTTTTGCTGGTAAAGAAACCGGTACATTCGAGGACAACGTCCACACCCAGCTCGCCCCAAGGCAATTCTTCAGGATTAGGATTGGCAAATACTTTGATTTCTTTACCGTTCACAACAATAGCGTCGTCTTTCAATTCGGCAGAGCCTTCAAAGCGGCCTTGGGTACTGTCGTATTTTAAGAGGTGCAACAGCATGTCGGCAGGAGTCAGGTCGTTAACAGCAACGACTTCGATACCTTGGGCTTTTTCAATTTGACGCAATGCCAGACGACCGATGCGGCCAAAACCATTAATCGCTACTTTAATACTCATTTTGCTACTCCTATTAGATGGAATGGGAAAAATTTTTCAGTAAGGCCATTGTATCCTGAAATAAAATTACTTTCTAGAATTACAGATAATTACTTTTAAGTTATTTGATTTAAATAAAGAAAACATGAAATTCTTATTTGTAGGAAAATATTAGGAAAATATCAGGTAAATCGAATCAGTCCTGAATTTTGATATTTTATTTCATAAAAACCATTTTCCAATCTTAAAAGTTTCATAAGTTTATGGAAATCATAAACTTAGTTCTATTTCCTCCGTATTTTGCCATTTTTGTGTTGATAATTCAGTGTTTTTTTCAAATCATAATATTTTAATTTTTAAAATGATGATTTTGATGAAGAACCAAACCATCTGTGGATAACGGAATAACTTTCTTTAAAACCAATTTGATAGTTACTTTTTATCTTTGAGGCCAACCCCAACTGAATGCCGGAATAAAAGAGGATAAAATCTTAGTTTCCCTATTTATCTGTGGATAAAAACCAAATTACCCACTTCAATTTCACATGCTATTGTGGATAATTTAAATCTAGAAGTTTCTCTCGCAAAACATCCATATTGGCAAATACTATTAAAAATGATGGCTTGTTTTTTCCTTTTTAACGTATCATTTGCCTATCAGACTTTTTTAAAGGAAGCAATTATGCTGCAACGAACTTTAGCCAAATCAGTAAGCGTTACCGGCGTCGGCCTGCATTCGGGCGAAAGAGTCGCTCTGACTTTGCATCCTGCTGAAGAAAACAGCGGTATTTCGTTCCGCCGTACCGATTTAAGTGGGGAAATGGGCGAAATAATTAAATTGAACCCTTATTTGATCAACGATACCCGCCTCTCTTCAACCATCGTTACCGATAAAGGCGTACGCATCGGTACGATTGAACACATTATGTCAGCTTTGTCTGCCTACGGCATCGACAATGCCTTGATTGAATTGAACGCGCCTGAAATTCCGATTATGGACGGCTCCAGCCTGCCGTTTATTTACCTTTTACAAGATGCAGGCGTTGTCGATCAAAAAGCCCAAAAACGTTTTTTAAAAATCCTTAAACCTGTTGAAATCAAAGAAACCGGAAAATGGGTGCGCTTTACGCCTTATGACGGCTTTAAAGTTACTTTAACCATCGAATTTGACCACCCCGTGTTCAACCGCAGCGCACCTACTTTCGAGATTGATTTTGCAGGAAAATCCTATATCAATGAGATTGCCCGCGCCCGTACCTTCGGCTTTATGCACGAAGTGGAAATGATGCGCGCCCACAATCTCGGACTGGGCGGCAATTTGAACAATGCCATCGTGATTGACGATATGGATGTTTTGAATCCGGAAGGTTTGCGCTATCCCGATGAATTTGTCCGCCACAAAATCCTTGATGCGATTGGCGATTTGTACATTGTTGGCCATCCGATTATCGGCGCGTTTGAAGGTTACAAATCAGGTCATGCCATCAATAATGCACTGTTGCGTGCCGTTTTGGCAGATGAAAGCGCTTACGAATGGGTTGAGTTTGCCAATGACGAAGACTTGCCCACCGCTTTTCACGAGCTGCCGGCAGCCTGATAGAAAATAGATAAAGCAGTCCAATGAAAAGGCCGTCTGAACCTTTCAGACGGCCTCAATCATGTCTTTTTCCACAAGTAATTATCCACATATTCATCCATTTTATCTTATTGAAAAATAAAGATATTAAAATTTAACATTATTCTTATACACATCTTATCCATATATTTTCCCAAACTAAAAAGGCCGTCTGAACAACTAGGTTTCAGACGGCCTTTACATGTCAAACCGACAAAATCAATCGCCCATGACCTTGCCTTCACGGCGTGGGTCGGCGCCACCGAGCAAACCGTCTTTGCCGATCACAATGCCTTGTACGCCGGAATTCAAATCGCGGATTTGGACTTTGTAGCCCAATTTTTCCAACGCAGCCGCTTTATCCGCAGCCGCTGTTTTATCCTCAATTTCATACTGGCTGCCGCGATTGAGCATATTCGGCAGTAAAATTGCCGTCTGAATGTCCATACCCCAGTCGATATGCGCCACCAGCGTTTTGGCGACGAAACCGATAATGCGGCTGCCGCCGGGCGAACCGACCGCCAGATAAGGCTTGCCGCCTTTCATCACAATGGTCGGCGCCATCGAAGAACGCGGCCGTTTGCCGCCTGCCACGCTGTTGGCCACCGTTTTATCGTCCGCGCCGACAGGGTTGAAAGCAAAATCGGTCAATTCATTGTTGAGCAGATAGCCGTTTGCCATTAGTCCCGAACCGAATGCGTTTTCGATTGAAGTCGTCATCGACACGACGTTTCCGTCTTTATCCACAACCACCAAATGACTGGTGGACGGCAGCTCGACCGCCATCCCCTGTGCGTATGCCTTGCCGAACTTGCCTGCCTGAATATTTTCCAATGCCTTGTCAGCTTTGCGGATTTCTTCGGCGCGCGGTTTCAAATAAGCCTGAGAAATCAGGGCGCGGGTTGGGACGTTCACGAACTTGGGATCGCCGACGTAATAATCACGGTCGGCAAAAGCAATCCGCGACGCATCGCCTATCCAGCGCCAACTGTGGATATTTTCCGCGCCCAACGCCTTCATATCCTGATTTTGCAAGACGCCCAAAATCTCGCCCAAAGCAATCGCGCCCGAACTTGGCGCGCCCATGCCGCAGACTTCGTATTCACGATACGGCGCGCAAACCGGTTCGCGCTCGATAACGCGGTAGTTTTTCAAATCCGCCATACTGATTTTGCCGGGGTTATCCACAGCGCCGGTAACGGCACGGACAATATTCTGCGCCTGCATTCCCTGATAAAACGGCGCGCTGCCTTTTTCCGCCAACAGGCGCACGGAGCGGGCAAATTCAGGGTTTTTCAACACCGTTCCCGCTACCAAAGGCTTGCCGTCGGGCAGGAAATACGCAGCAGTTTGCGGATAACGTTTCAAAGGCTCCAGATTCTGCTCAATGGATTTCGCCATTCGCGGTGAAACGGTAAAGCCTTGTTCCGCCAAAGCAATCGGTTTGTCAAACAGGCTTGCCCACGGCAATTTGCCGTAACGCTTGTGGACATCTTCCAGCAGCTTCGGAATCCCCGGCACGCCGACCGAACGGCCGCCGACCACTGCATTCATAAAACCCATCGGCTTAC
Organism: Neisseria perflava; assembly: GCF_019334725.1. Taxonomy (NCBI): domain Bacteria; kingdom Pseudomonadati; phylum Pseudomonadota; class Betaproteobacteria; order Neisseriales; family Neisseriaceae; genus Neisseria; species Neisseria perflava. The sequence continues at coordinate 344,933 of NZ_CP079818.1, read as the reverse complement.
CGTTTTCATCCAAAAAAAGTTCCGGCGTTGCCGCTTTCGGCGCCGTTTCGCGGGCATCAAACGTCGTCAGCTTTTTCGCCTTATTGTCCCAATACACCAGAAACGCACCGCCGCCCAAACCGGAAGACTGCGGCTCGGTCAGGCCCAAGGTCGTCTGCATGGCGATCATCGCATCTATCGCGCTGCCGCCGCGTTTCAAAACCTCGTATCCCGCCTCGGTTGCCAACGGATTGGCAGACGCTGCCATATAATGCTTGGCGCGGATCAATTTCTGCTCGGTCAGCCCCGTTCCTTGTTCCGGCGCATGGTTATCCACAGATACGGAGGGCAGGGCAACTTGAGGCTTTTGAACCGGCTGTTGCGCACAAGCAGCCAAGACCAAAATAGATAACAACTTAATACTAAAGGAAAATTTCATATTCAATCCATAAATTTAAATATTTTCAGACGGCCTTTTCCCAACTTGAACAAGAGGAAATATGAAAATATTCAGAAATAAAAAACCATTTGACTATTTCCCTACTCAATCAGTTCCGATTGGAGAAGTATAAAACAAGCTAAGATTGTGCACAGACGAAAAATTATCCACAGAATAAAGCGGCAGAAAAATTTTATCCACATATGCAAACAAGGCCGACCATACTTTATCCCCATCAAGAAATATCAGCTAAGTATTTGAAAAATTGTTTTAATCAAAGTTATCAACAAGCTGTGGCAACACTCAATATCATCTTCTATTTATTATTTAAAATCTTATTTATAGTTTGTTTTCCCAAAGGCAAAGGCCGTCTGAAACGTAAAGGCATCTTTTCAAAAAATTAAAAAGTTAAGGATTGTTAAAAACGTGTAAATCAGCTAGAGTTACGCTTGATAAAATTAATCAATAACGGAGTTTCACGAAATGAAAGGCGACATTGGCGTAATCGGCCTTGCCGTAATGGGGCAAAACCTGATTCTCAACATGAACGACAACGGCTTTAAAGTTGTCGCATACAACCGTACGACCAGCAAAGTAGATGATTTTTTAAACGGCGCAGCCAAAAATACCAATATTATCGGCGCATATTCACTGCAAGATCTGGTTAATAAATTAGAAAAACCTCGCAAAATCATGATGATGGTGCGCGCTGGTTCTGTTGTTGACGATTTTATCGAACAACTTGTTCCGCTTTTGGACGAAGGCGACATTATTATTGACGGCGGCAACGCCAACTATCCCGATTCCACCCGCCGCACACACGAGCTGGCGGCAAAAGGCATCCGCTTTATCGGCGCGGGCGTTTCCGGTGGCGAAGAAGGCGCGCGTCACGGCCCGTCCATCATGCCTGGCGGCGACGAAGCCGCATGGCCTGCCGTCAAACCCATTTTCCAAGCCATCTCCGCCAAAACCCCGCAAGGCGAACCCTGCTGCGACTGGGTCGGCCGCGACGGCGCGGGCCATTTCGTCAAAATGGTGCACAACGGCATCGAATACGGCGATATGCAGTTGATTTGCGAAGCCTACCAATTCATGAAAGACGGTTTGGGTCTGTCTTATGACGAAATGCACCAAATCTTCAACGAGTGGAATAAAACCGAGCTGGATTCCTACCTGATTGAAATCACCGCCGCGATTTTGGGCTACAAAGATGAAAACGGCGAACCTTTGGTTGAAAAAATCCTCGATACCGCCGGTCAAAAAGGCACGGGCAAATGGACCGGCATCAACGCCCTCGATTTGGGTATTCCGCTGACACTGATTTCCGAAGCCGTGTTTGCACGTTGCGTTTCTGCGTTCAAAGACCAACGCGTCCAAGCAAACAGCCTGTTTGGCAAAACCATTACCCCGATTGAAGGCGACAAAGCCGCATGGGTGGATGCGTTGCGCCAAGCCCTGTTGGCATCCAAAATTATTTCCTATGCACAAGGCTTCATGCTCATCCGCGAAGCCAGCGAAAACAACGATTGGGCATTGAATTACGGCAACACCGCCCTCTTGTGGCGCGAAGGCTGCATCATCCGCAGCGCCTTCTTGGGCAACATCCGCGACGCATACGAAGCCAATCCCGATTTGGTGTTCTTGGGTTCCGATCCTTATTTCAAAGGCGTATTGGAAACCTGTCTGCCTGCATGGCGTAAAGTGGTGGCCAAAGCGATCGAATGTGGCATTCCGATGCCTTGCATGGCTTCCGCCATTACCTTCCTTGACGGCTACACTTCCGAGCGTCTGCCGGCCAACCTGCTGCAAGCGCAACGCGACTACTTTGGCGCGCACACCTACGAGCGTACCGATAAACCGCGCGGCGAGTTCTTCCATACCAACTGGACAGGCAAGGGCGGCGATACCGCTTCAACCACATACGATATTTAATTTGCCTGAGCAAACAAAAGGCCGTCTGAGTATTTCAGACGGCCTTTTTATAGGGTTATCCACAATGAAGAATGAAACGATTTAAAACATTTTATAGACAACTTTATGAAATAAATAAAGATTAATAAAGGCTGTCTGAATATTTCAGACGGTCTTTAAAATTGTTCACAACCTTATCAACAGGTTTTCCATAGATTAAACCAGATTTTGCGGATTTCCGGCCACGAAGCGGTTGATGTTGTCCAAAAGGATGTCAAACAGACGGTTGGCGGCTTCTTGGCTTGCCCATGCAATGTGTGGCGTAACGATGAGGTTGGGCAGTCGGGCTTTCAGCAGAGGGTTGCCGTCGCGCGGCGGCTCTTGTGTCAATACGTCAAAACCTGCTCCGCCGATTTGGCCGTATTTCAACGCCGCAACCAAAGCGGCTTCATCGACCAAGCCGCCGCGACCGCAGTTGATGAGGATGGCGCCGGGTTTCATTTGCTGCAATTCGGCTTCGCCTATCATATTGGCCGTTTGTGGCGTGAGCGGGCAATTAAGCGATACGACATCGGCAGAACGGATGGCTTCGTCAAAGGAAACATAGCCGTCGCGGACGCTTTGGGCATTTTTATGTTCGGCGAACACGACATTCATTTTGAAAGCCTGAGCATAAGTTGCCAGTGTTTTACCGATATTGCCGCGACCGAAAATAGCCAGCGTTTTACCGTTCAAATCGCGCATCGGTGCGCCGAGGTGGCAGAAAAACGGCGAGTTTTCCCATAAGCCTGCCGCAACATCGCGCTGATAGGCAGGCAGGTTGCGCATCAGGGTAATCATCATCATAAACGCGTGTTCCGCCACGGATTCATTGCCGTAAGCGCGGATATTGCACACTGCCGTGCCGTTTTGTTTGGCAGCCTCAACGTCCACATTATTGACGCCTGTTGCGGTAACGGCAACCAGCTTGAGTTGTGGATTTTCGGCAAATGCTTGGGCGGAAATCACGACTTTGTTGGTAATCACAATGTCCGCGCCGCGGATACGCTCTAAGGTTTCGTGCGCTTCGGTTGTGCCGTAGCTGCTCAATGTATGTGGAAAATCAAAATCAAACGGGCGGTTGACGAGGGTATCGCGGTCGAGGACGACAATATGGAGCTGGTTCATAAAATTCCTATCAAAAATAAAATATCAATTTATAAAATCTAAATCAGGATAAAGGATTTAAAATTTACGCGTTAGTTGATAATAATTATTATGTAGCGATTAAAACATCAATGTATCAGGAAAACAGCATGATTAAAACCATTACATTTGCTATTTTGCATTTCAGCGTCGCATTTAGTGTCGCCTATATTTTGACCGGCAGTATCGGTGTTTCCAGCGCGGTCGCTTTGGTCGAACCCATCGTCAATACCGTCGTCTTTTATTTTCACGAAAAAGCATGGAACCGCTACGAGAAAAACAAATCCGAAAAGCAAAAATTGTGGGTGCTTCTGCATCAGTGCGGCTAAAGTTTCAGACGGCCTTTTGCTTGATTAAAACCGATTATGTTTTTGCGGTTCGTCCATCGCCATAAAAATGCCAAACCCTAAAATAGAGTAAGGCTTTACGAAGGCTTCATGAAGGTAAAAATGCTAAAATACGCTATTCTTGCAAACCCATTCAGACGGCCTCAATGCTCACCGATTTAGAAAAAAACGCCATCCGCGACCATTACCAAAACATCGGCAAAAACCTGCCCGGTTTCCGTCCGCGCGCTTCGCAGCGGGAAATGATTGCGGCGATTGCCAACGCTTTTTCGCGGACGTTGACGCGTGAAGAAGGCGAAGAAGCGCCCAAACGCGAGGGCGAGAGCATTGCCGTGATCGAAGGGCCGACCGGCGTGGGTAAATCGTTGGCCTACCTTTTGGCCGGCGGTATCATGGCGCAGACGCGCGGCAAACGGTTGATTGTCAGCAGTGCGACGGTGGCTTTGCAGGAGCAGTTGGTTGACCGCGATTTGCCGTTTCTTGTCGAAAAAAGCGGTTTGGAGCTGACCTTTGCGCTTGCCAAAGGGCGCGGCCGTTATCTTTGTCCGTACAAACTCTATCAACTGACGCAAAACAATGCCCAGCAAAACCTGCTTGGTTTTGAAGCACCGGAAGTGTTGTGGGACAGCAAACCCAAGCCGGAAGAATTGAACCTGTTGCGCGACATTGCCGATGAATTTTCCGCCCGCCGCTTTAATGGCGACCGCGACACTTGGCCGGAAAAAATCGATGACACGATTTGGCTCAAAGTTACCAACGACCGCCACGGCTGCCTGAAATCCGCCTGTCCTAACCGTTTGGAATGCCCGTTTTACCTGGCACGCGATGTTTTGGAAACCGTCGATGTCGTCGTTGCCAACCACGATCTTCTGCTTGCCGACATCAGCATGGGCGGCGGCGTGATTCTGCCTGCGCCCGAAAACAGTTTCTATTGCATAGACGAAGCGCACCACCTGCCCAAAAAAGCCCTCAGCCGTTTTGCCGCCGAACATTCATGGAATATTGCCGTTTGGGCGCTGGAAAAACTGCCGCAGCTGACCGGCAAAATTGCCGCGCTGACCGATAAAGCCGAACTTGCCAACCTTGCCGACGAAGCTGCCACATCCTTGCTCGACAGCTTGCACGAATGGCAGTTCCATTTGGCGGAAGAGCCGTCTTTAAGTCTGGGGTCGTCTGAAAACGACAGGCGGAAACACAACGAACCAACTTGGCTGTGGGAAGACGGCAAAATCCCCGAAGGCCTGGAGACCACAGTTTCCAATACGGCCATTGCTGCGCGCAGCCTGCTCAAACACGTTGTCGGCTTGAACGATGCGCTTTCTGCCGCGCGCCGCGAAAAAGAGCAGGACGGCGCGCTCCTCGACCGCCTGATCAGCGAGTTCGGCCTTTTTATCGCCCGTATCGAACAAATCAGCGCGGTTTGGGATTTGCTCTCCACCGTTCCCATTGAGGGCGAAGAGCCGTTGGCGAAATGGATAACCCGCCGTGCCGACGACAAAAACGACTATATTTTCAACGCCAGCCCCATCAGCAGCGCATCCCACCTTGCCAATAGCCTGTGGCGGCGCGCGGCAGGCGCGGTATTGACTTCGGCCACCCTGCAATCGCTCGGCAGCTTCAACCTGATTTTGCGGCAAACCGGCCTATTATGGCTGCCCGAAACCACCACGCTTGCTTTGGAAAGCCCGTTTAATTTCGATACGCAAGGCGAGCTGTATATTCCGCCCGTGCACGCCAGCCCGAAAGACCCTGATGCGCATACTGCCGCCATTGTCGAATGGTTGCCGAAGCTGGTTTCTCCGGTTGAAGCCATCGGCACGCTGGTGTTGTTTTCCTCGCGCAAACAAATGCAGGACGTCGCCTTGCGCCTGCCTGACGAATATTTGCCGCTTCTGCTTGTGCAGGGTGAGTTGCCCAAGGCCGTTCTTTTACAAAGGCACCATCAAGCCATTGCCGAAGGCAAAGCCAGCATTATTTTCGGCCTCGACAGTTTTGCTGAAGGCCTCGACCTGCCCGGCACGGCCTGTGTGCAAGTTATCATTGCCAAGCTGCCGTTTGCCATGCCGGATAATCCCATCGAGAAAACCCAAAACCGTTGGATTGAACAACGCGGCGGCAATCCCTTTATCGAAATCACGGTGCCCGAAGCCAGCATCAAACTGATCCAAGCCGTCGGCCGCCTTATCCGTACCGAACAGGATTACGGTCGCGTGACCATCCTCGACAACCGCGTCAAAACGCAACGCTACGGCCAGCAATTATTGGCCTGTCTGCCACCGTTTAAACGGATAGGGTAGTTGTGGATAATTCAAAGGCAAAGGCCGTCTGAAACCAAATGTTCAGACGGCCTTTTATTCTTTTCAAGCTATAAATCCAATTTCATGACGGATACAGCTTCCCCGTTGTGCCAAGTCTGTGTGATTTCTTTCCAACCGAACTTTTCATACACGGCCTGCACATCCGGCGTGGGGTAATTCCTAAATCAAATTTTACTAGCACACAGTTAGAAGATATTATGGCTGGAAAACGGACTATTAATGGATATATTTGGCATCATAATGCACAAAGTGCACCAAATAACATGCAGCTAGTACCATTGGAAATACATGATGCAGTTAGACATACTGGTCAAAATGCATTAAAAAAAGGACGTTAATCAAGGAAATGAATAATGAAAAAATTAAATATCTGGAGAGATGAAGGAAAAGTTTCTGCTTCAATCATTGAAAAATTTGCAGAAAATTTAGGTGTAACATTCCCTAGATCGTATATATATTTGATAAGTGAACATGATTATTTATATCCCGAAGAAGATTGTTTTATTTTTATTGATAATAATAAGAATACAGATGACAGAAATATTTTATTTTTAGGATATAAAAAAGATGCCTCCTGTCATGAAAATATCTATACCTATTCATGCATTGATAATGAATATGGCTATGGAAACCAAGTTGTTGCATTTGGAATAAGTGCAAATGGCGATTATATTTGTTTTGATTACCGTAAGAATTCAAGTAATCCATCCATCGTACTTATGTATCATGATGAATTTTACGAAGATGAACTAGGTAATACCAAGATGATTACAGTTCCCATCACACCTGATTTTGATAGTTTTATAGATAAACTTTATCAAGATGTAGATTAACTGGCACTACTAACCAGCATAGCCTGTGTAACCAACCAAAAAAGTGAAATGGTAGGATGTGCATTCATGCACACGCGGTTTTGGTTTCGCTGAACTCCGTTTCAGGCTGCCTTAAAACCACTTACCTTTCCTTTTTACTTTAACTAATCGTAACTCTAAACTATGCCCACTCCCCCCTAAACATTCTCTCACCCAAGCTCTATCCCAGTGAGCCATATAACGAAAGCGAAGCACCCGGTGCTATCACTTGGTTGTGGTATTAATCCCATGCACCGCCAAGTGCCTATTGCCTGTGTAAAAAAAGAAAATCAACTCACCGAAAAAAACAAGCAAGAAGAATTAAGCACATGACAAAAAACCGTGTATATCCTTGCCCAAGCGGTATTTAGAAGCAGCGGTTGCAGCAGCAGAAGTCAGCATTTCCATAACCTACGGCGAACAGCAAAACCGACAAACCACCCAAGTTCAAGTAAATCAAGCCCAAGCCAGCCAAATTCAAGCAGGCGGTAAAACTACCCTTATTGCCGGAGGTGCAGGCGAACAATCCAATATCAACATCACAGGATCGGATGTTTCAGGTAAAGCAGGAACCGGCCTGATTGCCGATAACGACATCACACTCCAATCCGCCGAACAAAGCAGCAGCGAACGCAGCAACAACAAAAGCAGCGGCTGGATAGAGATACAGATGCGGCAAACCCAGTTCGCGTGCTTTATCCAGACAAAACGAAACCAGCTGCCTGCCCACGCCCAAACCGCGAAATTGCGGCAAAACGAACACATCACCCAGCCAATATTCGTATTCGGGAAAACAGGCCATATCAAACCGCTTCAATGCCGCCGAGCCCATCAGCCGCCCTTCCTTATCCACAGCCGCAAACGCCAGCGGCAAGTCATCCTCATTAAGGCACTGCGCGTAATACGCACGGATTTTGTCCAGAGACGACCACGGCGCAAAATCGTGCCATTCCTCAAACAGCGCGAGGGATAAAGGCTCGACAAATTCAGGCTTCAGACGGCATATGTTCATATTGAGTCCTTTTGTTGTACCGAGTAGGGATAGTTTTTACAGTATAGGCCGTCTGAAAGGTTAACACATCTTAAAAAATCAGCGTAAAACACGATAAACCCGCCGCCAGTCCCATTCAAATCACTTATAATTCTGCCCATACCGCACACAAACAAAAGAAGAACATCATGGCCAAGAAATTTCCCATTTTCCCGAAAAATCCCGAGCGTATCTGCTGGGGTTGCGACAAATACTGCAAAGAAGACGATTTGCAATGCGGCAACGGTTGCGAGCGTATCCAACATCCCATCGAGTTGGACGGCCGCGACTGGTATAAAAAAGGCGACTGGAGCAATTTGTTGAGCGAAGAGCAGCAAATCGAACTTGGACTGAAAGAAGCGCCTAAGCCGGCCAAACCGCATATCAAACTGCCTTTGAAAAACAAAACGGCTTAAACGGAATGCCGTAAACAAACGAAATAAAAGGCCGTCTGAAACCTGAAAAACAGGGTTTCAGACGGCCTTTGCGTTGTCGGATTATGCCTTCACATAATGCACAAACGTGTATTTGATGCCTTTGGCGGAAACATGGTTTTCCCGAGAGGCTTCTTGCCATGTTTTTGTGGAAAACTCAGGAAAAAACGCATCGCCGTCCACATCCAAACCGACTTCGGTCAAACGCAAATCGGTGGCAATCGGCAGGGCTTGTGCATAAATTTGCGCGCCGCCCATGATGATGACTTCTTCAACCCCCTGACACAAAGCCAGCGCATCTTCCAAAGAAGCCGCCGTTTGCGCACCTTCGGCCTGATAATCTTGGCGGGTGATGACGATATTTTGACGGCCGGGCAGCGGTTTGCGCGGCAGCGATTCCCATGTTTTGCGGCCCATAATGACGGGTTTGCCGGTGGTGTAGGATTTGAAGAAGGCAAAATCCTCGGGCAAATGCCAAGGCATGGTGTTTTTGATGCCGATACAGCGGCGGGCGGCGTAGGCGGCGATAAGGGTGATTTTCGGCATGATGAAGTCCGTTTGTAAAATAAAATGATTATAGCGGAAGGGAGGCGGGATGGACTGAATATCCGATATTCTAAAAATGTTTCAATATTTATAAAATTAATATTCAAAATACTTAATTTTGACAAAAATCATTTATTGTTCATTTTTTTAGGTATATGATAAATATCATACCAAATAAAAAAGGAAAGGAAAAAATGATGAGAACCCTCCGCATTTCTGCTTTGACTGCTTCCCTGTCTTTGATGTTGGCTGCCTGCGGCGGTGCAACAAGCGGCTTGTCGAATGCCGTTACCGAGCCGCTCAATCCGCATCCGAAAGGCGTGTTGTCTGTTGAATTGAACGAATCCGTCCCTGAAAACGGTACGTTGGAGCTGACGGCCAACGGTAAAACGCAAACCCTGCAAAAAGGCGGCAAACTTGATACCGGCTTTTTGAAAACCGATAAAGTATCCTCTTACGACTACGCCCAAAAAATCAAGGTAAACGGCCAAGTCATCACTTTGGAAACCGGCGACTTCCAAGTGTATAAACAAAATTATTCCACTGTTGCCGCGCGTTACGCCAAACAAAAAGCCGATGACGCAGGCAAGCTGCAAAACCTCGATACATACACATTCACCGTCGGCGAAGTCCAAGGCGATGAAACAGCGTATCGCAATTTGCCCAAACAAGGCAGCTATCAGTATTCGGGCATCGCGTTTAATGGCGACGACCGCAGTGGCCGTCTGAAATACACCGTGGATTTCGATAAAAAACAAGGTTACGGCAAAATCAGCAGCATGGCTTCCCACAATAATGTCGACCTGCTTGCCGCAGGCATTGCCAATAACAATGGCAAAGCCGCCATCAGCGGTAAAACCAGTTTGAACGGTATTGAAAACGGCCGTTATGATTTGAAACTCTTCGGCCCGCAGGCTGAAGAAATTGCCGGTAAGGCGCAAATCAAAGTTGGTGATTCCACCAAAGAAATCGGTTTGGCCGGTAAGAAAGAATAGAAAAAAGGCCGTCTGAAAGGTTCAGACGGCCTTGTTATTATCCAAAAAAGCAACGGCTCAAACCGTTGCTTTTTTCATGCCAACCTAAATTACAGGCTGCCCAAGATAATGCGCAATACGCGGCGCAACGGCTCGGCAGCACCCCACAAGAGTTGGTCGCCGACAGTGAACGCGCTGATGTATTCGCCGCCCATCTCCAGTTTGCGGATACGGCCGACAGGAACAGACAGCGTGCCGGTAACTTTGGCAGGCGTCAGCTCGTGGATGCTGGCTTCTTTTTCGTTGGGGATAACTTTCACCCAATCGTTTGCACCTGCCAAGATGGCTTCGATTTCAGAAACGGGCAGGTCTTTTTTCAGTTTCAGGGTGAGGGCTTGGCTGTGGCAGCGCATAGAGCCGATGCGTACGCACAAGCCGTCGATTACGGTCGGATTGTCGCTGCGGCCGAGGATTTTGTTGGTTTCCACGCCGCCCTTCCATTCTTCTTTGGACTGGCCGTTGCCCAAGTCCACATCAATCCACGGAATCAGGCTGCCGGCGAGCGGTACGCCGAAGTTGGCTTTCGGATAGTCTTCGCTGCGCAGGAAATCGGACACTTTGCGGTCGATGTCGAGGATCGCGCTGGAAGGGTCGGCAAGCTCGTCTGCCACTTGGGCGTGAATCGCGCCCATGCCGCTGATGAGTTCGCGCATGTTTTTCGCACCCGCGCCGGAAGCGGCTTGGTAGGTCATGCTGGTTGCCCATTCGACCAAATCGTTTTGGAACAGGCCGCCCAAAGCCATCAGCATCAGGGAAACGGTGCAGTTGCCGCCGATGTAGTTTTTCACGCCGTTTTTGAGGCCGTTGTCGATGACGTTGCGGTTGACCGGGTCGAGGACGATAATCGCGTCGTCTTTCATGCGCAGGGAAGAAGCCGCGTCAACCCAGTATCCGTTCCAGCCGCTGTCGCGCAGGGGTTGGAACACGGATTTGGTGTAATCGCCGCCCTGACAGGTAACGATGATGTCCATTTTTGCCAATTTGGCAACATCGTTGGCATCCAACAATGTTTTGGCCGCCTGACCGAAATCAGGGGCAGCACCGCCGACGTTGGAAGTGGTAAAGAAAAACGCTTCGGGAATATGGGCGAAGTCGTTTTCTTCTTTCATACGCTGCATCAAAACAGAGCCGACCATACCGCGCCAGCCGACAAAACCTACTTTCATGTGTTACTCCTTACAAAGAAAATCCGGATAAGTTTATAGTGCATTAACAAAAATCGGAACGGCATCGCCTGCCGCTTTGTTCAGATTTTTGTTAACCCACTATAAAAAAGGGGAAAACAAACGTTTTAACGCCGTCTGCGGAAAATGTAAAGGTTTTTATCGAAAATTTTTAGAATGATAGGAAAATAGGTTAAGATGGCAATGAAATTGCATTTCATTAATGGTACAGAGGAAGATTAAATGAGCAAAATCAATTTGTCGGATTTGCCCCAAACAGAAATAGTAGATGTCCATATTGCTTCGCCGGGGGCGAGGGTTGCGGCATATTTGTTGAATAATCTGTTTACTTTTTTGATATGGTTGCCATTCATTGTGATGGTAGTTTTCACTTTAGATGAAAGCAAAGAATTAGTTTCGGAGTCTTCTCTTTCTAATACCCCTGAATATTTTGCCATAACATTTTTTATTTCTTTGGCTGTTTATTTGGTTTTCGGTATCTTCCAACTGTATTACATGAGCCGGGACGGTCAGTCTTTAGGTAAAAAAATTATGGGCATCCGCGTGTTAAAAAGTGACGGGAATAATCCAGGTTTTGGTGGTACGGTTTTGATACGCGAAGTGGCTTGGTCATTTATTGTCGGTATTATAGTCATTGCAGTAATGTTGGCAGTAAATGAAACGGGTGGAGATTTGGTTTCTCTGCTTATAGCTTTCATCAACTTCATCATGCTCTTTTCCGTCAAACGCGACCGCCGCACGCTCTACGATATGCTGGCCGATACGGTTGTCGTCAAATTGCCGCCGCGCCGATAAATCGCTTTTTTTGATAAAAAATTGGAGATTCCTTTACAAATATGCTCTTACGTGCTATTATTTAAGTGACTATTTAAAAGGAGTTAATAAATATGCGGCAAGGTATTCTTAAATAAACTGTCAATTTGATAGCGGGAACAAATAATTAGATGTCCTTTTTTAGGAGGGCTTAGTTTTTTGTACCCAGTTTAAGAATACCTTTATCATGTGATTCTAAAGTATCCAGAGAATATCTGTATGCTTTGTATACCTATGGTTATGCATAAAAATCCCAGTGATAAAAGTATTTATCACTGGGATTTTTATGCCCTTTTGGGTTTTTGAATGGAGGAAAATCACATGAAAATTATTAATATTGGAGTTTTAGCTCATGTTGATGCAGGAAAAACTACCTTAACAGAAAGCTTATTATATAACAGTGGAGCGATTACAGAATTAGGAAGCGTGGACAAAGGTACAACGAGGACGGATAATACGCTTTTAGAACGTCAGAGAGGAATTACAATTCAGACAGGAATAACCTCTTTTCAGTGGGAAAATACGAAGGTGAACATCATAGACACGCCAGGACATATGGATTTCTTAGCAGAAGTATATCGTTCATTATCAGTTTTAGATGGGGCAATTCTACTGATTTCTGCAAAAGATGGCGTACAAGCACAAACTCGTATATTATTTCATGCACTTAGGAAAATGGGGATTCCCACAATCTTTTTTATCAATAAGATTGACCAAAATGGAATTGATTTATCAACGGTTTATCAGGATATTAAAGAGAAACTTTCTGCCGAAATTGTAATCAAACAGAAGGTAGAACTGCATCCTAATATGCGTGTAATGAACTTTACCGAATCTGAACAATGGGATATGGTAATAGAAGGAAATGATTACCTTTTGGAGAAATATACGTCTGGGAAATTATTGGAAGCATTAGAACTCGAACAAGAGGAAAGCATAAGATTTCATAATTGTTCCCTGTTCCCTGTTTATCACGGAAGTGCAAAAAACAATATAGGGATTGATAACCTTATAGAAGTGATTACGAATAAATTTTATTCATCAACACATCGAGGTCAGTCTGAACTTTGCGGAAAAGTTTTCAAAATTGAGTATTCGGAAAAAAGACAGCGTCTTGCATATATACGTCTTTATAGTGGCGTACTGCATTTGCGAGATTCGGTTAGAATATCGGAAAAGGAAAAAATAAAAATTACAGAAATGTATACTTCAATAAATGGTGAATTATGTAAAATCGATAAGGCTTATTCCGGGGAAATTGTTATTTTGCAGAATGAGTTTTTGAAGTTAAATAGTGTTCTTGGAGATACAAAGCTATTGCCACAGAGAGAGAGAATTGAAAATCCCCTCCCTCTGCTGCAAACGACTGTTGAACCGAGCAAACCTCAACAAAGGGAAATGTTACTTGATGCACTTTTAGAAATCTCCGACAGTGACCCGCTTCTGCGATATTATGTGGATTCTGCGACACATGAAATCATACTTTCTTTCTTAGGGAAAGTACAAATGGAAGTGATTAGTGCACTGTTGCAAGAAAAGTATCATGTGGAGATAGAACTAAAAGAGCCTACAGTCATTTATATGGAGAGACCGTTAAAAAATGCAGAATATACCATTCACATCGAAGTGCCGCCAAATCCTTTCTGGGCTTCCATTGGTTTATCTGTATCACCGCTTCCGTTGGGAAGTGGAATGCAGTATGAGAGCTCGGTTTCTCTTGGATACTTAAATCAATCATTTCAAAATGCAGTTATGGAAGGGATACGCTATGGTTGCGAACAAGGATTATATGGTTGGAATGTGACGGATTGTAAAATCTGTTTTAAGTATGGCTTATACTATAGCCCTGTTAGTACCCCAGCAGATTTTCGGATGCTTGCTCCTATTGTATTGGAACAAGTCTTAAAAAAAGCTGGAACAGAATTGTTAGAGCCATATCTTAGTTTTAAAATTTATGCGCCACAGGAATATCTTTCACGAGCATACAACGATGCTCCTAAATATTGTGCGAACATCGTAGACACTCAATTGAAAAATAATGAGGTCATTCTTAGTGGAGAAATCCCTGCTCGGTGTATTCAAGAATATCGTAGTGATTTAACTTTCTTTACAAATGGACGTAGTGTTTGTTTAACAGAGTTAAAAGGGTACCATGTTACTACCGGTGAACCTGTTTGCCAGCCCCGTCGTCCAAATAGTCGGATAGATAAAGTACGATATATGTTCAATAAAATAACTTAGTGTATTTTATGTTTATGTAAAATCAGCACTTTCCAACATAGGCCGTCTGAAAAATCGCTTTCAGACGGCCTTTCGACACGCTATTGATTCCATGAAAAAACATTTGTACCGCATCACGCTCGTCAGCATTGCCGCGGCCATTCTTGCCGCCTGTCCGAGCAAAAGCATTAAAAACCTCCCCGAAACCGACACCAGCGTTATCAAAGGCCCCGACCGCCCCACCGGTACGCCTGACCCCATCGGTACGACTGTGAGCGGGGGAGGAGCAAACTACACCGTAGTTTCCTACAACGAATTGCCGCACTGGGACCTCCAACACTTTACCAAAAGCCTGCAATCTTTCCGTTTAGGCTGTGAAAAACTTAAAAACCGCCAAGGCTGGCAGGACGTTTGTATCCAAGCCATGCAAACACCGGTGCACCATTTCCAAGCCAAACACTTTTTCGAGCGCTATTTCACTGCATGGCGCGTCGATAACGGCGGCAATCCTGCCGGCACCATTACCGGCTATTACGAACCGGTCCTGCACGGCGACGACAAATCCACGAGCCAATCCCGTTTCCCTATTTACGGCATTCCGAACGATTTCGTTTCCGTTCCGCTGGCTGCAAACTTGAGGGGCAGCAAAGCCACCGTCCGCATCCGCCAAACCGGCCCAAACAGCGGCGTCATCGACAACAGCGGCACATACACGGCCGACTTGTCCAGATTCCCGATTACAGCACGCAGCACCGCGCTGAAAGGCCGTTTTGAAGGCAGCCGTTTCGTTCCTTACTACACCCGCAGCCAAATCAACGGCGGCGCGCTTAACGGCAAAGCGCCGATTTTGGGTTATGCAGATGATCCGGTCGAACTTTTCTTTATGCACATTCAAGGTTCAGGCCGTCTGAAAACACCGTCCGGAAAATACATCCGTGTCGGATTTTCCGATAAAAACGAACATCCGTATGTTTCCATCGGCCGCTATATGGCGGATAAAGGCTATCTGCCGCTGGGTCAGACCAGCATGCAGGGCATCAAGGCCTATATGAAGCAAAACCCCGGCCGCCTTGCCGAAGTTTTGGGACAAAACCCAAGCTACGTCTTTTTCCGCGAGCTGACCGGCAGCAGTGATTCAGGCCCGGTGGGCGCATTAGGTACGCCGTTGATGGGCGAATACGCCGGTGCCATCGACCGCCACTACATCACGCTTGGCGCACCGCTGTTTGTCGCCACTGCCCATCCGATCACCAAAAAAGCCCTCAACCGCTTAATTATGGCGCAAGACACCGGCAGCGCGATTAAAGGCGCGGTCCGTGTGGATTATTTCTGGGGCTATGGTGACGAAGCAGGCGAAGTGGCCGGCAAAATGAAAACCACCGGCTATGTATGGCAGCTCCTGCCCAACGGCATGAAACCGGAATACCGCCCATAAACAGCGGTTTAAAAAGGCCGTCTGAAACCAAGATTGAGGTTTCAGACGGCCTTTTTATTTCTATAAAAATGCGGCAGGTTTTTAAAACCTGCCGCGGTATGGGGACATACAGCTCGGACGGTAAGCCGGGTTCTGTCGCGGACAGTCATTCCTCTAGGCACATCATTGCTGGTGTGCTCAAGCAACCTACCCGAACGCTCGGCGAGCAGCGTCATCGAGTTCTGTTTGGTCTTGCTCCGAATGGGGTTTAGCCTGCTGCGCTTTGTTACCAAATGCACGGTGCGCTCTTACCGCACCTTTTCACCCTTACCTGTTTTGCCCGAAGGCAATCATCGGCGGTATTGCTTTCTGTTCCACTTTCCGTCGCGTTACCGCGCCCGGCCGTTAGCCGGCATTCTGCTCTGTGGAGCCCGGACTTTCCTCCCCGTATGCCTTACGCGATACGCGGCGACTGTCTGTCCGACCTGTATGAGGTGCGGATTATAACACAGCCGCCATAAGGTTCAGACGGCCTAAATATTTATTTTTTCTTTTTAAATGCTATTTCGGTCAAACCCAATTCCTGTGCTTTTTTGCGGACTGCGGATTCAGGCATTTCGCGTGCTAGGCGGCTGGTGCAGTATTCGGTCATGGTGGTGGCGCAGGCTTTGAAGTTGCCGGTAAAGTCGCTGGCGGCACTTAAAAACGGGATAAGGCGGCCGGCCATGATTTCTTCGGCCGGTGCGTCTGTTTGGGCGGATACGCGTCCGGACTCGACCGCCGAGAAAATTTGTTCGGTAAAGCGTCGGGCGAAGTTTTCTTCTGTTTGGCAGTCTTGGAATGCGGTGTTTTCGTGTTGGCAGACAAGGGTAACTTCGCCTTGAGCTTCTTGCAGCGGTTCGGCCAAATCGAGTTTGAGGGTTTGCTTGTCGGTTTGCAGCCAGGCGGTGCGGCCTTGGGTTTTGATGATTTTGCCGTAAACGCCGATGGCATCGTTTTTGGGGATGTTTTTCTGTTCGGCAAGTTGCTGGGCCGAGAATAAGGGGGCTTGTTCGGCAAATGCGCCGCCGGTTTCGTGTTTGAAGTAGGCGGCGAGGTCTTGTTTGATGAGGGCTTGGGTCAGTAGTTTTTCGCCTTCGGTCAGGCGGTGTGCAAAGCCGTGTGTTTTGGGGTCGGATGCGGCATCCGTGGTCTTGGTGTCCGGTGTGCAGGCGCTCAGGAGTAAAAGCAGGGGAAGGATGTATTTCATGGTTAGTCTCTCAACAGGCCGTCTGAACCTATGGTTTCAAACGGTCAGCGTTGTTTATCGATAACGATAAACCCGGCGGGGATAAACGGGATAGGCTGGGTAATTGCGGACGGGTTCGCTGTCTTGATAGATGACGGTCGTCCCGGGCGGGGCGTTGATGGTCACGGTTTTGTTGACAGTGGTTTGCGAGTGGACGGGCAGGTCCAAGACGGCGGTGCGCCCATACGGGGTCTCGGTATAGACGCATGCGCTTAGAAAGAGGGTGATGCTCAGGGCCAATGTCTTCATGTTTCAGACGGCCTTATTTGAGCAGGTTTTTCAAGGCCAGGCGCACGCCTTCGCCGACTTCCGTGCCCTTGGGAATGCCTTTGGTGGCGGCTTTGGCTTCGCGTTCGTTGTAGCCGAGGGCAAGCAGGGTGTTGATAATGTCTTGGCTTTCGTCGGCAACGGCATCAGGGGCAAACAGGCCGTCTGAAACGGTATGGGACACGAGTTTGCCACGCAGTTCCAATACCATGCGTTCGGCGGTTTTCTTGCCGATGCCGGGCGCGGAGGAGAGACGTTTGACGTCTTCTTCGGCGATGGCTTGCGCTAGCTCGTCGGCATTCATGGCCGACAAAATGCCCAATGCGGTTTTGGCACCGATGCCGCTGACTTTGACCAGTTGGCGGAAGGTGGCGCGTTCCTCGGCTGAGGCGAAACCAAACAGCAAATGTGCGTCTTCGCGGACAACAAGCTGAGTGTAAAGATGGACGGTTTCGCCAACGGAAGGCAGGTTGTAGAAAGTCTGCATGGAAACGTCGGCTTCATAACCGACGCCGTTGACGTCGATAACGACCTGCGGCGGATTTTTCTCAATCAATTTTCCTGTGAGCCTGCTGATCATGGTGTTCCCCTGTGATTAAAAAAGGCCGTCTGAAACCTTGCAATCGGGTTTCAGACGGCCTTGTATTGTATCAAACTTCAGCGGTAACGCGGACGAAATCAGATGGCGGATGCCAGGTTCAGATGACGGGCGCGTTCGCCTGCTTCGGCGGCACGTTCTTGGCTGCTGAACGGACCCATTTTGACAACGTATTCGTAGTTGCGTTTTTCAAGCGTGATTTTGCTGTCGGATGGCAGGCTTTGTGCGGTTTGGTTCAAATAGGCTTGCGCTTCGCGTTCGGTACCGAAGGATTTCAAATCAACAAAAAATTCTTTGTTGTTTGGGGTAATAATGGTTTGAGCGGCGGTTTGGCCGGGGATGATTTGTTCAACTTTGACGTTGGCTGTGCCTTGGTTGATGAAACCCAATTGTTGGGCGGCGGCTTTGGAAACATCGATGACGCGGTTGCCGTGGAAAGGGCCGCGGTCGTTGACACGGACGATGACGCTTTTGCCGGTTTGCATATTGGTCACACGTGCGTAGCTGGGAATAGGGAGGGTTTTGTGGGCGGCGGAGAGGGCGTTCATATTGTAACGCTCGCCGCTGGAAGTTTTACGGCCGTGGAATTGGCTGCCGTACCATGAGGCTTTGCCGGTTTGGCTGAAAGAGGAAACTTTGGTCAGCGGCGTGTAGCGTTTGCCGGCAACTTTGTAACTGCGGTTGGCAGAAGGATGCAGTTTTTCGACTCGGACCACGCTGTCGGCGACGGCGGCATTGATGGAAAGGACGCCGATGGTGGCGGCGGCTAAGGAAAGGAGGGTTTTTTTGGTAAAAGTCAAAACGGGTTCCGTTCTTGAGTTGATAACGCAGCGGTTTCAGACGGCCTGTTATACGCCGCCTGCGAAACCGTTTTGTCGCCATGCTTCAAACAGAATAACGGCGACGGTATTGGAAAGATTCATGCTCCTGCTGTCGGGCATCATCGGCAGGCGGATTTTTTGTCCGGCAGGCAGGCTGTCGAGAACTTCGGCAGGCAGGCCGCGCGTTTCGGGACCAAACAGCAACACGTCGCCTTCGCGGAAGGAAACTTCGTCGGGTCGGGTAGAACCTTTGGTGGTCAGCGCGAAAATGCGACGGCCTTCAAGGGCCTTGAGGCAATCATCGAAATTTTCATGTACCGTCAGTTTGGCAAACTCGTGATAATCCAAGCCCGCGCGTTTCATTTTGGACGAATCCAGAGGGAAACCAAGCGGCTTGACCAAGTGCAAATCAGCACCGGTATTGGCGCACAGGCGGATGATATTGCCCGTATTGGGCGGGATTTCGGGTTGGTACAAAACTATGGTAAACATATAAATCAATCACTTATAGAGTGGCATAATGCCGAAATGTTCCATGGGTGTCAAAAAGTTTAAGCTATTTTTTCATTGGCGGCCGCGCTAAACTCCAGCAAAAAATCTTACCTGCGCCTGATTTTTTCAGCGTTTTCGCCAATTCGTCCAAGGTCGAACCGGTGGTAAAGACATCGTCAATTAACAGAATATTACACGCCTTCGGCAATTCGGCTTTGATTTTAAATGCATTCTTGATATTTCGCCGACGTTCGTTGCTTTTCAGCGTACTTTGCGGCTCGCCATGCCGTCTGAAAACCGCGTGGCGCGGCAGCAGCGTCCAGCCGTAGCGTTTTGCCAAAATATCCGTCAACGCCTCGCTTTGGTTGAATCCGCGCTTGAGCCGCCGCTCTTTGCTCAAAGGCATGGGCAGGACGAAATCGAAGTGTTCCGTCGCCAGCCAGTCCGGTGCGTTTTGGCACATCAAATCCGCCAACGGACGGCTCATGCCCAAATCGGCCAAGTGTTTCAGCTCGCGTATCATGCTGCTGACGGGCGGTTCGTAATACAGCGAGGCCCACATTCTATCAAATGCGGGCGGCTTTTTCTGGCAACTGCCGCACACCGCCCCGCCCTCGACATGGCGGAAACACAAAGGACAGCTTTGTGCCGCGTCGATAAAATATTCCGTCAAATCGTTTGCGCAGCCTCGGCAAAGGCCGTCTGAAACGGAATCGTGGCATAATACGCAACGTCGCGCATTGAGCCGTTTCAAATTGCGCCACCAAGAAAGAACATTCATGCCACACTCCGCCAAAAAAGTTTATCTGATACACGGTTGGGCGGCGAACCGCCATGTATTCGACGATTTGATACCGCGCCTGCCTGCCGGTTGGGACGTCCGCGCGCTTGATTTGCCCGGACACGGCGATGCGTCTTTTGCCGAACCGTTTGATATTGCCGCCGTTGCCGAAACCTTTGCCGGACAAATCGACACGCCGGCACACATTCTTGGCTGGTCGCTGGGTGGATTGGTTGCCCTGTATTTGACCGCGCTTTATCCCGACAAAATCCAATCGCTATGCCTGACGGCAAGTTTTGCCCGATTGACTGCCGACACGGATTATCCAGAAGGCTTGGCACAACCTGCCTTGGGCAAGATGGTCGGCGCATTTCAGCTGGATTATGCCAAACATATTAAACAGTTTCTACAACTGCAACTGCTGCACACGCCGCATTCGGGCGAAATCTTAAACCGGGTGTTACCTGATTTGGCGCGCTGCGGCACGCCTTCCGCCTTACAGGCCGCGCTTGAAGCGGTCAACCATGCCGACGCGCGTCCGCTGTTGCCGCTTATTCAAACGCCGTCATTGCTGGTGTTTGGACAGAAAGACGCCATTACGCCGCCGCGCATGGGCGAATATTTACACCGCCATTTGAGCAACAGCGAGCTGGTCCTTATCGACAAAGCCGCACACGCGCCCTTTTTAAGCCATGCCGACGAATTTGCCGAAACCTACCGCAATTTTGTCGAAAAGGCCGTCTGAAACAAACATCAACCATAAAAACAGAATATTGTCGGGCAAAGCCCGCTGACACAACCCACCATGACCGAACAAGACAAACGCTGGCAAATTCACCGCCATCTCGCCCAAGACACCGACGAGCGCCTGCAGCTGGTCCGCAATGCACCCAAACGCATCATGCTGATTGGTGCCGATGCCGACATCAGCCGCAGCCTGCTGGCCGCGCGTTATCCCGACGCCGTGTTTGAAGAATACGATCCGAATGCCGACTTTTTGAAAACCGCCGCCGCCGCGCGCAAAGGCGGTTTCTGGCAGAAGCTGACCGGCAAAACCATTCCGCAACATTGCCAAGCCCTGACCGCGCCGCTGCCCGAAGCATCCGCCGATATGCTGTGGGCCAACCTCAGCCTCAGCCGCGCCGACGATATTTTGCCGGTATTGAAAAACTGGGCCGTTGCTTTGAAAACCGACGGATTATTGTTTTTCACGCACTTTGGCCGCGACAGCCTGACCGAGCTGACAGGCCGTCTGAACCATGAAGGCATCGAATGCGAAGCGCCCACGCTGATTGATATGCACGACTTGGGCGATATGCTCGCCGACAACGGCTTTTACGATCCGGTAACCGACACGGCCAAGCTTGAGTTGAGCTATAAAAAAGCCGGGACGTTTTGGCAGGACATGGAAACCTTGGGATTGTGGAATGCGTTGAAGTTCAGTAATCCGCAAGCGGCCAAGGAATGTGTGGATAAGATTTTTGAAAACGAAGGCCGTCTGAACATCACGCTTGAAACCGTGTACGGCCATGCCGTGAAGAAATTGGTGTTGCCGCAAGGGGAGAACGTGGTGCAGTTTTTCCCGAAACGGCAGGGCTAGTTTGGCGGTTGTGCCGGTAAGGTTTACACAGCGATTGCGTGTTGTCGAATGCGGTTTGTCGTTTGTATCGATTGCCTGCGCTGTTTAATATGTATGAAAAAGGCCGTCTGAAAAGTTTTCAGACGGCCTTTTGTTTGATTCCGAATTAAGCCTGTTTGGCCGCCCATTCGGCCGGCGTGGCGGCAACGGAAATCGACAGCGCGTGCAATTCGTTGCTTTCGAGTTGCGGCTTGAGGCCGTCTTTAATCAGGCGGTGGCGGGCGAGGCGGGCTTTGCCTTCAAATGAGGAGGAAACGATGACGGCGAAGAAGTGATGGCCGTCGCCTTCGACTTCGACGTGTTCGCAAGGGGTAACGCCTTCAATCAGGGTTTTGACTTGTTCGGGTAAAAGCATGAGGGTTCCTTGGGAAATGGTTTGCTTGTAAAAGAGGGCATTATACCGAATCTTGATAAAACAGGCCGTCTGAAAAACCAAACTTCGGGTTTCAGACGGCCTCGGTCTTTTGAAGCGTCAAATGCTTATTCGTACACTTTCAGCAGCTCGACTTCAAAAATCAAGGTTGCGTGCGGAGGAATCACGCCGCCGGCACCGTGTGCGCCGTAGCCCATTTCGGAAGGAATGGTCAGCTTGCGTTTGCCGCCTTCTTTCATGCCGCCGAAGCCTTCGTCCCAACCTTTAATCACTTGGCCGACGCCCAGGGTGATGGTCAGCGGTTGACGGCGGTCGAGGCTGGAGTCGAACTTGGTACCGTCTTCCAACCAGCCGGTGTAATGTACGGTGATTTCTTTGCCTTTGACGGCTTCTTTGCCGTGGCCTTCTTGCAAGTCTTCAATAATCGGGCTCATGATGTTCCTTTCGGATGTATGGTGAAAATCGGCTCAAGATTACCATATTGTGCGCAATCGTGAAACAAAGCCGCCCATATGGCCGGCAGCAAAAGGCCGTCTGAAACGGATTTTCAGACGGCCTTTGTTTTATGCTAACCCTTATTTGTTGTCAGGTTGGGATTTGACATCGTGGGAGACGGGCAGCTCAGGCATGGTTCGGGCAGATTCAGGAACATTGCCGGAGAGGGCTTTCAAGAAGGCAACGATGTTTTCAGTTTCTTCCGGAGCCAGAGTTTTACCCAATTGAGCTTTCGCCATGATGTTGACGGCTTTATCCAATTCCCAAACGCTGCCGTTGTGGAAGTATGGATAGGTGCGCTCAACATTTCTCAAGCCGGGAACGCGGAAGAAGAATTCGTCTTCGGCTTTTTTGGTTACGTCCGCACGGCCTTTGTCGTGTTTAGGATCGTCGATGTGTTTCCAGTAAGGACCATCCACCAAACCGAATTTTTGGAACATGGCACCGCCCAAGTTAACGCCGCTGTGACAAGCAATACAGCCGTTGTCCATAAATGCGCGTACGCCTTTGCGTTCTTGTTCGCTCAGGGCAGATACGTTGCCTTTCAGGTAGTCGTCCCAACGGGTCGGGGTCAGCAGGGTACGTTCAAACGCGCCCAATGCGGTGGTGATGTTTTTGAAGGAAACCGCGCCGTCTTCAGGGAATGCGGCTTTGAATTTTTCTTGGTATTCAGGGATACCGGCAATTTTTGCGGCGGCATCGGCTTCGGTAGCGTTGGCCATTTCAACAGGGTTGAGCAATGGGCCGCCGGCTTGTTCTTCCACATCGGCTGCACGGCCGTCCCAGAATTGGCTGCCCAACAAGGCAGCATTCAGAGCAGTTGGGGAGTTACGGCCGCCGAATTGGCTTTTGTGGCCCGCGCTGGTCGGCATGTTGTCTACGCCGGCAGTTGCCAAGTTGTGGCAAGAGTTACAGCTGACGGTGTTGCCTTTGGACAGGCGGTTTTCGTACCAAAGTTGTTGGCCGAGTTTGACTTGTTCTTCGGTAAACGGACGGACTTTTTGCATTTCGGCTAGGTCAGGCAAAGGTTTGAACGTAGCTTGCGCGCGTTCCAACAGGGCTTTGTCTTCGTCAGAAACATCGGCAGAATTTTGAGGGGCTGAAACGGCGGCGGTGCTTGCGGCAGTATCGGCAGTGCTCGCGGCAGAAGCAGCTTGAGGAGTTTCAGTAGTTTGTGCAGTTTTCTCACCGCAGGCGGTCAACGCGGCAGAAACGGCCAAGGCCAGAACGATTTAGTGGAGTTTCAAACGTGGCATAGGAGGTTCCTTTATTATGCATTTGTTATGTAATGGTTTGCTGGTTGCGACAGCAGTATTTGAACTATATGAGATAAGTTGCTTTTGATTCTTGCTGTAAATCAACCTTTTATTTTTGATAAATTTTGAAAATATAACCGAAAGAGAATTTTATACTATGAAACTTTTTTATTGTTTTTTTACAATTAGTTAATGTTTTTAAGGCCGTCTGAAAAAACAAAATTCAGACGGCCTTTTAGTTTTTATTGATTACGTTCGTTATTTTATTTTAAAAAATCTTAATAATTATAGGATTATTAAAAAATGAAAATAATTTGCGTTATTAAGCGTAAAGCGTTATAAATGCGTTAACAAATGAACGTTTCACTTTAGAGTTTTTTATGCTGATTGCTTTTTTGATTATGCTGCGCGAGGGCATCGAAGCCGCCCTGATCGTCGGCATTGTTGCCAGTTTTTTAAAACAGTCGGGACACAGCGAGCTGATGCCGAAGGTTTGGCTGGGCGTGTTTTTGGCTGCGGCCATGTGTTTGGGTATCGGTTACGGCATTCATTCCGTTACGGGCGAGATTCCGCAAAAAGAACAGGAATTGGTGGTCGGCGTCATCGGCCTGGTGGCCGTGGCGATGCTGACGTACATGATTTTGTGGATGAAGAAGGCCGCGCGTTCGATGAAACAGCATCTTCAGGATTCTGTTCAGACGGCCTTGAACCACGGCAGCGGCCAGGGCTGGGCCTTGGTCGGCATGGCGTTTTTGGCCGTGGCGCGCGAAGGTTTGGAAAGCGTGTTTTTCCTGCTTGCCGTGTTCCAGCAAAGCCCGACGTGGTCTATGCCGATAGGCGCGGTATTGGGGCTGCTGGCGGCGGTTGTCATCGGTACGCTGATTTATCAGGGCGGTATGCGCCTGAACTTGGCGAAGTTTTTCCGTTGGACGGGCGCGTTTTTGATTGTGGTGGCGGCCGGTCTGTTGGCCGGTTCGTTTCGTGCGCTGCATGAGGCTGGCGTATGGAATGCGATGCAGGACATCGCTTTCGACACCTCGAAATATTTGCATGAAGACAGCCCTTTAGGCGTGCTGCTCGGCGGTTTCTTCGGCTATACCGACCATCCGACCGAAGGCGAAGTCCTGATTTGGCTGCTGTATCTGGTTCCCGTCATGATTTGGTTTTTGCGCGGCAGCGCTCCGGCAAAAACGTTAACTAAATTAACTAAATAAGAAGGAAGTAAAATGAAAAAATTCAATCTGACTGCTTTGTCTGTAATGCTGGCTCTGGGTTTGACTGCGTGTCAGCCGCCTGAAGCCGAAAAAGCCGCGCCTGCCGCTTCAGGCGCATCCGCTGCCGCCAATGCCGACGGTTCGGTCAATATCGGCGTGAACGATACTGCTTGTGAACCAATGGAATTGACCGTCCCCAGCGGCCAAGTCGTGTTCAATATTAAAAACGACAGCGGCCGCAAGCTGGAATGGGAAATCCTGAAAGGCGTGATGGTGGTGGACGAGCGTGAAAACATCGCCCCGGGTTTATCCGACAAAATGACCGTTACCCTGCTGCCGGGCGAATATGAAATGACTTGCGGCCTGTTGACCAATCCGCGCGGTAAGCTGATTGTTACCGACAGCGGCTTCAAAGATACTGCCAACGAAGCGGATTTGGAAAAACTGTCCCAACCGCTCGCCGACTATAAAGCTTACGTTCAAGGCGAGGTTAAAGAGCTGGTGGCGAAAACCAAAACCTTTACCGAAGCCGTTAAAGCCGGCGACATTGAAAAGGCCAAATCCCTGTTTGCCGCCACCCGCGTCCATTACGAACGTATCGAACCGATTGCCGAGCTTTTCAGCGAACTCGACCCCGTCATCGATGCGCGTGAAGACGACTTCAAAGACGGTGCGAAAGATGCCGGATTTACCGGCTTCCACCGTATCGAACACGCCCTTTGGGTAGAAAAAGACGTATCCGGCGTGAAGGAAATTGCAGCCAAACTGATGACCGATGTCGAAGCACTACAAAAAGAAATCGACGCATTGGCATTCCCTCCGGGTAAGGTGGTCGGCGGCGCGTCCGAACTGATTGAAGAAGTGGCCGGCAGCAAAATCAGCGGCGAAGAAGACCGTTACAGCCATACCGACTTGAGCGACTTCCAAGCCAATGTGGAAGGCTCCAAAAAAATCGTTGATTTGTTCCGTCCGCTGATCGAAGCCAAAGACAAAGCGTTGTTGGAAAAAACCGATGCCAACTTCAAACAGGTTGAAGACATTTTGGCGAAATACAAAACCCCGAACGGTTTCGAGCTGTATGACAAACTGAGCGAAGAAGACCGCAAAGCCCTGCAGGCGCCGATTAATGCCTTGGCAGAAGACTTGGCCAAACTGCGCGGTATTTTGGGTTTGAAATAAGATAACGCGTTTTCAGACGGCCTTTGGATATTGAAAGGTCGTCTGAATCTTATTGTCGCCCACACAAATATGCTTGAAAACCGACCTTACTTCACACGATTGCAATCTTTCCGTTCCCTGCCAAGGAGCAGACCATGAGCCAAAACAAACAACCGGCACAACCCGAAAAACGAACCCTTTTCAAAACTGCCCTTGCCGCCGGCGCCATCGGCGTTGCCGGTTATTTTGCCGGCAAAAAACAAGGCGAAGCCGCCGCCGAAACCCAAAACAACCAACATTCCGAGCTGGCCTATCCGTGTTACGGCGAGCATCAGGCAGGCATCGTCACACCACACCAGCTCTTCGGCATCATGTGTGCCTTTGACGTTACCGCCAAAGACGCCAAACAACTTGAAAACCTGTTCCGCGCCCTGACCGCCCGCATCGAATTCCTTACCCAAGGCGGCGAATACCAAGACGGCGACGACAAACTCCCGCCTGCGGGCAGCGGCATCCTCGGCAAACAATTCCGTCCCGACGGACTGACGGTTACCGTCGGCGTCGGCAGCAGCCTCTTTGACGACCGCTTCGGCCTCAAAGACAAAAAGCCGAAACACCTGCAGGAAATGCGCGACTTCCCCAACGACAAACTCCAAAAATCTTGGTGCGACGGCGACCTTAGCCTGCAAATTTGCGCATTCTCTCCCGAAACCTGCCAAGCCGCCCTGCGTGACATCATCAAAAATACCGCCCAGTTTGCCGTGATCCGTTGGAGCATAGACGGTTGGCTCCCTAAAGCCGAACCCGGCGCCATTGCCGCGCGCAACCTTTTAGGTTTCCGCGACGGCTCCGGCAATCCCAAAGTCGAAGATCCCAAAGTCGCCGATCAAGTCCTGTGGACAGGCGTTGCCGCCAACAGCTTGGACGAACCGGCATGGGCGAAAAACGGCAGCTATCAGGCCGTCCGCCTCATCCGCCACTTTGTCGAGTTTTGGGACCGCACCCCGATGCAGGAACAAACCGACATTTTCGGCCGGCGCAAATACAGCGGCGCGCCCATGGACGGTAAAAAAGAGGGCGACACCGCCGATTTCGCCAAAGACCCCGACGGCAAAATCACGCCCAAAGACAGCCATATGCGCCTTGCCAATCCGCGCGATCCTGAGTTCATGAAAAAACACCTGCTCTACCGCCGCGCCTTCAACTACTCGCGCGGCCTCGCCGCCAACGGCCAACTCGATGTCGGCTTGATATTCATCTGCTATCAGGCCAACCTTGCCGACGGCTTCATCTTCGTGCAAAACCTGCTCAACGGCGAGCCGCTGGAGGAATACATCAGCCCGTTTGGCGGCGGCTATTTCTTCGTCCTGCCTGGTGTCGAAAAAGGCAGCTTCCTCGGCAAAGAGCTTTTGGGCGTATAAATCCGCCGATGGTTTGAATAGATAAATAAAAAGGCCGTCTGAAACCTGATTTCCAGATTTCAGACGGCCTGTGTTTTTCTATCAAACCAAATGTTCCGCCAAGAAAGCCAATGCGTATTCAACGGCTTGCGCCCTTACTGCTTCGCGGTCGCCTGTGAAAAGCGCGGTTTGCTCAAACGAACCTTCGGGTGTGGCCAGGCCGAACCAGACTGTACCGACCGGTTTGGCCGCGCTGCCGCCGCTAGGGCCGGCGATGCCGGAAATACTCAAGGCGTAATCTGCCTGCGCCACGGCTTTTGCGCCGCGTGCCATTTCATAGACGGTCTCGCGGCTGACCGCGCCGTGTTTCAGCAAGGTGTCGGGCATGACGCCGAGGCGGTCTTGTTTGGCTTGGTTGCTGTATGTGACGAAGCTCTGATGAAACCATTGCGAGCTGCCGGAGAGGGAGGTCAGCGCACCTGCAAGCAGGCCGCCGGTGCAGGACTCGGCGCAGGTAACGGTTTGACGGCGGCTGGTCAGGTGTTCGGCGATGGTTTGCAGATGGGACATGGCGGCTCCTTATGGAAATGGTGGAATGGGGCGGGCGTTTGACCCGCCGAGTTTCAGACGGCCTGAAAGCTGAAATCAGTCTTTCGGCTGAATGAGGTGGACATCACATTGTGGGAATGGGATGTTGATGTTGGCTTCGCGCAGATTTTCGACGATCTGCTCGTTCAGGGCGAATCGGAATGGGCCGAGATTTTCTTCTTGCGTCCACGCCCAAAGGGTGATCTCGATGGCGCTGTCACCAAGGTTGGTAATGTATACGACGGCAGGTCGTTCTTCGGTTTGAACACATAATGGATGCTCGGTTGCCGCTCTCAATACGGCGGCTTTGGCGGCTTTCAAGTCGCAGGCGTAATCGACGCCGACAACGACTTGGGCGCGGCACAGGGGCAGGGAGGAGCGGTTGGTGATGCTGTTGGTCATGACCACGCTGTTAGGCAGGACGACTTCTTCGTTGTCCGGCGTACTCAAAGAGGTCTGCACCATTTTGATTTCGCGGACGATGCCTTCAAAACCGTTGACGCGGATAAAGTCGCCGACTTTAAACGGACGGAACAGGATAATCAGCGCGCCGGCGGCGAAGTTGGACAGTTGGTCTTTCAAAGACAAAGCCACGGCCAAGCCTGCGCCACCGATCAGGGCGGTAACGGAAGTGGTCGGGATACCGAGTTTGCCCAGTGCCGCGATAATGATGAGGATCAGCAGGCCGATGTTGGCAACGTTGCCGAGGAAGCTGACCAGTGTTTTATCGACTTTGGCGCGTGTCAGCGCGGCTTTCATCAGTGTCACCACGCGCGTGGCGACCCAGCGGCCGATAAAGAAGATGGCTAAGGCGGCCAGCAGGTTGGTACCGAAAGACATGCCGGTTTGGGCGAGTTGTTCCCAGCCGGAGAACGAAGAGAGGACTTGAAGATCGAAATTCATAATTGTGTGTGCGTGTGAAGTTGTTTAAAAGGTCATTGTAAAACAAGGCCGTCTGAAAAACTAATGATTTGTTTTTTCAGACGGCCTTTAATCTTTCCTAAATTCTTTTCAGCTTAACGTAAAACGGTTTTGCTCCAACGGCTCACCCATTGTTTTTGTTTGGTGTTGATGTCGGCGCGGTTGGGGGAATCGCTGTGTTTCGGGGTTTGGGCGAACTCGAATATTTTGGGCAGCGGCGTGTTTTTGGCAGCCGGATAGACCCACATTTCGGCAGGCAGGGCTTTTTGCACGTCGCCGCTTTGCAGCCAGCTCACCAGTTTGGCTGCCAGTTCGGGTTGTTTTGCGCCTTTCAAAACGGCCGCGCCTTCAACTTGGCGGAATGTGCCGCCTTTGAGGAAGAGGTTGCCGGTGGGTGGGGTGCTGTATTTGCCTTTGGAGTAGTGGACTTCGGCCGCCGGGCTGGTGGCATAGCTGACCACGAGGGGATAGGCGCCGCCGTTTTGGGTGAAGTCGGTGTAGTAGGCTTCGCTCCAGCCTTTGGCAACTTTCACGCCGTTTTGGCGCATTTGCGCCCACCATTTGAACGCACCTTCTTCACCCATGCCGCCGATGTTGGCCAAGAGGAAGGAGAGGCCGGGCGAGGATGTGGCGGGAGACGGGGTTACCAGAAGGTTTTTATATTCCGGTTTGGTCAAATCTTGCAGGGTTTGCGGCAGGGGCAATTTTTTCTGTTCAAACCATTTTTTGTCGTAGTTGATGGCGACATAGGCGTAATCGACAGCCAGCGCATCGGGCAGGGAAGCGGTTACGGGTGCGGATTTGGGTTGGTTGGCGGCGAGGATGCCGGCGGCTTTGGCTTTGCCGATGTTGGCGTTGTCTAAACCGTAAACCGCATCGGCAATCGGGTTGGCCTTGCTCAAAATCAGCTTGTTGAGCATTTCGTTGCCACTGCCTGCCTTGATGACGGACACTTTGGCATCGTTGGCTTTTTCAAATTGTGCGATGACGGATTGTGGCAGGCTGAAGGATTTGTGCACGGCCAAACGCACTTCGGTTTGGGCGTACAGGTTTGCCGAAGCCAGCAACAGGGCCACGGCGGACAATTTCAGTTTCATTCTCTTTCCTTTAGTACGGGTAAAATACGAAATATCATAACAAAATCTGCATATCAAGGCACGATATGAATCATTCTCCCGTTTGGCTGTTTGACCTCGACAATACTTTGCACAATGCCGAAGCCGGCATTTTCTACATCATCAACCGCGCCATGACCGAATACATGGCAGGCCGTCTGAAACTTTCCGAAGAAGCCGCCTCCCACCTGCGCCAAGATTATTGGCACCGATACGGCGCGACGCTTGCCGGTTTGCAAATCCACCATCCCGAAGTCGATATCGATGAGTTTTTGCGTGAAAGTCACCCGCTTAAGCAAATTTTGGCAAAGGTGGAGGGTATGGATGGAACTGATGACGTTTTAGGCCGTCTGAAAGGGCGAAAAGCCGTATTTTCCAACGGGCCTTCGTTTTATGTCCGCGCATTGGTTGAAGCGTTGGGCTTGGAAGCGCATTTTGACGGCTTGTTCGGCACGGACGACTTCGGCCTGCTCTACAAACCCAATCCGCAGGCCTATCTCAACGTCTGCCGCCTGTTGGGCGTCAAACCCGAACAGTGCATTATGGTGGACGACAGTGCCGACAATCTGCACCAAGCCAAAGCCTTGGGCATGAAGACCATTTGGTACGGCGAAAAAGCCCATCCGCTGCCATTTGCCGACGGCATAGCGAAAGATATGCAGGGTTTGCTTGAAGTTTGCACAAAACTGCCGTGAAGTTTTGCAAAAACAAGTACAATACACGGTATTGCCGACATTTAAAAACAAGGACAACATCATGCGTAAACTCGCTTTAATTCTGACCGCCGCCGCCGTTTTGGCCGGTTGCTCTTGGGAAACCTACACCAACGAATCCGGCCGTACCGCCGTACGACAAAAATATGCTACCGGCACGCCTATCGTTTATCAGGACGGTACTTATTCTAAAAACATGAATTACAACCAGTTCCGCCCTGAGCGCCGCGCCGTCCAATCCAATCAAGCGGATCATGCCGAACACGGCGAACGCGGCCAACATTGGCAAAAACCGCAATTTGCCAACCAACAGCCAGCAACCGAATAACAATATCCCCAAGGCCGTCTGAAACGGAGTGAAAAACAATCAACACTTGTTGCCACACTTTTCAGACGGCCTCAAACAACGACAACGGAAACCGTATCATGGCTCAGACAGCTTTAAATATCGTCATCCTCGCCGCCGGCAAAGGCACGCGCATGTACTCCAAAATGCCCAAAGTGCTGCACCGCATCGGCGGCCTTCCCATGGTTGAGCGCGTTATTGACACCGCCGCCTCCCTGAATCCCCAAAACATCTGCGTCGTCATCGGCCACGGCAAAGAGCAAGTCTTGGACACCGTCAAACGCGATGTCGTTTGGGTTGAACAAACCGAACAGCTCGGTACCGGCCACGCCGTCAAAACCGCCCTGCCGCACCTGTCCGCCGAAGGCCGCACGCTGGTGTTGTACGGCGACGTCCCCCTGATTGACGCAGCAACCCTCGAAACCCTGCTCGAAGCCGCAGGCAACGAAGTCGGCCTGTTGACCGACGTGCCCAACGACCCGACAGGCTTGGGCCGCATCATCCGCGACAGCAACGGCAACGTAACCGCCATTGTCGAAGAAAAAGACGCCGATGCCGCCCAAAAGGCCGTAAAAGAAATCAACACCGGCATTTTGGTTCTGCCTAACGCCAAACTTGAAGCTTGGTTGAACAGCCTTTCCAGCAACAATGCCCAAGGCGAATACTACCTGACCGACCTCATCGCCAAAGCCGTTGCCGACGGCATCAAAGTTCATCCCGTCCAAGTGCGCGCCTCCCATCTGGCCGCCGGCGTGAACAACAAACTCCAGCTTGCCGAACTCGAACGCATCTTCCAAACCGAACAGGCGCAAGAATTGCTCAAAGCAGGCGTCACCCTGCGCGATCCGGCACGTTTCGATTTACGAGGCCGTCTGAAACACGGACAAGATGCCGTGATTGACGTCAACGTCGTCATCGAAGGCGAAGTCGAACTCGGCGACAACGTCGAAATCGGTGCCAACTGCGTGATCAAAAACGCCAAAATCGGTGCCAACACCAAAATCGCCCCGTTCTCTCATTTTGAAGATTGCGAAGTCGGCGAAAACAACCAAATCGGCCCATACGCCCGCCTGCGTCCGCAAGCCAAACTGGCCGACGACGTACACATCGGCAACTTCGTCGAAGTCAAAAACGCCACCATCGGCAACGGCACCAAAGCCAACCACCTCACCTACATCGGTGATGCCGAGATCGGCAGCAAAACCAACTTCGGCGCCGGCACGATTATTGCCAACTACGACGGCGTGAACAAACACAAAACCGTCATCGGCGACGAAGTACGCATCGGTTCAAACTGCGTACTGGTTGCCCCTGTCACCCTCGGTAATAAAGTGACGACAGGCGCGGGCAGCGCGATTACCCGTAACTGCGAAGACGGCAAACTCGTTCTCGCCCGTTCGCGCCAAACCGTCATCGAAGGCTGGGTGCGTCCGGAAAAAGGCGATAAGAAGTAAGGTTGATCTTTTATTTGTTTTCAGACGGCCTTGAGAAACAACAGGCCGTCTGAAACCTAGATTTGCCGTTTCAATGAAAATAAAACGGCGTTTTCCGACTGCCGCTTTCGGGAGCCGGAGCAGCAGTCATTTTTTCAAACTTTTGATACTAAGGAACTTATATGTGCGGTATCGTAGGTGCTATTCGCGCCAATCACAATGTAGTCGATTTTCTGACCGACGGTCTCAAACGCCTTGAATACCGAGGCTACGATTCGTCGGGTATTGCCGTCAACATGGACGGCAAAATCAAACGCGTCCGCCGTGTCGGCCGTGTTCAGCTGATGGAAGATGCAGCACGTGAAAATGGCGTGTTCGGCCATATCGGCATCGGCCATACCCGTTGGGCAACCCACGGCGGTGTAACCGAGCCTAACGCCCACCCCCATATTTCCGGCGGCATGATCGCGGTTGTCCACAACGGCATCATCGAAAACTTCGAAGCCGAACGCGAACGCCTGCAAGCTTTGGGTTATACCTTCGAATCGCAAACCGATACCGAAGTCATCGCCCACAGCGTCAACCACGAATACACGCAAAACGGCGGCAAACTGTTTGAAGCCGTCCAAGCTGCGACTGCCCGTTTCCACGGCGCATACGCCATTGCCGTTATCGCACAAGACAACCCTGAAGAAATGGTTGTTGCGCGCATGGGCTGCCCGTTGTTGGTGGCCTTGGGCGACCAGGAAACCTTCATCGCTTCCGACGTATCCGCAGTGATTGCCTTTACCCGCCGCATCGCTTACTTGGAAGACGGCGACATCGCCCTGCTGAACGCAAACGGCATCGAAAAACTGCTCGACAAAACCGGTGCGCAAACCGAACGCGCGATTAAAATGTCCGAATTGTCTTTGGCTTCTTTGGAATTGGGCCCATACAGCCACTTCATGCAAAAAGAAATCCACGAACAACCCCGCGCCATCGCCGATACTGCCGAAGTCTTCTTGGACGGCGGTTTTGAACCTGAAAACTTCGGCGCGAATGCACGCGAAGTATTCGACGACATCCACAGCATCAAAATCCTTGCCTGCGGTACGTCCTACTATGCCGCGCTGACCGCCAAATACTGGCTCGAATCCATCGCCAAAGTGCCGACCGACGTGGAAATCGCCAGCGAATACCGCTACCGCGACGTGATTGCCGATCCGAAACAACTGGTCATCACCATTTCCCAATCCGGCGAAACCTTGGATACCATGGAAGCCCTGAAATACGCGCAATCCTTGGGACACAAACACAGCCTGTCTATTTGTAACGTGATGGAATCCGCCCTGCCGCGTGAAAGCGAGTTGGTACTGTACACACGCGCCGGCGCAGAAATCGGCGTCGCCTCTACCAAAGCGTTCACGACCCAACTGGTTGTCCTGTTCGGTTTGGCCGTTACCTTGGGCAAACAGCGCGGCCTGGTTTCTGACGAACAAGCGCGTGAATACGTTGAAGAATTGCGCCAACTGCCGGGCAGCATTCAGCACGCTCTCAATCTGGAGCCGCAAATCGCCGCTTGGGCGCAAAAATTTGCCAAGAAAACCAGCGCACTCTTCCTCGGCCGCGGCATCCACTTCCCAATCGCCCTTGAAGGCGCATTGAAGCTGAAAGAGATTACCTATATCCACGCCGAAGCGTATCCTGCGGGTGAGTTGAAACACGGCCCGTTGGCCTTGGTGGATGAGAACATGCCTGTTGTCGTGATTGCCCCGAACGACAGCCTGTTGGACAAAGTAAAAGCTAATATGCAGGAAGTCGGCGCTCGCGGCGGCGAACTCTTCGTTTTCGCCGACCTCGATAGCAACTTCAGCGCCACCGAAGGCGTGCACGTCATCCGCGCCCCACGCCACGTCGGCGTACTCTCGCCGATTGTGCACACCATCCCTGTGCAACTCCTGTCTTACCACGCCGCCCTCGCACGTGGCACAGACGTGGACAAACCGCGCAACTTGGCTAAATCGGTAACGGTTGAATAAGCAATAAACCGGTTAAAAAAGGCCGTCTGAAACCTGTTTCAAGGTTTCAGACGGCCTTTTTATTTGTTGGTTTCAGTAATAGAAATGCTATTTATGATGTCTTTGCTTTTATTATAAATGTACAACAACAGCTGATTGTGACCGATATTTTATTGATTAGAGTGGTCTCTGATGACAAGATCAGCAAATCGACAGAATGAAAACAGGCCGTCTGAAAAATCTTTCAGACGGTCTGTTGTTTTAAAGCGTTTTATTCTGCACCGACAACGACGGTGTTGAGGTCTTTGAATTTAACGCGGCGTTGCCATGCGTCGCGGACTTGTTCGACGGTCAGGCTGTTGATGGCTTTGGGGTAGGCTTCTAAGTAGTCGTTAGGCAGGTCGTAGAGGCCGATCAGGCTCAGGTAGTTGAGCAGTTTGTCGTTGGAGTCGTAGCGCAGGGGGAAGCTGCCGACGATGTTGGCTTTGGCCTGTTTCAGCTCGGCTTCGGTCGGGCCTTCGGCGATAAACTGCTCGATGACGGCTTGGGTGTCGGCCAGTGAGGCTTTGGTGTTTTTCTTTTGGGTGGAGTAGGAAACGGCAAACGTGCCTTCTTCTGTCGCCGGGGCGAGGCTGCTGTATACGCCGTAGGTGTAGCCGTGTTGGTCGCGCAAAACTTTCATGAGGCGGCTGTCAAAACCGCCGCCGCCGAGGATGTAGTTGCCGGCAATGAGGGCGTAATAGTCGGGGTCGTGGCGTTTGAAGAGGGAAGTGCCGAGCAGGATTTGTGCCTGCGTGCCGGCAAAGGGGATGTCGCGGCGTTGGGCGGTTTGTTTGGGAACGGGCGGGATGGCGTGGGTTGCGGTGGCTTTGGCCGGCAGGTCTTTGAGGACGCGTTCGACCAGTTGCTCTGCCTGTTTGCGGTTGAGGTCGCCGACGATGGCGACGATGGCGTTGTCTTTGCCGTAGTGGGTGCGGTGGAAGGCGCGGATGTCGTCCAGACTAACTCGTTTGAGGCTGTCGACGGTTATGTTTGCGCCGCTGCCGTAGGGGTGGTTCGGGTAGATGAGCTTGGTCAGTTCGCGCGTGGCGGTGTAGTCGGGGGTGGTTTCTTGTTGTTGCAAGCCGGTAATGGATTGGATTTGACGGCGGCGGAAAACGGTTTCGTCAAAGCGCGGACGGGTCAGCGAGTGGTTGAGCAAGTTGGCGGCTTTGTCGCGGATGTCGGCTTTGCTGAGGCTGCGGAAGCCTGCGGATGCGCTTTCGGCATTGCTGTCGCTGCTGATTTGTGCGCCGATGTTGTCGGCTTCGGCATTGAAGGCTTCTTCGTCCAGCTCTTGGGTGCCGTCGGTCAGGAGGGAGGCGGTAAATTCGGCAACTTGGCTTTTGCCGTCCGGATTGGCGACGCTGCCTGCGCCCTTGAAGCTGACTTCAAGGTCGATGATGGGGTTTTCGTGGCGTTCGACAAGGAGGATTTGGGTGCCGTCGCGGTTGCGCCAGCGTTGGATGTCGGTGGCGGCTTGGACGCTTAAGGGCAGGAGGAGGGCAAGGGCGAGCAGGGTGGGTTTCATGTTGTGGCTTTCTGTTAAGGCCGTCTGAAAGGGTATGGGCTTTCAGACGGCCTGATGTTTATTGGCGTTTGGCAGCTTTTTTGCTTGGCACGGTGGCAGGTTTTTGCGGCTCGATGATGACGGTACTCATGCGCTCGTCGGTCAACATCCGGGCGGCGGCCTGTACTTCTTGCGCGCTGACTGCCTGTAGGCGGCGGTGGATTTCTTGTTCGTCGGTATATTGGAAACCGCGCGCTTCGAGGCGGCCCATCATGGAGGCTTGGGAAGACATGGAGTCTTTGGCGTAGATTTCGCTGACCGCTGCTTGGGTTTTGACGCGCTGCAATTCTTCTTCGGAAACGCCGTTGTCGGCAATGTCTTTGATTTCTTGGCGCAGCTGGGCAATCAGGGTATCGGTTTTCACGCCTTCGGCAGGCATGGCCATTACGCTGAACAGCGGCATTTCACGGCTGATGATGTCGTAATGCGTTCCTGCGTTCAATGCGGTTTGCTTGCCGCGCACGAGGTTTTTATCAAAACGGCTGGACGCGTTGCCTGCCAAAATATCGGAGAGGATGTCGAGGGCGAAAGGCATCGTGTCATCGAGTTTTTGGAGTTTCGGCACACGGAAGTTGATGGCAATCAGCGGCTGGTGTGTAACCGGAGAAGTGGCTTTGACCGTAACAGGCTTGCGCAAATAGGGTTCGGTATGGAGCTTGTTGCGCGGCGGCTGGGCTTTGGCCGGAATATCGCCAAAGAGTTTGGCGGCCGTCTGAAGCGTTTGTTTGGCATCGACATCGCCGACAATGACCAATACGGCATTGTTGGGCGCGTAATATTGTTTGTACCACGCGCGCAAGTCGTCGGCTTTTAGGGTGTGCAAATCTTTCATGTAGCCGATGACGGAGGCGCGCATGGACGGTTGGGTAAAGGCGGCAAGATAGGCTTGCTCCCACATTTTGCCGTCGGCCGTGTCTTCCGTGCGCTGGCGGCGTTCTTCACGGATGACGTTCATCTCGTTGAGGAATTCTTTGTCGCTGAAGTTGAGGTTGTGCATGCGGTCGGCTTCGAGCTTCAGAATCTCGGGCAGGTTGGCGGCGGCGACGTTTTCGTAATACACCGTTTCATTGCGGTTGGTGTAGGCATTGTTTTGTCCTCCCAGCTCGGATACGCGGCGGTTGAATTCGCCGGAGGGAACGTCTTTCGTGCCTTTAAACATCATGTGTTCCAAAGCGTGGCTCAGGCCGCTTTTGCCCGGTTTTTCATCCACGCTGCCGATTTTGTACCAAATCTGCGAAACGGCCACAGGCGCGCGGTGGTCTTCTTTGACGATGATTTTCAGACCGTTGGGCAGGGTTTCGGAAAGCGTCTGCGCCCATGAGGCGGCAGGCAGCGCGAAGGCAAGCATTAAAGTAATTCGGCGTAACATGGTTCAATCCGTAAAATGAAAATCAATTGCCAAAGTATAGCGGAAAATCTGAAAGATTGGCCGAATGTTTCAGACGGCCTGCAGCCTTATCTGCTGATTCACATCAAGCGCGGCCGTTGCCAATCTTTACCGTCGCCCCTCATTCGCGGATAATCCCAAACATTCCCGTTTCCAACCATCACAAAGGAATCATCATGGCATTTTTGAAACTGACCGAACAAAATGTTCAAGGCAAAACCGTTCTGATCCGTGCCGATATGAACGTACCGTTTAAAGACGGCAACATCAGCGACGACACCCGTATCCGCGCTTCGCTCGCATCCATCAAATACTGCTTGGATAACGGCGCGTCTGTGATCGTGATGACCCACCTCGGCCGTCCGACCGAAGGCGAATTCCATCCTGAAGACGATGTGGCGCCTGTTGCCGCGCATTTGGGCAAACTGTTGGGTAAAGACGTGAAAGTATTGAACGACTGGCGTGAAAACAAACCGACTTTGAACGCCGGTGATGTCGTGATGCTGCAAAACGTACGCATCAACAAAGGTGAGAAGAAAAACGACTTGGAGCTGGGCAAAGCCTACGCTTCTTTGTGCGACGTGTTCGTCAACGACGCATTCGGTACTGCCCACCGCGCCCAAGCTTCGACTGAAGCCGTTGCCCAAGCCGCACCGGTTGCCTGCGCCGGCGTGTTGATGGCGGGCGAACTCGACGCTTTGGGCAAAGCCTTGAAACAACCGGCTCATCCGATGGTTGCCATCGTTGCCGGCAGCAAAGTATCTACCAAACTGACCATCCTCGAATCTTTGGCCGACAAAGTCGACCAACTCATCGTCGGCGGCGGCATCGCCAACACCTTCCTGTTGGCAGAAGGCAAAGCCATCGGCAAATCTTTGGCCGAACACGATTTGGTGGAAGAATCCAAAAAAATCATGGCGAAAATGGCGGCTAAAGGCGGCTCTGTTCCGCTACCGACCGATGTGGTTGTCGCTAAAGCCTTTGCCGCCGATGCGGAAGCTGTGGTGAAAGACATTGCTGACGTTGCCGAAGACGACATGATTTTGGACATCGGCCCTAAATCTGCCGCTGCTTTGGCCGATTTGCTCAAAGCTGCCGGTACGGTCGTATGGAACGGCCCGGTCGGCGTATTTGAGTTTGACCAATTTGCTGGCGGTACCAAAGTATTGGCCGAAGCGATTGCCCAAAGCGATGCGTTCTCGATTGCCGGCGGCGGCGACACTTTGGCGGCGATTGCCAAATTCGGCGTAACCGATCAAATCAGCTACATCTCCACCGGCGGCGGCGCGTTCCTTGAGTTCTTGGAAGGCAAAGAGTTGCCTGCCGTTGCTGCTTTGGAAAAACGCGGCGCATAATCGGTTTTAATATCGATTGTTAAAAATAAAGGCCGTCTGAAATCTGGAAATCAGGTTTCAGACGGCCTTTTGTTTTTTGGTTTTTATTTGAGGAAGTGTTTAGCTGGATTCAACGCCGATGGTTGGCAGACTTGTTGCTAAACAGGCTGGAAAGCGTCCGGCTCTTTTCAGACAGCCTCTACGTCGGCTTGTCGGTGCAATGCCTGATAGCACGGGGTAAGCTGGCGGATGATCAGGTCGAGCTGGTGTTTGAGGATGTGGTCTTGCTGCGCTTGTGTGTTTTGTTCAAGCTCGGCAAATTCCTGACGGATTTGGGTCATGGCCGTTTCAAAAGCTTCGGGGTCGGTTTGGGGCATTTGGGTCAGCAACTCGGCGATGTGGTGGGTCAGCTTGGCATAGGGCGCAAAGCCGTCGTTGCCGTCGATTCGGACTTGGTCGCGGTATGCACCGAGCGCGGAAATGTGGCCGGTCAGCGCATAGCTGGTTTTGAGCAGGGTAAAACTGTCTTGCAGGCGGTCTTGGTATTTTTTCGGGTTGCTGCTCATGTCGGACAGGGTGCTGCTGAGGGCAGCGGTGCTTTCGTGGGCTTGGCGGCGGGTGAGGCGGTAGTCGAAATCGTCGCGGCTGCCGTTTTGCAGCTGGTCGAGGATGGCGTCGAGATAGCGGCCGTTGGCAGTAATGGTTTGGGCGGCAGTATGGCTGAGGGTGAGGTAACGCCAATCGGGCCAGAGGTAGGTGGCGGCGGCCCATGCGATAACGGAACCGACGATGGTGTCGATGATGCGGATGGGCATGGCGTGGTACACGTCCAAACCGGCAAGCGAGAGGCTGGTCAGGGCTTGGATGGTGATAAAGAAGGTGGAGAAGCTGTATTTGTAGCTCCGGGTCATGAAGAACAGGGTGGTGCTGGCGATGACAATCCAAAGCTTGGTTTCAACAGACGGGGTGAAGTAGGGAACGAGCGAACCGACAATTACGCCGAGAATCGTACCGGCGATACGTTGGTACACGCGGCTTTTGGTGGCGGTGTAGTTGGGCTGGCAGACGAAAAGGGCGGTCAGCAGAATCCAGTAGCCGAGATTGAGATGAAGGATTTCGACAATGATGCAGGCCGCGGCCACGACGATGGAGAGGCGGGTGGCATGGCGGAAGACGCCGGAGTCGAAATTGAGCTGGCTGAGGACGGTCTCGCCGATATTGCGGAATTTGGTGTTTTCAAGGGCGGCGATGCGGGTGTCGGCGTTGTCGTTTTCGGCAAGGGACGCATCGTTTTGCAGTTGCCGCAGTTGGTAATCGACGCTGCTGAGGTTGTCGAGCAGGCGGCGGATATTGTGGAGGTTGGCATTATCGGCATGGGTCTCGGCAAAATGGCTGAGGGATTGGCGGCAGCCTTCCATGGCGCGGCCGAGGCGTTTGCTGTATGCGTAGGGTTTGTTGTTGCGCAGGGAGGCGGCAACGTTGCGGCACGCCTGGCCTTGCATTTCGAGCAGGCGGCGGATGCGGAAGATGAGGTCGGTATTTTTGAGCTGCTCGGCCATTTCGCTGTAATCGACGTGGGCGGAGCTGATGCGTTCGTGCATGTCTTGCGCGCAGAGGTAGTAGCGCAGCATTTTGGCGGTACGCGGATGGCGGTGTTGGCCGCGCAACCGGTAGAAAAGTGCGCCGCGGCATTGGTTGAAGGCGGTAATCACGCCGGTGTTGCTCATGGCCAAGTCGATTTGGCGGTTGCCCAACCATGCGGCTTCGTCTGGATCGAAAAAGTCGGCTTTGGCATCGAAGTAGTTGCTGAGTGCATCATAGGCGTTGGCGACGGTTTCTTGGACAGGGCGGTGGGGCAGGATGATTTGGAAGATCAGGGTGTTGACGCTGTATAGAACAGTGCCCAACAGAATCATGACGGGGTTGGTCAGCCAGTAGGTCTCGGGGGTGTAGGTCAGCGTGGTGTAGGTGGCGACGGCGAGCGCACCGAAAGCGAAGGTGCGGTATTTGAGGCCGACGGTGCCGAGGATGGTAAAGCCGAAAGTCATCAGGGTCATGGCCAAGATGAAGGGAACGCCTGTGCCGATGGTGCTTTGGGCAAGCAGCGAAGAGAGGGTGAACAGGGCAACGGTGATGACGATGTTTTTCAGACGGCCTGTGAGGCGGTTGTCCAAGTCGACCAAACCGCCGGCAATAATGCCGAGTACGAAGGGCATGACGAGCTTAGGCGTGTTGAAGTGCCAAACGAGGGTAGCGGCGATGAACACGCTGGCGAAGACGGGCAGGGAGGCAATGATCAGAGGTTTGAGCGGCGGAGTTTTCATGATGATGTTGTTTATTATTCGTTATGAGGTGAATGATTGGATTTTAACAGGATTTTCAGTCGGTTTCAGAATGCTTGAGATAGGATAAGGCCGTCTGAACGGATACGGGGAAATACTTGATTTTGTTTCCACATCCGTTCAGACGGCCTTTTTTTGGCTTACGCCATTAGGTCATCAGGTTAAGGTCGCTGATGCGGTCGTAGAGGCGTTCGGTATTGTTGCCCTCATCGTGCATTTGGATGCGCAGGCGCAAATCGTTGGCGGAAACCGCTTGGCGCAGGGCTTCGCTGAGTTCGATTTGGCCTTGTGCGTAGAGGTTGAAGAGGTTTTGGTCAAACGTCTGCATGCCGTTGCTGCCGGAGCGTGCCATCAGGTCGCGGATTTCCAGCAATTCGCCTTTGAAAATCAAGTCCTGCATGGCCGGAGTGTTGAGCAGGAGGTCGGTAACGGCCGTGCGTTGGCGGTTTTTCTTGATGGTGAGGCGTTGGCCGATGATGCCGACGAGGTTTAACGCCAAATCCATCAAAACCTGTTGGCGGCGGTCTTCCGGATAGAAGTTGATGATGCGCTCGATGGTTTGGGAAGCTGTGCTGGCATGGATGGTGAAAACGCACAGATGGCCGGTTTGAGCCAGTTGGAGGGCGTATTCCATGCTTTCTTCACTGCGGACTTCGCCGATAC
The DNA here is from genome assembly GCF_019334725.1 of Neisseria perflava. Classification (NCBI taxonomy): domain Bacteria; kingdom Pseudomonadati; phylum Pseudomonadota; class Betaproteobacteria; order Neisseriales; family Neisseriaceae; genus Neisseria; species Neisseria perflava. The sequence continues at coordinate 302,995 of NZ_CP079818.1, read as the reverse complement.
AGACGACATCGGGTGCTTGACGCATGGCGCTTTGAACGGCGATTTTCCAGTTGTCGGTATCGATGCCGATTTCACGCTGGGTGAAGATGCTGCGGCAAGGTTTGTAGATAAACTCAATGGGGTCTTCGATGGTAACGATATGGCCGGGCAGCTTTTGGTTGCGGTAGTTGAGCATGGAGGCCATGGTGGTGGATTTGCCCGAACCGGTAGGGCCGGCAAGGATCAGCAGGCCGCGCGGCGCGAGTGCAAGTTCTTGGAGCTTTTCGGGTAAGCCGAGGGTCTTCATCTCGGGAATGTCTTGGCTGACGCGGCGCAATACCATGCCGACGCGGCCTTGCTCGTGGTAGGCGTTGACGCGGTAGCGCGTGTTGCTGCGCGATTGGACGGAATAGTTGATTTCCCAGTCGCGGTTGAAGGCTTCGAGCTGGTCGGGGTTCATGGTGGATTCGGCGATGGCGGCGGTGTCCGCGCCGTTCAGTGCTTTGTGGGGCATGGGCGTGAGGGTGCCTCCGACTTTGATGGCAGGGGGAAAGCCTGCGCTGATGAAAATGTCGGAGGCGTTGCGTTTTTCGGCCTCTTCACACATGCGGTCGAGCAGGGGATGAAGATGCGTACCGATTTCAGCCGGGGTGGGGATGTGCGGTGCTTGGTTTTTTTGTGAGTAGGCTTGCACCATTTCGCTTAACAGGTCGTGCAGAGGGGCGAGGTCGCTCATGATGATTCTCTTTAAAACGGGTATTCGGTCAGGCTGAAAGGCCGTCTGAAAACGGGATGATGGGGTTCAGACGGCCTGAGTATGGTTTAGAAAACAGAGAGGTTTTCGATGTTTTGCGCCTTACTGCGTGCCAGCTCGGGGCTGATGGTGCCTTGGCGGACAAGGGTTTGCAGGGCTTGATCGAGGGTTTGCATACCGTGGGCCTGACCGGTTTGGAGGGCGGCGTTGATTTGGGCGATTTTGTTCTCGCGGATGAGGTTTCGCACGGCCGGTGTGGAAATCAGGATTTCGTGTGCGGCGACGCGGCCGTTGCCGTCGCGGGTTTTCAGCAGGGTTTGGGAAATGATGGCGCGCAAGGATTCGGACAACATGGAGCGCACGATTTCTTTTTCGCCTGCGGGGAATACGTCGACAATACGGTCGATGGTTTTGGCGGCGCCGGTCGTGTGCAGCGTGCCGAAAACCAAGTGGCCGGTTTCGGCGGCGGTCAGGGCGAGGGAGATGGTTTCAGGGTCGCGCATCTCACCGATCAAAATCACGTCGGGGTCTTCGCGCAGTGCGGAACGCAGGGCGTTGGTAAAGCTGTGGGTGTGCTGATGCAGCTCGCGCTGGTTGATGAGCGCCTTTTTGCTTTGGTGGACGAACTCAATCGGGTCTTCGATGGTCAGAATGTGGGCCGGTTGGGTTTCGTTGATGTAGTTGACCATCGCCGCCAGCGTGGTGGATTTACCCGAACCGGTCGGGCCGGTTACCAAGACCAAACCGCGCGGATTTTCGGCAATTTTTTGGAAAATGCGCGGCGCACGCAATTCTTCCAGCGTCAGAACGGTGCTCGGAATGGTACGGAATACGGCGGCCGGGCCGCGTTCGGTCATAAAGGCGTTGACGCGGAAACGGGCAACATTAGGCAGCTCAAATGAGAAATCGACTTCAAAATCCTGTTGATAGAGCTTGCGCTGGTGGTCGTTCATGACCGAGGTAATCATGGTACCGACTTCTTCCGAGCTCATCTCGGGCAGGTTGATGCGGCGGATGTCGCCGTGTACGCGTATCATAGGGGAAATGCCCGAACTCAAATGGAGGTCGGAGGCTTTGTTTTTCACGCCGAACGCGAGTAAGTCGGTAATCTGCATAATGTGGCCTTGTTTTGGTTTAGAATAATAAAATCGCTTTATTTTAAATAGATAAATCCGTTCGACCAAGTAAAATTTTCAAAATGCCGAGTGATGAACGGGTTAAAGGAGAAAACCATGTCGGTATTGCAACAAAACTATCAGGACGTATGCCGGGCGGTTGAACAGGCGGCTGAGGCTTCAGGGAGGCCTGCGGATGCGGTAAAGCTGGTAGCGGTCAGCAAGACCTTTCCGGCAGACGACATCCGCGAAGTGTATGCGGCCGGTCAGCGCGATTTCGGCGAGAACTATATTCAGGAATGGTTTGAAAAAACGGAAACGCTGGCCGATTTGCCGGATATTGTTTGGCACGTTATCGGCGATGTGCAGTCTAATAAAACCAAATTTGTGGCCGAACGCGCACATTGGGTGCATACGATAGGCCGTCTGAAAACGGCGCGGCGCTTGAGTGAGCAAAGGCCGTCTGAAATACCGCCGTTGCAGGTGTGTATTGAAGTGAACATTGCCGCGGAAGAGGCGAAACACGGCGTAGCGCCCGCAGAAGCGATTGCGCTGGCCCTTGAAGTGGCCAAGTTGCCGAATATTAAAGTATGCGGATTGATGTGTGTGGCCAAGGCCGACAGCAGCGACGATGAGTTGCGCAGTCAGTTTCATACCATGCAGCGGTTGTTGGCCGAGTTGAATGCGGCAGGCGTCGAAGCAGATGTTTTGTCTATGGGTATGTCCGGAGATATGCCAATCGCGGTAGAATGCGGCGCAACCCATGTCCGCATCGGCAGCGCGATTTTCGGCAGACGGGAACAAAAACAAAAAGGAGAAGGCAGCCAATGAAACAGATTATCTCGGTCGTTTTGCTTGGTTTGACCTTAACGGGTTGTCGGTTGATGGGCTGGTATCAATGTGAATCCTTATCGGGCTGGTGCAAACCCAAAAAGCCGGCAGCAATAGATTTTTGGGAAATTAAAGGCGAACCGCCGCCTTCTATTGAGGATTTCCGCGGGAAGCGTTTGGCGGACGGGAATTATTCTATTGACGATAATGCTTATCGTACCGCAGCTAATGATTATTTCAGTAGGAAAATCAAAAAGTTTGAAGCTTGCGGGCTAGCTTGGCAAACCCGCGATAAACGCCCTTTAGCGGAAACTTTTAAAAAAGAAGGATTGGATTGTTTGGAAAAACAGGGTTTATACCGAACATCACTGCCCGAAAGCGTCCGTTGGTGAAAAGGTCGTCTGAAATTTTGTCGGTATGATGGAAACGGTATTTCAGACGACCTCAGCAAATGTATCTCATTTAAAAAATTAAGGAAATTTATGAACATCTACTTTTTAGGCGGCGGCAATATGGCGACTGCCATTGCAGGCAGTTTGGTCAAACAAGACGGCTATCGTGTCCACATTGTCGAACGCGGCGCCGAAAGACGTGCACAACTGGTGCAAGAATTGGGCGTAGCCACTTCTGAAAACCTGCCCGAATTGAGTGCGGACGATGTCCTCATTCTCGCCGTCAAACCGCAAGACATGCAGGTAGCCTGTCAAAACATCCGTTTGAATGGCGCGCTGGTGTTGTCTGTAGCGGCAGGTTTGTCCATCGATACCCTCAGCCATTATCTGGGCGGCACACGCCGTATCGTACGCATCATGCCCAATACGCCGGCCAAAATCGGCTTGGGCGTATCCGGTATGTTTGCCGATGCAGGCGTTTCAGAAGCCGACCGTACAGCTGCCGACGGCATCATGCGCTCTGTCGGCACGACCATTTGGCTGAACGAGGAAGAGCAACTCCACAATATTACCGGCATCAGCGGCAGCGGCCCCGCCTATGTTTTCTATCTGTTGGGCGCGCTCCAAAATGCGGCTTTGGCACAAGGTTTCAACGAACAAGATGCACGCGAACTGAGCCTCGCCACATTTAAAGGCGCAGTGGCTTTGGCCGAACAAACCGGCGAAGCATTCGCACAATTACAGCAAAACGTAACTTCCAAAGGCGGCACGACACACGAAGCCATCGAAACCTTCAAAGCCCGTCACGTTGCCGAAGCCATCGAACAGGGTGTAGAAGCCTGCGTCAAACGTTCGCAAGAAATGGCGCAACAATATAAGGCCGTCTGAACATGCGCGGCGACTTGCTCTTATTATTGGCAGACGCTATTGCCATCCTGTGTATCACGCGCTTTTTGCTCCGATACGCAGGATTGGCAGCAGAACACCCCCTGCTCAAATTCAGCATACAGGCAACAGGCTGGCTGACCAAACCTTGGCAAAAAGCATTTCCATCCGGCGAGAAAACCGATTGGTACTGCCTGCCCGCAGGTTTTCTGGTGTACTACCTTGCCTGTACCGCCATTATTTTCATCTCGCCGGCGCTGTCCATCAGTAATAAGCTGATTTTGGCAAACTTCTGGTTTGCCGCACTCCATATGCTGAAAGCCGCGGCCTATACATTACTTATCGGTCTGATTATTAGAATGGTGTCCAGCATACAGGGCCGCTATTCGCCGTTGACTTATGCCATCGAACGAATCCTGCAGCCATTGCTCAAACCGTTTTCCTTCTTGCGCGTAGGGCGATACGATTTTTCAGGCAGTTTGTTGGCACTTTTATTATGGTTGTGGCTGGCCCGATGGTTTCCCCAGCTTATCCAGCAAACCAACCTATGGTTGCTTCAATAGGCCGTCTGAAAGCGCAGCAGGTATTAACGACCAAAAATACAACGTCCTAAAAAGCGTTTTAATACATTTAGGTGTAAGGTAGTGCAAAAAAGTGCAAATCGAAATATAAGGAACAAATGAATAGGTAAAACATGATATGATTCGCCCAATTTCCAAAACGGAAATTCAAGAAAACCCAATAAAAGCAAACCCGTAGCATCCAAATCATTAACAACAAACCGAAAGCAGACACCATGGCAAAGCTGACAGAACAAGATATTTTAAACTGGGATGGTCCTGAAGAGGACTACATGAACAGCGACCAATTGGCCTTCTTCCGCGAACTACTGGTTAAAATGCAAGAAGAGCTGATTGAAAATGCAAACACCACTACCGGCCATCTTCAAGAGCACGAATCCGCTCCCGATCCAGCCGACCGAGCTACTCAAGAAGAAGAATACGCTTTAGAGCTGCGCACCCGCGATCGCGAGCGTAAACTTCTCAATAAAGTGCAAGCGACTATCCGCAGCATTGACGAAGGTGATTACGGTTTCTGTGCCGATACCGGCGAACCCATTGGCCTCAAACGCCTGCTGGCACGTCCGACCGCGACATTGTCCGTAGAAGCGCAAGAGCGACGCGAACGAATGAAAAAACAGTTCGCCGACTAAAATATAGATATAGAAACCATAAAAAAGGCCGTCTGAAAGAGCATTTCAGACGGCCTTTAGTTTGTGTTTTTTGTATATTTGGAGAGTGTAGAAAGGTTGTTGGAGTTTTTTATAAAATAAAAACCCTGTTAAAACAGGGCAGTGGTTAAATTTCTGGAAATAATTTTGCGAAAAGTGTTGACTGGTTTTGTTTGGAGGCGTATAGTTCTGTTCTTCGCTGCTGACGCGGTGAAGAAAACGAAGCAGACAGTATAACACAGTTAGTTAGAATTTTCGATAATTTTAGTTGACATTTGCTAAATGTACTGTATAATTCGATTCGCTCTTTAAAAAACAGATTACCGATAAGTGTGAGTGCATTAGGCCTCACACTGTTTGAAAGACAGACAAGATGATGTTTTAGACATTGTCCTGTCGGTTTCTTTGAAGCAGACCAGAAGTTATAAGTTAGAGATTGAACATAAGAGTTTGATCCTGGCTCAGATTGAACGCTGGCGGCATGCTTTACACATGCAAGTCGGACGGCAGCACAGAGAAGCTTGCTTCTTGGGTGGCGAGTGGCGAACGGGTGAGTAATATATCGGAACGTACCGAGTAATGGGGGATAACTAATCGAAAGATTAGCTAATACCGCATATTCTCTGAGGAGGAAAGCAGGGGACCTTCGGGCCTTGCGTTATTCGAGCGGCCGATATCTGATTAGCTAGTTGGTGGGGTAAAGGCCTACCAAGGCGACGATCAGTAGCGGGTCTGAGAGGATGATCCGCCACACTGGGACTGAGACACGGCCCAGACTCCTACGGGAGGCAGCAGTGGGGAATTTTGGACAATGGGCGCAAGCCTGATCCAGCCATGCCGCGTGTCTGAAGAAGGCCTTCGGGTTGTAAAGGACTTTTGTCAGGGAAGAAAAGGCTGTTGCTAATATCGACAGCTGATGACGGTACCTGAAGAATAAGCACCGGCTAACTACGTGCCAGCAGCCGCGGTAATACGTAGGGTGCGAGCGTTAATCGGAATTACTGGGCGTAAAGCGAGCGCAGACGGTTACTTAAGCAGGATGTGAAATCCCCGGGCTCAACCTGGGAACTGCGTTCTGAACTGGGTGACTAGAGTGTGTCAGAGGGAGGTAGAATTCCACGTGTAGCAGTGAAATGCGTAGAGATGTGGAGGAATACCGATGGCGAAGGCAGCCTCCTGGGATAACACTGACGTTCATGCTCGAAAGCGTGGGTAGCAAACAGGATTAGATACCCTGGTAGTCCACGCCCTAAACGATGTCAATTAGCTGTTGGGCAACTTGATTGCTTAGTAGCGTAGCTAACGCGTGAAATTGACCGCCTGGGGAGTACGGTCGCAAGATTAAAACTCAAAGGAATTGACGGGGACCCGCACAAGCGGTGGATGATGTGGATTAATTCGATGCAACGCGAAGAACCTTACCTGGTCTTGACATGTACGGAATCCTCCAGAGACGGAGGAGTGCCTTCGGGAGCCGTAACACAGGTGCTGCATGGCTGTCGTCAGCTCGTGTCGTGAGATGTTGGGTTAAGTCCCGCAACGAGCGCAACCCTTGTCATTAGTTGCCATCATTAAGTTGGGCACTCTAATGAGACTGCCGGTGACAAGCCGGAGGAAGGTGGGGATGACGTCAAGTCCTCATGGCCCTTATGACCAGGGCTTCACACGTCATACAATGGTCGGTACAGAGGGTAGCCAAGCCGCGAGGTGGAGCCAATCTCACAAAACCGATCGTAGTCCGGATTGCACTCTGCAACTCGAGTGCATGAAGTCGGAATCGCTAGTAATCGCAGGTCAGCATACTGCGGTGAATACGTTCCCGGGTCTTGTACACACCGCCCGTCACACCATGGGAGTGGGGGATACCAGAAGTAGGTAGGGTAACCGCAAGGAGCCCGCTTACCACGGTATGCTTCATGACTGGGGTGAAGTCGTAACAAGGTAGCCGTAGGGGAACCTGCGGCTGGATCACCTCCTTTCTAGAGAAAGAAGAGGTCTGATGCATTCACACTTATCGGTAAACTGTAAAAGATGCGGAAGAGAAAAGCTTGAGTGAAGACAAGATTCGCTTAAGAAGAGAATCCGGGTTTGTAGCTCAGCTGGTTAGAGCACACGCTTGATAAGCGTGGGGTCGGAGGTTCAAGTCCTCCCAGACCCACCAAGAACGGGGGCATAGCTCAGTTGGTAGAGCACCTGCTTTGCAAGCAGGGGGTCATCGGTTCGATCCCGTTTGCCTCCACCAAGAACTTTACAAATCAAAGGAAGCCTGCTATACTTAGCAGCTTATTTTGATTTGCGAAGTGAAATATCGACGCATCGATCTTTAACAAATTGGAAAGCCGAAATCAACAAACAAAGACAATGAGTTTGTTTTGATTTTTTGTTCTTTGCAAAGGATGAAAAATCTCTCGCAAGAGAAAAGGAAACAAACACAGTATTTGGGTGATGATTGTATCGACTTAATCCTGAAACACAAAAGGCAGGATTAAGACACAACAAAGCAGAAAGCTTTATCAAAGTAGGAATTTCAAGTTTATTTCCCTAGTCAACGGGTAGGCAAACGAAGTCAAAGAGGTTCTTGAAATGATAGAGTCAAGTGAATAAGTGCATCAGGTGGATGCCTTGGCGATGATAGGCGACGAAGGACGTGTAAGCCTGCGAAAAGCGTGGGGGAGCTGGCAATAAAGCTATGATCCCGCGATGTCCGAATGGGGAAACCCACCTCTTAGGAGGTATCCTTATCTGAATACATAGGATAAGCGAAGCGAACCCGGAGAACTGAACCATCTAAGTACCCGGAGGAAAAGAAATCAACCGAGATTCCGCAAGTAGTGGCGAGCGAACGCGGAGGAGCCTGTACGTAATAACTGTCGAGATAGAAGAACAAGCTGGGAAGCTTGACCATAGTGGGTGATAGTCCCGTATTCGAAATCTCAATAGTGGTACTAAGCGTACGAAAAGTAGGGCGGGACACGTGAAATCCTGTCTGAATATGGGGGGACCATCCTCCAAGGCTAAATACTCATCATCGACCGATAGTGAACCAGTACCGTGAGGGAAAGGCGAAAAGAACCCCGGGAGGGGAGTGAAATAGAACCTGAAACCTGATGCATACAAACAGTGGGAGCACCCTTGTGGTGTGACTGCGTACCTTTTGTATAATGGGTCAACGACTTACATTCAGTAGCGAGCTTAACCGAATAGGGGAGGCGTAGGGAAACCGAGTCTTAATAGGGCGAACAGTTGCTGGGTGTAGACCCGAAACCGAGTGATCTATCCATGGCCAGGTTGAAGGTGCCGTAACAGGTACTGGAGGACCGAACCCACGCATGTTGCAAAATGCGGGGATGAGCTGTGGATAGGGGTGAAAGGCTAAACAAACTCGGAGATAGCTGGTTCTCCCCGAAAACTATTTAGGTAGTGCCTCGAGCAAGACACTGATGGGGGTAAAGCACTGTTATGGCTAGGGGGTTATTGCAACTTACCAACCCATGGCAAACTAAGAATACCATCAAGTGGTTCCTCGGGAGACAGACAGCGGGTGCTAACGTCCGTTGTCAAGAGGGAAACAACCCAGACCGCCAGCTAAGGTCCCAAATGATAGATTAAGTGGTAAACGAAGTGGGAAGGCCCAGACAGCCAGGATGTTGGCTTAGAAGCAGCCATCATTTAAAGAAAGCGTAATAGCTCACTGGTCGAGTCGTCCTGCGCGGAAGATGTAACGGGGCTCAAATCTATAACCGAAGCTGCGGATGCCAGTTTACTGGCATGGTAGGGGAGCGTTCTGTAGGCCGATGAAGGTGCATTGTAAAGTGTACTGGAGGTATCAGAAGTGCGAATGTTGACATGAGTAGCGATAAAGCGGGTGAAAAGCCCGCTCGCCGAAAGCCCAAGGTTTCCTACGCAACGTTCATCGGCGTAGGGTGAGTCGGCCCCTAAGGCGAGGCAGAAATGCGTAGTCGATGGGAAACAGGTTAATATTCCTGTACTTGATTCAAATGCGATGTGGGGACGGAGAAGGTTAGGTTAGCAAGCTGTTGGAATAGCTTGTTTAAGCCGGTAGGTGGAAGACTTAGGCAAATCCGGGTCTTCTTAACACCGAGAAGTGATGACGAGTGTCTACGGACATGAAGTAACCAATACCACGCTTCCAGGAAAAGCCACTAAGCTTCAGTTTGAATTGAACCGTACCGCAAACCGACACAGGTGGGCAGGATGAGAATTCTAAGGCGCTTGAGAGAACTCAGGAGAAGGAACTCGGCAAATTGATACCGTAACTTCGGGAGAAGGTATGCCCTCTAAGGTTAAGGACTTGCTCCGTAAGCCCTGGAGGGTCGCAGAGAATAGGTGGCTGCGACTGTTTATTAAAAACACAGCACTCTGCTAACACGAAAGTGGACGTATAGGGTGTGACGCCTGCCCGGTGCTGGAAGGTTAATTGAAGATGTGCAAGCATCGGATCGAAGCCCCAGTAAACGGCGGCCGTAACTATAACGGTCCTAAGGTAGCGAAATTCCTTGTCGGGTAAGTTCCGACCCGCACGAATGGCGTAACGATGGCCACACTGTCTCCTCCTGAGACTCAGCGAAGTTGAAGTGGTTGTGAAGATGCAATCTACCCGCTGCTAGACGGAAAGACCCCGTGAACCTTTACTGTAGCTTTGCATTGGACTTTGAAGTCACTTGTGTAGGATAGGTGGGAGGCTTTGAAGCAGAGACGCCAGTCTCTGTGGAGCCGTCCTTGAAATACCACCCTGGTGTCTTTGAGGTTCTAACCCAGACCCGTAATCCGGGTCGGGGACCGTGCATGGTAGGCAGTTTGACTGGGGCGGTCTCCTCCCAAAGAGTAACGGAGGAGTTCGAAGGTTACCTAGGTCCGGTCGGAAATCGGACTGATAGTGCAATGGCAAAAGGTAGCTTAACTGCGAGACCGACAAGTCGAGCAGGTGCGAAAGCAGGACATAGTGATCCGGTGGTTCTGTATGGAAGGGCCATCGCTCAACGGATAAAAGGTACTCCGGGGATAACAGGCTGATTCCGCCCAAGAGTTCATATCGACGGCGGAGTTTGGCACCTCGATGTCGGCTCATCACATCCTGGGGCTGTAGTCGGTCCCAAGGGTATGGCTGTTCGCCATTTAAAGTGGTACGTGAGCTGGGTTTAAAACGTCGTGAGACAGTTTGGTCCCTATCTGCAGTGGGCGTTGGAAGTTTGACGGGGGCTGCTCCTAGTACGAGAGGACCGGAGTGGACGAACCTCTGGTGTACCGGTTGTAACGCCAGTTGCATAGCCGGGTAGCTAAGTTCGGAAGAGATAAGCGCTGAAAGCATCTAAGCGCGAAACTCGCCTGAAGATGAGACTTCCCTTGTGGTTTAACCACACTAAAGAGTCGTTCGAGACCAGGACGTTGATAGGTGGGGTGTGGAAGCGCGGTAACGCGTGAAGCTAACCCATACTAATTGCTCGTGAGGCTTGACTCTATCATTTGAAGAACTTCAAAGATAAAAGCTTACTGACTGATTCAGTCATCACCAAATAATTGATTAAGGCTTTACCGATTTGTAACAGTTTAAGTTTGGCGGCCATAGCGAGTTGGTCCCACGCCTTCCCATCCCGAACAGGACCGTGAAACGACTCAGCGCCGATGATAGTGTGGTTCTTCCATGTGAAAGTAGGTCACCGCCAAACACCCATTCCAAAGCCCCCGACTGATGTCGGGGGCTTTTTATATACCTGTCGTTTCTGTCGGTTTGACGATAGGAGGTAGGGTAATGGGTGCAAGGATATTGATGAACCGATACCCATTCCGATACCTATTGAGTGTTCGTGCATGCTTGTTGTTTAAATTAAAGGATGACAACTCTGTTGTTATTCTTGAACAAAAGTACTGAAAGTTATGGTTAACTGTTTAGAATATTTGAAATCAAACGATATTTGCGTTAATATGTCGTAAGCATTTGTGTGGGTATGAGCTGTTGCCCTATCTGCGCGTATGTGACAGTGTTTACAGAGTGGAATAAAACCATTCGGTAGGCTTCCTGACTGATTCAATCAAATATGTTATGGGAAAAAATCTGATGAAGAAATTTTTATTTGGTGCATTTGCCGCCGTCTGTGCAGCATTCTCTTTGGCCGCCGTGAATATCAATACCGCGTCTTCTGCCGAACTGGAGGCTTTGCCGGGTATCGGTCCGGCTAAGGCGAAATCGATTGTGGAATACCGTCAGAAGAACGGTGCGTTCAAATCGGTGGAGGAGCTGAAAAACGTGAAGGGCATCGGTGATGCGGTGCTGAACAAGTTAAAGGCGGAGGCGACGGTTTCTTCTGCCGCGCCTAAGGCCGCACAGCCTGCCGTGAAAAAATAAGCCTGACGGACGTTTGTGCCGTATATGCCGCCCAGAGGCTGAACCGTTTGCCGGTTCGGGTTGATGGGCGGCTTTGTATGGGCAGTGGCAATGAAGACTTGGACCAATGGGGGCAATAACTGAAAATACCGAATCCCTGTGCTTGGGTTTCAGCTGTGGAGTACCGAGGGTTATTTTGCAAAGGTATCAGGCCGTCTGAAAACTTGAAAGAATCTGAAAACTTGAAAGAAGCAGCCGTCTGTTAAATATGCGATAATGCGGAAGATTTCATGGGTGTGGTAGAAACATGGTTGTGATTGTCCACTGGGATGATGTTGGGCAACAATGGAATCGGTTTGCTTGAAACGCCCGCCTGTTGCGGGCTTTTTTATGGGAAGGAATGGTCATGCCTAATCCGCTTTATCGGCAACATATTATTTCAATTTCAGATTTGACGACAGAGCAGCTCGAATTGCTGCTTCAGACGGCCTTGAAGTTGAAAAAGCAGCCTCGTGAAGATTTGCTTGAAGGCAAATTGATTGGTTCGTGCTTTTTTGAACCGTCCACCCGTACTCGTTTGTCTTTTGAAACGGCGGTACAGCGTTTGGGTGGGAAAGTTATCGGTTTTTCCGATGGTGCAAATACCAGCGCGAAAAAGGGTGAAACGCTCGCAGATACTGCGAGGATTATTTCCAGCTATACGGATGCGATTATTCAGCGACACCCGAAAGACGGTGCGGCCCGTGTGGCGGCCGAATTTTCGAGCGTGCCCGTGATTAATGCCGGCGATGGTACCAACCAACATCCGAGTCAGACGCTTTTGGATTTGGTCACGATTTATGAAACACAGGGCAGTTTGAGCAATTTGAAGATTGCGATGGCCGGCGATTTGAAATATGGCCGTACGGTACATTCATTGTGTCAGGCGCTGAAGCGTTGGGGTTGTGAATTTGCGTTTGTTTCCCCTCCCAGCTTGGCAATGCCGGACTATATCACTGAAGAGCTGGAAGAAGCCGGGTGCCCTTATCAAATTTTGCCCGGATTGGAAGAAGCGGTCGAATGGGCGGATATTTTGTACATGACCCGCGTTCAGCGCGAACGTTTTGATGAGCAGGAATTTGCCAAAATTCAGGGTAAATTCAATCTTGATGCGCAAATGTTGGCGAATGCTAAACCCAATTTGCGCGTCTTGCATCCTTTACCGAGGGTAGATGAAATTCATCCGGACGTGGATAAAACACCTCATGCCTATTATTTTGAACAGGCAACCAATGGCGTGTATGCACGGATGGCGATTTTGTCTTTGGTATTGAACGAAGAAGTTTAAGGAGCGAGAGATGGAAAACTCAAAACTCAGCGTTGAAGCGATTGAACAAGGTACGGTAATTGATCATATTCCTGCCGGTAAAGGCTTGGCCATTTTAAGACAGTTTAAGCTGCTGCATTATGGCAGCGCGGTTACAGTCGGCTTTAATTTGCCCAGCAAAACGCAGGGAAGCAAAGACATTATCAAAGTCAGCGGCGTATGGTTGGATGCCAATGCGGCCAACCGTTTGGCTTTATTTGCCCCTGAAGCAGTAGTAAACAAAATCGATCAGTTTAAAGTGATCGACAAACAGCATTTGTCATTGCCGGACGAAATTTCAGAAGTATTCCGCTGCCCGAATACCAATTGTGCCAGTCATGGCGAGCCGGTCATCAGCCGCTTTTATGTCCGTTCACATAATGGTCAGACACGTTTGAAATGCCATTATTGCGAAAAAACCTTCTCGCGTGATTCGGTTGCCGAAGCCTGATAAAATCTCAGGCCGTCTGAAAACACGGCTGTGCGGTTTGAGTTGTCTGCTTGATACATCAGTTTCATAAAAAGCAAGATATTAAGCAAATTGCGTTAAAATTACGTTAAAATAATGCCTTCTGAGTTAATGACATCATTTGCTCAAAAGGCATTATTTTTATAACGCGATACGAAATGTAGGAAAACTTATGCACTCATCCATACAAAGCCGGTTTGCCCCAATTTTATACGTCTTGATTTTCTTTGCCGGATTTTTAGCCGCACAAGTTTGGTTTAATCAGCAAGCCTATTTGGCCAATCTTCCTCTTTTGGTCACAGCCATTTCTGCCGTTGCATTGGTTTGGTTGATTTGGGCCGTCGTATCTGCGCGATCCAAAGCTAAAAGCAAGATGTTGCACCGTGAGCAGCTGATTCAAAAAGAGAGCATTCATCCGGTTTTGCATGCGACGTTGCAGCGTTCTGACGGTCAAACGGATTTATTGGTTTTGGTTGTCCGCAATAGCGGTAAGGGCTTGGCGAAGAATGTACGCTTTGAGGCAGAGCCTTTGCCGGATCACTTGCCGAGCAAGTTGGTTGCCGATGCAGTTATGCGCTTGGAGATGTTTTCCGGCGGTGTGGATATGCTGGCATCGGGCGAATTGTATGGCGGCGTGTTTGCAAGCATGTTGGCGCTGGCTGCCGAATTGCCGGACCAGACATTTGGCGGCGTGTTGAAACTGAAGGCCACTTATGAAAATGCTTTTGGCGATCAATGCACTTCAGAAAGCATTTTGGATTTGAGCATACTGAATTTCAACTTGTCGGAAATTAAATCCGGTGGCGAACAAAAGCCCCGCAAGAAATTGTTGTATTGATATACAAAATATGCAGGCCGTCTGAAACCGAAATACTTGGTTTCAGACGGCCTGTTGTTATTTTTCAAATGATTTTTGAAGAAAAAGAGGCGTATCGGGTATAATAATCAAAGAATTCGAAACGGATTGTCAGGATTGGCAAGCCGTCTCATCATTGTCGTATTTCAAAACCTTACTGATATTTTTTCAATCATCTGTTGCTATGTATCGGAACTTTTTCTGATGTTGGCACTGGCGAAATATTCCTTCAGCCATTTACTTTCAGGAAGCTGCTTATGTTAGTGTGTAATCCTTATGAAGTTGTGATCCATGGTACGACCAGCAAAGGCAAGATTTTCCGACCAAGCGACTGGGCGGAGCGCCTGTGCGGTATTTTGTCTTCCTTCACCAAAGACAACCGCCTTTCCTATTCGAATTGGGTGCGCCCGATTTTGGTGGACAATGTCCGTTGTGTGGCAGTCGATAAAAAACTGGAAGAAGACAATCCGCAAATGTTCCGTTTTTTGATGGATTTTGCAGCGGATAACGATTTGCGCGTGATTGACTGCAAAGCCTTACTCAAAGAGCAGGAAAGCAAGCAGCAGGGCGAAGTGCCGGTCGAGCGCGTTTTGTTGGCGCAGGCGATTGAAGAAAAACATGCAGCCGAGGGTGCGGAAGCGGCTAATGCTCAGCCTGAGCCTCAAGCTGCCGCGCCTGTGGTTGGCGTATTGCGTGAAATTCCGCCGGAAGAAACCGCAACCGCTTTTGCGGCATTGAGCATTTTGCGTTCTTCTTTGACCGATATTCACCGTTTCGTCGAGCAAATCAACGAGCATCAGCGCAAAACCGGCTACCGCCTGCTGGGTATTTTTGAAGAAGGCAAACAAAATGCCGTGGCCGTATGCGGTTTCCATACTGCACATAACTTGGCCAGTGGTTACCATATCCATATTGATGATCTCGTAACCATGCCGCAATGCCGCCAAAAAGGTTATGCTTCACGCTTGTTGGAAGAAGTGCGCAAAATCGGTGCGGAAACCGGCGCGACTAAAATCCATCTGAATGTCCATGTTAACCATGACCGTGCAGGTGCGCATCGTCTCTACTTTAAAAACGGATTTGAAATTTGCGCTTACCATTTCCGTTGCGATCCGAAATAATTTTTGTGGAAAGAAGGAATCCCATGTTGAAGATTTTGACTGCGGCTGTTTTGGCACTGAACTTGGCGGCCTGCGCATCAGGCAGCGGGCAAGGCAGCTCGCAAATGTATGGCGAGATTAAGGCCGGTGTAGAAACCAGCCATCAACGTTGAGATATATAATGACAAGGCCGTCTGAAATAGGTTTTCCTGTTTTAGACGGCCTTTTTGCAGCTTGATTAGAGGGAAGTGGAGGTATCGTCGGTGGCAACAGTCCGATGCAGGCGATACCAATTGTACAGGCGCAAGATGCACAAGAAAGCGATGATGGGCATACAGGCTGCGGTAACCAGATAACGCGGGTTGCTGAAGTTTAAAACATTGTGCCCGGAAAGCAGCGACAAAGCGGCATGCAACCATTCCCACAAAGACGAAATGCTGAATGCCAAAACAGCCAACAGGCCGAGAGTTCGGAAAATGCCGATGGGCAGGATTTGTTGGCGTAATACGGCGCGGTTGAGTTGGAACAAGACAATCAAACCGAAGCCGATAATGCAGACCATGCCGCCGTTGGCGACGATTTGCAGGCTGTTGAAGGCAATGTCGGGCGTAACGGAAATTGTACCGGACTGGTTGGCGGCAGTTTGTTGCAAATTTAAGCCTTGCATGACATTAAGTACGAAACCGTAGATCAGGTCAGCCAAAACGATGCCGATGGGTAGCGGAGTCAAAAAACGTTTCATGGATCAGTTGAGTATTCTATTAGTATGAGTGAGGCCGTCTGAAAAATTAAACATGACGACGTGAGGGTATATTGTATCCGATAGGAAAGTAGGTTAATGCAAAAATAAATTTAGTTTAAGTCAGAAAATGATGTAATTTTACGCCAACATTATTGCATTAAGAGTACAATCCTCTTCATTATCAAACGTGAAATCAACAGGAAAGGACGTTTACATGAGCCAATTGCAACGTGATTTAACCCGTATCAGCCACAATACCAAAATTGTCGCCACACTGGGTCCGGGCAGCAACAATGTACAATTGTTGGAAGACATGATCCGTGTCGGTGGTCTTAATGTCGTCCGTTTCAATTTCAGCCACGGTACTCCGGAGTTCCATGAAGAAAATGCCCGCATTGTGCGTGAAGCCGCGAAACGCGCAGGTCAGGAAGTGGCTATTCTTGCCGACTTGCAAGGCCCGAAAATCCGTGTCGGCAAAATTGCCGGCGGCAGCATTGAGCTGAATAAAGATGAAACCTTAATTTTGGATGCCGCGCTTAAAGGTGAAGGTACACGCGAAGCGGTGGGTTTGGACTACCGTGATTTGCCGAATGACGTCGCTACCGGCGATGTTTTGTGGCTGGACGACGGCCTGTTGACCTTGACCGTTGAGGCGGTTGAAGGAAGTAAGATTATTACAAGGGTAGAAAACAGCCATGTGCTGAAAAGTAACAAAGGTATCAATAAACGCGGCGGCGGTCTGTCTGCCGGTGCGTTGACCGAAAAAGACTTCCGCGACTTGAAAACCGCGATTGCCATCGGTTGCGACTACTTGGCCATCAGCTTTGTGAAATCTGCCGAAGATTTGCACATCGCACGCGCCAAAGTCGAAGAAGAAATGAAAGGCAGTACAGCCGTACGCCCCGGTTTGGTTTCCAAAATCGAGCGCGTAGAAGCCATTGAAAACCTGGACGAAATCATCCTTGCCAGCGACGGTATTATGGTTGCCCGCGGTGACTTGGCAGTGGAAGTTGGCCATGCCGCCGTACCTGCCCTGCAAAAACGCATGATCCGCCGCGCCCGTGAGTTGCGCCGCTTCAGCATTACCGCAACTCAAATGATGGAATCGATGATTACCAACCCTGTACCGACCCGCGCGGAAGTCAGCGACGTGGCCAATGCAGTATTGGACGGTACCGATGCGGTGATGTGTTCTGCCGAAACCGCCGTCGGCGCGTATCCGTTTGAAACCGTCAGCCAAATGGCGATTATTTGTGCGGCTGCGGAAAAAGAACAAGATTCGCTCAACGGCGTTGCCGAACAGGTCGAGTATCCCGAAGCCGTCAGCACCAACTTGGCGATTGCCGGCGGTGCGGTCAGCGTGGCGCGCGCAGTTCACGCCAAAGCCATCGTTGCCCTGACTGAAAGCGGTTCGACCGCCTTCGAAGTCAGCCGCCACAACATCACCCTGCCGATTTTTGCCCTGACGCCGAGTGTTTCAGCGCAACGCCGTATGGCGATGTACCGCGGCGTGCGTCCGTTGATTTTGGCAACCAGTACCGATCACGATACCGCGCTGAACGAAGTGGAAGCCATGCTGGTAGAACACAAAATCCTCCAAGGCGGCGACCAATACATCATCACCAGCGGTTCGCAAATGCGCGAATCTGGTTCGACCAATACGTTGGAAGTGTTGCAGGTTAAATAATTGCAGTGATCCGATGATTGGAAAAGCAGGCTGTTTTAGCCTGCTTTTTTTGTGTAAAAAAAGAAAAGATTAGGCAAAAATAATGATGTAGTATAGAATTGAGTGCCTATACTAAATCAATAAAGGACGTTTCAGACGGCCTTTTTCTTTGTCCGCTACTTTCACGGTAAACCAAAATGATTCATTTCAATCTGAAAAAAACAGCATTTATTTTAAGCGCAGCACTGTTATCTACTGCCGTCCAAGCCTCCGGCTACCACTTCGGCACACAATCCGTTAACGCACAAGGCACGGCCAACGCCGCCGCCGCCGAAGCTGCCGATGCCTCAACCATTTTCTACAATCCGGCCGGTTTGAGCAAAATCGACAGCAGCCAAATTTCCGTCAACGCCAATATCGTTTTCCCAAGCATTCATTATGAGGCGGAATCTGCGAAACACTTCCGCACGGGTGCCGATGTCAGCGGCTCGACCAGCGGCAAAATTACCGAAACCACCGTTGCTCCGCACGTTTATGGCGCGTACAAAGCCAGCGACGATGTAACTTTGGGTTTGGGCGTGTACGTTCCTTTCGGCTCTGCAACCGAATACGAAAAAGATTCCGTGTTGCGCCACAACATCAACAAATTGGGTTTGACCACCATCGCCATCGAGCCGGTAGTCGCATGGAAACTGAATGAGCAGCACGCTGTTGGTGCCGGTTTGATTGCCCAATATTCCAAAGCCGAATTGCGTAAATACTCCGACTGGGATGCTTCCGGCGCCATCAGCCAGTTGGCCAGCGGCTTAGCTTCCCGTCAAGCAGGCCGTCCCGTTGCTGTCGATGCGACCGGCAAAGCTGACGGTCATGCCGATGTAAAAGGCCACGATTGGGGCTTCGGCTATCAACTGGCGTGGATGTGGGACATTAATGACCGCGCACGCGTGGGTGTGAACTATCGTTCCAAAGTATCGCATACGCTGAAAGGCACTGCCGATTGGGAAGCGGACGGCGCATATGCAAAACGCGCTTGGGATTTGGGTGCAATGGCTGCACGCGGTTATGTGCCGAACGAAAAAGCCAGCGTAAAAATCGTTACGCCTGAGTCTTTGTCTGTTCACGGTATGTACCGCGCTACAGACAAAACCAATTTGTTCGGCGATGTGACTTGGACGCGCCACAGCCGCTTCAACAAAGCCGAGCTGGTGTTTGAAAATACCAAAAACGTTGTCAACGGCAAATCCGACCGTACCGTCATTACGCCTAACTGGCGCAACACTTATAAAGTTGCATTCGGCGGCTCTTACCAAGTTACCGAACCATTGCAACTGCGTGCCGGTATCGCTTTCGACAAATCGCCGGTTAAAAGCGCCGAAGACCGCATGAACAGCCTGCCTGACGGCAACCGTATCTGGTTCTCCGTCGGCGCTAAATATCAACTGGGTAAAAACCATGTCATCGATGCGGCGTACAGCCATATCCACATCAATGACACGGTTTACCGCACCGGCAAAGCCAGCGGCAACGACGTGGACAGCCGCGGCACATCCTCTGCACGCTTCAAAAACAAAGCGGACATCTTGGGCTTGCAATACACTTACAAATTCAAATAATCGGATTTGAGTGGTGGATAAAAAGGCCGTCTGAAGATTTCAGACGGCCTTTTTAATTGGCAGGAACAGATGGAACAATCAATAGGCAATAAATAGCGTATCGGGCTTTCCATATTGCTGATTGGAATGGCAGAACGGGAAGACGATAGAAAAAGGGCAGCCGATTAAAGGCTGGAGAAATGAGATGGTGTTTGCGCTTTAAACAATATGTTACAGATTTCTTTATTCTGATAGGCAATCAAAAGGCCGTCTGAAAAACAGGTTTTCAGACGGCCTTTATTTACCGAATCGCTGCTAAAAAAGTTCAATCAGCTGCGGACTTCCAGTTCGATTTCTCTTTCCTGTTCGTCTTCGGCCGGTTTGTCCATGGTTTTTTCATCGGCCATATTGTCCAAATCGCGGCCGGGTTCGGAGGCGGTATCGCCGATGGAAACGCTGTTCAGGCTTTCCAAAATAATGGCGGAGGCCAGATGGTCGGATGTGCGGTACACCATTGCCAAACCGATTTCTTCCGCCGGAATGGAAACCAATTCAACCGTATCTTTGTCTTTCGGCTTGCGAATCAGGTTGTTGGACAGATTGACACGGACTTGGCGGCCGCGTTTGTAGAGGCTGACCACCGTGCCTTTGTCCAAGCCGTCGAGTTCACCTTTATCCAAAGTAATGGTTTGGAACTGGCCGGCTTCGCCCACGCCATCGAAGATGGAAACGACTTTGGCCTGAATCGGACGGGCAGGGGCGTGAGGCATCACATTGAAGCTGTCGAGGCCTTCGGGCAGTTTCAGCAGATAGTCGTCTTTGCGGATTTCGGAAACGGCTTCTTCGATAACCAAAGGTTGCGCGGACTGGGTGCGCAGCTTCATGACTTTGTTGACTTGGGTGTAATACTCGTTGCTTTTGAGTTTTTCGTCAGAAGCGCGGGTACGGTGTTCCAAGGCGGAGTCGGTGTAAGGCAGTGTGTTGGCGATGCCGCTGAACACGACTTCTTGGCCGAGGAATTTGCCGGTTTCCGGATCGGTGATGTTTTTATTGACGCGGTAGGTCAGGTAGCGGCCAGGTTCGGTCAGGCCGTATGCGTACACGCGGTTGCCTTGCGTGTAGAGGACGCGGTTGTCGGGGCCTGCAATCAGGCGCGGCGCGTTGGCAGTTTCTTCCGGAGCGATAATCTGCGGATGTTTCATGAACATACGGTAGAGGTTGACGTTGACAGTCGGAATACCGTAGCCGGAAGTTTCGCGTACGCGCGGATGCAGTTTGATCACGGGAATGCCGTCTGAACGGGTTTGGGCGTGTTCAAAACCCAGTCGCGGCTGGCCGTTGACGTAGCGTAAAACCAACACCTGACCCGGATAGATTAGATGCGGATTGCGGATGGCGTTGCGGTTGGCGCCCCAAAGGCGGTTCCATTGCCATGGGCTGTACAGATATTTGCCGGAAATGCCCCACAAGGTATCGCCGTTTTTAACGATGTAGCGTTGCGGCGCATTGGGTCGGATTTTTAAAGAAGCTGCCTGAGTGTGGGCAGAAATAGCCATGCCTGCCATGCAAAGCAGGGTTATAATACGTTGTTGCATAACCGTTCCCCTTGAAATCGGTTTGGTTTGTCTTCAGATGATAAACAGAGAAGGCCGGAGTTTGCGAAACTGCCGCCCATCCGTCAATACGATAACGAACGGCCTCTGTCGCGCTATCTTAACATTTTTCGGCGTTATTTTAGCATTGAATGTTGCTGTCATGACAGGAGATTGTGGCGGCGGAAACCAAATCTGTATGAAAATCACACATCAGCTTTATAAAACGAGAATATTATGGCTTTACTGAACATCCTCCAATACCCTGACGAGCGTTTGCACACGGTCGCCAAACCTGTTGAGAAAATCGACGAGCGCATCCAAAAATTGGTTGCCGATATGTTTGAAACCATGTACGAAGCACGCGGTATCGGCTTGGCGGCCACTCAAGTCGACGTACACGAACGCATCGTCGTGATGGATTTGACCGAAGACCGCAGCGAGCCGCGCGTGTTCATCAATCCCGTCATTGTCGAAAAAGACGGCGAGACGACTTACGAAGAAGGCTGCCTATCCGTGCCGGGCATTTACGATACCGTGACCCGTGCCGAGCGCGTCAAAGTTGAAGCCTTGAACGAAAAAGGCGAGAAATTCACGCTGGAAGCAGACGGCCTGCTGGCAATCTGCGTGCAGCACGAATTGGACCACCTGATGGGCATCGTGTTTGTCGAACACTTGTCGCAGCTGAAACAAGGCCGCATCAAAACCAAACTGAAAAAACGTCAGAAACACACCATCTGACCTGCGCATCGCTTAAAGGCCGTCTGAAAAGACAAAACAGAAGGCATACTTCGGTTTTCAATCTTTCAGACGGCCTTTTCAGCTGAAACAGTTTGCCCAACGCGCCCATTCAAACCATTTTCACAAGGACACAACATGAAAGTCATCTTTGCCGGTACGCCCGATTTTGCCGCCGCCGCCTTGAAAGCCATCGCCGCCGCAGGTTTTGAAATTCCGCTGGTGTTGACCCAGCCTGACCGCCCCAAAGGCCGCGGCATGCAGCTGACCGCATCGCCGGTCAAACAGGCTGCCTTGGAATTAGGTTTGACCGTGGCGCAGCCGGAAAAGTTGCGCAATAACGCCGAAGCCCTGCAAATGCTTAAAGATACGGGCGCGGATGTGATGGTAGTGGCCGCGTATGGTTTGATTTTGCCGCAGGATGTGTTGGATACGCCCAAACACGGCTGCCTCAATATCCACGCTTCGCTGTTACCCCGTTGGCGCGGCGCGGCACCGATTCAACGTGCGATTGAAGCCGGCGACGCCGAAACCGGTGTGTGTATCATGCAGATGGACATCGGCTTGGACACCGGCGATGTGGTCAGCGAACACCGCTACGCCATCCAGCCTACGGATACCGCCAACGAAGTGCATGACGCGCTGATGGGTTTGGGTGCGGAAGCGATTGTTGCCGACTTGCAGCGTCTGCAGGCTGAAGGCCGTCTGAATGCGGTCAAACAGCCTGAAGAAGGCGTTACCTACGCCCAGAAATTGAGCAAAGAAGAGGCGCGTATCGATTGGAATGAAAGCGCGGCTGTGATTGAGCGCAAAATCCGTGCTTTCAACCCTGTACCTGCCGCGTGGGTCGAGTATCAAGGCAAACCGATGAAAATCTGGCGTGCCGAAGTCGTGGTCAAACAGGGTAAGGCAGGCGAAGTGTTGTCCTGCACTTCAGACGGCCTGCTGGTGGCGTGCGGTGAAAATGCGCTGAACATTACCGAATTGCAGCCTTCCGGCAGCAAACGCATGAGCATACAGGCATTTGCGGCAGGCCGGACGATTGAAGTCGGAACGGTTTTGTAACAGGCTGGAAACAAACGTAGAGGAAAGAAAACAATGGCTGTTTTTGAAGTGGTCGAGGGCGATATTACCCGATTGGCAGTCGATGCGATTGTCAATGCCGCCAATTCATCGCTGTTGGGCGGTGGCGGAGTAGACGGTGCAATACACCGCGCCGCAGGCAAAGAGCTGCTGGATGAGTGCCGAACTTTGGGCGGTTGCCGCACAGGCGAAGCCAAAATAACCCAAGGCTATCGTTTGCCTGCGCGTTTTGTCATTCATACGGTCGGGCCGGTATGGTTTGGCGGAAAACAAAATGAAGAGGCCAAATTGGCACAATCCTACGCCAATTCCTTGCTGCTTGCCCAGAAACACGATCTTCACAGCATCGCCTTTCCGTGCATCAGTACCGGTGTGTACCGCTTCCCGGCCGAAGCCGCCGCGCGTATCGCTTTGGAGAGTTTGAAGCAAACCCTGCCGCAATGTCCGGCAGTGGAAAAAATCATCTTTTGCTGTTTTTCCAAAACAGATGCCGAATATTATCGGGCATTGCTGGCTGCCGAACAGGCCGTCTGAAATCCGCCAAACACTTGAAATCAAATTATGAATCAGAAAGCAAAAATATGAGTATGTCCCTCGCCCAAAAATTGGCCGCCGACAGCGTTGCCGCGGTTGCCGAAGGGCGCAATCTTCAGGATGTTTTGGCGGAAATCCGCGCGGCTCATCCGCAGCTGACGGCGCAGGAAAACGGCGCGTTGCAGGATATTGCCTACGGTTGCCAACGTTATTTGGGCAGTTTGAAACACATGCTTGGTCAAATGCTGAAGAAGCCGATTGACAATCCGCAGCTTGAAAGCCTGCTTTTGGCGGCGATGTACCAACTGCATTACACGCGCAATGCGCCTCATGCCGTGGTCAATGAAGCGGTGGAAAGCATTGCCAAAATCGGCCGCGGCCAGTTCCGCTCGTTTGCCAATGCGATTTTGCGCCGCTTTTTGCGTGAACGCGACAAGCTCGCGGCTTCCTGCAAAAAAGACGATGTGGCGAAACACAATTTGCCGCTGTGGTGGGTGGCTTACTTGAAAAACCATTATCCGAAACATTGGCACAACATTACCACCGCGCTGCAATCGCATCCGCCGATGACTTTGCGCGTCAACCGCCGACACGGCAATGCCGAAAGCTATTTGGAAAAGCTGGCTGCGGAAGGTATTGCGGCCAGGGCGTTGGACGAATACGCCGTGATGTTAGAAGAAGCTGTGCCGGTAAGCCGCCTGCCCGGTTTTTCAGACGGCCTGGTGTCTGTGCAGGATTTTGGTGCGCAGCGTGCTGCCTATTTGTTGAACCCGAAAGACGGAGAACGCATCCTCGATGCCTGTGCGGCGCCGGGCGGTAAGACAGGCCATATCTTGGAACTGGCAGATTGTCATGTTACCGCTTTGGATATAGACGAAGGCCGTCTGAACAGGGTGAAGAGCAATCTTGACCGTTTAGGCTTTCAGACGGCCTCTTTGGCTTGTGCCGATGCGCAGGACTTGGTGGCATGGTATGATGGTAAGGCCTTTGACGCTGTTTTGGCCGATGTGCCGTGTACTGCTTCGGGCGTGGCGCGGCGCAATCCCGACGTCAAATGGCTGCGCCGGCCGACCGATGCCGTCAAAACCGCACGCCAACAGGAAGCATTATTAGACGCGCTGTGGCAGACCCTGACGAAAAACGGCAGGATGTTGCTGGCTACCTGCTCGGTCTTTGTCGAAGAAAACGACGGTCAATTGCAAAAATTCCTTAACCGCCATGCCGATGCCGAGCTGATTGAATCGCATGTGCTTTTACCGAACAAACATCAAGATGGCTTTTATTACGCGCTTATTAAAAAGCAGTAAAACGCTGATTGTACCGCTCTTGCTCGCCGTGTCGCTGAATGCGGCGGGCGAGGGCATCAGTGCGACCCGTGCCGAGGCAAAGCTGACCCATGCCGGACAGCTTTCCGTCAGCAGCCGTTTCCGCACCGACCTGCCCGATCAGCTCAAAGAAGCACTCAAACAGGGCGTCCCCCTGCATTTCAATTTAAGTTGGCAGCTGTCGGCGCCGTCCGTGGCGTCTTATAAATTCAAGTTCGACCAGCTGCTCAACAACGACAGCACAATTCAATATAAATTATCCTTCCATCCGCTGACCAACCGCTATCGCGTTACCGTCGGTACGTTTTCTACCGAGTACGACACGCTTGAAGCTGCCTTGCGCGCAGTGGGCGCGGTCGCGAATTGGAAGGTTTTGTCCAAGGGTGCGCTGAGTGATGTGGCCGCCAAAGACACGAAGGCTGAAATCCGCCTGCTGCTGACAACCGCCAAGCTACCCAAACCGTTCCAAATCAATGCCCTGACTTCTAAAAATTGGCATTTGGATTCGGGGTGGAAATCCTTGTCGGTCGTGCAGGAGTAAACCATGCGCCGCTTTCTCCTGATTGCCGCTGTATTCGCCGTAGTTTTGTTGTACGGTCTGACTGTTGCAACGGGCAGCAGCAACGTATTGTCCGATTATTTCTGGTGGATTGTCGCCTTGTGCGGCTTGCTGTTGCTGGTGTTGGCCGCGGTGTTGGTGCGCTATGTCGTGCTTTTGATGCGCGACAACAGCAAAAGCGTGTTCGGCTCGCAGATTGCACGTCGGCTGTCGGGGATGTTTACCTTGGTTGCCGTATTGCCGGGCGTGTTTTTGTTCGGTATTTCCGCCCAGTTTATTAACGGCACGATTAATTCTTGGTTTGGCAACGATACCCATGAGGCATTGGAGCGCAGCTTAAACTTGAGCAAATCCGCGCTGAACTTGGCGGTGGACAACGCTGTCAGCAACGCCACGCCGGTGCAAATCGACTTAATCAGCGCCGCTTCGCTGGACGGCGACTTGGGGCAAACGCTGACCCAATCCGCGCCTACTTCCGAATTTGCCCAGCTGGCGCTTTATAACGCGACCACCCATAAAGCCGAGAAAAGCATCAATCCCCTGAAACTGAATCAACCTACGCTCAACAAAGAAGGATGGGAGCAGCTGGAGCAGACCGGCTCGGTACGCAGCTTGGAAAACATCGGCGGCGTGCTGTATGCTCAAGGCTGGATGCTGATCGGTACGCATAAAAATCAGGATTATGCGTTGTTTTTCCGTCAGCCGATTCCGAAAGATGTTGCCCAAGATGCGACGCTGATTGAAGCGGCCCGCGCCAAATACGCCGAGCTGAGTTATACCAAAAAAGGCCTGCAAACCTTTTTCCTGTCCACGCTGTTGGTCGCGACATTGTTGGCCATCTTTTTGGCGTTGGTGATGGCTTTGTATTTTGCCCGCCGTTTTGTGGCGCCGGTGTTGTCGTTGGCAGAGGGCGCGCGGGCGGTGGCTCAGGGCGACTTCAGCCAGACCCGGCCGGTATTCCGCAATGACGAGTTCGGCCGTTTGACCCAATTGTTCAACCACATGACCGAGCAATTGGCGATTGCCAAAGAGGCGGACGAGCGCAACCGTTTGCGCGAAGAAGCCGCCCGCCACTATTTGGAATGCGTGTTGGAAAGTTTGACCACAGGCGTGATTACTTTGGATGCCGACGGCCGTCTGAAAACCTTTAACAAGGCCGCCGAACAGATTTTGGGCGTTTCGCTGGTGTCTTTGTGGGGCAGCAACTGGCATCAATGGCACGGCAAATCGCCGCAGCAAACCCTGTTGGCCGATGTGTTTGCCGCCATCAATGAAACCGCCGACAGCGACAAACCCGTCCAAGTCGAATACGCCGCTCCCGACGATGCCCGAATCTTGTTGGGCAAGGCCACCATCCTGCCGGAGGACAACAATAACGGCGTGGTGATGGTGATTGATGACATTACCGTCTTGATGCGGGCACAAAAAGAGGCCGCATGGGGCGAAGTGGCGAAACGCTTGGCGCATGAAATCCGCAATCCGCTCACGCCTATCCAGCTTTCTGCCGAGAGATTGGCATGGAAATTGCATGATAAACTTGATGAACAAGACGCTCAAATCCTCAGCCGTTCAACCGATACCATCGTCAAACAGGTTGCCGCGCTGAAAGAAATGGTCGAAGCATTCCGCAATTATGCGCGTGCGCCGTCGCTGAATTTAGAAAAACAAGATTTAAACGGTTTGGTGTCGGAAGTATTGGTATTATATGAGGCCGACGCGTGCAAATTTAATGCGCGGCTCAGCGCCGACGCCCTGTCGATTGCCGCCGATACGACGGCCATGCGCCAAGTGTTGCATAACCTATTTAAGAATGCCGCAGAAGCGGCGGAGTCGGACGAGGCACCGCAAGTAAACATCGAAACAGGGCGCGAAGGCGGACAGGTTTTCCTGACCGTCTGCAACAACGGCAAAAGTTTCAGCAAAGAAATGCTGCACAATGCTTTTGAGCCGTACGTTACCGACAAACCGACAGGAACGGGGCTGGGTTTGCCCGTTGTGAAAAAAATTATCGAGGAGCATGGCGGCCGCATCAGCCTGAGCAATCAGAACAGCGGCGGCGCGTGCGTCAAAATAGCTTTACCGGAAATGGCAGAAACTTATGCGAAGCAGTGATATTTTGATTGTAGATGATGAAGTAGGCATCCGCGACCTGCTCTCCGAAATTCTTCAAGACGAAGGCTATACCGTTACTTTGGCCGAAAATGCCGAAGAAGCGCGCCAATTGCGTTATCAAACGCGTCCGGCCATGGTGTTGCTGGACATTTGGATGCCCGATTGCGACGGCATCACTTTGTTGAAAGAGTGGGCGAAAAACGGCCAACTCAATATGCCTGTTGTTATGATGAGCGGTCATGCCAGCATTGACACCGCGGTTGAAGCCACTAAAATCGGCGCGCTCGATTTTCTGGAAAAACCGATTGCCCTGCAAAAACTCTTGTCTGCGGTAGAACGCGCCTTGAAACATGGCGAAGTTCAGACGGCCTCCGGCATGACTTTGGACAAACTGGGCAACAGCCCGGTTATTCAAGAAATGAACGGCAGCATTGAAGCGGCCGCCAAACACAATCGCCCGCTGTTGTTGGCCGGTGAGGCAGGCTCGCCGTTTGAAATTGTCGCCCGCTATCTGCACAAAAGCGGTACGCCTTGGGTGGCAACCGACCGTGTCGAACACATTGTCGATACGCCGTTGGAGTTGTTGCAAAAAGCATCGGGCGGTATTTTGTATGTCGGCGATATTGCCCGTTACAGCAAAAATATCCAAAACGGCATTGCTTTCTTGCTTGAAAAAGCCGACCGCTACAATGTCCGTGTGATTGCTTCATGCGGCTTTAAACGCGGTGAGAGCGCTGATGACGTCGTTGCCGGCCGACTGGCGGAGCTGTTGAAAGAGTGCATCAATGTTCCTTCTTTGCGCAGCCAACCGGACGATATCGTCTTTTTAATCAACCGCATCATGACCGATTTGGCCGAAAGTCAAAAAATCCAGCCGGTAAAATTCAGCGATAGCGCGTTGGTGGTTTTGCGCCAATACGATTGGCCGGGCAATTACGACCAGCTTGCCGAAACGGTGAAAAACATCATGTTGGAATCGGACGGCAAAGAAGTGGACGAGCAGGCCGTTGCTGTGGCTTTGGGTCAGAAGGAAAACGCGACGGCGACAGAAATCATCGGCGGCTTCAATTTCAATATGCCTTTGCGTGAATTGAGGGAAGAAGTCGAGCGCCGCTACTTTGAGTACCACATCGCCCAAGAAGGCCAAAATATGAGCCGCGTGGCGCAAAAGGTTGGTTTGGAGCGTACGCACCTTTACCGCAAACTCAAACAACTCGGTATCAGCGTATCGCGCCGCAGCGCCGACAAATCCGAAGAATAAGCGCAATATCGGTTCAAACACAAAAGAGGCCGTCTGAAAGCCATCAGGTTTTTCAGACGGCATCGTCATTTGACGGTTTGCTTAGGCAAGCAATACTTTATAAAAATAATGATATGGCTCGGCATTGTTATTTTGCCTTTTAAGCCGAAAGAATACGAAAGTCGGCAAAACTGCTCAGATTACAACTGAGTCGGAAAAACACTATACATTGATTATGTCTGAATCGATGCACCAAGAATTGAAAAATTATTGTGCTCAACATGGTATTTCTTTGAAAGATTTTGTCATTCAGGCGATTCAAAATGAAATGCAGCAGTAATGGCTAAAACATAAAGATGTAAATATGCTTTAATGTAAAGATGTACTTTTGAAAAGGAGTTGTCCAATGTTAGGACATTTTGATTATGAAGTAGCTTTAGAGATTTTAGGCCAAAGTCAGCAGTCTTTAGTTCAGGCTCGCTATGATGAATACAATAAAGAAAACCCAAATCCGGAGCTTTTGAAATTTCTACGTAGCCGTATGGCCGTTGTAGATGAGCTAATGGATAACTTAAAACCTGATGATGAATATCTGATTAATCGTATATTGGATAAAAATGATGTTTTGAGAAAGTTACTGTGATGGGAAACTAAAGCTTTATATCAATAAAATTTTCAGACGGCCTTGATTTACTTCAGGCCGTCTGAAAAAAACATTACGAAAAGGGAACAGATTGATGACGGAAAACGAGCGTTTTGCTTGGTTGCAACTGGCATTTACGCCCTATATCGGTGCAGAAAGTTTTTTGGTGCTGTTGCAGCAATTCGGTAGCGCACAAGCTGCCTTGAATGCGCCGGCAGATAGAATTGCCGCGTTGGTACGCCATAAACAGGCGACCGAGTCGTGGCGTCATGCGGACAAACGGGCTTTGGCGCAGCGGTCTGCTGAAGCCGCTTTACAATGGGAAACGCAGGACGGTTGCCGTTTGTTGCTGCTGCAAGATGATGATTTCCCCGAAATGCTGACACAAGGCATTACCGCGCCGCCGGTTTTGTTTTTACGCGGTAATGCAGAGTTGTTGCACACACCTTCTGCCGCGATTGTCGGCAGCCGCCATGCCACGCCGCAGGCAATGCGGATTGCCAAAGATTTCGGCAGGGCATTGAGTGAAAAAGGCATTCCCGTCGTATCGGGTATGGCTTCGGGTATCGATACCGCCGCCCATCAAGGCGCATTGCAGGCAGATGGCGGTACCATTGCCGTCTGGGGAACCGGTATAGACCGCATTTATCCGCCGTCCAATAAAAACCTTGCTTATGAAATTGCTGAAAAAGGATTGATTGTCAGCGAGTTCCCTTTGGATACGCGTCCATTTGCAGGCAATTTTCCTCGCCGCAACCGTCTGATTGCCGCGTTGTCGCAGCTGACATTGGTGGTAGAAGCGGCATTGGAATCCGGCTCATTGATTACCGCCAAGCTGGCGGCGGAGATGGGGCGCGAAGTGATGGCAGTGCCCGGTTCGATAGACAATCCGCACAGCAAAGGCTGCCACAAGTTGATTAAAGACGGGGCAAAATTGGTGGAATGTTTGGACGATATTCTCCATGAGTGTCCGCAGCTATTGCAAAATACGCCTGTTCCATCATATTCTATAAATAAGACGGTCAAACCGAAAAACGATCAAACCGAACATCTGCAACCCAAAACAATAGCAGATGAACCGCAAAGGCCGTCTGAAAACCTATCTGCCGCCCCATCAACAAGCGCTTTATTGGAAGCAATGGGTTACGACCCGATACATCCCGATATTTTGGCGCAACAAACCAATACGGCAGCGGCAGACGTGTACGCACAGCTTTTGGAATACGAACTTGACGGTATCGTTGCTGCCTTGCCGGGCGGTCGTTATCAGCGTGTCAAAGCATAAATTATCTATATTTAAGGAACCAGCATGACCGAAGTCATTGCCTATTTAATCGAACACTTCCAAGATTTCGACAATTGTCCGCCTCCTGAGGATTTGGGTCGCCTCTTGGAAGATGCGGGTTTTGATGCTACGGAAATCGGCAATACATTGATGATGATGGAAGTCTTGTTCAATACATCCGAATTCTATGCCGAGCCGTTTAACAGCGACTCACTGCGCGTATTCTGCCGTGAGGAAGCTGAAAACCTGCCGCAGGAAGTCATGGGCTTGATGCAGTATTTGGTTGCCGAACACGCAATTACTTATGAGCAACGCGAAATCGTCATTCACGCCCTGATGCATATTCCATCGGACGAAATCACCCTCGATACCGCCAAAGTGTTGGTATTGCTGGTGTTATGGATGCACAAGAGCGAGCTATCCGTCCTGATAGGAGACGACTTGATGAGTGCGTTGACTGGACAAAATGTGATGCACTAAACCTTTTTTCAGACGGCCTCAATAATAAAGGCCGTCTGAAACATAAATCCAATACATCCAAAAGAGAACAACAATGGCGAAAAACTTATTAATCGTCGAATCCCCGTCCAAAGCCAAAACCCTGAAAAAATATCTGGGCGGTGATTTTGAAATCTTGGCGTCTTACGGCCACGTCCGCGATTTAGTTCCGAAAAGCGGAGCAGTCGATCCCGACAATGGCTTTGCCATGAAGTACCAGCTGATCAGCCGCAACAGCAAACACGTCGATGCCATCGTTGCTGGTGCCAAAGAAGCTGAAAACATCTACCTCGCAACCGACCCGGATAGGGAAGGCGAAGCCATTTCTTGGCATCTTTTGGAAATCCTCAAATCCAAACGCGGCCTGAAAAACATCAAACCGCAGCGTGTCGTGTTCCACGAAATTACCAAAAACGCCGTACTCGATGCGGTTACCCATCCGCGCGAAATCGAAATGGATTTGGTCGATGCGCAACAAGCCCGCCGAGCTTTGGACTATTTGGTCGGTT
The DNA here is from genome assembly GCF_019334725.1 of Neisseria perflava. NCBI lineage: Bacteria > Pseudomonadati > Pseudomonadota > Betaproteobacteria > Neisseriales > Neisseriaceae > Neisseria > Neisseria perflava. Next base: position 271,577 of record NZ_CP079818.1, on the reverse strand, counting down.
TCAACCTCTCGCCATTGTTGTGGAAAAAAATCCGCCGCGGTTTGAGCGCAGGCCGTGTACAAAGTCCCGCTTTGCGCCTGATTTGCGAGCGCGAAAACGAAATCCGCGCGTTTGAAGCGCAGGAATATTGGACGGTACATCTCGACAGCCATAAAGGCCGCAGCAAGTTTACCGCCAAACTTGCCCAATACAACGGCGCGAAACTCGAACAATTCGACCTGCCGAACGAAGCCGCGCAAGCCGATGTGTTGAAAGAACTCGAAGGCAAAGAGGCCGTCGTTACTGCCATCGAAAAGAAAAAGCGCAGCCGCAATCCCGCCGCGCCGTTTACCACATCCACCATGCAGCAGGATGCCGTGCGCAAACTCGGTTTCACTACCGACCGCACCATGCGTACCGCCCAGCAGCTTTACGAAGGTATAGACGTAGGGCAGGGCGCCATCGGTCTGATTACCTATATGCGTACCGACAGCGTGAATTTGGCCGATGAAGCGTTAACCGAAATCCGCCATTACATCGAAAACAAAATCGGCAAAGAATATCTGCCAAGTTCGGCCAAACAGTACAAAACCAAATCCAAAAACGCCCAAGAAGCACACGAAGCGATCCGTCCGACTTCCGTGTACCGCACGCCCGAAAGCGTCAAACCCTTCTTGAGCGCAGATCAGTTCAAACTCTATCAAATGATTTGGCAACGTACCGTTGCCTGTCAGATGACGCCCGCCAAATTTGACCAAACCACCGTCGATATTACCGTCGGCAAAGGCGTGTTCCGCGTAACCGGACAAGTGCAGACTTTCGCAGGCTTCTTGAGCGTGTATGAAGAAAGCAGCGACGACGAAGAGAGTGAAGACAGCAAAAAACTGCCCGAAATGAGCGAAGGCGATAAATTGCCTGTAGACAAACTTTACGGTGAACAACACTTCACCACTCCGCCGCCGCGCTACAACGAAGCCACGCTGGTTAAAGCCCTCGAAGAATACGGCATTGGCCGCCCCTCCACCTACGCCAGTATTATTTCCACGCTCAAAGACCGCGAATACGTTACCCTTGAGCAAAAACGCTTCATGCCCACCGACACAGGCGACATCGTCAATAAATTCCTGACCGAACACTTCGCCCAATACGTCGATTACCACTTTACCGCCAAACTCGAAGACCAGCTTGACGAGATTGCCAATGGCAAACGCCAATGGATTCCCGTGATGGATAAATTCTGGAAACCATTTATCAAACAAGTGGAAGAAAAAGAAGGTATCGAACGTGCCAAATTCACCACGCAGGAACTCGACGAAACCTGCCCCAAATGCGGCGAACACAAACTGCAAATCAAGTTTGGCAAAATGGGCCGTTTCGTCGCCTGCGCTGGTTATCCAGAGTGCAGCTACACGCGCAACGTCAACGAAACCGCCGAAGAGGCCGCCGAGCGCATCGCCAAAGCTGAAGCAGAACAAGCCGAACTCGACGGGCGCGAATGCCCCAAATGTGGCGGACGGTTGTTGTACAAATACAGCCGCACCGGCAGCAAATTCATCGGCTGCGCCAACTACCCCAAATGCAAACACGTCGAGCCGCTGGAAAAACCCAAAGACACCGGCGTCCAGTGCCCACAATGCAAAAAAGGCAACCTCGTCGAGCGCAAATCCCGCTACGGCAAACTGTTTTACAGTTGCAGCACTTATCCGGATTGCAACTACGCGACATGGAACCCACCCATTGCAGAAACCTGTCCAAAATGCGCGTGGCCGGTTTTGACCATCAAAACCACCAAACGCTGGGGCGTGGAGAAAGTCTGCCCGCAAAAAGAATGTGGTTGGAAAGAGCAAATTGAACCGCCTGCACCGAAGGAATAATTTGTTAATGAAATAGTAAAGGCCGTCTGAAAAATGATTTGCAGACGGCCTTTTTGTTTCTAAAAGAATAGAGTGAAATACGGCTTGATAGCAGTTTCACTATATAATTAAGGCCGTCTGAAAACTCGGCATCTTTTAAGAATTATGGCAAACAACAAACATTCCAAACACAGCAATCAAGTACGTATCATCGGTGGGCAATGCAGGGGACGAAAGCTAACATTTTTATCTGCAGATGGTCTGCGCCCGACGCCTGACAGCGTGCGTGAAAAACTATTTAATTGGTTGGGTCAGGATTTAACCGGCAAAACGGTATTAGATTTATTCAGCGGTAGCGGTGCTTTAGGAATGGAGGCTGCTTCTCGTAATGCGGCAAAAGTGCTAATGGTCGATAACCACCGCCAAACTGTTCAAACGCTTCAGAAAAATATCTGTGAATTAGGTTTGAAACAGGTGGAAATTGTGTGTTCAGACGGCATGGCTTATCTGACAAGGCCGTCTGAAAAATTTGATGTTGTGTTTCTTGATCCGCCGTTTGCATGGGAAGATTGGCAAAATCTGTTTATCCGATTGCAAAGCCACTTGAAAAATGGGGCAATGGTCTATATTGAAGCAGGGAAGTTGCCTGAAAAACCGGATTGGCTGGAAATTTATCGGGAAGGAAAGGCGGGAATGAGTAGGTTTGAATTATCGCTCTATTCGCAAGTTGCTGAATAGTATAGAATTTGAGAATCATTCCCAAGGTGTAAAACATTCTTTTAAACGGATTGTTCCGACGTCATTTGTGCTATAATCCGCGCCCAATCGGTTTTGATAATTTAAGAAAAAAGGAAATAGAAATGTCGCTCTTTATTACAGATGAGTGCATTAACTGCGATGTGTGCGAACCGGAATGCCCTAATGATGCCATTTCGCAAGGTGAAGAAATTTACGAAATCAATCCAAATTTGTGTACGCAATGTGTAGGCCATTACGATGAGCCTCAGTGCCAACAGGTATGTCCTGTCGACTGTATCTTGATCGATGAAGAGCATCCTGAAACGCACGAAGAACTGATGGCTAAGTACGAAAAAATCATTCAGTTTAAATAAATAGTGTTTAAAAGCAAAAACTTGGATGTTTTTAAAGAAATAAATGAAAAAAAATCTTGACGGAAATCTGAGTTGCCAATAAACTAGCGTTCTCTTTTGGAGGGATTCCCGAGCGGTCAAAGGGGGCAGACTGTAAATCTGTTGCGCGAGCTTCGAAGGTTCGAATCCTTCTCCCTCCACCAAAAATTCTTACTTGGAGCAAAAAGTGAGTATGCGGGTGTAGCTCAATGGTAGAGCAGAAGCCTTCCAAGCTTACGGTGAGGGTTCGATTCCCTTCACCCGCTCCAAACAATTTCGCCCATGTAGCTCAGGGGTAGAGCACTCCCTTGGTAAGGGAGAGGTCGGCAGTTCAAATCTGCCCATGGGCACCATCTCATTATTACCCTTTATTTTCAAAAAGCTTAGATTATAGGATATTGCCATGGCTAAGGAAAAATTTGAACGTAGCAAACCGCACGTAAACGTTGGCACCATCGGTCACGTTGACCATGGTAAAACCACTCTGACTGCTGCTTTGACTACTATTTTGGCTAAAAAATTCGGTGGCGCTGCAAAAGCTTACGACCAAATCGACAACGCTCCTGAAGAAAAAGCTCGTGGTATTACCATTAATACCTCACACGTAGAATACGAAACTGAAACCCGTCACTACGCACACGTAGACTGCCCGGGCCACGCCGACTACGTTAAAAACATGATTACCGGTGCTGCCCAAATGGACGGCGCGATCTTGGTATGTTCTGCCGCTGACGGTCCTATGCCTCAAACTCGCGAACACATCCTGTTGGCTCGCCAAGTAGGTGTACCTTACATCATCGTATTCATGAACAAATGCGACATGGTTGACGATGCCGAGCTGTTGGAACTGGTTGAAATGGAAATCCGTGACTTGTTGTCAAGCTACGACTTCCCTGGCGACGACTGCCCAATCGTACAAGGTTCTGCACTGAAAGCTTTGGAAGGTGATGCTGCTTACGAAGAAAAAATCTTCGAATTGGCTGCTGCCTTGGACAGCTACATCCCAACACCTGAGCGTGCTGTGGACAAACCTTTCTTGTTGCCTATCGAAGACGTATTCTCTATCTCCGGCCGTGGTACAGTAGTAACCGGTCGTGTAGAGCGCGGTATCATCCACGTTGGTGACGAGATCGAAATCGTAGGTTTGAAAGAAACCCAAAAAACCACTTGCACCGGCGTTGAAATGTTCCGCAAACTGCTGGACGAAGGTCAAGCGGGTGACAACGTAGGCGTATTGCTGCGTGGTACTAAACGTGAAGACGTAGAGCGTGGTCAAGTATTGGCTAAACCAGGTACTATCACTCCTCACACCAAGTTCAAAGCAGAAGTATACGTACTGAGCAAAGAAGAGGGTGGTCGTCACACTCCATTCTTCGCTAACTACCGTCCACAATTCTACTTCCGTACTACTGACGTAACTGGTGCAGTTACTTTGGAAGAAGGCGTAGAAATGGTAATGCCAGGTGAGAACGTAACCATTACTGTAGAACTGATTGCGCCAATCGCTATGGAAGAAGGTCTGCGCTTTGCGATTCGCGAAGGTGGTCGTACCGTAGGTGCGGGTGTGGTTTCTTCTGTAATCGCTTAAGTTTAGAGGCCAATAGCTCAATTGGTAGAGTATCGGTCTCCAAAACCGAGGGTTGGGGGTTCGAGACCCTCTTGGCCTGCCAAATAAAAAATTAACCGGCCTTGTGCCGGTTAATTTTTTTGTACTTAAGTTCTAAGATTATTTGGAATTAATTAATGGATCAATGCCGCTATCTAAAATGAAGGCGGGTGGGGTATTGATAAGTGAGTAAAGATGACAGAACATCCGTCTGGACGCAAAGAAGGCCATCAGAAAAAGGAAGTTGTGGTAAGTAATAAGCCGGCTCCTGAAAAGAAAGAAGGTCTGTTTGCATATTTTAAGAGCTCTTGGACTGAGTTTAAGAAGGTAGTTTGGCCGAGTCGTGATGAAGCGGTTAAAATGACTGTATTTGTGATTATCTTCGTTGCAGTTTTAGCAGCCTTCATTTATGCGGCAGATACAATTATTTCATGGTTGTTTTTTGATGTTTTATTAAATAGGAAAGGGTAAAGATGTCAAAGCGTTGGTATGTGGTACAGGCCTATTCCGGTTTCGAGAAAAATGTTCAAAAAACATTGAAAGAGCGTATTACTCGTGAAAACATGGAAGAATATTTCGGTCAGATTCTCGTTCCTGTAGAGGAAGTGGTAGACATCAAGAATGGCCGAAAAACCATCAGTGAGCGTAAATTCTATCCAGGCTATGTGCTGGTTGAAATGGAAATGACCGATGATTCATGGCATTTGGTTAAGAGTACCCCTCGAGTAAATGGCTTTGTAGGTGGTAGCGGAAATCGTCCAATCCCAATTTCTCAAAAAGATGCAGATGCTATTTTGCAACAAGCCAAAACAGGTGTTGAGAAGCCAAAACCAAAAGTTGAATTCGAAGTGGGTCAGCAGGTTCGTGTGAATGAAGGTCCATTTGCTGATTTCAATGGAATTGTTGATGAAGTTAACTACGAGCGTAATAGACTGCGTGTTTCAGTTCAAATTTTTGGTCGGGAAACACCGGTTGAATTAGAGTTCGGTCAGGTTGAAAAGATTTAAGTGGTTTAATTCGCTTGAAAATTTTTTTTTAAGCAGATATAATCGCAAATTCTGTTTGGGAAGCGGAATGGTTCCGCGTTATACCCGTTTTTAGGAGTCCTTAAGTGGCAAAGAAAATTATCGGCTACATCAAACTGCAAATTCCTGCAGGTAAAGCCAATCCATCTCCCCCAGTTGGTCCTGCTTTGGGTCAGCGTGGTTTGAACATCATGGAATTCTGTAAAGCATTTAATGCTGCAACCCAAGGTATGGAACCTGGTTTGCCAATTCCAGTCGTGATCACCGCATTTGCAGATAAATCATTCACATTTGTGATGAAAACCCCACCAGCTTCTATCTTGTTGAAAAAAGCTGCTGGTCTGCAAAAAGGTAGTTCTAATCCTCTGACTAACAAAGTGGGTAAATTGACCCGCGCTCAGTTGGAAGAAATTGCTAAAACTAAAGAGCCTGATTTGACTGCTGCTGATTTGGATGCGGCTGTTCGTACTATCGCCGGCTCTGCTCGCTCAATGGGCTTGGATGTGGAGGGTGTTGTATAATGGCTAAAGTATCTAAACGCTTGAAAGCTCTGCGCTCTTCTGTTGAAGCTAACAAACTGTACGCAATCGATGAAGCAATTGCTTTGGTTAAAAAAGCTGCTACTGCTAAATTTGACGAGTCTGTTGATGTATCTTTCAACTTGGGTGTTGATCCTCGTAAATCTGACCAAGTTATCCGTGGTTCAGTCGTTCTGCCTAAAGGTACCGGTAAAACAACTCGCGTAGCTGTGTTTACTCAAGGTGCAAATGCAGATGCTGCTAAAGAAGCTGGTGCAGATATTGTCGGTTTTGAAGATCTGGCTGCTGAAATCAAAGCTGGTAATCTGAACTTTGACGTTGTTATTGCTTCTCCTGATGCAATGCGTATCGTTGGTCAATTGGGTACCATCTTGGGTCCTCGTGGTCTGATGCCAAACCCTAAAGTAGGTACTGTTACTCCTAACGTTGCTGAAGCAGTTAAAAATGCAAAAGCAGGTCAAGTACAATACCGTACAGATAAAGCCGGTATCGTTCATGCAACTATCGGTCGTGCTTCTTTCGCTGAAGCTGACTTGAAAGAGAACTTCAATGCGTTGCTGGATGCTATCGTTAAAGCCAAACCTGCTGCTGCTAAAGGTCAGTACCTGAAAAAAGTTGCTGTATCCAGCACTATGGGTTTGGGTGTTCGCGTTGATACTGCAAGCGTGAACAACTAAGAAATTTTCAGGTGATCCAGTTTTCTGGATTGCCTGGATTTGGGCTACTTAAAATTAAGTAGATGTCCAAGACCGTAGGGATCGTAAGATTTAATCGTAACTGCCCTACGCAGACGGTAGTCCTGAAACACATTGCAAGATTGCTTGTAAGATGTCTTTTTAGGTTACCGCGCTGGTGGGATATCATTTCGGTATCCTGTTTATAAACAGTGGGAGGTAGACCTTGAGTCTCAATATTGAAACCAAGAAAGTGGCCGTAGAGGAAATTAGCGCAGCAATTGCTAACGCTCAAACTCTTGTAGTCGCTGAATATCGCGGTATCAGTGTTTCCAGCATGACTGAGCTTCGTGCAAATGCACGTAAAGAAGGCGTTTACTTGCGTGTTCTGAAAAATACTCTGGCTCGTCGCGCAGTAGAAGGTACTTCATTCGCAGATTTGGCCGATCAAATGGTTGGTCCATTGGTTTATGCTGCTTCTGAAGATGCTGTTGCTGCTGCTAAAGTGCTGCACCAATTCGCGAAAAAAGATGACAAAATTATCGTTAAAGCCGGTTCTTACAATGGCGAAGTAATGGATGCTGCTCAGGTTGCTGAGTTGGCCTCTATTCCAAGCCGCGAAGAGCTGTTGTCCAAACTGTTGTTCGTTATGCAAGCTCCCGTATCAGGCCTTGCACGTGGTTTGGCTGCTTTGGCAGAGAAAAAAGCTGGCGAAGAAGCCGCTTAATCGATTTTGTTTCATTTAATCAATTATTTTTTAATACAATATTTGGAGTATAAATAGCATGGCTATTACTAAAGAAGACATTTTGGAAGCCGTTGGTTCTTTGACCGTAATGGAATTGAACGATTTGGTTAAAGCTTTTGAAGAAAAATTTGGCGTTTCTGCTGCTGCAGTTGCAGTTGCAGGTCCTGCAGGTGCTGGTGCAGCTGCTGCTGAAGAGAAAACTGAATTTGACGTAGTATTGGCTTCTGCCGGTGATCAAAAAGTTGGCGTGATTAAAGTTGTCCGCGCTCTCACTGGCTTGGGTCTGAAAGAAGCTAAAGACATCGTTGACGGTGCACCTAAAACTCTGAAAGAAGGTGTTTCTAAAGCTGAAGCTGAAGACATCCAAAAACAACTGGAAGAAGCCGGCGCTAAAGTCGAAATCAAATAATTTGATGCTTCCTATGAAGGCTGGCAGTTTTCTGCCAGCCTTATTTTGCTTCTTAAAATAAGCATCAGGCATTGTTTACATTTATTTGCATAGCCTTTATAAAATCATTGCAAATAAATGTAAATATCAGATTGATGCATGCCGTTGTTTCAGACGGCCTATTATTTAAAATTGCTTTTCGGAGTGTATATGAGCTATTCGTTTACCGAGAAAAAACGTATCCGTAAGAGTTTTGCAAAGCGAGAGAATGTCTTAGATGTTCCTTTCCTGCTGGCAACCCAAATTGATTCTTATGCGAAATTTTTGCAGCTGGAAAATGCTTTTGACCAACGTACTGATGATGGTCTGCAAGCGGCATTTAATTCTATTTTCCCGATTGTGAGCCATAATGGTTATGCGCGCTTGGAGTTTGTGCATTACACATTGGGCGAGCCTTTGTTCGATATTCCTGAATGCCAATTGCGCGGCATTACTTATGCGGCCCCATTGCGTGCTCGTATCCGTTTGGTGATTTTGGATAAAGAAGCATCTAAGCCGACAGTAAAAGAAGTTCGTGAAAACGAAGTGTATATGGGCGAAATCCCATTGATGACGCCAAGTGGCTCTTTTGTTATCAATGGTACTGAGCGCGTGATTGTTTCCCAGCTGCACCGTTCTCCTGGTGTGTTCTTTGAGCATGACCGTGGTAAAACACATTCTTCCGGTAAGCTGTTGTTCTCTGCTCGTATTATTCCTTACCGTGGTTCATGGTTGGATTTCGAATTTGATCCAAAAGATTTGCTGTATTTCCGTATCGACCGTCGCCGTAAAATGCCGGTTACGATTTTGTTGAAAGCTTTGGGCTACAACAATGAACAAATCTTGGATATTTTCTACGATAAAGAAACTTTCTATTTGTCTTCAAACGGTGTTCAAACTGATCTGGTTGCAGGCCGTCTGAAAGGTGAAACTGCCAAAGTTGATATCTTGGATAAAGAAGGCAATGTACTGGTCGCCAAAGGTAAACGCATTACTGCGAAAAATATCCGTGATATTACCAATGCAGGCTTGACTCGTCTGGATGTAGAGCCAGAAAGCCTGTTGGGTAAAGCATTGGCTGCTGACCTGATTGATCCGGAAACCGGCGAAGTATTGGCTTCTGCTAACGATGAAATTACAGAAGAACTGTTGGCCAAGCTTGATATCCATGGCGTAAAAGAAATTACGACCCTTTATATCAATGAATTGGATCAAGGCGGTTACATCTCCAGCACTCTGCGTACAGACGAAACTGCTGATCAGCAGGCTGCACGCGTTGCGATTTACCGCATGATGCGTCCTGGCGAACCGCCTACCGAAGAAGCTGTTGAGCAGCTCTTCAACCGCTTGTTCTTCAGTGAAGACAGCTATGATTTGTCTCGCGTAGGTCGTATGAAATTTAATACGCGCACATACGAGCAAAAATTGTCTGAAGCACAACAAAACTCTTGGTATGGCCGTTTGCTGAATGAAACTTTGGCCGGAGCAGCTGAAAAAGGCGGTTACGTTCTGAGTGTTGAAGACATCGTTGCTTCCATTGCTACATTGGTTGAACTGCGTAACGGTCATGGCGAAGTAGATGATATTGACCACTTGGGTAATCGTCGTGTTCGTTCTGTGGGTGAGTTGACTGAAAACCAATTCCGCAGCGGTTTGGCTCGTGTAGAACGTGCAGTTAAAGAGCGTTTGAACCAAGCAGAATCTGAGAACTTGATGCCGCATGACTTGATCAATGCGAAACCTGTTTCTGCTGCGATTAAAGAATTCTTCGGCTCCAGCCAATTGAGCCAATTTATGGATCAGACCAACCCATTGTCTGAAGTTACCCATAAACGCCGTGTATCTGCATTGGGCCCGGGCGGTTTGACTCGCGAACGTGCAGGCTTTGAGGTGCGAGACGTACATCCGACCCACTATGGCCGTGTATGTCCTATTGAAACACCTGAGGGTCCAAACATTGGTTTGATCAACTCATTATCCGTTTATGCGCGTACCAATGATTATGGTTTCTTGGAAACTCCTTACCGCCGTGTTGTCGATGGCAAAGTAACTGAAGAAATCGACTACTTGTCTGCTATCGAAGAAGGTCGTTATGTGATTGCACAGGCAAATGCCGATTTGGACAAAGATGGTAATTTGATTGGCGACTTGGTCACTTGTCGTGAAAAAGGCGAAACCATTATGGCAACGCCTGACCGCGTTCAATATATGGACGTGGCAACCGGTCAAGTGGTATCCGTTGCAGCATCTCTGATTCCATTCTTGGAACATGATGACGCGAACCGTGCATTGATGGGTGCCAACATGCAACGTCAGGCCGTACCGTGTCTGCGCCCTGAAAAACCGATGGTTGGTACCGGTATCGAGCGCTCTGTTGCCGTTGACTCTGCAACTGCAATCGTTGCCCGCCGTGGTGGTGTGGTTGAGTATGTAGATGCAAACCGCGTTGTGGTTCGTGTTCATGATGATGAAGCGACTGCCGGTGAAGTGGGTGTCGATATTTATAACTTGGTTAAATTCACTCGTTCTAACCAATCTACCAACATCAACCAACGTCCGGCCGTAAAAGCAGGCGATGTGTTGCAACGTGGTGACTTGGTGGCCGACGGTGCATCTACCGACTTGGGCGAGTTGGCTTTGGGTCAAAACATGACCATCGCCTTCATGCCATGGAACGGTTACAACTACGAAGACTCGATTCTGATTTCAGAAAAAGTGGCTGCAGACGACCGCTATACTTCGATTCACATTGAAGAGCTGAACGTTGTCGCACGTGACACTAAACTGGGTGCGGAAGACATTACCCGCGATATTCCGAACTTGTCTGAGCGTATGCAAAACCGTTTGGATGAATCCGGTATCGTGTATATCGGTGCAGAAGTAGAAGCAGGTGACGTCTTGGTAGGTAAAGTAACACCTAAAGGCGAAACCCAACTGACTCCTGAAGAAAAACTGCTGCGTGCCATCTTCGGTGAAAAAGCATCTGATGTAAAAGATACTTCATTGCGTATGCCTACCGGCATGAGCGGTACCGTTATCGACGTTCAAGTCTTTACTCGTGAAGGTATCCAACGCGACAAACGTGCTCAATCCATTATTGATTCTGAATTGAAACGTTACCGTCAAGATTTGGGCGATCAATTACGTATTTTCGATAATGACGCATTCGACCGTATCGAGCGTATGATTGTTGGTCAAAAAGCCAATGGTGGTCCGATGAAGCTGGCTAAAGGCAGCGAAATTACTACCGAATATTTGGCAAGCCTGTCCAGCAAACATGATTGGTTTGACATCCGTCTGGCTGACGAAGATTTGGCCAAACAGTTGGAACTGATTAAATTGAGCCTGAAACAAAAACGCGAAGAAGCGGATGAGTTGTATGAGATCAAGAAGAAAAAACTGACCCAAGGCGATGAGCTGCAACCAGGCGTACAAAAAATGGTGAAAGTATTTATCGCCATCAAACGCCGTCTGCAAGCCGGTGACAAAATGGCGGGTCGCCACGGTAACAAAGGCGTGGTATCACGCATTCTGCCAGTGGAAGACATGCCTTACATGGCTGACGGCCGTCCGGTAGACATCGTACTGAACCCATTGGGCGTACCTTCCCGTATGAACATCGGTCAGATTTTGGAAGTTCACTTGGGTTGGGCGGCAAAAGGTATCGGCGAACGCATCGACCGAATGCTGAAAGAGCAACGCAAAGCCAGCGAGCTGCGTGAATTCTTGAACAAACTCTACAACGGTAGCGGTAAGAAAGAAGATTTGGACAGCCTGACAGATGAAGAAATCATCGAATTGGCTTCCAACCTGCGTAAAGGTGCATCTTTCGCCTCTCCTGTATTCGATGGTGCGAAAGAGTCTGAAATCCGCGAAATGTTGAACTTGGCTTACCCAAGCGAAGATCCTGAGGTTGAGAAACTGGGCTTCAATGACAGTAAAACTCAAATCACGCTGTATGACGGCCGTTCAGGCGAAGCATTTGACCGCAAGGTTACAGTCGGTGTGATGCACTATCTGAAACTGCACCACTTGGTTGACGAAAAAATGCACGCCCGTTCTACCGGTCCATACAGTCTGGTTACCCAGCAGCCTCTGGGCGGTAAAGCTCAGTTCGGTGGCCAACGTTTCGGTGAGATGGAGGTTTGGGCATTGGAAGCATACGGCGCGGCATACACGCTGCAAGAGATGCTGACTGTGAAGTCTGACGACGTGAACGGCCGTACCAAAATGTACGAAAACATCGTCAAAGGCGAACACAAAATCGATGCCGGTATGCCTGAATCCTTCAACGTATTGGTTAAAGAGATTCGCTCACTGGGCTTGGATATCGATTTGGAACGTTACTAAACAGAAGTTTTCAGACGGCCTTTCAAGGTCGTCTGAAAAAGCGGTTTCAGAATAAGAATGAAGCAATCGGCATTTAGGCCGTCTGAAATCAAAAGTACCGTTTCACAATATCGAAAATCCGCCATGCGGTAAAAATACTTCCTTCAAGGAGCAAAAATGAATTTGTTGAACTTATTTAATCCGTTGCAAACTGCCGGCATGGAAGAAGAGTTTGATGCCATCAAAATCGGTATTGCCTCTCCCGAAACCATCCGCTCATGGTCTTATGGCGAAGTTAAAAAACCTGAAACCATCAACTACCGTACGTTCAAACCTGAGCGCGACGGTTTGTTCTGCGCCAAAATCTTTGGCCCTGTCAAGGACTATGAATGTTTGTGCGGTAAATACAAACGCTTGAAATTTAAAGGCGTAACCTGTGAAAAATGTGGCGTAGAAGTGACCCTGTCTAAAGTACGCCGCGAACGCATGGGCCACATTGAATTGGCTGCACCTGTTGCCCACATTTGGTTCTTGAAATCCCTGCCTTCCCGCTTGGGTATGGTATTGGACATGACTTTGCGCGATATCGAACGCGTATTGTACTTTGAAGCATTTGTGGTAACCGATCCCGGTATGACTCCGTTGCAACGTCGTCAATTACTGACTGAGGACGATTACTACAACAAACTGGACGAATACGGCGACGACTTCGATGCCAAAATGGGTGCAGAAGGTATCCGTGAATTGCTGCGTACCTTGGATATTACCGGCGAGATCGAAATTTTGCGTCAAGAGCTGGAATCTACCGGTTCTGACACCAAAATCAAAAAAATCGCCAAACGTTTGAAAGTATTGGAAGCCTTCCACCGTTCCGGTATGAAACTGGAATGGATGATTATGGATGTGCTGCCGGTATTGCCGCCTGATTTGCGTCCGTTGGTTCCATTGGATGGCGGTCGTTTTGCCACTTCCGATTTGAACGATTTGTACCGTCGTGTTATCAACCGTAACAACCGTCTGAAACGTCTGTTGGAATTGCATGCGCCTGACATCATCGTTCGTAACGAAAAACGTATGTTGCAAGAAGCAGTTGACTCTCTGTTGGATAACGGCCGCCGCGGTAAAGCCATGACTGGTGCCAACAAACGTCCGCTGAAATCATTGGCAGATATGATTAAAGGTAAAGGCGGCCGCTTCCGTCAAAACCTGCTGGGTAAACGTGTGGACTACTCCGGTCGTTCCGTGATTACCGTAGGCCCATACCTGCGTCTGCACCAATGTGGTCTGCCGAAAAAAATGGCGTTGGAACTGTTCAAACCATTTATTTTCCACAAATTGGAAAAACAAGGTTTGGCTTCTACCGTTAAAGCTGCGAAAAAATTGGTAGAACAAGAAGTACCTGAAGTATGGGATATCTTGGAAGAAGTGATCCGCGAACATCCGATTATGCTGAACCGTGCGCCAACCCTGCACCGTTTGGGTATTCAAGCGTTCGAACCTATCCTGATCGAAGGTAAAGCGATTCAGTTGCACCCATTGGTGTGTGCCGCATTTAACGCCGACTTTGACGGTGACCAAATGGCTGTACACGTTCCATTGAGCTTGGAAGCACAAATGGAAGCACGCACGCTGATGCTGGCTTCAAACAACGTATTGTCTCCAGCCAACGGCGAACCAATCATCGTACCTTCTCAAGATATCGTATTGGGTCTGTACTACATGACCCGCGACCGTATCAATGCCAAAGGCGAAGGCAGCCTGTTTGCCGATGTGAAAGAAGTGCATCGTGCATACCATACCAAACAGGTTGAACTGGGTACGAAAATTACCGTACGTCTGCGTGAATGGGTGAAAAACGAAGCAGGTGAGTTTGAGCCTGTTGTTAACCGTTACGAAACAACTGTCGGCCGTGCATTGTTGAGCGAAATCTTGCCTAAAGGCCTGCCGTTCGAGTACATCAACAAAGCGCTGAAGAAAAAAGAAATTTCTAAACTGATTAACGCATCATTCCGTCTGTGCGGCCTGCGTGACACAGTTATTTTCGCCGACCACTTGATGTACACCGGTTTCGGTTTTGCGGCTAAAGGCGGAATTTCCATTGCGGTTGACGATATGGAAATTCCGAAAGAAAAAGCAGCTTTGCTGGCCGAGGCTAATGCCGAAGTTAAAGAAATCGAAGATCAATACCGTCAAGGTTTGGTAACCAACGGTGAACGTTACAACAAAGTGGTCGATATTTGGGGTCGTGCCGGCGATAAGATCGCTAAAGCGATGATGGACAACCTGTCCAAACAAAAAGTCATCGACCGTGACGGCAACGAAGTTGATCAAGAGTCCTTCAACTCTATTTACATGATGGCCGACTCTGGTGCCCGTGGTTCTGCAGCTCAGATTAAACAGTTGTCCGGTATGCGTGGTTTGATGGCAAAACCTGACGGCTCGATTATTGAAACGCCTATTACCTCTAACTTCCGCGAAGGCCTGACCGTATTGCAATACTTTATTGCGACCCACGGTGCGCGTAAGGGTTTGGCGGATACCGCGTTGAAAACTGCAAACTCCGGTTACTTGACCCGTCGTTTGGTAGACGTAACCCAAGACTTGGTGGTTGTTGAAGACGATTGCGGTACTTCAGACGGCTTTGTCATGAAAGCAGTAGTACAAGGCGGTGACGTAATTGAAGCGTTGCGCGATCGTATTTTAGGCCGTGTTACAGCATCAGATGTTGTTGATCCTTCAACAGGAGAAACATTGGTTGAGGCAGGTACATTGCTGACTGAGAAATTAGTCGATATCATTGACCAATCTGGTGTTGACGAGGTTAAAGTCCGTACGCCAATTACTTGTAAAACCCGTCATGGTTTGTGTGCACACTGTTATGGCCGCGACTTGGCGCGCGGTAAACTGGTTAACGCTGGTGAAGCTGTAGGTGTGATTGCTGCACAATCCATTGGTGAGCCAGGTACTCAGCTGACCATGCGTACGTTCCACATTGGTGGTGCGGCATCTCGTGCGGCGGCAGCCAGCCAAGTAGAAGCTAAATCCAATGGTACAGCACGTTTCAGCAGTCAAATGCGTTATGTTGCCAACAACAAAGGCGAGTTGGTTGTCATTGGCCGTTCTTGTGAAGTAGTGATTCACGACGATATCGGTCGCGAACGTGAACGTCACAAAGTACCTTACGGTGCAATCCTGCTGGTACAAGACGGCGAAGCCATTAAAGCTGGTCAAACCTTGGCAACTTGGGATCCGCATACCCGTCCGATGATCACCGAACATGCAGGTATGGTGAAATTCGAAAACGTGGAAGAGGGTGTTACCGTTGCGAAACAGACCGACGATGTAACTGGTTTGTCTACTTTGGTAGTGATTGACGGCAAACGTCGTTCCTCTAGTGCTTCTAAACTGTTGCGTCCGACTGTCAAACTGTTGGATGAAAATGGTCTGGAAATTTGCATTCCTGGTACGACTACCCCAGTTTCTATGGCATTCCCGGTCGGTGCGGTGATTACCATTCGTGAAGGTCAGGAAGTCGGTAAGGGTGATGTGTTGGCGCGTATTCCACAAGCGTCTTCTAAAACCCGCGATATTACCGGTGGTCTGCCACGCGTAGCCGAATTGTTTGAAGCACGCGTGCCGAAAGATGCAGGTATGTTGGCTGAAATTACCGGTACCGTTTCCTTCGGTAAAGAAACCAAAGGTAAACAGCGCCTGATTATTACCGACGTAGACGGTGTAGCATACGAAACCCTGATTTCTAAAGAGAAACAGATTCTGGTACACGATGGTCAAGTGGTAAACCGCGGTGAAACCATCGTAGACGGTGCCGTAGATCCACACGACATTCTGCGTCTGCAAGGTATCGAAGCATTGGCTCGCTACATTGTTCAAGAGGTACAAGAGGTTTACCGCCTGCAAGGTGTGAAGATTTCCGATAAACACATCGAAGTCATCATCCGTCAAATGCTGCGTCGAGTGAACATTGTCGATTCCGGTGATACAGAGTTCATTACCGGCGAACAAGTTGAGCGTGGCGATGTGATGCTTGCCAATGAAAAAGCCATGGCTGAAGACAAAGAGCCGGCACGTTACGAAAATGTGTTGCTGGGTATTACCAAAGCTTCCTTGTCTACAGACAGCTTCATTTCAGCGGCATCGTTCCAAGAAACAACCCGCGTCTTGACAGAGGCCGCTATTATGGGCAAACAAGACGAGCTGCGTGGTTTGAAAGAGAACGTAATTGTTGGTCGTTTGATTCCTGCCGGTACAGGTTTGACCTACCACCGCAGTCGCCATCAACAATGGCAGCAAGCCGATCAAGAAACTTCTGAAACCGAAGCTTCAGACGAATAATCCCTCGGGATTGTTGTGAAAATAAAACCGCAAGCCAGTCTTGCGGTTTTATTTTTTAGAGGACTTAAAAGAGGGTAGAGTTTAAGGCCGTCTGAATAAATAAGGAAAGCAATGGAGAAAATAAGTAGAGAACCAAATTGCGGACTTATTTAAAATGACAAAGGCCGTCTGAATGTTTCAGACGGCCTTTGTTTCTAAAATTTAGGCATAAATTGGAAAACACCAAACTTTATCAGTCATTTGCTTGACTAAACCCTTGCAATAAAAATATAATTCCAATCTTGTCGACATGGTGTCGGCAAGTATTTAACTCAACAGGACGAGAAAATATGCCAACTATTAACCAATTGGTACGCAAAGGCCGTCAAAAGCCTGTGTACGTAAACAAAGTGCCTGCACTGGAAGCTTGCCCGCAAAAACGTGGCGTGTGCACCCGTGTATACACAACTACCCCTAAAAAACCTAACTCTGCATTGCGTAAAGTATGTAAAGTTCGCCTGACCAACGGTTTTGAAGTAATTTCATACATCGGTGGTGAAGGCCACAACCTGCAAGAGCACAGCGTCGTATTGATTCGCGGCGGTCGTGTAAAAGACTTGCCAGGTGTACGTTACCACACTGTACGCGGTTCTTTGGATACTGCAGGTGTTAAAGACCGTAAGCAAGCCCGTTCTAAATACGGTGCTAAGCGTCCTAAATAATTATCGGGACTCAAATAGGCACGTCGGCCGCCTAAGCTGAACAACGGCCGAGTAAGTGAATACTCAATTGGGTATTCATGGGAATTGCCCCAACTGAATAGATTAAAGGAAATTAAAATGCCAAGACGTAGAGAAGTCCCTAAGCGCGACGTACTGCCAGATCCTAAATTCGGCAGCGTTGAGCTGACTAAATTCATGAACGTATTGATGATTGACGGTAAAAAATCTGTTGCAGAACGTATCGTTTACGGTGCGCTGGAACAAATTGAGAAAAAAACCGGCAAAGTAGCAATCGAAGTATTTAACGAAGCCATTGCAAACGCCAAACCTATCGTGGAAGTGAAAAGCCGCCGTGTAGGTGGTGCAAACTACCAAGTTCCTGTTGAAGTTCGTCCTTCACGTCGTCTGGCTTTGGCAATGCGCTGGGTTCGCGACGCGGCCCGTAAACGTGGTGAGAAATCTATGGACCTGCGTTTGGCAGGCGAATTGATTGATGCGGCTGAAGGTCGTGGCGGTGCGTTGAAAAAACGTGAAGAAGTACACCGCATGGCTGAAGCTAACAAAGCATTCTCTCACTTCCGTTTCTAATATCGAAAGGCTAACAAAATGGCTCGTAAGACCCCTATCAGCCTGTATCGCAATATCGGTATTTCTGCCCATATTGACGCGGGTAAAACAACCACAACAGAACGTATTTTGTTCTATACAGGTTTGACTCATAAATTGGGCGAAGTGCATGACGGCGCGGCTACTACCGACTACATGGAACAAGAGCAAGAGCGTGGTATTACCATTACTTCTGCTGCTGTGACTTCTTATTGGTCCGGTATGGCGAAACAGTTCCCTGAGCACCGTTTCAACATCATCGACACCCCGGGACACGTTGACTTTACCGTAGAGGTAGAGCGTTCTATGCGTGTATTGGACGGCGCAGTAATGGTTTACTGTGCAGTAGGCGGTGTTCAACCTCAATCTGAAACCGTATGGCGTCAAGCTAATAAATACCAAGTACCTCGCTTGGCATTTGTAAACAAAATGGACCGTCAAGGTGCCAACTTCTTCCGCGTTGTTGAGCAAATGAAAACCCGTTTGCGCGCAAACCCAGTACCTATCGTGATTCCGGTTGGTGCGGAAGACAGCTTCAGCGGTGTTGTTGACCTGTTGAAAATGAAATCCATTATTTGGAATGAAGCCGATAAAGGTACAACCTTTACCTATGGCGATATTCCTGCTGAATTGGTTGAGACTGCTGAAGAATGGCGTCAAAACATGATTGAAGCTGCAGCAGAAGCCAGCGAAGAATTGATGGATAAATACTTGGGCGGTGATGAGCTGACTGAAGAAGAAATCGTAGGCGCATTGCGTCAACGTACTTTGGCTGGTGAAATTCAACCAATGTTGTGCGGTTCAGCATTTAAAAACAAAGGTGTTCAACGTATGTTGGATGCAGTTGTAGAATTGCTGCCTGCTCCTACCGACATTCCTCCAGTTCAAGGTGTTAACCCTAACACTGAAGAAGCCGACAGCCGTCAAGCCAGCGATGAAGAGAAATTCTCTGCATTGGCGTTCAAAATGTTGAACGATAAATACGTTGGTCAGTTGACTTTCATCCGCGTTTACTCTGGTGTTGTGAAATCCGGTGATACCGTATTGAACTCAGTAAAAGGTACTCGCGAACGTATCGGTCGTCTGGTGCAAATGACTGCTGCAGACCGTACTGAAATTGAAGAAGTACGCGCTGGTGATATTGCAGCTGCGATCGGTCTTAAAGACGTTACCACTGGTGAAACCCTGTGTGCTGAAAGCGCACCAATCATCTTGGAACGCATGGAATTCCCTGAGCCGGTAATTCACATTGCTGTTGAACCAAAAACCAAAGCCGACCAAGAGAAAATGGGTATTGCCCTGAACCGTCTGGCGAAAGAAGACCCTTCTTTCCGCGTTCGTACAGACGAAGAATCCGGTCAAACCATTATTTCCGGTATGGGTGAATTGCACTTGGAAATTATTGTTGATCGTATGAAACGCGAATTCGGTGTGGAAGCTAACATTGGTGCGCCTCAAGTTGCATACCGTGAAACTATCCGCAAAGAAGTTGAAGCTGAATACAAACACGCTAAACAATCCGGTGGTAAAGGTCAATACGGTCACGTTGTGATCAAAATGGAACCTATGGAGCCGGGTGGTGCAGGTTACGAATTTATCGACGAAATTAAAGGTGGTGTGATTCCTCGCGAATTCATTCCGTCTGTCGATAAAGGTATCCGCGATACCCTGCCTAACGGTATCGTTGCAGGTTACCCAGTAGTTGACGTACGCGTACGTTTGATCTTCGGTTCTTCACACGACGTTGACTCCTCTCAACTGGCGTTCGAATTGGCTGCTTCTCAAGCCTTTAAAGAAGGTATGCGTAAAGCCAATCCTGCTCTGCTTGAGCCAATCATGGCAGTTGAAGTGGAAACCCCTGAAGAATACATGGGTGACGTAATGGGCGACTTGAACCGTCGTCGTGGCGTTGTATTGGGTATGGATGATGACGGTATCGGCGGTAAAAAAGTCCGTGCCGAAGTACCTCTGGCAGAAATGTTCGGTTACTCAACCGACCTGCGTTCTGCAACCCAAGGTCGCGCTACTTACTCCATGGAGTTCAAAAAATACGCTGAAGCTCCTGCTCACGTAGCTGCTGCTGTAACTGAAGCCCGCAAAGGCTAATCAGAAAAGACCGTCTGAAACTGAAAATAAATTTTCAGACGGCCATTGTTCTTTAATCGATCTTTATATGTAAAGGAATTAGCTCATGGCTAAGGAAAAATTTGAACGTAGCAAACCGCACGTAAACGTTGGCACCATCGGTCACGTTGACCATGGTAAAACCACTCTGACTGCTGCTTTGACTACTATTTTGGCTAAAAAATTCGGTGGCGCTGCAAAAGCTTACGACCAAATCGACAACGCTCCTGAAGAAAAAGCTCGTGGTATTACCATTAATACCTCACACGTAGAATACGAAACTGAAACCCGTCACTACGCACACGTAGACTGCCCGGGCCACGCCGACTACGTTAAAAACATGATTACCGGTGCTGCCCAAATGGACGGCGCGATCTTGGTATGTTCTGCCGCTGACGGTCCTATGCCTCAAACTCGCGAACACATCCTGTTGGCTCGCCAAGTAGGTGTACCTTACATCATCGTATTCATGAACAAATGCGACATGGTTGACGATGCCGAGCTGTTGGAACTGGTTGAAATGGAAATCCGTGACTTGTTGTCAAGCTACGACTTCCCTGGCGACGACTGCCCAATCGTACAAGGTTCTGCACTGAAAGCTTTGGAAGGTGATGCTGCTTACGAAGAAAAAATCTTCGAATTGGCTGCTGCCTTGGACAGCTACATCCCAACACCTGAGCGTGCTGTGGACAAACCTTTCTTGTTGCCTATCGAAGACGTATTCTCTATCTCCGGCCGTGGTACAGTAGTAACCGGTCGTGTAGAGCGCGGTATCATCCACGTTGGTGACGAGATCGAAATCGTAGGTTTGAAAGAAACCCAAAAAACCACTTGCACCGGCGTTGAAATGTTCCGCAAACTGCTGGACGAAGGTCAAGCGGGTGACAACGTAGGCGTATTGCTGCGTGGTACTAAACGTGAAGACGTAGAGCGTGGTCAAGTATTGGCTAAACCAGGTACTATCACTCCTCACACCAAGTTCAAAGCAGAAGTATACGTACTGAGCAAAGAAGAGGGTGGTCGTCACACTCCATTCTTCGCTAACTACCGTCCACAATTCTACTTCCGTACTACTGACGTAACTGGTGCAGTTACTTTGGAAGAAGGCGTAGAAATGGTAATGCCAGGTGAGAACGTAACCATTACTGTAGAACTGATTGCGCCAATCGCTATGGAAGAAGGTCTGCGCTTTGCGATTCGCGAAGGTGGTCGTACCGTAGGTGCGGGTGTGGTTTCTTCTGTAATTGCTTAATTGAGGGATATTGATAAATGGCAAACCAAAAAATCCGTATCCGCCTGAAAGCTTATGATTACAGTCTGATTGACCGTTCTGCGCAAGAAATTGTTGAAACTGCCAAACGTACTGGCGCTGTTGTTAAAGGTCCGATTCCTTTGCCAACTAAAATCGAACGTTTCAACATCTTGCGTTCTCCTCACGTGAACAAAACTTCTCGTGAACAATTGGAAATCCGTACCCACTTGCGTCTGATGGACATCGTGGATTGGACTGACAAAACTACTGATGCACTGATGAAACTGGATCTTCCAGCAGGTGTGGATGTAGAAATTAAAGTTCAATAAGAACTAAAAAACCGAACAGCTTGGCTGTTCGGTTTTTTATAGAATTCTTAGGCCGTCTGAAAATTTTCAGATATTTGGCAACACTTCATCCGAAAAAAATGATGGGTTTAAGAAGTAAAATTGAAATTTTTGTTGATATTTCTTTGATTTGTCAATTATAATGGCGGACTTGGTACATCCGTATCAAGTTTAACTTTGTCTGAAAGGCAGGCCAATCGTAGCCCGCCCCTTTACTTAAAAGGAAAATAATCATGACTTTAGGTCTGGTTGGACGCAAAGTTGGTATGACTCGCGTGTTCGATGAACAGGGTGTTTCTGTTCCGGTAACCGTTTTGGATATGTCTGCCAACCGCGTTACACAAGTGAAATCCAAAGATACTGACGGCTACACTGCTGTACAAGTTACCTTTGGTCAGAAAAAAGCTAATCGTGTCAACAAAACTGAAGCCGGTCACTTTGCTAAAGCAGGTGTTGAAGCTGGTCGCGGTTTGGTTGAGTTTGCTTTGACTGAAGAAAAACTGGCTGAATTGAAAGCCGGTGATGAAATTACCGTTTCTATGTTTGAAGTTGGTCAATTGGTAGATGTAACCGGTACCTCTAAAGGTAAAGGTTTCTCTGGTACGATCAAACGTCATAACTTCGGTGCTCAACGTACTTCCCACGGTAACTCCCGTTCTCACCGTGTTCCTGGTTCTATCGGTATGGCACAAGACCCTGGTCGCGTGTTCCCTGGTAAACGTATGGCAGGTCAATACGGTAACACTAAAGCAACTGTTCAAAAATTGGAAGTTGTACGTGTTGATGTTGAACGCCAACTCTTGTTGGTTAAAGGTGCTGTTCCGGGTTCGGTTAACAGCGACGTCGTGGTTCGTCCTAGCGTGAAAGTAGGTGCGTAATGGAATTGAAAGTAATTGACGCTAAAGGACAAGTATCTGGCAGCTTGGCTGTTTCTGATGCTTTGTTTGCTCGTGAATACAATGAAGCTTTGGTTCACCAACTGGTTACTGCTTACTTGGCAAATGCCCGTTCTGGTAATCGTGCTCAAAAAACTCGTGCCGAAGTAAACCACTCTACTAAAAAGCCATGGCGCCAAAAAGGTACCGGTCGTGCTCGTTCCGGTATGACTTCTTCTCCGCTGTGGCGTAAAGGTGGTCGTGCATTCCCAAACAAACCTGACGAAAACTTCACTCAAAAAGTGAACCGTAAAATGTATCGTGCCGGTATGGCGACTATTTTATCCCAACTGGCTCGTGATGAACGTTTGTTTGCAATCGAAGCATTGACTGCTGAAACTCCTAAAACCAAAGTTTTTGCCGAACAAGTGAAAAACTTGGGTTTGGAGCAAGTTCTGTTTGTAACTAAACAGCTCGACGAGAATGTTTACTTGGCTTCACGCAACTTGCCTAACGTATTGGTTTTGGAAGCTCAACAAGTTGATCCTTACAGCTTGCTGCGTTACAAAAAAGTCGTTATCACTAAAGATGCAGTTGCACAATTAGAGGAGCAATGGGTATGAATCAACAACGTTTGACTCAAGTAATCTTGGCACCTATCGTTTCTGAAAAAAGCAACGTATTGGCTGAAAAACGTAACCAAATGACGTTTAAAGTTTTGGCAAATGCAACCAAACCTGAAATTAAAGCGGCTGTTGAGCTGCTGTTCGGCGTTCAAGTTGCAGACGTTACTACTGTTACCATTAAAGGTAAAGTTAAACGTTTTGGTCGTACTTTAGGTCGTCGCAGCGATGTTAAAAAGGCTTATGTAAGCCTGGCTGCCGGTCAAGAGTTGGATTTGGAAGCCGCTGCTGCAGCTGCAGATAAGGAATAAACAAAATGGCAATCGTTAAAATGAAGCCGACCTCTGCAGGCCGTCGCGGCATGGTTCGCGTGGTAACAGAAGGTTTGCACAAAGGTGCACCTTATGCACCTCTGCTGGAAAAGAAAAATTCTACTGCCGGTCGTAACAACAATGGTCATATCACTACCCGTCATAAAGGTGGTGGCCATAAACATCATTACCGCGTTGTAGATTTCAAACGTAACAAAGACGGTATCCCTGCGAAAGTAGAGCGTATCGAATATGACCCTAACCGTACTGCATTTATCGCACTGTTGTGCTATGCAGATGGTGAGCGTCGCTACATCATTGCTCCTCGTGGTATTCAAGCAGGTGCAGTATTGGTTTCCGGTGCTGAGGCTGCTATCAAAGTGGGTAACACTCTGCCGATCCGCAATATTCCTGTTGGTACAACTATTCACTGTATCGAAATGAAACCAGGTAAAGGTGCGCAAATTGCGCGTTCTGCTGGTGCTTCTGCGGTATTGCTTGCAAAAGAAGGTGCTTACGCACAAGTTCGTTTGCGTTCTGGTGAAGTACGCAAAATTAGCGTAAATTGCCGTGCAACTATCGGTGAAGTTGGTAACGAAGAACAAAGCCTGAAAAAAATCGGTAAAGCTGGTGCTAACCGCTGGCGTGGTATTCGTCCGACCGTTCGTGGTGTTGTAATGAACCCTGTTGATCACCCACATGGTGGTGGTGAAGGCCGTACTGGTGAGGCTCGCGAACCGGTTAGCCCATGGGGTACTCCTGCTAAGGGCTACCGTACTCGTAATAACAAACGCACGGATAACATGATTGTTCGTCGTCGTTACTCAAATAAAGGTTAATTAGTATGGCTCGTTCATTAAAAAAAGGCCCATATGTAGACCTGCATTTGCTGAAAAAAGTAGATGCTGCTCGTGCAAGCAACGACAAACGCCCAATTAAAACTTGGTCACGTCGTTCTACCATTTTGCCTGATTTTATCGGTCTGACTATCGCTGTTCATAACGGTCGCACTCACGTGCCTGTGTTCATCAGCGACAATATGGTTGGTCATAAATTAGGTGAGTTCTCATTGACCCGTACCTTTAAAGGCCACTTGGCTGATAAAAAGGCTAAAAAGAAATAAGGTGAATCATGAGAGTAAGTGCACAACATAAAAACGCCCGTATTTCAGCTCAAAAAGCTCGTTTGGTGGCTGATTTGATTCGTGGTAAAGACGTTGCCCAAGCTTTGAATATCTTGGCATTCAGCCCTAAAAAAGGTGCTGAGCTGATTAAAAAAGTATTGGAATCAGCAATCGCCAATGCCGAGCACAACAATGGTGCTGACATTGACGAACTGAAAGTGGTAACTATCTTTGTTGACAAAGGCCCAAGCTTGAAACGTTTCCAAGCTCGTGCCAAAGGTCGCGGTAACCGCATCGAGAAACAAACTTGTCATATTAATGTGACAGTGGGCAACTAAGGAAAAGCTATGGGACAAAAGATTAACCCTACAGGCTTTCGCCTGGCGGTAACTAAAGACTGGGCTTCAAAATGGTTTGCTAAAAGCACCGACTTTTCTACTGTTTTGAAACAAGATATTGATGTTCGTAACTACTTGCGTAAAAAACTGGCTAATGCTTCAGTTGGTCGCGTAGTGATCGAGCGTCCTGCTAAATCTGCACGTATTACCATTCACTCTGCTCGTCCAGGTGTGGTTATTGGTAAAAAAGGTGAGGATATTGAAATCTTGAAGCGTGACTTGCAAGCTTTGATGGGTGTGCCTGTTCATGTAAATATTGAAGAGATTCGTCGTCCTGAATTGGATGCACAAATCATTGCTGATGGTATTGCCCAGCAGCTTGAAAAACGTGTTCAATTCCGTCGCGCTATGAAACGTGCAATGCAAAATGCAATGCGTTCTGGTGCTAAAGGCATCAAGATCATGACTTCAGGCCGTTTGAATGGTGCAGATATCGCTCGTAGCGAATGGTACCGTGAAGGTCGTGTGCCTTTGCATACTTTGCGTGCGAACGTAGATTATGCAACTAGCGAAGCACACACCACTTATGGTGTGCTGGGTCTGAAAGTTTGGGTTTATACAGAAGGTAATATTAAATCTTCTAAACCTGAGCATGAGAAGAAACAAAGAAAGGCAGGTGGACGTAATGCTGCAGCCAACTAGACTGAAATATCGCAAGCAACAAAAAGGTCGTAATACCGGTATTGCTACTCGCGGTAACAAAGTAAGTTTCGGTGAGTTCGGTTTGAAAGCCGTAGGCCGTGGTCGTTTGACTGCCCGCCAAATCGAAGCTGCTCGTCGTACTATGACTCGTCATATTAAACGTGGCGGTCGTATTTGGATTCGTGTATTCCCTGATAAACCAATTACTGAGAAACCTATCCAAGTTCGTATGGGTGGCGGTAAAGGTAATGTGGAATATTACATTGCTGAAGTTAAACCAGGCAAAGTATTGTACGAAATGGACGGTGTTCCTGAGTCTTTGGCTCGTGAAGCATTTGAATTGGCCGCTGCCAAATTGCCTATTCCTACAACCTTTGTAGTAAGACAGGTGGGTCAATAATGAAAGCAAATGAATTGAAAGACAAATCTATTGAGCAATTAAACACTGATTTGTTGGACTTGTTGAAAGCTCAGTTTGGCTTACGCATGCAAAATGCAACCGGTCAGTTGGGTAAATCTAGCGAGTTGAAACGTGTACGTCGCGATATTGCTCGTATTAAAACCATTTTAACTGAAAAAGGTGCTAAGTAATGAGCGAAGCTAAAAATGTTCGTACTTTGCAAGGCAAAGTGGTAAGCGACAAAATGGACAAAACTGTTACAGTATTGGTTGAGCGTAAAGTTAAACATCCTCTGTACGGTAAAATTATTCGTTTATCAACTAAAATCCATGCTCATGATGAAAACAATCAATATGGCATTGGTGATGTAGTGGTAATCGAGGAATCTCGTCCTTTGTCAAAAACCAAGTCTTGGGTTGTAAAAGAATTGGTTGAGAAAGCGCGTACTGTTTGATTTAAAACACAGTAATGTAGCTTAATAAGAAACGAAGTCTTGCAGCAAAGTTAATTTGCGTGTAAACTTCGTTTCTTATCTTCCAGCTTCTTATGGAAGTTTCTCTCCCTTCGGGATCCAAGACTGGTTTACTAGAACCGTGATGGTTTCATTTAATAAGCAGCTTAAAGTAAGGTGCGAGTTATATGAAAGTGGTAAATTAAGTTGGTTAATTTAAAGGTACTAATATGATTCAAATGCAGACCATCTTAGATGTGGCTGATAACTCTGGTGCGCGTCGCGTAATGTGCATCAAAGTATTAGGCGGATCTAAGCGTCGCTACGCTTCTGTTGGCGATATTATTAAAGTTGCAGTTAAAGATGCAGCCCCACGTGGTCGTGTCAAAAAAGGTGATGTATACAATGCGGTAGTTGTTCGTACTGCTAAGGGTGTGCGTCGTCCTGATGGTGCGTTAATTAAATTCGATAACAATGCTGCTGTGTTGTTGAATAATAAACTTGAACCTCTGGGTACTCGTATTTTTGGTCCGGTAACCCGTGAATTGCGTACTGAGCGATTTATGAAAATCGTTTCATTGGCGCCTGAAGTATTATAAGGAATAGCGCGATGAATAAAATCATTAAAGGCGATCAGGTTGTAGTGATTACTGGTAAAGATAAAGGTAAGCAAGGTCAAGTAGTTCGAGTATTGGGTGATAAAGTTGTTGTTGAGGGTGTTAATGTTGTAAAACGCCATCAAAAACCTAATCCAATGCGTGGTATTGAGGGTGGTATTATTACTAAAGAAATGCCTTTGGATATTTCTAATATTGCAATCCTGAATCCGGAAACTAATAAAGCAGACCGTGTTGGTATTAAGCTGATTGAAAATGAAGGCAAAGTTAAACGCGTTCGTTTCTTCAAATCAAATGGCTCTATCATTGGAGCATAAGGAGATAACATGGCTCGTTTGAGAGAGTTTTATAAAGATACAGTTGTTCCTGAATTGGTTAAACAATTTGGTTACAAATCAGTAATGGAAGTTCCACGTATTGAAAAAATCACCTTGAATATGGGTGTAGGTGAAGCTGTTGCTGATAAAAAAGTTATGGAGCACGCTGTTTCTGATTTAGAGAAAATTGCTGGCCAAAAACCAGTTGTTACTGTTGCTCGTAAATCTATCGCAGGTTTTAAAATCCGTGATAACTATCCAGTTGGTTGCAAAGTAACTTTGCGTCGTGATCAAATGTTTGAATTTTTAGATCGTTTGATTACTATTGCATTGCCTCGCGTACGTGACTTCCGTGGTGTAAGCGGTAAATCATTTGATGGTCGTGGCAATTACAATATGGGCGTTCGCGAGCAAATTATTTTCCCGGAAATTGAATACGATAAAATCGATGCTTTGCGTGGTTTGAATATTACTATTACAACTACTGCAAAAACTGATGAAGAAGCGAAAGCTTTGTTGTCACTGTTCAAGTTTCCGTTTAAAGGATAATCATGGCTAAGAAAGCACTTATTAATCGTGAGCTGAAACGTCAAGCATTGGCGAAAAAGTTTGCAGCTAAACGTGAGGCAATTTTCGCTGTTATTAATGATGCTAATGCGACTGAAGAAGAACGTTTTGAAGCACGTTTGAAATTTCAATCCATTCCTCGTAATGCAGCACCTGTACGTCAACGTCGTCGTTGTGCTTTAACAGGTCGTCCTCGTGGCACTTTCCGTAAATTTGGTTTGGGCCGTATTAAAATCCGTGAAATCGCTATGCGTGGCGAGATCCCTGGTGTTGTTAAAGCTAGCTGGTAATAGGAGTATAAATAATGAGTATGCATGATCCTATTTCCGATATGTTGACTCGTATTCGCAATGCGCAACGTGCTAATAAAGCAGCAGTTGCCATGCCTTCTTCTAAACTGAAATGTGCAATTGCAAAAGTTCTGAAAGAAGAAGGTTATATCGAGGATTTTGCGGTTTCTGCTGATGCAAAACCGGTATTGGAAATTCAATTGAAATACTATGCAGGTCGTCCTGTGATTGAGCAAATTAAACGTGTTTCACGTCCAGGTTTGCGTATTTACAAAGCATCAAGTGAGATCCCTAGCGTAATGAATGGTTTGGGTGTCGCTATTGTTAGTACTTCTAAAGGTGTAATGACTGATCGCAAAGCCCGTTCTGAGGGTGTTGGTGGTGAGTTGTTGTGCATCGTAGCCTAGTGGAGAAAAGTAAATGTCACGCGTCGCAAAAAACCCAGTGACTGTTCCTACTGGTGTAGAAGTAAAATTCGGAACAGATGCATTGGTTATCAAAGGTAAAAACGGTGAGTTGTCTTTTCCTTTGCATTCCGATGTTGCTATTGAACTGAACGATGGTAAATTGACTTTTGCTGCAAAAAATGACAGTAAGCAGGCTAATGCTATGTCTGGTACTGCTCGTGCATTAGTTAATAACATGGTTAAGGGTGTTTCTGAAGGTTTTGAGAAAAAACTTCAATTGATTGGTGTGGGTTATCGTGCCCAAGCTCAAGGTAAAGTTTTGAACCTGTCTTTGGGTTTCTCTCATCCAATCGTATATGAAATGCCTGAAGGTGTTTCCGTTCAAACTCCTAGCCAAACAGAAATCGTTTTGACTGGTGCAGATAAACAAGTGGTTGGCCAAGTCGCTGCTGAAATTCGTGCATTCCGTTCTCCTGAGCCTTATAAAGGTAAAGGTATTCGTTATGTAGGTGAAGTAGTAGTGATGAAAGAAGCCAAGAAAAAATAATTGAGGTTCACTAATGGATAAACATACAACCCGACTCCGTCGTGCACGCAAAACCCGTGCGCGTATTGCGGACTTGAAAATGGTAAGATTATGTGTGTTCCGCAGCAATAATCATATTTATGCTCAAGTAATTAGTGCTGAAGGTGATAAAGTATTGGCTCAAGCCTCTACATTGGAAGCTGAAGTACGTAGTAGCCTGAAATCAGGTAGCAACGTTGAAGCAGCAGCTGTAGTTGGTAAGCGTATTGCTGAAAAAGCTAAAGCAGTGGGTGTTGAAAAAGTTGCTTTTGACCGTTCAGGTTTCCAATATCACGGTCGTGTGAAAGCTTTGGCTGAAGCTGCACGTGAAAATGGTTTAAGCTTCTAATATTTGGAGACTTTCAGATGGCAAAACATGAAATTGAAGAACGCGGTGACGGCCTGATTGAAAAGATGGTCGCAGTTAATCGCGTGACTAAAGTAGTTAAAGGTGGCCGTATCATGGCTTTCTCTGCACTGACTGTTGTTGGTGATGGTGATGGTCGCATCGGTATGGGCAAAGGTAAATCAAAAGAAGTACCAGTTGCTGTTCAAAAAGCAATGGATCAAGCTCGTCGCTCTATGATTAAAGTGCCTTTGAAAAACGGTACTATTCATCATGAGGTTATTGGTCGTCATGGTGCTACTAAGGTATTTATGCAACCTGCTAAAGAAGGTAGCGGTGTGAAAGCTGGTGGTCCAATGCGTTTAGTATTTGATGCTATGGGTATCCATAACATTTCAGCTAAAGTACATGGTTCTACTAATCCTTACAATATTGTACGCGCTACATTAGACGGTTTGTCTAAACTGTATACCCCTGCTGATATTGCTGCAAAACGTGGCTTGACAGTAGAAGATATTTTGGGAGCTAACCATGACTGAGCAAAAAAAGATTAAAGTTACATTGGTTAAGAGCCTGATCGGTACAATTGAATCTCATCGTGCATGTGCTCGTGGTTTGGGTTTGCGTCGCCGTGAACATACTGTAGAGGTTTTGGATACCCCTGAAAACCGTGGTATGATCAATAAAATCAGCTACTTGTTGAAAGTGGAGTCTTAATATGTTTTTGAATACTATTCAACCTGCTGAGGGTGCTACTCACGCTAGTCGTCGTGTAGGCCGTGGTATTGGTAGCGGCTTAGGTAAGACAGGTGGTCGTGGTCATAAAGGTCAAAAAAGCCGTTCTGGTGGCTTCCACAAGGTAGGTTTTGAAGGCGGTCAAATGCCTTTGCAACGTCGTCTGCCGAAACGTGGTTTCAAATCTTTGACTGCAGCCGCTAATGCTGAAGTTCGTTTGAGTGAATTGAATCTGATTGCTGTTAACGAGATTGATGTCTTGGTTCTTAAACAAGCTGGTCTGATTCCTGCAACTGCTTCTAATGTAAAAGTTATTGCTTCTGGTGAAATCTCAAAAGCGGTTACCTTGAAAGGTGTAAAAGCTACTAAAGGTGCTAAAGCTGCTATTGAAGCTACCGGTGGTAAAGTAGAAGAATAAGGCTTGCACTACAGTGGCTAATCAACAATCTTTATCAGGATTATCCAAATTTGGTGATCTGAAAAAACGTCTGGTGTTCCTTTTAGGTGCTTTGGTCGTTTTCCGTATTGGTGCTCATATACCGGTACCGGGCGTAGATGCTGTTGCATTAGCTAAGTTATACGAAGGCGCTGCAAACGGCATATTCGGAATGTTAAATATGTTCTCGGGTGGTTCGTTGGAGCGCTTTAGTATATTTGCAATAGGTATCATGCCTTATATTTCATCGTCGATTATTGTTCAGCTTGCTTCTGAAATTGTTCCTTCTTTAAAAGCTTTAAAGAAGGAAGGTGAGGCTGGTAGGAAAATAATTACGAAATATACTAGGTATGGGACGGTATTATTGGCTGTATTGCAAAGCTTTGGTGTTGCAACATTTGTTTATCAACAAGGTGTTGTTGTAACGAGTTCGCTTGAGTTTCATATTTCTACAGTAGTCTGTTTGGTTACAGGTACTATGTTTCTAATGTGGTTAGGGGAACAAATTACCGAGCGTGGTATTGGTAATGGTATTTCTTTAATTATTACAGCAGGCATTGTATCGGGTATCCCATCCGGTATTGTTCGGTTGTTAACTTTGACTGAACAAGGCTCTATGAGTATGTTGATGGCGGTATCAATTGTGATTGGTATTTTGCTGTTGATCTATGCTGTAGTTTATTTTGAGAGTGCTCAGCGTAAAGTTCCTGTGCATTATGCTAAAAGACAGTTTGGCTCTGGAGTGATGCCGGGACAAAGCATTCATATGCCGTTCAAGCTAAATATGGCAGGTGTTATTCCTCCTATTTTTGCTTCCAGTATTATTTTATTTCCATCTACACTTTTAGGTTGGTTTGGTTCAAATAGTACGAATTCTGTTCTTCATAAGGTTGCTGCAATGCTGCAACACGGACAGCCTTTATATATTGTATTATTTGCCACAACTATCATCTTTTTCTGCTATTTCTATACTGCTTTAGTATTTAGCCCTAAAGAGATGGCTGAAAATTTGAAGAAGAGTGGTGCATTTGTGCCAGGTATTCGCCCAGGTGAGCAAACCTCTAGATATTTGGAAAAAGTGGTACTGAGACTGACATTATTTGGTGCTTTGTACATTACTACAATCTGTCTGATACCTGAATTTTTAACGACAGCATTGAAGGTTCCTTTCTATTTAGGTGGAACATCTTTGCTTATTTTGGTTGTCGTTACAATGGATTTTAGGACGCAAATCAATTCGTATCGAATGAGTAGTCAGTATGAAGACTTGATGAGTCGTCCAGATATGAAATCTTTGTCACGTAAGTAGGCTTATGGCTAAAGAAGATACCATACAGATGCAGGGTGAAATCCTTGAGACTTTGCCCAATGCAACATTTAAAGTAAAACTGGAAAATGATCATGTAGTACTTGGTCATATATCTGGCAAAATGCGGATGCACTATATCCGTATTTCTCCAGGTGATAAGGTAACAGTTGAATTAACTCCTTATGATTTAACCCGTGCTCGGATTGTTTTCCGAGCAAGATAAACGATAAAAGGAAATAAAATGCGTGTACAACCTTCTGTAAAGAAAATTTGTCGCAATTGCAAGATTATTCGTCGTAATCGTGTAGTTCGCGTAATTTGTACTGACCCACGTCACAAACAACGTCAAGGTTAAGAAGCTAGTTTTCTTAACTATTGATTTTGTGGTATAGTGACATAATTTGCCCTAAAAAGGAAAAAATATGGCTCGTATTGCAGGGGTAAATATCCCTAATAATGCCCATATCGTAATTGGCCTTCAGGCTATTTATGGTATTGGTGCGACTCGTGCTAAATTGATTTGTGAGGCAGCAAATATTGCTCCTACTACTAAAGCAAAAGATTTGGACGAGGCTCAATTAGACGCTTTGCGTGAGCAAGTTGCTAAATATGAAGTTGAAGGTGATTTGCGTCGTGAAGTAACGATGAGCATTAAACGACTGATGGATATGGGTTGCTATCGTGGCTTCCGTCATCGTCGTGGCTTGCCTTGTCGTGGTCAACGCACTCGCACAAATGCCCGTACCCGTAAAGGTCCGCGCAAAGCGATTGCCGGTAAGAAATAAATTTTAAGGAATTTGATTAATGGCTAAAGCAAACACAGCTTCGCGTGTACGTAAAAAAGTACGTAAAACCGTAAGCGAAGGTATTGTGCACGTTCATGCATCTTTCAACAATACCATCATTACAATCACTGACCGTCAAGGCAATGCATTGTCTTGGGCTACCTCTGGCGGCGCTGGTTTTAAAGGTTCTCGTAAAAGTACACCATTTGCAGCACAAGTTGCAGCAGAAGCAGCTGGTAAAGTTGCCCAAGAGTATGGCGTTAAAAATTTAGAAGTCCGCATTAAAGGCCCTGGCCCTGGTCGCGAATCTTCTGTACGTGCTTTAAACGCTCTTGGTTTCAAGATTACCAGCATTACTGACGTTACCCCGTTGCCTCATAACGGTTGCCGTCCGCCTAAAAAACGTCGTATTTAATATTGGAGTGATTTAAAACATGGCACGTTATATTGGCCCTAAATGTAAATTAGCACGTCGCGAAGGTACGGATCTGTTTTTGAAGAGTGCACGTCGCTCTTTGGATTCAAAATGTAAAATGGATTCTGCACCTGGTCAGCACGGTGCGAAAAAACCACGTTTGTCAGACTACGGTTTGCAATTGCGTGAAAAACAAAAAATCCGTCGTATTTATGGCGTGTTAGAACGCCAATTCCGTCGTTACTTTGCGGAAGCTGATCGTCGTAAAGGTTCTACCGGTGAATTGCTGTTGCAATTGCTGGAGTCCCGTTTGGATAATGTCGTTTATCGTATGGGTTTTGGCTCTACCCGCGCTGAAGCACGTCAATTGGTTTCTCACAAAGCTATCGTCGTAAACGGTCAAGTTGTTAATATCCCTTCTTTCCAAGTTAAAGCAGGTGATGTTGTAGCTGTTCGTGAAAAAGCTAAGAAACAAGTACGTATCCAAGAAGCATTGAGCCTGGCTACTCAAATTGGCTTGCCAAGCTGGGTGTCTGTTGATGCCGACAAATTGGAAGGCGTATTCAAAAATATGCCGGATCGCTCAGAATTGTCTGGCGATATTAATGAACAGCTGGTGGTAGAGTTCTACTCTAAATAATGCTAGCTCAATGAGGGACAGTTAAATGCAAAATAGCACAACCGAATTTTTGAAACCTCGTCAAATCGATGTAGATACTTTGTCTTCCACTCGGGCCAAGGTGTCTATGCAGCCATTTGAACGTGGTTTTGGTCATACTTTAGGTAATGCTTTGCGTCGTATCTTACTGTCATCCATGAATGGCTTTGCCCCAACTGAAGTAGTTATTTCCGGCGTATTGCACGAATACTCTACTATTGATGGTGTTCAGGAGGATGTTGTTGATGTTCTCTTGAACATTAAAGGTATCGTATTCAAGCTTCACGGTCGTAACCAAGTTCAGTTGACTTTGAAAAAAACAGGTGCCGGTGCAGTTGTAGCCGGTGATATTGATTTGCCACACGATGTGGAAATTATCAATCCTGAGCATGTTATTTGCCACTTGGCTGACAATGGCCAAATTGACATGGAAATTAAAGTAGAGCAAGGTCGTGGTTATCAATCTGTTTCAGGCCGTCGCGTATTGCGTGATGAGAACAAACAGATTGGTGCGATTCAGTTGGATGCGAGCTTTTCGCCCATCAGTCGTGTTAGCTTTGAAGTTGAACCTGCACGCGTAGAGCAACGCACGGATTTGGATAAATTGGTTTTGGATATTGAAACCAATGGTTCTATTGATCCGGAAGAGGCTGTACGTAGTGCCGCACGTATCTTAATTGACCAAATGTCTATTTTTGCAGATCTGCAAGGTACTCCGGTTGAAGAGGTTGAAGAAAAAGCGCCTCCTATCGATCCTATCTTGCTGCGTCCTGTAGATGATTTGGAATTAACCGTACGTTCAGCTAATTGTCTGAAAGCTGAAGATATTTACTATATTGGCGATTTGATTCAACGTACTGAAACCGAGCTTCTCAAGACCCCTAATTTGGGTCGTAAATCTTTGAATGAGATCAAAGAAGTGTTGGCCTCTAAAGGTCTGACATTAGGTTCTAAATTAGAAGCTTGGCCGCCTGTAGGCTTAGAAAAGCCGTAAGTTTGAAGATTAAAGGATAATGACATGCGTCATCGTAATGGCAACCGCAAATTAAACCGTACTAGCAGCCACCGTGCTGCGATGCTGCGCAATATGGCGAATTCCTTGTTGACTCACGAAACCATCGTGACAACTTTGCCTAAAGCAAAAGAATTGCGCCGCGTAGTTGAGCCCTTGATTACCTTGGGCAAAAAACCTTCTTTGGCAAACCGTCGTTTGGCTTTTGACCGCACTCGCGATCGTGATGTTGTAGTTAAATTGTTTGACGAATTGGGTCCACGCTTTGCTGCTCGTAACGGCGGCTATGTTCGTGTACTGAAATACGGTTTCCGTAAAGGCGACAATGCTCCTTTGGCATTGGTTGAATTGGTTGATAAAGCAGCTGATTCTGCTGAATAAGCACATTAATATGAAAGCACTACCTGTTTAGGTGGTGCTTTTTTATTTGGATGGCCCCTTTCTCATTTCGCAGTGCTACAATAAACAGCGACTGATTATGTTGTGTCTCAGAGTTGTAGCTCCCTTTCTCATTTCGCAGTGCTACAATGGCTTTAAGGGCTTCCTCTTCGTCTTCAGAGTTGTAGCTCCCTTTCTCATTTCGCAGTGCTACAATGCGGCATATTGTTGGCAGCCTCTTTTATCAGTTGTAGCTCCCTTATATATTTCGCTCCATCGAGGGGCGCAATTTTTTACACTTCTTATAGAACTTTAAGCCCCTTTAACTCTAGCCAGTGAAGGGGCTTTCTTATGTGCATCGCATTTTATACAGTCAATTCAGATAGTTTTTACAGTTTTGAAGAACAAAGAGCCGTTATCGTCCGCGTTTTCAAAGATGATGAGCTTGTAGAAACCGTTTCATTTCCTATTACAAATCCCAAACAAAAATATAAAACAGAAAAACAGGCTGAAGAGTATGGCCGTCTTGCTGTCCGTTCTATTTTGAACCAATGGGAGGCAGACGCATGAGAGCCGAAGAGAGAGCAGAAACGGCGGGGGCGTGTGGGGGCGCGCCTTGCGCGCCGCAAACGGCCACGCCGTTGAATGCCCCCCCTAGGCTAATAGGGGGGGAGCAAAAAAAACCTAATCCACAAAGTGGGGAGCAAACCGAAAAAACCGATCAAGTCGAATTTGAATATTTTTCCCAATACGTAACCGACGGAAAAGGCCGTTTGATAGAAATTCCGCTAAGACGCGGTAGGGAAGACGGCGCATTCATCGACCAGATCACATTTACGATACATGAGGAATCCATACCCAAAGTAACCCAAAAAGCCTATGTAACAGACGCAGAGTACCTCACAAAGTACAGCGAACTGCTGCAAGAGATTCTAGGCTTCGGCATCAGTGCCAAACTGCCTTACAAAGGCAAATTCTTCTATCAATCCTGTTATCAGCTCGGCCCGAAAAACGTTGAGTACGGCAAAGTTCACTACGGCGGCCAAAGAGAAACAATACTTGTAGAGTTGAACGGCACCGGATGCACCGCAGCTAAACCCGGTTGGGAAAACAGGCTTTATGAATTTCTGCAAAAGTGTGTCCGGCCAAAAATAACAAGGGTTGACGTAGCACATGATTTTTTCAATGGAGAGTACACGCCCGAGCAGGCTTTAACCGGTCACGATAACGGCCTTTTTGACTGCCACAACGTCCGCCCGAAAAGCGAATGTAAAGGCGTTTCTTGGAGACACGAAGATGGCAGCGGCAAAAGCTTCTATATCGGCAAACGCGGCAACGCCAAATACACCCGGATTTATGAAAAAGGCAAGCAGTTAGGCGATAAATCAAGCCCTTGGGTTCGATTTGAAACAGAGTTCAGAAACGGAGATATAGAAGTACCATTAGACATATTGATTCACGCCGGTGCGTATCTTGGCGGAGCGTATCCCGTCTGTGAACAGATATTCAAATGCGAAGCCAAGCGCATGGATTCAACGGTTAAAGAGGTCAATCTCACGTTTGAACACAAACAATTTTACGCAAGGCAGCAAGTCGGCAAATGGGTCAATTTTTTAAAAGATATCGGTTGGTCGGCTGAAGAAATCGTCAAAGATTTGACTAAAGGCATTGAAGGCTATCCCAAAGGTCTCCAGCCAGAAGAGTACGACAGCAGCACAGCCAGCGCTTTTTATATCCATGAAGAGCAAAAAGCCATAAACGACCTGAATATCGAAGTCTTAGATTTTGAATTAAATCAGGCAGTGCAATACGAGTATCCGCAAGACATGCAGAAACAGCATGAGCGCGATTTTGACAAAGAGCAGTATCAAATATCAGATCAGTTAGAAGACTGGAAATATTTATAAAACCAAAGAAAGGCTATAACCATGTTTGATCAAGTACAAGTAACCACATACCCCGCCACGCTCCTGGGCGCTAAACAGTTTAAAGGCGAGATTGACGGCAACAAAATCGACACCTGTACCGTACTTGTCGCCAGCCCCATGCCCGCCAACGGCAATAGCGTAGGCTTTACCGCTGCCAGCATGAAATTTGGCGAAAGCCACAATTTCGATCGGCTGAAAAACCTCAAATTCCCCTGTTCCGTAAATGTAACCGTCTCAATGGAATCTACCGGCAAAGGCTTAGTACCCAAGCTGCTTGATTTTGAAGTGAAAGGCGTGGCGCCCAAAGCCTAAGGCAGAAAGGCCGAAATATGAGCAGGTATCAGCAAAAATTTATCGTTCAGGAACTGGAAAACTATGAATTCATCTGCCCCGATCAGTTTGGCGACATCGGATTTACCCAAAATCTGAAAGAAGCCGGACAGTATGAAAGCTATGAAGACGCATTCAATGCCGGATTAGAAGAGATTGGCGGACATTTTCAGGTTTTCAGCTTCTATATCAGAGAAGAATAAAAGTTAACAGGCTCGGCGGGCGGTCTGTCAAACCTTCACATAGCCCGCAACAATCAAGGAATAATTATGAACAGAAATAAATTACCCCTATCATTTAAATTAAGTTTGGTTGGGTTGGTTTTTTTCCTACTGGTTTTAATTGTATCGGTTTGGTACCTGTACGGTTAAAAGACTTGCGGTCAGTCTAAAAACAACCGCATCACTTTTTTATAAACCTTTATTGAAAGGAAAACGCTATGAAACTTTTAAACGTAGCAAAAAAATATGGCAATAAAGTTATTGCTGCAACAGCCCTGACAACCGCTTCCGCCCTGGCTGCTGCCGAAGGCGTCGATTTGTCCGGTATTGGTACTACTGCTGCTGCAGAAATTGCAAAATTTGCCGTAATGGTATCTGCGATTGGTGCTGCCGTTTTGTCGGTTATCGTGTTGATGCAAGGCTTTCGCATGGCCTTTAGCATGGTTAAAACGGCTAAATAACTGAAAGGGTAGGACATGGGGTATCGCGTCGGATTGCAATGCTTTTTATCGAACGAAGAAGCGCATGATTATGTGTTGTCTCAAGTCCTACCTACCGTAACGGCGGATGGCAAATTTGTCCGACCTTACAAAAACGGCAAAGACTGGTATTTGAACGAGCAGAAAATCAATTTGAGTTTTCCGCAATGTGACATAGCAGAACAAATACAATTCGGCGTATTGGTCGGCGCGCCGTTCATAGTCTTATTGGTGCTTGTATTCGGTATCAGGATGATAAAACGGTTGATTGAATCAGTTACGGAGAATAAAGGGGGTGGAGATGATTGACTTTTGGTTTTTATACGGATTCGGCGCGGTCTGTTTGGCATCGCTGATATTTTTTTGATATTCAAAAAGGGTATAATCCCGACTTTCTGTAACCGTTACGAAAGTTAGGATTATGTTAGAAAAGAATGAAAAGGATTTTTTCTATATAACTGAATTTGAATTAGATGAATTATCTAAATTCTATTTAGAAAAACCTTTATCTTTTGTATTTTATTCATATTTAGAAGAAACTGGATATTTGAAAAAATTCTCTTTAGATAAATGTCAGAATTTTTTTAATAGAATAAATTTCAATAAGGCATGTTTTGAAGTTTTATTTAAAGATAATTCAGTTTTCACTATTGGAAATGGTGAAATAAATGTTACGGGTTTTGACAATAATTTTTCTATTAGGTTTGAGCTTTGAATCTTTTGCTGGTGATTTGCAAGTTAGAAACGGTAAATTAGCCTATCCTTTGACTGAAAAATTTAATGAAAATGGTTTCAGACCTTGGAAAATTATTGGTGGTGGAATTGATCAAGAGTATCAGTCTAGATTCGACAAATCACTTCATGTTCGCGAAGCCTCTACCGGTCTCCGTTCCGCCTCAACTGTACCCGTAACGATAGAAGCCCAAGTATCTCGAAAAGCCGTCCTTTCAGGCGCATTTCGCCTGGTAAAAGCAGGTGCAAAACTTGCTTTAAAAGCTGCTCCTTATGTTGGTGCTGCTTCATATGCTTATGATGCCTATCAGGCCGTTAATCCGTCTCTTGAATCTGCTGGATATGAATACAATGATGTAAGCAACGAGTATTTAAAAGTTTATAAAGATGCTTTATGTACGATTGATAAAGATTCCTGTGTAGGCGTTGATACATCTGTTATGCGTGCATTAAGTAAAGGTGGCGTTAGTGAAAAACAAGCTCAACAATTATTAGTAATGCAAGTTGAATCAGAATTTAAAAAGTATTTTGATAATGTCATAAAACCTAATGAACCAGGTATTTATTTTATAAATTGTTTTTGGCTCGATGGAGTAGCCTGTGAAACTAGTAAACAATCTCGATATGGTTATTATTTTCAAAATAGAGCTTTAACAAAAATTTTAGAAGAGGATGAATTTTTAAATATTGCCACTTCTATAATTGACGGAAATCCTACCCCTTTTGTAGAAGGTACGGGCAAACCTGAATATAAAGAAAATATCAAAGTCCCTGCCGGTACAGTTGTAACCATTGGCCCTGTCACTCCCGAAAATGGCAAGCCGGTGCAAATTACCATTACTTTCGGTCAAGATTCAAACGGCAAAACAAACGCAACGGTAATCACAACCCCGCGTCCCGACCTCACACCGGGCAGCCCTGCAGCTCCTAAAACCAACTCAACACCTACACCGGGAGAAAATGGCAAGCCTGGCTCTCAACCAGACCCAACGCCTGACGGTAGCCCGTCCGATAAGCCAAAACCAGATCCTGACGACAGCCCTAGCGGCAAAGACAATCCAAAACCCGACGATAAGCCCGACCCTGACAGCAAAGACGATCCAAAAAAAGATGAAGGACCTAAAGAGGATGACAAGCCCAAAGAAGACGGAGGTTTGCTTTGTAAAGTGTTTCCGAATATTTTGGCCTGCGACGAATTGCCCGAAAAAGAAGAACCTGATTTAGAGATTCCCGAAGAACAAATAGATTTGAACTTCACACCTGACAATACTTTTAGAGAGTATGGCGAATGCCCTGCTCCGGTAACGTTTCAGGCATTGGGTGCTGAATACAGAATCAGTCTTGAGCCTGCGTGTAATTTAGCTGCCATGATTAGACCCTTTATTATCGCTATGGCTTGGCTGGTGGCTTCGTTCTTCGTGTCTAGAGTTGTCAGAAATAACGCATAGGGGGATTTATGAAATTTTTAGCTGCTCTTGCTCCATATTTGATAAATCATGTTGTCAAATACATTCTGACTGCTTTAGGGGTGTCTATTATTACTTATGTTGGTTTTGATGCCCTTATGAGCAATCTTAAAAATCAGTTTATAAGCAGTATGGGCGCAGTTCCCGCCGGAGCGATCCAAATTTTTTACATTGCAGGTGGCGGCGTTGTTCTGAACATCATGTTCGGAATGCTCGCTTTTGTCGTTACGTTTAAAACTCTGTCTAAATTAAGCTTTGGCAAGAAAGGATAAAGATGGCCGCCATTACCCTGATAACAGGAAAACCAAGAATCGGCAAAACCGCCTTTGCCGTCGAACTGCTTATGTTTGATGACTATTATAAAGGCCGTAAAATCTTCTCCAACATCAACGGCCTTTTGATAGACCATCATCAACCGCCGGAAGGTCATAGCTGGGAAGACATGTATGAATGGCTGAAATGGAAAGAGAATATCGGCTCAGTTGTCATTTATGACGAAGTGCAATATTTGTTTCCGACACGTTCCAGCGGTTCAAAAATGCCTGAAAACGTCGCCTTTTTGAACATTCACGGCCATTACGGTATCGACATGATACTAATCACACAATCGCCCAAGCTGCTTGACGTGAATCTGCGCGAAGTCGTGAACAAGCATATCCATATAGCTGCAAACAAAATGGGCGGACTGACAAGGCTTGAATGGAACGAAGTAGCTTTAAACCCGACACAGCAATCAAGAAACGCCTTGTCCAGTTCGCATAAAATTAGGGAAGAGGTTCTTGAATACTACAAATCTGCAGAAGTGCATACCGCCCATTCGCACGTCAAATCAAGGTGGTATTACATCATAATCGCCATGTTGTTTATCCTGCCGTGTATCTTAGGTTTGGTCGGATTCATGGGCTATAAGATGTATCAGGGTTATAAAGAAAAAGCAGGAATAACGGCAAAGGCCGAAGCAGCAAAAGAAGATACAGGTTTCAAAAATCCGCTTGACCCTGAAAACCAAAAAGAAATGATGCCGCAAAGTGGAATTCAGGGGCAAAACCTCAAACCTGAAGATTTTGTCCCTGTTCTTGCCGAAAAGCCCGAAAGTAAACCCATCTATAACGGCGTCCGACAAGTTAAAACATTTGAGTACCCCGTCGGCTGTGTTGATGGTGGCAAAAGCGGATGTACCTGCTATTCATCGCAAGGTACACCGCTGAAAGAAATCACTAAGGCAATGTGCAAAGACTACGCCCATAATGGCCTGCCGTTTAATCCCTACAAAGAGTCCGACCACAGCTCAAACCAAGCGCAGACAGCGCCATCCGCGTCGGATACTAGCGCAGGCGTGCAAGTCGCATCACTAGGCGGCCAAAGCCCTCAAAACCTTATGTATGACGGATATGTAGAAGCAGGCGCAAAGTTCACACCGCAAAGCGGCGCGGTAGTCGAATCCGCGCAATGACAAAGGCTGTCTGAAACCAGTTCAGACGGCCTTTAAATAAAAGCTGCTTGATTCCTTTAAAAAGCGCGGCGTAAAAACCTATCTAAAGAGCAGAAACCTAAATCCCGCGATTTTTAAAGGAAGCAAGTAGCAATGGCCGCGCGGCAGAGCGCAATTTTAGAAAAGAAAGAATAGAAAAGCAAAGAGATTGAAACATCTGATATACTCAAAACGTCAGCGGTCTAGCTAACCCTGACAACATCCGCCGAGCCTGAAAGTTCCCGAATCATCAAGATTGGGAGAAAGATAAGGACGGCGGATTTTTTCATATTTAATTTGAGTAGCATCAAAGGCCAAGAGCCTGCATAGTAAGGGAAAAAATATGAGAAATACCGTAGGACTCGACATATCCGCAGAAACATTTGACGCAGTCGCATTAATAGACGGCCAAACGGCCTATAAGAAGTTCCAAAACAACCAAGACGGCATAGAAAGCCTGAAAAATTGGATAAACGGCCAAAGTATCGAAGACGGCCAAAACATTTACATCATCATGGAAGCCACCGGCAACTACTACGAAGCCGTCGCCGACAACCTCGCCGATGATTACCATGTTTCCGTTATCAATCCCCTAAAAATCAAACGGTATGCCGATTACCGTTTTAATCGAACAAAAACCGACAAACAAGACGCAAAACTAATAGCAGAATTTGGTCAAAACGCCCTAGCAAAAGACCTACCCAAGCACAAAAGGCCGTCTGAAAACATCCAAAGCCTCAAACGCCTGTTGAGCCTGCAAAACCAACTGAAAGAACAGCTGACAGCACAAAAAAACAGGCTGAAAGCAGCAAAAGACAGCTTTGTACAACAAATCCACCAAAAGCAGATAGACGAACTCAACCAGCATCTGCAAGACGTGGACGGCCAAATCAAACAAACGGCCAAAGCAGACAAAGCCATTCAAGAAACCGCCAAACGCCTACAAACCATCCCATCAGTCGGCCAAACAACGGCTATATACCTAACCGTTCATCTCCTTACCGCACATTTCAAAAACGCCAACCACTTTACAGCATTCGCTGGCATGAGCCCGCAACAGAAAAAATCAGGGACAAGCGTCAACGGCAAAGAAAAGCTGACAAGGTATGGCAACAGAAAACTACGCGGCGCCCTCTTCATGGCCGCCATGGTAGCCATGCGTCAAAATTACTTTCCCGACTTCACCAAAAGACTGCAAAAAGCCAAAAAGCCCAAGATGGTTATTATCTGCGCCCTGATGAGAAAGCTACTCGTCATTGCCTATCATCTGCACAAAAACCAAACCGACTTCGATCCGAGTCGGTACAAACAAGCGTAAAGAGCCTTAACAAAAACGCAAAAGCTACGCGGATAATCGTAAAATATTCGCGCGGCCAATTGCATTCTGTAAAAATTGCAAAACTAAATAAACAGGAAAAACAATAATATACAAAAATGACAGTAAATTACTATTGCATGTTAAAGTAGCATCTTTCTCATTTCGCAGTGCTACAATACCGTCAACCAATTTACGCAATTCGTTAATGTTGTAGCTCCCTTTCTCATTTCGCAGTGCTACAATTTATTGCTGAGATTTATTTCACTTCCCAATGTTGTAGCTCCCTTTCTCATTTCGCAGTGCTACAATACTTCGATGGGAAATCCTTATTCTATAAGGGTTTCCCGTTTTATTTTGTCTAATAAAATGAGCTTAAAATAATAATAGTTGGTCGGAATTTACCCTTTTTTCTTGGGTTTTCAGCTCTCCCAACAGCAGTTTCATGGTGGCATATTGCTTTTCTGTTACTTCCAAACAGCGGATT
Source organism: Neisseria perflava (assembly GCF_019334725.1). NCBI lineage: Bacteria > Pseudomonadati > Pseudomonadota > Betaproteobacteria > Neisseriales > Neisseriaceae > Neisseria > Neisseria perflava. Next base: position 227,795 of record NZ_CP079818.1, on the reverse strand, counting down.
GAACCTTCTTGCGGTAGGTTTGCACATAGCCTATTGTGGTGTTTTTGTAACGAGTCTCGACCTTTGACAATACGGCTGTATACAGAAAGTTGGAGCATTTGGTATCCATCTTTTAATAGAAACTGGCGGAATTGATTGGCGGCTTTGCGCTTTGCCGTTGTGGTGACCGGTAGGTCGAAGAAGACGATAATCCTCATAAATTTGGCCTCACTCATATTGGTATTCTTTCAATGGCAAGATTTCAGGCAGTTTCAGCTGTTTGGCGTTTTTATCGGTTACGCTGGCTTGAAATGAGGAAATCATTTTGTCTATGGCAGCCAAGGTGCTGAAATGTTGTCGTTTGATACAGATTTGACAGTGAAGGGTCTTGATAAGGTTTTGTTTGAGATTGGAGGTCAGATCAGTTTTCAGACGGCCTTGTTCATGCAAATGTATAACGACCAGGTCGGCCAATGGGCGTAAGGGTTCGATAAAGTCATCGGCGAGGTTGAATGGATTTAGTTCGCTTCTATGAAACAAGCCTAATGCAGGCAACCATCCATATAAAGTCAGGGCGCGTGCAACTGCTGCACGGAGTACGGCGTAGGTGTAGTTCAATGCGGCATTGACGGCATTGTTGTCATTGCGAGTAAACTTTTCTCCAAAGAGGGCTTGGAAGTAGAGGGCGGCAGCTTGGGCTTCACGGTTTCCTGTATCGCCCGAACGGACTTCGACTGCCAAAGTGCGCAGCCGTTTGGCGGCAAGATCATTGCCTGTTTCGTCTGCGACAAATGCTTGATTTAGGATTTTTTGGCGGATGATATGTTGCCAGAGTTGCTTTTTTAAGGGTTCGCTTATATTCAGCTGCAGCTTGAGGATTTTAAGTTGGCGGTGATATTGGGCATAAGGCAGCCATTGTCCGCAGGGTAGGAACTGTTCGTCACATGTCAGCAGGGTTGAGCCATGTTCGGCTAAGGCTGATAGGAGCGGGGCAGTAATCAGGGTTTCGCGGTTTTCGATGATGATAACGGCGATGTCTTCTAATGGTACGGTATGGGACTCGCCGTTTTGTTGAATCAGCAGTTGCCGGCATTGCAAGGATAGTTTGCCGCCATTTTGAATGAGCAGGCTGCGCCAAGTCATGTTTTTCCCCTTATTTTGATATAAAAAATCCCTGCTTCAGGCCGTCTGAAACAGGGATAGATTAATTTAGCAGACAGGCGGGCGTTTTTTCAGACGGCATGGTCTGATTTCTTTGCCCAGTTCATCGATTTGGTATTTTTGCATCAATACAAGATTTTGGGTACTAATACGGAATTGCTGTTCTTTAGAGCCTTTATCATGCCAAGCTAAATAGAATCGTCCATTAGAGCTATCACAGTTGATATAGTAGGCGAATTCTACTTTAGATTTTTCATCTTTCTGAAAAGCAATCAGATCATACTTATGCAAGCTAAAACAGAATGTATAGCTATCATCAATCCGGTATCCTTTACAATCAATATCGGGAAGAATGTTTTCAGCAACCTGCCAAGCATAGATGGGAACAATAAAATACTGATTTTTTCCTTTCTTATCCACTTTACAGAACACATCAACACGTACCATGTCTCCATTATCTGCAATGGTATAAGCATTTTTTTTGTTTAATAAGACTCCGCTCTCTTGGGTTTTTTCGACCCTCACAGCTTTAACCAGTTGTCCCCCCTTTTTATAAAACGGATTGTCCTTAGGGTCAAATGCTTGTTTAGCATTACCTCCATATGCCCCTAAACGTGCCTTAAGAGCCTCATATAATTCAATCTCCCTACCATTTTTATAATTAACCATATTTTCAAGGTCGGCCAACTTGATTTCGGTTAACCATACTCGTTTAACACTAATTTTTTCATTATGTTTAACAAATCGTTTAGCAGATCTCAAAGTATCTTTATGTGCACCGCTCATCTTCCGATTGGGCGCGCGTGAAACAAACAGTGGCGTAACGTATTCATGTACGGCTTCGGGGCGAGATGATAATTTTTCGGCAAGCAACGCGCGCAGTTTTTCTGGGGTATCGGCTTCTTCAAATTCGGGTTTGCCGTCCGGTTTGCCGAAGACGCGAAGCATGACTTCTTGTGCGAAAAATTCCCAAGGTTGCGGGAAGTGTGTTTTTTGATGCAGCACTTCTCCTGTTTCTTTATCTATGGTTTTCCCGTCAAACGCGTTCATCTCTTTATGGTGTACAAAATGGGTAATTTTCTGCTGCATGGCAACGGTTGAGCAGGCAACGACGACGGCGTCCAAGGCGTGATGGCGGTCGTTTTCCGCACGCACTTTGCGTAATCCCCAAAAGCCGCGCAACAGATTGGTAATTTGTCCGTTGGATGCAAAGACACGTCTTTTCCCTTTACCTGTCAGCCGCATACGGTCAGCAATAAATTGGCACAGGAAACGGTTGACGTAGCGCGTATCGTTCAGATTGCGTTCTTTAAAGCCGTCTTCGTCGAATTTTTGCAGCAGAATCCGTTGTTTTTTACTGCGAGGAAAACGGCTGGTTTCAACACGCGCTTTAAATTCCTGCCATTCGCGGCTGTTGTCTTTGCCGTTGAAGTATTCGTAAGGGGTTTGGTTGCTTTTGTTTTGGTTTTCGCTGCCCAATACCAGCACTTTATTGTTGAAACTATCGTCCCATGTGCGCGAGAACGGCAGGGCATGGTCGATTTCGACATAGCCTTTTTCGTTCAGACGGCCTAGGTTGATTTCTTTGCCCGAATACAGGCATTTGCCGTGTTGTTGCTCGTACAGGCGCAGTTTCAGAATATCTTTGGATTTGGGTTCGCCGACAAAATTGGGGAAATACTCTCGGAATTTAGCGGCGGCTTTTTCCCGGTCTTTACGGTTTTCTTCTTGGCGTTTTTCGATTTCTTTGCGGTCTTTAAACGATTTGCCTACTTCCCTTGCCGTTTCAATATGGATACGCGCAGGGGAGCCGTAACGGCGTACAACGGCGTTAATGACCTTACGTGCTTGAGATAAGGCGCGCAAGACGACGGGGTTGCGGATTTCGTCGGCAGGGATGGGCGGCAGATAAATCTTTTCTTCCGTATTCTTCTTGCCATAATGGTCTCCGTAGATTTCGGCGCAGGCTTCATCGTAACGTTTGCCTTGCTCCATTAGAGGCACAATTCGGCGCAATGCTTTCAAGGAAATTTGGACGAACTTGTCGAAGTTGATGTGTTTCAACAGCGCTTCTAAGATTTCGGGCTGAACACGGTCTTTCAGACGGCCTGTAATGTCTTCATCGGTTTTGAATAGGGAGAATGCCATGCCGATTTCATCTTGTAATTCGGGAGAAAGGTTTAATGGGGATTTTTTGTCTTTCAATCCTTCTTTTTCCAGCGCACGGCTGATGGCATGGTAGGCCTTTATTTCCATCAATGTTGAGGTTTCGGCATTGTCTTTACCATAGTGTAATCCTTTGAAAAAGGCGGTATCTTCTAAACCCAGTAGCTTACGGGCTTGTGCGTAAGTCAGTTTCTTTTTATACGGCTGATTTATAAGTATGGTGCGTTCGGTATCGGTCAATGGCCGCTCGCTGCCTTGCTCTAAAATACGCAGGTTGTTCAGCTTGGTCAGCCAGATGAAACGTTCGGCTGTGTAGGTGTTTTTAGCGGCTTTCGGCTCTGTCGGTTCGAAGGTGCAATGCCCCAACATTTTTTGAATGGCATCGCCGGACAGAGCAGGGCGTTGCGCCATCAGCAGGGTTTCAATACCTTCTTTAAGGCCGTCTGAAACATGCGGATTGCCGAATTCTTTTTGTTTTTCAAACAGCAAAACCAGCTCCACCTGTAAATCTTCGCGGCTGAACGTATGCGAATAATCGCCGCGCTGGTTGCGGATATGGCCGCTTTCTTTTTCAAATTTATTTAAAGCCAATTCGGCCGGAGTGCGGAAATTGCCTGTCTTTAAGGCTTGAGTGTTACTCTTCATACCTGCACGCAAAGCCCCAAGCTCCTTATCGGCAGTTTGCTCTTCATTTTTCCGTTTCGACAAATAGCCGCGATGTTTGATTAAATGCAACAAGACTGCCGACCACTCCAAAGGCGTCAGTTTGCGGTCTAATGCGGCTGCGCGAAGTTGCCATGGTGTATTCGGTAAGGATTTAATCAAGCCGTTTTCATCAAAATCGGCAGCCTGTAATACGCCCTCGCGTTTCAATAGGCGACGGGCCCGAAGCAGGCGGTGGGCGCGACGGCGGGTCAGGCGGCGGACGCTGCGTGCTAAGCGTCTTACCGCTGCGAGAGAGTCGCCTGTTTTTGGTACTTCGGCCCGCTCAAATACGCGCACGCCCAAATCAATCAGGCGTATGGGGTTTTCTTCTTCGTCAATTTCTACCATCGCCCAGCCGACGGATGCGATGCCGATATCGAGGCCGAGGACGTAGTTGATTGGATTGGGTTTGAATGTAGCCATCAGTTTCTCCGTAATATGATGTTTGGTAAGTATAAATATATCCTAGGTAAGTATTACCATGCAAATGAAATACTTGACTAGGTACCGATTTGGAATTAGAATCTGTCCATATTGTTGCACTGCGAAATGAGAAACGTTGCTACAATAAGGCCGTCTGAAAAGATGTGCCGCAACGCTCTGCCCCTTAAGGCTTCTGCTTTAAGGGGCATCGTTTTGTCTAAATGGCAGGGATTAAAAAGGCCGTCTGAAATTTCAGACGGCCTTTGGTTTTACCAGATATCGGATTTGATTTTGCGTTTCAAGCCTGGGTGTTCAGAGAGTTTGAACTCTGGGTCTTTACCCATTTTCAGCTTGGCTGTGTAGTCTTTCAACAGCAGGAAGGCAAGTGGGGACAGGAGCAGGATGGCGACGAGGTTAATCCATGCCATGATGCCCATGGCCATGTCTGCCATATCCCATACCAAGGGTACGTTGGCAACTGCGCCGAAGTAGACCCATGCCAAAACCAGCATACGGAAAACGGCGGTAACCAGCCAATGGCTCTTGATGAATTGGACGTTGGACTCGGCATAGGCATAGTTACCGATAACGGTTGAAAAGGCAAACATAAACAGGATGACGGCAAGGAAGCCCGCGCCCCATTGACCCACTTGGCTGACAATCGCTGCCTGCGTCAACGCCGCACCGCTCAGGTCGCCGTAAGGCTGCTGATAGGTCAAGACGATAAAGGCGGTACATGAGCAGACGATGATGGTATCGACGAAAACGCCCAGCATTTGAATCATGCCTTGGGAGACGGGGTGTTTCACTTCGGCAGCGGCGGCGGCATTCGGCGCGGAACCCATACCCGCCTCATTGGAATACAGGCCGCGTTTGATACCCTGCATCATGGTGGTCGAAATCAGACCGCCGAGGAAACCGCCTGCAGCCGAATCGAAGTTGAACGCGTTGGAGAAAATCTGACCGAACACGTCAGGAATCAGGGAAATATTGGTAGCAATGATGAAGAGTGCTATGACGAGATATAAAACCGCCATCAGCGGAACGATGATTTCCGCGGCTTTAGATACGCGACGGATACCGCCGAAGATAATAGGGGCAGTCAGAATGACCAGGGCGACACCGACATAGTGTTGATCCCAGCCCCATGCCGCTTTGGTGGTATCGGCGATGGTATTGGTCTGTACAGCTTCAAATACAAAGCCGAAACAGAAAATCAGGCTCAGGGCGAACAAAACGCCCAGCCATTTTTGTCCCAGGCCTTGAGTGATGTAGTAGGCAGGGCCGCCGCGGAAGTGGTGGTTGTCGTAGTCCCGAACTTTAAAGAGTTGGGCCAGTGAAGATTCGACAAACGCCGAACTCATGCCGATTAAGGCGGTTACCCACATCCAGAACACCGCGCCCGGTCCGCCGAGTTTGATGGCAATCGCCACGCCGGCGATGTTGCCCACGCCTACGCGGCTGGCCAAGCCGGTAACGAATGCTTGGAACGGTGTGATTCCGTGCGGATCATCACCTTGTTTGCGGCCGCCCAACATTTCTTTAATACTGCGGCCGAAGAGGCGGAATTGTACAAAACCGGTGGTAACGGTGAAAAAGAGGCCTGCGCCTAAAAGCATATATACCAACCCCGACCACATTTGGTCGTTGATGGCGTTTATCAAGCCGTGAAGCTGTTCGAAAAATTGATCCATACAAACCTTTCAGAGTTTCTGCATTTTCAGACGGCCTGTGTGTGGAGGCTGTCTGTAACTGGATGTATTCTAGCAGACTGTCAACAAACTGAAAAACGTTTACATATTCTTTTTTATATTATCTTTTTGATTATCATGTAATTTTATTATTATGGTGTAAAGGATTTATCGATTTAAACTCTTCCGTTTTACATATTTGAACAAAAAGACCGCCTGAAAACAGAGTCTTGTTTTCAGACGGCCTTGATTTTATTTCAATGCGTTATTCGGGACGCATTTGTGGGAACAGAATCACGTCGCGGATGGTTTGCGAATCGGTCAGCAACATTACCAAGCGGTCGATACCGATGCCGCAGCCGCCTGTCGGTGGCAGGCCGAATTCCATGGCGCGGATGTAGTCGGCATCGTAGTGCATGGCTTCGTCGTCACCGGCATCTTTTTGCGCCACTTGCGCTTTGAAGCGTTCGGCTTGATCTTCCGGATCGTTCAACTCGGAATAGCCGTTTGCCAGTTCGCGGCCGACAACGAAAAGCTCGAAGCGTTCGGTCAAACCCGGTTTGCTGTCGGATGCGCGTGCCAATGGCGATACTTCGACAGGGTAGTCGATGATGAAAGTCGGGTTCCACAGTTTGCCCTCGGCGCAACCTTCAAACAGGGCGAGTTGCAGGCTGCCGATACCCGGAGACGGAGGCAGGCTTTCGCCGTGTTTGACGATTTCTTTTTTCAGCCATTCTTCATCGTTCAACTGCTCATCGGTATAGTGCGGATTGTATTTCTTGATGGCACCGAGAATGGTCAGGCGTTCAAACGGGCTTTCCAAATCGACTTCTTTTCCGTTGTAGCTGATTTTTGCCGTACCGTTTACCGCGCGGGAAGCGTTGCGGATGATGTCTTCCGCCATTTGCATCATGCGTTCGTAGTCGGAGAAAGCTTCGTAGAATTCGATCATGGTGAATTCAGGGTTGTGGCGTACGGACATGCCTTCGTTGCGGAAGCTGCGGTTGATTTCAAACACGCGTTCCAAGCCGCCGACAACCAAGCGTTTCAGATACAGCTCGGGAGCGATGCGCAGGTAGAGTGGAATATCCAAAGCGTTGTGGTGGGTAACGAAAGGTTTCGCTGTTGCACCGCCCGGAATCGGGTGCATCATTGGGGTTTCAACTTCCAAATAATGCTCGTTGACCATGAAATTGCGCACGGATTGGATGATTTGGCTGCGTTTGATGAAGGTATTGCGCGATTCTTCGTTGGCAATCAAATCGACGTAGCGTTGACGGTATTTGGTTTCCTGATCGCTCAAGCCTTTATGTTTGTCGGGCAGAGGACGCAGGGATTTGGACAACAGGCGGATGTTGGACACGCGCACGGTCAATTCGCCGTGGTTGGTTTTGAACAAAGTACCTTCCGCGCCGACGATGTCGCCCAAGTCCCAGTGGTTGAAGTCGTCCAAAACTTCTTGGCTCACGCCTTTGTTGTTCAAATAAAGCTGGATTTGACCGGTAACGTCTTGAATGGTGGCGAAGCTGGCTTTGCCCATTTGACGTTTGAGCATCATGCGACCGGCCACTTTGACGGGAATACCTTGCGGGTCGAGTTCTTCTTTGCTGATTTCACCGTATTGGGTATGCAGGTCGGCGGCAAAGCTGTCGCGTTTGAAATCGTTAGGGTAGGCGTTGCGTTCTTTGCGGATGTTGTGCAGTTTCTCGCGGCGCAGGGCGATGATTTGGTTTTCGTCCAACTGCGGCTCGATTTGCGGATTGTTTTGTTCGCTCATGGTGTTTTCCGGAAAAATGACTCAGGCTGCCGGAGTTTTCAGACGGCCTGAATAAAGTGAAAAATTGGCTCTATTTTACGCGATGTCGGTGTTTTTTTCTATAAAGGCAGAAAGGCCGTCCGAAACCTGAAAAATCAGTTTCAGACGGCCTTTTGTTTCATGAAGGGCAGTATCGGCAGTTAGATATCGGTTTCCAAATAAACGACTTGGGTTTGCAGATATTCTTCCAAACCATGTTTACCGTCCGCGCCGCCGATACCTGATTTTTTCCAACCGGCATGGAAGCCCTGCATAGCTTCAAAGTTTTCGCGGTTGATGTAGGTTTCGCCGAAACGCAGGCGGCGGGTTACATAAAACGCTTCATTCAGATTGGTGGTATAGACGGAGCTGGTCAGGCCGAATTCGCTGTCGTTTGCCAAGGCGATGACTTGATCGAGTGTGTCGAAAGTGGCAACCGGCAGGACTGGGCCGAAGGTTTCTTCCTTCATGATGTCCATGCTGTTGTCGGTATCGGTCAGCAGGGTCGGCTCGAAGAAATAGCCGCGTCCTTCGGCGCGTTTGCCGCCGCAGACCAGTGTCGCACCTTGTTTGACGGCGCGTTCCACTTTTTCAGCAACGGCTTTGACAGCGCGCTCTTCAATCAGCGGACCCATTTCCAGCGCGCCTGCTTCGGCTTCGGCCGGGTTGCCGTAGCGTACGCCTTTCATGGCGGCGGTCATTTTTTCGATAAACGCGTCTTTCAGGCTGTTGTGGACATACACGCGTTCGGCGCAGTTACAGATTTGGCCGGTATTGCCCACGCGTGAAGCCAAGATGGATTTGACGGCCAGATCCAAGTCGGCATCTTTCAGAACGATGGCAGGGGCTTTGCCTCCGAGTTCCAATGAGACTTTGGTAATGTTGGTGGCGGCGGCTTCCATTACTTGGCGGCCTGCTTCTACAGAACCGGTCAGGCTGACCATATCGACTTGCGGATGTGATGCCAAGGCATTGCCTATTTCTGCGCCAGGGCCGTTGACGACGTTGAATACGCCGGCCGGTAAGCCTGAAGCGTGAACGATTTCAGCAAAAATGTGGCAGTTAATCGGGGTAACGCTGCTTGGTTTGACGACGATAGTATTGCCTGTTACCAAAGCCGGGCCCATTTTTCGGGCAATCAGGAAGAATGGGAAGTTCCACGGCAAAATGCCGGCGATTACGCCCAAAGGACGTTTGAACAATAAAATATTTTCGCGCGGGCGGTCGCTTTGGATGATTTCGCCTTCATAACGGCGCGCCCATTCGGCTTGATAATCGAGATAGTCGGCAGTGAACATGACTTCTATGCGTGCCAAGTCTTTGGTTTTGCCGCCTTCAGCAACAATAGTGTCGGTCAGCTCGTCGGCACGTTCGCGGATGCCTTGGGCGATTTTGCGCAGGTATGCGCCGCGTTCAACGGCAGGCAAACGCTCCCATGCAGTTTGCGCATCTCTGGCCGCGGCAACGGCACGATCAACATCGGCTTTTCCGCCTTTAGGCTCACGCGCGATGACTTCTTCGGTTGCCGGATTCAATACATCACGCCATGTACCGTTAAAGTCGGTTTCAAAGCGGCCGTTGATATACATAGACAGTTGTTTCATCAAACCTTCTCCTGTTGTTGTAGTTGGATGTAGTTTTAGTCTATGCCTAAATTGTCTGGCATACAAGAGGATTTAGCGTGGGTTGATGGTAGGTATTTGGAAGTTTTTAGAAAAATATGATGTGTGGGGAGTTGGGTTTGATTGATTTAAGAGGTTTGTGATGCTTTCAGTTACATCTATAACAGCATTGTGACAAAGCTCGAATATTCTTGATGTTGATAATAAGGGAGGTATTGAGTGAAGAAAGGCTTGATGGAGAATATAAAAAAACCTGCTTTTTTCAAGGCAGGTTTTCATATTTTGGTGGGTCGTGAGCGATTCGAACGCTCGACCAACGGATTAAAAGTCCAAATAATAAAATATAACTAATTGTTTCTAAACAGAGTTGAAGCCAGCACCTTCAGTCTGATACAGTTTAATTTTGCCTTATCTCGGCACAAACCGGACACATACCACAGAACGAAAATCCAAGCATTTTTACTCAATTTGCTTTGATTTTCGTTTTTTCTTTTCAGAATAAATAAAGGAAGGGATGTGAAAAAAACATGAAGAGAATATTGATACTGACAACATCACTCTTTGCTTTTTACCAAACATCAGCGATTGCCGACGCTCCATACCCTCAATACGCTGCATTAGTTGAAAAGCATGCAGCATTACAGCGTTTGGACAAAAACATTGTATGGGCGGTTATGGGGCGTGAGAGCTCAGGAAACCGTTATGCTCTGTCCAATAAGAATGCACGGGGTTTGTTACAGGTCATTCCTCCCACTGCTGCAAGAATGGGGGTGAATCCTAAAAACCTCTACGACCCGGAACAAAACATCATCGCAGGTACACGTTACCTGCGTTTTTTATGTAACCACTTTCCTGACAAATCCAGCCCACATGGTTGCAATATTGATTTGGTACTGGCTGGGTATAACGCCGGTGAGGGAGCTGTCAGGAAATATGGTGGCATTCCGCCTTATCGGGAAACTCAGCACTACGTCCGCAACGTGAAAGAACGTTACGCACGATTGAGCGGCAATCGTACAGTTTTGGCATCACACCCTGTTCAGCCTTTTAAGCCGAAGCCTATACCTGCTGTTGCCCGATCTGATAGCTCGTCTGAAAACATAGTCAAAGTAGCAGCCCAAACACCCGTCAAACGATACGCGGAATGGGATGTATTTAAAGAGTTTTAACTGCCTTCGGGCAATTCTTATCACCGCTAAATGCGGTTTTTTTTGTCTTTTAAAAAGGAAATAATGATGAACAACATCAAAAAAATTGTAGCCAATCCCCAAACTATCGCTGCGGTTGCTTTATTGACAATTGCACAAATGACGTTGGCAGACGGGTTTAATGATGTCAATAATATTGCGGTGAAAGTCCGCCAAGGCATCTATGTTCTTGTCGGCACGATTTGCGGTATAACCATGCTTTGGTTTTTTCTACAAGCAAAAAGTGGTCGAAAAACATGGGGTGATTTTTTAGAACTCAGTTTGTATGTGGTTGGTGCAGGTGCATCTATTGCCTTTGCTACTTATCTGTTTACCAAAGGCGGTTCGGTTTCATTCTGAGGAACACAGATGGAAAAGGAAAATATCCACACCGAACAGCATACCTTTAACGGGCTGAACCGTCGGGCAATGATGTTCGGCATTCCCCTTGAGGCTGTTGCCACCAGTATTTTTATTAGTATGGGGGTAACTTTGCCGATGATGTATTTCCTCGGCTGGCGGGCTTTATTGTTTTTACTCTTGCCCGTGCCGTTTTTGGCCTTTTTACGGACAATTTGTGCCAATGACGACCAAGCCTTAAACATCTACCGCTTGGAAACAAAATACTTCCTGCGCCGCCGTAATACCAGGCTGTTCAACGGCACGAACACCATTCTCGCCACTAAATTTGGGAGACAACAAAGTGATTATCAGCGATTTTTTGAGCAATGCTCTGAAAGCGCAACCGGCACAGTCGGATTTTCTACCGAAAATCTGCCAACACGTTACAAACAACATCGTTAATTACAAAACTGGACATCTCGCCTTCGTTATCCGCATGGAAGGCCTGCCGTTTGACGGTGTGAACGACAAGCACCTGTTCACGCAGTTTGTATCGTTACGCAACCTGCTCGCCGGTATGGGCAAAACCTTGGGCAACCGTTTGGCGGTGTGGGGAACGCTGCAACGCCAAAAGATTGTCTTTGACCGTGAGTACAAGTTTCAGACGGCTTTCTGTCAGCAGTTTGCTGACAAGTATCTGAAACGCTTTCAGGAAGCGGATTATTTTGAAAACGTATTCCATCTGACAGTTTTGATTAAGAACGACTATTTGGAAGCAGGTATTAAAGAAGCAGAGGAGCAAATTCAGATTCTGATGCGTTCACTCGAACCATACGATCCGTATCTTTTGACTGCCTATAAGAATGAAAACGGTGTTGCCTTCTCGGAGGTGTACTCGTTTTTTGGTAGCCTAATTAATGGAACACGGGAAGAGATTCCTTTGTCTTTCGTTGATGCTTATCAGACTATTCCAGGAGCTAATCTGCATTTTGGTTCTGATTTGTGCGAAATTCGTTCCCAAAACGGGACTCGTAAGTTTGCACAAATGTTCGATCTGAAAGACTTTGGGATTAGTAAACCTAAAATCTTGACATCAATCTTGCGCTTGCCTTGTGAGTTCACATTCACTCAAAGCCTTGTGTTCATCAATCCGTATGATATGCAGGGCGAAATTAAGAAACAGTTGAACAATCTGACATCGGTCAACGACAAGGCAACGGAGCAGCAGAAAGAGTTGGAAAAAGGTCAGGGTTTACTCGTTTCGGGCGAACTTATGTTCGGCGACTATCATGCGGCGTTGGTCGTGTACGGTAAGACGGCGGAAGAGGCGGCAGCAAACGGTGCGCGTGCTTATTCCACATTCCTGAATGCGGGTGGCTACCGCTTTACCAAGGCTGGGCTGTCCGCTCCGGCGACGTTTTTCAGCCAAGTGCCGGGCAGCAAGGAAAAGCCCCGCTCTTACCCGAAAACGACAACAAACTTTGCGACAACCTTCGGCATACACAACTACTCGCACGGTAAAAAACAGGGTAATCCGATTGGCGATGGTTCGGCAATTATGCCGCTGCAAACCACGTCCAAAACGATTTACGACTTCAACTTCCATTTTTCAAACATGAAGGAGGACAGCCTTGGTGAGAAAATCGCCGGACACACACTGATGTTGGGTGCAACCGGTACGGGTAAAACCACTTTGCAAACATCTATGATGGCGTTCACAGAACGCTTCAACCCTTATATGTTCGTGATGGACTTAGACCGGGGCATGGAGATATTCATCCGTGCCATTGGCGGCTCGTATTTTGCGTTGGAAGCGGGGGTTTCGACCGGGTTAAACCCTTTTCAACTGCCCGATACGCCGGCAAACCGTGAATTCCTGTACAGCTTGGTTGGTATGTGCGGCGCAGACGAAAACGGCAAACTGACGGCTACGGAAGAAAAAGAGATTCAGGCCGCTGTCGATACGATGTTTAGCATGGATTACGAACACCGTCGTTTCAGCCATCTGTTACAAAGTATTCCTGTCGTTCCAGATCCCAACTCACTGCGTATGCGCCTGTCCAAATGGTGCGAAAGTGAAGGCGGACGGTTCGCATGGTGCTTGGACAACCCAACGAACCTGTTTGATGCCGAACAGTTCTTCCGTGTCGGCTTTGACCTTACCGATATTCTGAAGGACGACTATCCGCCGACCGCTCCGGTTTTAGCGTATATGTTTCACCTGAGAAATATCATGATGGACAAAGTTGCTAAAGAAGACGGCATTCTCGCTTCCATCATTGAAGAATTTTGGTATGCGGCACGTTTTGAGGCATTGCAGGACATCATGCTCAAGATTCTGAAAACCGACCGTAAACGCGGCGGCTGGTTGATTTTGGTGTCGCAATCACCGGAAGATGCGATTTCTTGTCCTATTTTCCCGGCGATTGTGCAACAAACGCCAACTAAAATCTTTCTGCCGAATCCTGATGCCGAATTTGAAAACAGCTACGAACGTTGCGGCCTGACGCTAAAAGAGTTTGAGGAACTTTCCAAACTCTCGTTGGAAAGCCGCACATTCTTGGTTAAGCAGTCGAAACAGTCGGCATTTGCCATGCTGGATTTGTACGGTTTTCATGATGAAATGGCTTTCCTGTCAGGTTCATCTGATAACGTTGAGTTGTTGCATCAAATTATGGAAGATGTTGGCAGTGAAAATCCGGATGTTTGGTATCGCCCATTTCTTGAAACCCTGCGAGAACGCCGTGCAGAGAAGAAAAATGTGCGAGCCGCATAATATTCTTTTAATTTAACGAAGGCTGTTTGAATTTCAAACGGCCTTTTTTTTTGCCGCTTGATGCGGCTTTCAACAAGGAACTTATGATGAAATTGAATCTGAAGAAATTATCCGCTATGGCTCTTCTTGTTACGAGTTTAGCAGCTATGCCTTTAGCAGTTACAGCTAGTGGTATTCCGGTAGTTGATGGTGCAGCAGCAGCTCAACGCGCCCAAAACTTCCTTCAGCAGATGATGGAGATGGCTAAGCAACTCGCACAAATGAAACAGCAGTACGAACAACAGGTTAAACAGTTTAAAGCGATGACAGGTTCGCGCAATATGGGCAATCTTTTGAAGGATACGCTCAAAGACCAAATTCCGTCCGAGTGGAGCGAGATTTATAAAGGCGCAAAAAATATCGACTATAAGTCTGTAATTAATAGTAAGGCCTATAACCCTGAAACGGCGCAACGAATGGCTGTGCATAACATGAAGGAGATGGAAAAAGTCTTTAACTCAATGGAGACACAGCTTAAATCTCTGTCGCGCTTGATGGACGAAGTCAACAATACACAAGACATCAAAGCCGCTACTGACCTGCAAAACCGTATTTCTGTGGAACAGGCAAAAATCGCCAACAATCAAACCAAGCTGGATATGCTCGATCGGTTGTATAAACGACAACAAGAAATCGAACAGCGCCAGTATGCTTCCCGTGAAGAATGTATGGCACGTCATATCCGTGATCGCAACTATGCGGTCTGTAATCAGTAGTAGCTTTATCGTGCTGCATTCGGGAGTAAGCGAATGCAGCACTAAATAAAATAGGGCAAATTATGGAAACAACTTCTTATTTTTCCGAACTCGCCAACTTTCTACTAAACGGTATGGGAACTAATCTGTTCCAAAAATCAAATAACATGATCAGCGGTATTGCTCCGGTTTTTCAAATCGGCTTTGGGATTTATATCCTGTTGATCGCGTTTGACTATTACAAACGGGGGTTTGATGAAAATGTCGTGGATTTGGGTAAGCGCATGATCGGCTGGTTGCTGATTATCGCTTTTGCGTTCAATTCCAGTCAGTATCAGAAACTCGCCAATATCATGTGGATGTTGCCCGAAAATCTGAGTGGATTGTTGGGGACTTCAACCTATACTGCAAGCGCGTTGGATACCCAAAGCAACAATATCTTAAAGATGATGGAGAATATTTTTGCGTATGCCTCTTCTTTGGATATGCTACAAGTATCAGATAAGCTGATGCTTTATATTGGTGGTACGATTGCTGTTATATTGGCTTATTTGTTCTTTCTCATTACATTTGCTTATTACCTAATTGCCAAACTATCATTGGCGATGGTAATCGTCATCGGACCTATGTTTATAGGTTCAATGTTGTTTCCTGCAACACGGCAGTGGGGCATGAATTGGATAGGACAAATCCTTAATTACTCAGTTACAGTAGTGTTTTACGTTATTCTAGGTGCATTGCAGAATGATTTTTTCAAGAACCAATTAGAAAGAGCAGTAGTTGGAGAGATCGGATCAGTTGCTCAGGTAGTCGGCTTGATTCCGCTCTTTTTCCTATCAACAACAATTTTTATTTTGGTTGCCTGGAGTATTCCTTCGATTTCTTCCGCTTTAACGGGTGGGGCATCTGTAAACGGTTTCAGTCGAACCGTTATGTCTGTGGCAAGATGGGCAAAAGGTGTGAAACTTCCCGGTGGCGGGAAAGTCAAACCGAAATAATCCAATTTTAGGAGAATATGATCATGACTTTCGTAACTAAAATGCTTTGGTGGATGTTGTTGCTTTCTGTGGGCACATTGATGTTTATCGGTATGTTCGGCAACTTGATGGAAAGTTCTTTGGCCAGATTAGCCGGGCTATGTATCGGTTTATCGATTTTTGGATTATTTTTTAAACTGCTTGACCGACCAGTACCGGTTCGTTTTGATGATTAATACTCTAAGGGTTTAAATATGGATTATCGCAAGATTACTAAATTTGCTGCTATAACAGCCCTGAGTTTGGGCTTGAGTGCCTGTGCTGAACTGACTGACGGCCTCAGCGCCATCAACGGTACTTTGGCGGGCATTAATTCAGGTATGGCCGGTTCGGGAGCAGGGCAAGCTAAAGACACTTTGTCTTTAGGCAGTAAATCGACAGCTCAATACGAATTAAAAAACTTGAAAATGCTTGTTGTCCAAAGAGGTGGCAGTTATAAGGGGGCGATTCCACAGGCAGATATAACCTTTACTGGTGAGGCTTTAAACAAAACCAATCGTCTGATTGTGGTTAATGTGTCCGTTCCTATTTATGACAAACAGGGATATTATGTGTCGGCAGTATCAACCGACATCCACATACCTCCTAAAGAGAAAGTCAAAATTGACAACTTTCGTACAACTCTTTCTCTAACCGATGATAATCGTTTCAATATTCAAAAAACGCAATATCACGCAACAACCTATTAATCTATCTGAGAAGAACACCCCAATCGGGGTGTTTTTTTTGGGCTTATCGATTCATAAATCAAGGAAATCCCCGTGAAAACCATCCTTCTTCTCTCCCTTTCTATCGCACTTTGTGCATGTTCCGGAAAAAAGCCTCCTCAACCTCACGGTACGCCTTTTCCGATTAATTCAACTATTCAAGCAAGAGGATAAATGATGCCTGACAATTCACAAAAAGCCAGCAATAACAAAATGGCTATTGAGTTTATTAATGCTGCAAAAGGTTTTGAAAGCGCAGAAATTGTGCGTGTTCATAAATCAGCAAAAATTGCATGGCGCATCAGTGGTGCGTGTCTCTTGATCACAGGCTTGGCAGTTGGAGCAGTAGCAGGTCTGACACCTTTAAAAGAGACACGGCCTTATGTAATCAAGGTCGATAACAACACCGGGCAAACGGAAATCGTAACGATGATGAAAAATCAGGAACAATCCTACGGCGAAGTTATGGATAAACACTGGTTGACACGTTACGTCCAACTTCGTGAAAGCTATGACTGGGTAACAATTCAGGATAACTACGATGCGGTTATGTTGATGAGTTCCCCTGAGATTCAGGCAGCATTTTCAAAAATCTATAACGACAATCCGCAAGCTCCGCATAAGGTATTAAAAAACCAATACAAGGTAGTCGCCAAAGTAAAAGCCGTGACTTTTATTGGTAGTACAGCGCAAGTCCGTTTTGAAAAACGTATGGTACCGATTTCGGGAGATTTAAATCAGGAAATTCCTGTTCAAAACATGATCGCAACTATCGGCTACGAATATGCGAACCAGCCTATGAGTGAGGAAGCCCGCCGTATCAATCCATTGGGCTTTATTGTCAAAAGTTATCGCGTCGATCCGGAAACTGCGTCATAACAGAAAGGGTTAACGATGAATGTAAAAATGAAACTGACAGCATTACTGCTGATGGGACTTTTACCTGCTGTATCCGGAGCGGTATCTGTTCCCAAAGGGTCGGCTAAAGACGGCCGCATCCAAACCGTTGTGTACAATCCCGATGATGTTATTCATGTTCATGCTCGTATTGGAGAAGCTGTTTTAATCCAACTTGAAGATGGTGAATTGCTGACTGGTGATACAAGCGGCTTGGGTATGGGTGATACAGAAGCCTGGAATTTGGCAGTTCGAGGTAACAATCTCTATATGAAGCCGGTTGCTTCCGCTCCAGCCACAAATATGTTGATTACAACTAACAAAAAACGAACATATGCCTTCGATTTGTCGCTAACCGGCAAGAAAAATGGCAAATATGTTCAAAAGCCGACTTATTTACTTCGATTTGTCTATCCTGATACTGCGGAATATAAAGCGCGTGCCGAAGCTCAGAAACAGGCTAAGGCTTTGGAAAAAATCAAAGGAACAAGGCATCGATCCAGTGTTCAGCACAATTACAACTATTGGGGTAAGGGCAATAAAGCACTAGCACCGACAGCGGCCTACGATAATGGCCGCTTTACTTATTTCAGCTTTGATAACGGTCGAGAACTGCCACTGATTTACAAAGTTATGGCTGACGGTACAGAAATGTTGCTTAACAGCCATGTGGAGGGCGATACCGTGGTAATCCATGAAACTGCAAAACATTTTGTTTTGCGCCTCGGAAAATCTGTGCTTGGTTTGGAAAATCGTAGCTTCGATGAACAAGGCACGTTTAATCGAACCGGCACCGGCAATCATGATTTTGTCCGTATTAGTAGAGAGAAGGAAGGCAGATGAAATTCTTCGACAAATTCAAACGAAAAACTAAGCCTAATACCGTAGAAAACGGTGATTTTACAAAGCCTGAAGCCCTATCCCAATCTGTTCAGAACGATAAAATCGAACCCGGCATACCACTGAATCTAAATACTGCTACACCTAATAATATGCGTAAGGTCGCTTTAGCAGGAGTAGGCATTCTTGCGGTAGGTGTCATCGTATCGGGACTGATCGGGATGACAGGTGGGGATGAAGAAGCGGAAGATTCTCAACCAAAGATTGCTTCTGCTCCTGAAGTAACAGGGAGTAAAAACTTTGCCCAGGATAAAGCGGAAATTGCTCTGATGGATCAACAAGCCGCTTCAGATCCCGTTCCGGATGAGGGTGCTTCCGAGCCTCAACCGGAAGTGGCTTCACAAGTCCAAACGGGTGCAGTTCAACCCACTGTTCAAACGGTGGAGCAAGTACCCTACGATAGCACTGTTCAAGCCACACCATCTGAAACTACGCCTTCTCAAACCCCTAAAGACCGCAAAATGAGTGGTAATGTTTTAGTTAAGTTCGATAGTAGTATCTCTGACTTGGGCAGCACTTCATCTGAAAGTAGCGCACAACTGAATACAGGTAGCCCTCCAAGTTTCTTTGGGGGTGAGGATGGAGGTGGTGCTACACAGGGAGGTGGGGGCAGTTTTGGTTTGCGACTGAATGCGACTGTAACGGCTTCAGCCCAAGCACAACAACGTGGAGATTTGACATATCTGCTGGCCAAAGGAACGAATATCCCTTGCGGATTGGATACCAAGATCGTAACAACCCAGCCTGGATTTACTCGGTGTATCGTATCGAAAGATGTATATTCCGCTAATGGACAAACCCTTCTGATCGAACGTGGCAGTAAAATCATCGGTGAACAAACTTCCGCCTTGTTGCAAGGACAAGCACGAGTCTTCGTGTTATGGAATGAGCTGGAAACGCCGACTGGCGTAAAAGTGCCACTAGCGAGTCCAGGTGCAGGGGCTTTGGGTGAAAGTGGTCATGCTGCTTATGTTAAATACCATTTTTGGAAACGTTTCGGCGGTTCTATTATGATTAGCTTGATTGGTGATATTGGTGATGCTGTTGGTAATCGCCAAAATCGAACTTCGGGCAATAATAATCACATCTCGTATGAAAATACGAGCGAGGCCGCGCAACAGATGGCAACCGAAGCCTTGAAAAACAGTATCAATATTCCGCCAACCGGTACGATTAATCAGGGCTCACTGATTAACATCATGGTTGCCCGGGATGTTGATTTCAGCAAAGTATATGAGTTGGTTAATCCTTACGGATACTGATTCAGACGGCCTGCCCCTCCGGGGGCAGGTTTTTTTATGAAAGCCTAATTCCAAATGACACAAAACCCGACAACTTTTCACGGGCAGGCATCTATCCATTCAGATGCGGTTGTCCGCAACTTGATGGCCAAAACAGGTTTGGACGACTATCTCAACCGGGAAGGCGTAACCGAAGTACTGATTAACCGCGAACGCGAAGTCTTTTTGGAAACCTCGGCCGGTTTTGAGCGAATTGAAGACGACCGGCTGACACTGCCAATTTTGACTCAGCTTGCTACCGCGTTATGTACCTATAACAGCAAACACATCAGTATGGAGCAACCTATCCACTCCGTTACTCTGCCTGACGGCGAACGCGGCCACATCATGATACCGCCGTCCTGCGAAGACAAAACCATCGTCTATGCCTTCCGCAAACCGTCGCAGACACGCTTTTCGTTGGACGACTATATCAATACGGAACGCGTTAATCGCTTCCACGACGTATCTGCCTATGGGGTTTCAGACGATCTCAATCTTGGCGAAATGGAGATGGACAGCAAATTTTATCGGGATATTTCTGACAAGATGAAGCTGCCGAACGATGTGCAGCTCCAGCCCTGGCAATATGAGATGCTGGAACACAAGGCAAACCGCAATATGAATGCCTTTTTTGCTTTAGCCATCAAACACAAACTTAACATATGTATGGTAGGCGGCACCGGCTCCGGCAAGACGACGTTTACCAAAGCCCTATCCGACCTTGTTCCGCCAGAAACCCGCATCATCACACTGGAGGACACACACGAACTGGATTTGCCCAAACATCCCAACCACGCCCATCTGTTCTACAAGGGGCACATCACGGCAAAAATGCTGATTGCCGCCTGTATGCGTTTAAAACCCGACCGTGTTTTCCTGACTGAGCTGCGTGGCGACGAGGCTTGGGATTATATCTCGCTCTTAAATACAGGCCACCCGGGCGGCCTAATGTCCGTCCATGCTAATGATGCACGGAGCGTCCATTACCGAATCGCCCAACTGGCGAAAGAATCGGCAACCGGCCGGACAATGGATTACGACTATATCCTCAACTCGGTTAAATCCAGTATTGATGTTGTTGCCTATTTTGAAAAGACTCATATGACCGAACTGTATTTTGACCCGGTTGAAAAATTTTATGCCATGCGTGGCCGAGTTTAAGGAAGAAATATGCCATACCTAAACCGTATTGAAGTAATGGGTAATTTGGGAAAAGACCCGGAATTGCGTTATCTGCCCAATCAAACGCCTGTAAGCAGTATTTCACTCGCCTATACAGAAAAATGGCGTGATAAAGCCAGTAACGAGCAACGTGAACGAATCGAATGGTTTAATGTTGTGTTGTACGGCAAACAGGCAGAAACAGTTTGTCGCTACATGAAGAAAGGTGATTGTTTGTGGGTTGCAGGTAAGTTGCAATCACGCCGTTACGAACATCACGGTGTTGAGAAGACTGTGTATGAGATTATGGCTGGAGAAATACAGATTATTCATACCAAAAACCAAAACGAAACTGTGTCCGGTTTGGAATATCTGTAAGTTTTAGAGTTCAAGCTGTAATCGTATGCCCGCTTTAAGCGGGCTATATTTTTTTATAGGGCATTAGAGAATGAAAAACAAGTTAATTGGGCTGTTGGCTATGCTGGGCATTTCTGTTCCAATAAGTTTTGCTGGTGGCATGTACCTAGGTAGTATCGTAATGACCGCATGGTTGAATTTAAAAAGCGAGCCATCCGTTAGTATGTTGTACCACTATTGGAAATACTACGACCGGTTGAGACCTGGTGTTCAGACGGCCTTTGAAGTATCAGTCTTTATTGCTCTTCTGATTCCAATTGTAGTTGCCGTGATAATTTGTGCAGCAATGCTGATGAAACCAAAACGTGAACTGCATGGATCGGCGCGCTTTGCTAATCGTATGGAAATCACGAAGCATGGTCTTTTGAAAAAGAAATTTACGGGTGATGAAGAACCGGATTTACTGATTGGAAAATATGGTAACGATTATTTGCGTTGGTCAGGTAACGAATTTTTATATTTAGCTGCACCTACCCGGTCAGGAAAAGGCGTAGGTATTGTGATTCCAAACTGTCTTCACTACCGGGACAGCATGGTCGTATTTGATCCTAAACTGGAAAACTTCCTGATTTCAGGTGGCTATCGGTCTTCTCATGGGCAGGATGTATTTTTGTTTAATCCAGGCGGACGTATGCCGGAACACGAACGCAATCCGAACGCGCCTTTGGTTTCACACCGTTGGAATCCTTGTACCTATATTCGCAGAAATCCCGTCTATACCTACAAAGATGTGAAAAACATCGCTTCCATCATGTACCCAAAGCCGTCTAAAGATAATGGCAGTGCGACCTTTTTCCAGGAATCTGCACAAAACCTGTTTGCTGGTCTGTTGCTCTACATGGTTGAGACGGAATCGGAGCGCGACTTATCCTTACCTGAAAACAAAACCACGTTGGCCAACCTGTTCCGTTTGACGACACCATCGGATGGTAGAACGTTGGCAGAGTGGATTAAAGATGAAATGACATTGCGCGAACAACAGCCTCATACACAGTTGAGCCAAAACTGCCGCAGCCTACTGATGGGCTTTGCCAACGGTAACGCCAAAACGGGCGCAGACATTTTGGCAACACTGATTGCGCCTTTGGGCATATTCATTGACCCGGTAGTCGAAGCGGCAACAAGTGGCGACGATTTTTACTTGGATGAAGTACGCAAAAAAAGGATGACGGTTTATATCGGTATCGTTCCGACTGAAACAGCCGTATTTTCACGACTAACGAACCTTTTTTTCAGCCAACTGATTACAGTAAACGTCGAGCAGGGTTTGCCGTCCAACAATTCCGATGCGCTGAAATACCAATGTTGCCTATTGATGGACGAATTTACCGCCTTGGGTGTAATTCCAGCCATTCAGCACGGTGTCTCGTATATCGCCGGTTACGGTCTGCGTCTTCTGCTGATTATACAAACTCCATCTCAGGTAACTGATCTATATGGACGTGATGCAACACGCACATTTTTCACCAACTTTGGCTGTCAAATTGTCTATCCACCGCGAGAACAAAGCGATGCTGATGAATACAGTAAACTTATCGGTTACGAGACTTACAAAGCCAAATCTACATCACGGTCAGTAGGGAAAGGGGGAAGTCGAAGCACAAGTACCAGTGATCAACGCCGAGCAGTGATGAATCCGGACGAGTTGAAGATGATGCCGAAAAGCGACTGTATCATCAGCTTGGGTAACAGCCGTCCGATCTATGCCAAGAAAATCGTATACTACACCGACCCCGTATTCGCTAAACGGGCAAATTGGGCATTGCCGGAGATCCCGGTTTTAGATATTCATACCGATGTTAGATCACCCATCACTGTATCTAAAGCAGCATTCGTTTCCCCCGATGAGATGGATAGTTTCCATTGGAAGGATGCTTCAAACTCAGAAGAAATCGCCGGTGCAATCCTATCCTCGATTATTCCGCCGGATAGCCCGCCGGAATATATCAATGAACTGATGCCTGTACTTTTGGAAAATTGGGGTGAAGACTCACTGCCATTTATCAAGCAGTTCATAGGTGATAACGTCCAAGCCGGAGCATAAGAGAAGCGGTCTGTGAAATGCAGACCGCCTTATTTTTTATTTTTTCTATAAGGAAGTGGAAATATGAGCGACATTGACGACATCCGCAGTGCCTTGAGTTATATCGACTCACATGATCGCGATACTTGGTGGCAGGTTGGCGCGGCCGTTAAAGACGAGCTGGGCGAAAACGGTTACGACCTTTGGGACGAATGGTCACAACGCGCTGACAACTATGACAACCGTGCCGCCAAATCAACGTGGAAAAGCCTTAAACCGGGCAGCTTCAGTATCGGAACGGTGTGGAAGCTGGCGCGGCAGAACGGTTGGCAGCCTGCCAAGCCCTACACGCCACCAAGCGTGGAAGAACAGGCGCGGCGCAAAGCGGAATTTGAGGCAAGGCGGCAGGCGGCGGAACAGGAGCGGCAGCAGACGCAACAGAGGGTGAAAGGCACGGCACAAAAGATTTGGAATAGTAGCCGCCCCGCTTCGTTGAGCCATCCCTATCTTGCTGCCAAAGGTATTACCAACCCGGATGCCATCGCCGGTCTGCGTCAAAACGAATATAAGGACAACGACAATCTGATTATCCCCGTTCTGTACGAAAATGAAATCGTCAATCTGCAATCCATCAACCAAGATGGTGGCAAACGCTTCTTGGCAGGCGGTCAGGTTCAGGGAGCATATGCCTTTATCGGTAAGTCTGAGGATGTGGAAAAAGTCGGTGTCGTCATGGCGGAAGGTTATGCTACGGCGGCAAGCATCTACGAAGCCACGGGCAAGCCCGTCATCATTGCTTTTGATGCAGGCAACATGGTTACCGTTGCCGAACGTTTGGCACAAAAACTGCCTCAAAACGTCCCTGTTGTGATTGCGGTCGATAACGATGCTTCGCAAACCGGTATCAAAAAAGCACGGCAGGCAGCCGCCTTGTTAGGCGACCGCGCCATGGCAATCCAACCAGAGTTTTCTATGACACTGATACAGCAATATCAGAAAGGCAAAGGCGTTGATGAAAAAGGGCGTCCCCCTTTACCGAGCGACTTCAACGACCTACACAAACTGGCTGGACTCGAAGCCGTTCGCCAGTCCTTTGCAGAAGGTGTCAATCTCGTCTTGAACCCCGACAACAGCCAAGAACAGGCAATCGCCGACGAATTGGAAGAATGGAGCGAAAGGGCTGAGAAAGCCAACAATAGCCGTACTGAACCTGAAAACTTGGAGAACCCCATGAATCCTGAAAACAAAGACAACATTCAGACGACCTCTTCTAATACAACCAACAGTATTGAATACGAGGGTCGAACCCAAACAGTCAATGAAACGGTTTACCGTGAGTCTGACTTTAAACATTACGAGTTGCATGATGCAACAACCGACATCATGTATCTACGCAAAACACCCGAAGAAATTCAACAAGACTTGGATAAAGAAGGTACGCTTAAATTCTATGAAGGTATAACACATGATGGACAACGCGTAACGTTTTATAAAATGGAGCAAGGATGGGAAGCACCCCTAAAAGATGAGTTTATTCAGGAAAAGAACAAAAAAGGACAGACTTCTACCCGCTCCGAATCGGAATTTACCGCCCCAAAGTGCGATAGGCCGTCTGAAACTGAACCAAACGCCCGCAAGGTCGTTTTAGACTTGCAATATCGTATCCCTGACAACATCAAAACGCGTTACCACAGCGTAGGCGGCAAATTCTATTCCGTTTCAGACCACAAAACAGTGCTGTTTGAAGATAAAGGCAAGGAGTTAAAAACAGCCCTTTCTGATCCGCAAACAGTCAAGGATATGTTGGAAGTTGTCAAAGCCAAAGGTTGGGACAGCATCAAGTTGTCGGGCAGTAAAGATTTCCGTCAGGCAATGTTTATTGAAGCCGCCGCCCAGGGTATCCGTACCAGTGGCTACAATCCGACTGCCGCTGATTTGCAGCGAGTGGAAGCGTTGCGGGAACGTTACGCGCAAAACGGCATTACACCGGAGATGGTGCGTGAGCAGGAAAGACGACAACCGGAAGTAGAGAAGGAACAGCCAAGACAAGAGCCTCACAAACGAACAGAACAGGGTAACTCTCAAAGCGAAACGGGGAAGCCTACACAGGAGCAGGAACAGCTTAAACCTGAGGTTGAACGTGAAGAGCGCATTCATACCCAGCCCGATGCTGCCATGCTGTCTGCCGCTGATCGACTGAAAGCGCAAAGCACACTGCCTTCCGACAGAACAATCAATGCTTCTCCTCGAGCTGATACCGATATTGACGTACCGGTTCATTCCATTGGTCGGGAAGAAGTTCCCGCCGAAGTCGTGCATCAGACTGATGATATGAAGGCTGCTGCGTTGAATACAGGCTTTGTTGCGGCGAAAGATCATTATATGCAGAAAGCACAAAAGTTGAGTAAGCCCAATCAAAAGAAACTGGCAATGTATGAACGCGGTGTGATGGATTCAATACGCGGGCTGGAAGGTGATGTACGCACAAAAGCCCTGCGAAACTACTACGAGCATACCGCCCAAAATATGCACGGAACGAAGCTGGAATTGCCCGATCCGATTCAGATTCCAAGTCCGACATAAGAGCAGCAGATGGCAAAAGGCCGGGAGCAATACAGTCCTGAAAGAGGGCAGGATCCGGAAATTACAAGATAAGGAGGAAAGATGGAAGAGTATGCCGATATTTTGCAGGAAGATTGGAATACCCTACTCACTTCTAAAGAGCAAGAGGTATTTTTCAATCTAAGTCATGAAGAACAGGAGGCTTATCTGACCGCCTGCCAGTCTTATGAAGCCATGAAAGCTTATTTGGATAACCCGGAGTCTCCACCGGAGGCCAAACGGCTTTTAGATTTAAGTAGTTGGAAATAAACAGTAAGCCCTGCCGGAAATGGCAGGGCTTTTTTCTGTTTGGAGGAGATAAAAAATGACTGAGCGCAAAAAAAGCCATCA
The DNA here is from genome assembly GCF_019334725.1 of Neisseria perflava. NCBI lineage: Bacteria > Pseudomonadati > Pseudomonadota > Betaproteobacteria > Neisseriales > Neisseriaceae > Neisseria > Neisseria perflava. Next base: position 201,837 of record NZ_CP079818.1, on the reverse strand, counting down.
AGAAGAATATGCAGAAAAAATTGCCAAAGAACTGATCGAGCGACTTAAGCAGGGTACAGCTCCATTTCAATTGCCCTGGCAGCCTGATATGGGTAGAGATTTTCCTTTCAACCCCGTATCAGGTACTGAATATAGCGGTATGAACCGTCTAAATTTGATGATTCAAGGTTACAGTGATCCGCGCTGGATGACTTACAAACAGGCTCAGAGTGTGAATGCACAAGTCCGCAAAGGGGAGCGTGGAACTGGGTTAGTAAGGCTGATTACCCATACCGAGAAGATCCAAAAAGATGAAAAAGGAAAAATTATTCGAGACGAAAATGGAGAACCCGTTAAAGAAAGAATCCAGTTGGAGAACCCTTATTTCAAAAGTTTTACCGTTTTTAATGCCGAACAGATAGATGGTTTACCGGCATGGGAAAAGGCACCGCCTGTATGGATTGACCACGACCGTGCAGAAAAACTTCTCAAGGCTTCGGGCGCGGTTATCCATCATCGAGGCAATGATGCGTATTACAACCGAACCCGGGATTTTATAGTACTGCCCCCTAAAGAACGTTTTTTTGGGCAGGGAGAATATTACGCTGTTGCTCTGCATGAACTTGGGCATTGGACAGGGCATGCCGACCGGCTTAATCGAGATATGGGCGGTCGCTTCGGTGATTCATCTTATGCCCGGGAAGAACTTCGTGCCGAAATTTCTTCGATGATGATGAGTCGTGAGCTGGGATTACCGCATAATCCTGACAGACACGCCGGATATGTTGGCGATTGGGTAAAGGTATTGACGGAAGAACCTATGGAAATTCTGAAAGCCTCTCAAGACGCGGCAAAAATCAAAGAATTTATTTTTTCTTTTGAAAAGCAGATAGAAATAGATCGGGAGCAGAATCAATCCATTGACCAGGCTACAAATACAACAAGGCCGTCTGAAAATGAGAAATTTGTAGAACCAGGCAATCAGACTTTGGAAGAACGCGTACAGGCGGCAAAAGAACGTTACGAAGACAGATTTTCGGAAATTAGTGCCAATGATCAGAAAAAATATCGCCACTTAGAAGAAGGCATGGAAAAATTAATTAAAGGCTTACCGGAGCATACACAGGCGCAAGTACGTTTTCATTTTTACCAAAGTCAGTATGAGCATATGAGCGTCAAAAACGAACTTGAACAATCCCCCCCACAACAGGAAATGTTTTATGGGAGATAGCTGCATAAAGAACATTTGAAAACCCGACAGGTTTGTACCTGTCGGGTTTTTCTTTTTATAAAGGATGGATGAGTGAATAAAACTACCGACAATGACAAACGTCAAGTCCTCCGTGTCTTTGGATTAGACGAATCCGAACTGGAAGCATTGCGTAAGTTGGCTGAAAAAGAATACGGTAAAGCAAGTGTTTCCTTGTTGGCCAAAAAACTTTTGAAAGCCAGGTTGGAGGTACCGGAAGAACCTGCCCTGGTCAGTCTTCCTCCACCGAAAGGCAGTAAACGTATTACCGTCCGCCTGCCGGAAAAAGACCGGGCTTACCTTGAAGCAGCCGCAGAACAGCATAAATGCAGTGTCAACGATATTGTGCGCGATATAGTTCAATCACATGTTCGTAAACATCCCATGCTCTCTACGACCGAAGTCGAAATCTTGCATCAATCTAATTACCAGCTTGTCAGTATCGGCCGCAATCTAAACCAAATTGCCCGACAGCTCAATATGGGCGAAGGTGTTTCGCTTACATCAGAACAGATAAATGCCCTATCACAATTCATCAGGCAACATACCCAAAGGGTAAGTGACGTATTACGAACCAACCGCAAACGCCTATCCGAATAGGAGTAAAGCTATGTCCCTGTACCGTAAAATAGACGATTGGTTTTTGGGTTTCAAAACCCGCTCCGTCCGTGCAAAAGATTCCTGCATCCCCATCTCAAAATCCAATCACCGGGCAAAATCCAGAGTACCCCTCAAATCCGGTAGCGGATTGGCCAACCTGACGGCGGCGGCTAAAAAACACCCCGAAGTCATGGTTAAAATCCCTAAAAGGCTAAGTCGAAACTCCAATGGTATGCAGGGCATACGCAACCATTTGGACTACATTTCACGCAACGGTAAAATTACTGTCGAAAATCACTCCGGTGAAAAATTAAACGGTAAAAAAGCCGTCAAATCGCAACTAGAAGATTGGCAGGAACTCAATATCCCCGAAAGAGGCAAACACCGGGAAGCCCTCAATATCGTCCTATCCATGCCTGCCGGAACACCTCCACAGGCAGTATTGAATGCTGCCCGAAATTTTGCCGCCGAGCAGTTTGCCGACCATCAATATCTCTTCGCTTTACATCACGAATCCGAAAAAGAAGGCGAACCCGAGCATCCCCATGTACATTTGTGTGTATTGATGAGAGATACCTACGGGCAACGGCTTAATCCGCGTAAAAATGATCTTTTTGAATGGCGCGTCCGATTTGCTGAAAAACTCCGGGAGGAAGATGTGAAGTGTGCGGCTACTAAACGACAACACCGGGGAAAAATCCTCAAAGCTGAAAATGGCATAGTGCGAGCTATGAAAGAACGCGGTGCAACACCCCGCATCGAAAAGCAACGGCTGGAAGAATTAAACCAAGCAATCAAAAACCTGGAACGTCCAACACATCCCTACATTCAGAAGGTCATGCAGACACGCGGTTACATATTGGCTGAATATGGTCTTATAGCCAAAGAACTGTATAAGATGGGACACAAAAATGAAGCCAGGCTTATCAGTAGATTGGCTAAGGATATGATTGGGCAACCTCTAAGCACTAAAGCACAACGGGAATACGATCAAAAGGTCAGCCCTCAAGTACAGCAAGAACCGCATATCTCCAAACAAACAGGTATAGAACAAGACAACGAACCTACTCGTTAAACAAGCAATGCAAAAGCCCGGCGGCCGTACAGATGTCTGTACGGCCGCCGGGCTTTTTTGTTTTTATATTTTGTCAGGCTATGTAAATCAGTTTGCCTACTAGACAAATAGAATAGATAATTTGGTTATAGACAATTTAAGTCCTGATTATTTTAAATTAGCCAAACTTAAAAGTATTTATTTAATAGATAATTAGAGCATACCCAAATTAACCACCTTTGTTCGTATAAGGAGCAACAGTGTTTCCAGATAAATATAATCTCAGCCTGAAAGAAAATATCTTTTTGGCCAAAAAGGTATTGGTTGCCCAAATCCACAATCTAAGCCGGTTTGAAAACTGTCAGACAACTTTGTTGCAGACAGAACAGATTATCAATGGGCAAAATGTTGCTTCGGCATCATTGGGTGATATTCAGACTATCTTAAATCTGAAACGTGCTTACCAATATGTAATGCGCCATATTTCAGACGGCCTTCCCGTTGATATACCACTACTAAAAAAAATCAACAGTATTGTTGCCCAGGAAGACTCATTGGCTCCCGGAGATTTCCGTACTGGTACAGTCGGCGTTACCCTGGTTGATGGGTCTCGACACACACCGCCCGCAATGTCGGAAGTTGACGTACAGAACCTGTTGGGACAAATTGAAAACAGAAGTAATTCAACCACTGAAACGGCTATCCGCTCCATGTTGGCCTTTATGCGTCAGCAAATCTTTTGGGACGGTAACAAACGAACGGCCACGCTGTTTGCCAATGCAATGTTGATCGAAAAAGGCTGCGGTATTTTAGAAATTTCAGAACTGCAAATGCCCGAGTTCAACACAAAACTTTCGGATTTCTACCGTTCCGGAGATGATACTGACGTTGCTACTTATTTGTACCAAAATTGTATTTTTGGTATCGACTATTGAGGCTGAACATGAAAGCAGCAAGAATCTACCAACGTGTCAGCACTGAAGAACAAAATCTTGAGCGGCAAAACGCCTTAATTGAGAAAGCTAAGACAGAAGGTTACTACATTGCGGGGGTTTATAAGGAAAAGGCTTCGGGCGTTCGTGCCGACAGACCTGTATTGAACAAATTGATTGCCGATTTGCAAGAAGGCGACGTGATCATCGCCGAGCATATTGACCGTATCACTCGTCTGCCACTGGCTGAAGCAGAAAAGCTGGTAAACCGTATCCGTGAAAAAGGGGCATTTCTCGCCATTCCCGGCATTATCGACCTGAGTCAAATACAGACTGACTCCGATATTGCCAAAATCGTCTTAGACAGCATACAAACCATGCTGCTTAAAATTGCCCTACAAATGGCTAGAGATGACTACGAACAACGTAAGAAACGCCAAGCAGCCGGAATTGCTGAAGCAAAAAAAAAAGGGCGATTCAAAGGTCGTCAGGCAGATACTCAAAAACATAAATTGATTATCAGTCTGCGCTCACATCATACTCTTCAAGAAACAGCCAAGTTGGCCGGATGTAGCGTATCCTTGGTGAAACTGGTAATGCGACAACATAAACAATCCCTAATTTCAGAAAAGGAATAAAAATGGCTACTTTAATGCAGAAAGACGCTTTGATTGAACGTGTGGCTTCAGTTTTGGCCATGATTGCTCGAAAAACACCACGAAGCGAAGGCCGTACACCTGAACAAAGTCGTTTGGTCGCCTTACGCCGGGAACTGTATGCTTCAGAACCTGAAGATATTGATTTTGACAAAGTAGTGAGTGAGTGCAATCAGATTTATCAAAAGTATTCTGTCTAGTTAGATAAGGAAGGTAGTTATCTATTAGCTGAACAGTACAGCTTTAATATTGTAAATAGGGGAGTAGTCTCGGAAGTAACAGGTTCATTGACGATTCATGTACTGCAAGCTCGGTTGCTAATTTATTACCTGAGACCTTTGCAAAATTCCTTTTCCCCCAGACAGCCGAAATCCAAACACAGGTTTTCGGCTGTTTTTGTTTCAAATATCCACTGATTCTACCCAAATATCCCCTTAATTCCCCTTGGATACCTGATTAATCAGGCATCCGGGCCGCCTTTTAAGCAACAACAGGCACATTTAGCCTGTTAGCCGCTTTCAACAGGTTCAAACACATCGCCTTCAGATGGCTTTGCGCACTTACTTTGAGCAGACCGAAATAGGCTGCCCGGGCATAGCGGAATTTACGGTGCAGTGTACCGAAGCTTTGTTCGACCACATAACGGGTCTTCGACAAATATCGGTTACGTTTGGTTTGCGCTTCCGACAGCGGACGATTACGGTGTGCTTTGCGCATAATGCCGTCCTGCAGCCGATGCTCTTTCAGATGTTGCCGGTTTTCCTCACTGTCATAGCCTTTGTCGGCATAGACGGTCGTACCTTTGGGCAGTCCTTCCAACAAAGGCGACAGGTGTTTGCACTCATGGGTATTGGCGGGAGTGATGTGCAGTTTCTCGATATAGCCTTCCTCATCGGTGCGGGTATGTTGTTTGTAACCAAGTTTGTAGAGGCCGTTTTTCTTTGTCCAACGGGCATCTTTGTCTTTACTAGGTGTGGTTTGTCCACTGACTTGTCCCTCCTCATCAACTTCTATAGCCTGACGCTGTTTGCTGCCGGCGGTCTGAAAAATGGTGGCGTCAATGACGGCGGCGGATGCTTTCTCTACTTTTAGTTTTTTTTCGGTCAGTTGACGGTTGATCAGTTCCAGCAATTCGGACAGGGTGTCGTCTTGCGCCGCCGGTTGCGGTAGCGGCATAAGGTGCTGTAATCGGGGATACTCAGTTCGTCAAAACGGCAAAACAGGTTGAAATCGATGCGGGTGATGAGGCTGTGTTCGAGCTCGGGATCGGAGAGGCTGTGCCATTGGCCGAGCAGGACGGCTTTAAACATGGACAACAGGGGATAGGCGGGACGGCCGCGGTGGTCTCTAAGGTAACGGGTTCTTTGACGGTTCAGGTACTGTTCGATCGGTTGCCAATCAATCACTTGATCCAATTTCAATAGTGGGAAGCGGTCGATGTGTTTGGCAATCATGGCTTGGGCGGTTTGCTGGAAGAAGGTACTCATGGAAAATCCCCTAAATGTCTTAGTAGGAATTTAGGGGATTTTGGGGAATTTTGCAAAGGTCTCAAAGTATAAAAAGGCATAGTGAGAGCAAGGAAAGAACGCGGAGCAAAGCCTCGTATTTCAAGCATAGTTACAATAATGACGACAACCACTACCAAATTGTTAGATAACTTGCCGAATGTTGTGACATTCATAGCTAATCCTTTCCAATCCCAAATAAATTTTCTATACATACAAAGTTAATTCAAGTTAGAATGGATATTTGTAAGGAATATTACCGAGAAAGCATTTACTATGAATCGTACCCTGTACAAAGTCGTCTTTAATAAACATCGAAACTGCATGATAGCTGTTGCTGAAAATGCCAAACGCGAGGGCAAAAACACAGCCGACACCCAAGCTGCAGGTATTTCGCCAAATGATATTGCGGGCTTTACAGGTTTTATCCATTCTATCTCTGTTATCTCATTCTCCCTTTCATTACTCCTCGGCTCTGCCCTTATTCTGACTTCTCCCTCTGCCAATGCCCAAGGCATCGCTGCTGACAAATCCGCACCTGCACAGCAACAGCCTACCATCATGCAAACCGGCAACGGCATCCCGCAGGCCAATATCCAAACCCCTACTGCCGCAGGGGTTTCAGTTAACCAATACACCCATTTCAATGTTGACAACCGTGGTGCCATTTTGAACAACAGCCGTCGGAACGTGCAAACACAGCTGGGTGGCTGGATACAGGGAAACCCCTGGCTTGCAGGTGGTGAGGCCCGTGTTATTGTGAATCAAGTCAATTCAGCTAATCCCTCTTTGTTGGGTGGATATATTGAGGTGGGTGGTAGACGTGCCGAAGTGGTGGTGGCAAACCCTGCGGGAATTCAAGTGAACGGAGGGGGATTTATCAATGCTTCCCGTGCCACTCTAACTACAGGCCAACCGCAATATCAAGCAGGAGACCTTAGTGGCTTTAAGATAAGGCAAGGCAATGTTGTAATCGCCGGACACGGTTTGGATGCCCGCGATACCGATTACACGCAGATATTGAGCCGCGCGGTTAAGATTGATGCGCCTGTGTGGGGTAAAGATGTGCGTGTGTTGGCAGGGCAAAATGATGTCTCAGCTGATGGCTCTATCCAGTCTTCACACTCCCCTGCTGCGAATACAAATTCTGCCAACTCACTGTATGCCATCGATACAGGGACATTGGGTGGTATGTATGCCGGTAAGATCACCTTGATCAGCACTGATCGTGATGCATCCGTGCGCAATCAGGGGCAATTGTTTGCCTCAGCCGGCAATGTGGCAGTGAATGCTGAAGGTAAACTGGTCAACACGGGTACGATTGCGGCGACGGGAGAAAACCATGCGGTTTCACTTCATGCCCGCAATGTCCGTAATAGCGGTACGATTGCCTCACAGAATGATACCAATATTCACAGCCAGACGCTGGACAATTCAGGTACGGTCTTATCCTCAGGTGAATTGACTGTCCGTAATTTAGGCCGTCTGAAAAACCAAAACAACGGTACGATCCAGGCTGCCCGCTTAGATATGTCAACAGGTAGTTTGGATAACACGGGTAATATTATTCAAACAGGTTCACAAGCATTGGATTTGGTATCTGCTGGCAAATTCGATAACAGTGGCAAGATTGGTGTGAGCGACGTTCCACAGACCGGTTTGAATCCCAATCCATCAGTCATACCACAGATTCCGAGTACTGCAACAGGTTCAGGTAGCAGCACTGTCTCGGCATCTAAGCCTGGTTCAAACAATCCCGTTTCACCTACAGCATCTGCAAAAGCCTACGCCAGAGGACGCATTCAAACAACGGGAGCACTTGATAATGCAGGATCAATCAATGCAGGTGGACAAATCGACATTGCCGCCAAAAACAGTTTGGAAAATTCGGGCAGTCTGAATGCGGCTAAACTACAAGTATCAGGCGATTCATTTAACAATACGGCAAAAGGCAAACTCCAGGCACACGATCTGGCTGTTAGTGCTCAAACTGCTAAAAACAGCGGTCACTTATTAACTCAAACCGGCAAGATTGACAACCGTGAACTGCATAATGCGGGAGAAATTACCGCTAACAATCTGACACTCATTCATTCGGGCCGCTTGAGCAATGATAAAAAAGGCAATATTCAAGCTGCACATTTACAGCTTGATACCGCCAGTTTACATAACGCAGGTAACATTCTTGCCGATAGTGGAACCGTCACTGCCAATAACAATCTTCGCAATACAGGAAAAGTTTCTGTTGCACAACTGAATACCAAAGGTCAGACTCTAGATAATACGCACGGACGTATAGAGGCTGAAACGGTTAGCATCCAAAGTCAGCAACTGACTAACCAAAGCGGCCATATTACTGCTACCGAACAACTGACTATCAATAGTCGAAATGTAGACAACCAAAACGGCAAACTCCTATCTGCGAACCAAGCACAATTAGCTGTTTCAGACGGCCTATACAACCAACATGGTGAAATTGCCACCAACCGGCAGTTGTCTATTCACGATAAAAATCAAAACACTTTGGCGTTAAACAATGCGGACGGCACGATTCAATCTGCCGGTAATGTATCGCTACAAGCTAAATCACTGGCCAATAATGGCACATTAACAGCTGGTAACAAGCTGGATATCGCCTTGAGGGATGATTTCGTCATAGACCGCGATCTCACTGCAGGCAACCAATTAAATCTAAGCACAAAAGGCCGTCTGAAAAATACCCATACCCTACAAGCAGGTCATACGCTCAAACTCAATGCCGGCAATATAGATAACCAAGTTACAGGCAAAATTATTGCCGGAGAACAAACGAACATCACATCCGAACAGCATGTAGACAACAGGGGTTTGATCAACAGCAACGGTTTGACCCACATCGGTGCAGGTCAAACCTTGAACAACACCGGGACAGGCAAAATCTATGGTAACCATATTGCTCTGGACGCGCAAAAACTGCTTAACCGAGAAGAAACGACAGAAGGCAGCACCAAAGCGGGTGCAATAGCTGCAAGGAAACGTTTGGATATCGGAGCGAAAGAGATTCATAACCAAGAGGGAGCCCTACTATCCAGCGAAGGTATTTTTGCTATCGGTAATCGACTGGATGAACAACATCATGTGGCAGGCATGGCTGATACCTTTGTTAATGGCAGTGCCAGTTTGGAAGTACAAGGTGATGCATTGATGTCCGTTAGGAATATGCAGAATATCAATAATCACTTTAAAACAGAAACATACTTAGCCAAAGCAGAAAAGCAAGTCCGCGATTACACCGTACTGGGGCAAAATACCTACTATCAGGCAGGAAAAGACGGTTTATTCGATAACTCGCAAGGACAAAAAGACCAAACTACTGCTACGTTCCATTTAAAAAATGGTTCTCGTATTGAGGCCAACCAATGGCATGTCCGAGACTATCACATCGAGACTTATAAAGAACGCATCATCGAAAATCGACCGGCACACATTACTGTGGGTGGTAATTTGACTGTTTCAGGCCAAGACTGGCTGAACAAAGACAGTCAAATTATAGTAGGCGGGCGTATTATCACTGATGATTTAAACCAGAAAGAAATCACCAATCAAAGTACAACAGGCAAGGGGCGCACAGATGCTGTCGGCACACAGTGGGATTCAGTTACAAAAAAAGGATGGTACAGTGGCAGAAAAAGACAACGCCGTACCGAAAGAAACCACACTCCTTACCATGATACCCAACTATTTACCCACGACTTCGACACGCCTGCATCTGTCATCCAACAGAATGCTGCCTCCCCTTCCTTTCAACCCGCAGCATCTGCAGCCAAACTGATTGACGGAGCATCCACAGCAGCCGTCAATGGGCAGCGCATCCATACCGGTAATGTGGTCTCATTAAATAACGCTACTGTTACTCTGCCGAACAGCAGCCTCTACACCACCCATCCTGACAATAAAGGCTGGTTGGTTGAAACCGATCCTCAATTTACAGACTACCGCCGCTGGTTGGGCAGCGACTACATGTTGAAACAACTGCAATTGGACCCCAATTATCTACACAAACGGCTAGGCGACGGCTACTACGAACAAAAACTTGTTAATGAACAAATCCACCAGTTAACAGGCTACCGCCGACTTGATGGCTACAGCAGTGATGAAGAACAATTCAAAGCTCTGATGGACAACGGCCTTACTGTTGCCAAAACATTCGGCCTTACCCCGGGTATCGCCTTGAGTGCAGAGCAAGTTGCCCGCTTAACTTCAGATATCGTTTGGATGGAAAATCAAACCGTCACCCTGTCTGACGGTTCGACTCAAACCGTACTCGCCCCCAAAGTCTATGCCCTGGCACGCAAAGGTGATCTCAATACCTCCGGCGGCCTGATTAGTGCCGAACAAGTCTTACTTAAACTGCAAAACGGAAACCTGACTAATAGCGGTACCATTGCGGGGCGGCAGGCCGTACTCATCCAAGCACGGAATATTAACAGCAACGGCAATATTCAGGCCGACCAAATCGGCTTAAAAGCTGAAAAAAGTATCAATATCGACGGCGGGCAGGTACAAGCAGGCAGACTGCTGACTGCCCAAGCGCAAAATATCAACCTTAACGGTACAACCCAAACTTCCGATAATGAACGTAACGGCAATACCGCCATTGATCGTATGGCCGGCATTAACGTGGTCGGAAGCTATACTGAGCAAGTAGATAACAGAGCTTCAGACGGCATCCTATCCCTGCATGCCGACAACGATATCAACCTTAATGCAGCCACCATCTCTAACCAAGTTAAAGGCGGCACCACCCAAATTACCGCTGGTAATAATCTCAATCTCGGCACCATCCGTACCGAACATCGCGAAGCCTATGGTACATTAGATGACAAAAATCATCGTCATGTCCGCCAAAGTGCCGAAGTCGGCAGCAGTATCCGCACGCAAAACGGCGCAATGCTTAGAGCCGGCAACGACTTAAAAATCCGTCAAGGTGAACTGGAGACCGAAGAGGGCAAAACCGTCCTTGCCGCGGGACGTGATGTCAATATCAGCGAAGGACGCCAAATAACCGAATTGGACGCCGCTGTAAGCGGGAAAAGCAAAGGCATCCTTTCCAGTACCAAAACACACGACCGCTACCGCTTTAGTCATGATGAAGCAGTCGGCAGCAACATCGGCGGCGGCAAAATTATCGTTGCAGCCGGGCAGGATATCAATGTACGCGGCAGCAACCTTATTTCTGATAATGGCACTGTCTTAAAAGCAAGTAGGGACATCCAGCTAGAAGCAGCTTCCAATCGCCATTTTGATGCTGAAACACACGAATATAAAAAATCGGGTCTGAGCGGAGGCTTCCGCGACGGTGTTTTAAGTGTCGGATACACTAAAGCTTCCACAAAATCCAACCAAGACCAAACTGCAACCACCCTGACAACCTCCCAAGTCGGTAGTAAACAAGGTGATACCGTTGTTATTGCCGAACGAACCCTAAACACCAAAGCTGCGATACTGGCATCAGGTGGCGATATGCACCTACAGGGACGTGATGTTGCTTTAAATGCAGGATACACGGAAACAAATAACAACAACCATATCGAACAAAAACAATCAGGTCTATCCATGGGCATAACCCTGAATCCCATTGATGCTGCCAAAGCTAATTACAAACGCAATATGCAAGGCAGTGGCTACAGCAATAGTATAGTGGGTAAGACCTTGCAACGTGCTGATGCCGGAGCAAAGGCATCCACAGCAGCTTTTACTCCTATCGTCATCAACGGTGGTCGCCAAAAAACTACGGAAAATCGTCATCAAGAAGATACGCAAGCAGTGGTAACGGCCGTTTCTGCGCAAGGCAACCTAAACATTGTTGCCGACGGCGGTAGTATCAGAAGTGAAGGGACAAAACTGACTGCCGAACGCGATATCCTGCTTTCGGCAACAGAAAGTATAACGTTGGATGTTGCCCGCAACACCGCCGATCAACACGGTTCCCGTAAGCGCAGCGGTTTCAGCATAGATAACCGAGAATTGATTCCGGCGGGGACGTTTAATGACCGTAGCAATGCACAAGGCAATCTCGATAAAGCTACCGGCACACAATTGTCCGCGGGTGGCATCGCCACATTGCAAGCGAAAAAAGCGGATATCAATATCTTCGGTAGCAGCATTGCCGCGGAAGATGATGTTACCTTGTCTGCCGGCCGCAATATCAATATCCGTTCCAGCCAAAACAATCAAACCCAATCAGAACGTCAAATCACCAGCGGCATCGGCACTGCGGTAATTTCCGATACTGAACACTTTGCTGGATGGATGAAAAACCGAAAAGATAGTAACAGTGATCAAGTTGAACAGATTAAATCCCAAGTTGGGAGCTTGGGCGGCAACGTCAATATGCAGGCTGGTGGCAACTATACCCAACAGGTTGCCAATGTGGTGGCCGCCAAAGACATCAATATTACAGCAAAAAGCGTTGAGATTCTGGCTGAACACAATCGGAGCAACAGCCACCAATCCGAGCGCGACGTTAAAATTGGTACCTTTGCCAAGGTATCTTCTCCACTGATCGACCTGGTAAACGCTGCCGAAGGCGCGGTGAAGAGTAAAGCAGACGACCGCACGCAGGCGCTGCAAACACTGGCTGCAGGTGCACAAGCTTATTCTGCCTACAATACCGCTACCAGCGGCGGCGCATTAGCCAAAGCAGAAGTAGGTTTCGGCTTTAAAACTGCCAACAGCAGCCAAGACCAAAGCCAAAACCAAAGCCAAGCCAATGTTTTGAATGCCGGTGGTAACCTCAATATCCGTTCGACCGAAGGCAACATCCACCTTCAAAACACCCAAGCCCAAGCGGCTGAAACCCTCCGCTTAGATTCAGCCAAGGATTTGATACTCGAGTCTGGCCAATCTTCCCAATCCGCCGATGGAAAAAATAGCAGCCTTGGTGCATCAGTGGGTGTAGGCGTCTCCGTAGGCGCGCAAACCGGTGTTTATGTTTACGGCGAAGTGGGTGGCAGCAAAGGTAAAAACCATTATCTTGCCCAAACACACGATCACACGACCCTCCAAGCTAATAAAATCGAATTGGCAAGCAAAGGTGATACCACTCTCAAAGGGGCTACAGCCACTGCCCGCCGCATTGATGCCGATGTAAAAGGCCGTCTGAACATCGAAAGTGTTCAAGACCATACCGAACAGGACAACAAACAAACCGGCGCCGGCGTACGTGTACAAGTTTCCTTCGGCACCGCCTGGGAGGCTTCGGGCAACTTCAACCAAAGCAAAGCTTCGGGCAGCAGTGACAGTGCGGCCATCCAATCCGGACTTTTTGCAGGAGAAGGCGGCTACCACATCCAGGCCGACAGCGTCCACCTAAAAGGCGGAGCCGTTACCTCTACTGCGCCGAAGGAGCAAAATGAATTAACTGCCAAACGTCTTACTTTTGAAAATATTCAAAACCAAAGCAGTTATAGTGCATCCAATGTCAGTTTGAGCGGCAGTTACGGTAGCGACAGCCCCTCTAAAAACCCCGACAACGCCGACTTCCGTCAAACAAACTTAGGTAAAGCATTTGCACGCTCTGCAGGCAAAAATGGTACCGACTTCAACCCCGGCTTGCCGCAATATGAAGAAGGTGGCGACAACAGCACCACCTATGCTACCCTGAGCGAAGGCCGTCTGAACATCGGCGGCAAAGAAACCACTACGCAAGAACTGGGTATCAACAGTGACAGCAGCAACGCACACCGTGCTGTTGCGGCTCTGCCCGATTTAGCCAAGATTACCGAAAAACAACAGATTGTGGCTAAAGCAACTTCCGATATAGTATCTGCTACGCACACTTTCAGCAGCAACCGCCAAAAAACCGCTGCAGAAAATAAAGCCAAAGCCGAAGCGGAGTTTGAAGGCCGTCTGAAAGCCCAAAATGACGGCAGCTATGAAGCCTACGCCAAACTGGACGAAACCGAACGGCAAAAAATTCTAATCAACTACTCAGAAACCTATCGCAAAGCCGATGCCGAAGCCCAAAATTGGGGGGTAGGAGGTAAACACCGCCGCGCCCTTAACGCCGGCACCACCCTCGCGACCGGTCTACTTGGTGGCCAAAGCGGGTTACAAAGCGCAGTCAATGCCGCTGCGCCCTATGCTTCCGAAGCAATAGGTAGGACATTTGGACACGGTGAAAACAAAAATGAAACCGCTCAGGCAATCGGACATTTCCTTTTAGGTGCAACTATCGCCCGCGTCAACGGTGGTAATTCTGCTGCCGGCGGCGCGGCTGCAGTTGCAGCTGAAAAGGCAGCGGAACATCTTGCTCAACGGTATAACGACGGTAAAACCGCAATCGATCCGCAAACAGGCGAGTTCAATGCCAATCTACTGCCGGAACATATCAAAGAGGAAATCAAATCGAAGAGCGGGGTGATTGCATCGCTGACGGGAGCGGCCGTGGGCGGCACGCCGGTAGACGCGCAAACCGGAGGGGCGGTCGGGCAGAATGCGGTGGAAAACAACCTCTATCTGACATCGGAAGCCTTAAAGAAGGATGAACAGACAGCCCGTAAAATTTATTCCGTTATAAAAGAGCAAGCCGAGAATGAATGCAGTTCCAAAGGAAGAATTACCGAATGTCGTCAAAATATAGGACGCATTATCGAATTTACCCAAGACCAACGCTTTGACAGCCGATTTAAGGACTTGAAAAAAGAATCCTTATATTACCTAAATAAACATCCTGATTTAGTAGCCTCTTATTTGAAGGCTGAGTACGAAAAGCTGGATAGGGAGGACAAAAGTATCCTGCACCGCTACATCTCACCTGGGGCTGAAATCGTTTCGGGCAGTTTGGGGGTTGTTCTTTCAGGCGTAGCCGGAGGCGGATCTTGTGCCGAGACTTTCGGCTTAGGCTGTGCCGCCGCTTTGGTTGGTGTAACGTCTTCCTACGATCATGTCATTACAGGAACGAAAAACTTCGGAAAAAAAGCCAGCGAGCAACGACCGACGATTACGGTCCAGACCTTGAAGCAGTTGGGGTTGTCGGAGCAGGCTGCGGAATATGTTCAGTTTTCTATAGATTTGTTCAGTGTGGGTAAATCAGGAGCCGGTATGCCTAAGGCTAAGCCTGTGTCTGTTATACAACCAAGAAGGCAGACATTGGAAAATTTTAAACGCACGGATGCAAACAACCCTGCAGGTTCAGCAAAAGGAGTTAACCCTACCGGCTCTATGCAGAATTGCACTAATTGTGTGTTTGCAGTTGATAATATATTAAAAACTGGAAATAAAACAAGTGCTTTACCTAGATCCACACCTGTTCCATTTAATCAATTAGAAAAAATGTACGGAACAAAATTAAGTGGTTGGGTTTCAAAAAGTCAGATCGAAAATTCACTTATATCGAAAGGAAATGGTACTAGAGCAGTTATTTACGGAACTGATGGTGTAACTGGGCATGTCTGGAATGCAGTTGTCCAAAAAGGTAAAGTAAATTATATTGATGGGCAAATACAAAAAGGAGGGGAAGTTAATTTTACTACCTTCAAACATTTTCAATTTGGAGTATTGCCATGATAATTAATTATCAAGAAGCAAAGAAAATCGCAGTATCTTTTTTAAGTCAAATAGAGCAAGAAATGGGAATTTCATTGTTAATAGTTGAATCTCATGTACGAGAAAATGATGATGGATGGTTTTTCCCATATCAGTCAAAAGAATATTTAGAAACAATGGATATAAATAAATCTATTATTGGAAATTGGCCTATATTTGTTTCTAAAAATGGAGGAATTCCTTCTATTCGTTGATTTTAGCCCATTAGCTAAATCCGTATCCCACTAAACTTAAAACTATATAGAATAGAAATAAATTTATAAAAAGTAAAATATATGATCCAATAGGACATTTTCGCAAACCATAGCCTGCATGAAATTTTCTAGTAGGATATGTGCGATATGGTACTCACGCTAACTTGTAAAGTTTACAAGGCTGAGCATGTCTATACTCTCTATTGTATGGCAAAAGGCTGTCTGAAAAACAGGTTTCAGATGGCCTTTCTTTGTCGCGACACGCCAATATTTATTACATCACCTGAGACCTTTGCAAAAATAGTCTGTTAACGAAATTTGACGCATAAAAATGTGCTAAAAAATTTTCAATCGACTAAAACCTTTCTGATATTGAGAAAAAGTGGAAGAAATCAGGGAGGTTCCTCATTTTGAAAATGGTGTTGAGCATAAAATTTTAATAACTTATGTTATTGCAAAGGTCTCCACCTAAAAGATGCATATGCTAATCCATCGAATATAATTCTAGTTCAAGAAAACGGAAGAGTTATTATAGAAACTCTTTTAACAGGGCCTCAAGGAGTTGTTAAACTTGAAACTATATGGGATGGAAACAGACTCATAACGGGTGAAATATATGGACCAACAGGACGCTTTAGGCATGGAGCAAAATAATGAGGTTAACGAAATATCCTTATAACTCTATAAGAGAGTTAGAAGACTATTTAATAAACACCTATCAAAAATATATCATTCTACAAGAGGAAGGAAAGGAGATTTATCGATGTTTCATTCTTTCTTTTCACAAAAAATTCAATATATGTATTGGATTAGCTGTTTCCTGTATAAGTATTTCCCCAAAAGTATTAATACTTGATGATAAAAATATTTTTATCGGATTTGATTCAGTCGTTTTTTGTATTTCTATACAAAATTTAAAAGTTAATATGCTAAATATAGATGGAATAGTTTTTGATATTTATTTATTGGAGAATCAAAAAATTTGTATTATTCATGAGTTGGGTGCAATTATTACAGATAAAAACTTAACAAGAGAGAATTTAGTATCTACCGATATAATATCAGACTGGGAAATAGATAAAGTTAATAAGTTAATCATATTAACGGAGTTAGACTCTGAAAAAATAATTTCTCTCAATTATGATTGAGGATGCTTGCTTATTTAAGATATTCTCCCCATTATGTAATACAGGTTGGCTAAAAACTAGGAAACTGTTCCTTTACTGATCGGCTTGAGCGGCGGCGGTGACACCTATGCTAACCCTAATAGACGGCCATTTTATAGGGTAATTGAAAATAACCGTTCTATTTTTTCAATAACTCCAAATTAATTAAAAGTTATTTTACAAAGTAGAAATACGATGTCCTCTCCAGTAACAGCCATCCCTGGCGGTCAGTTTGTCCGCGTAGTCGATACTGGTAAGAATATTGGTATAACTAGTTTGAAGGAAGGAGGAACACCAACTAGATATATTAAGATATTTACTGACGAAATGGGAAATTTAATCACAACATATCCAGTGAAAGGGCAGTAATTATGCAAAAAAAAATAATACTTTCTTTAAAAGAAAAAATAGAGGGTATAGGTAATAATGTAGATCATATCTTACTCGCAACTTTAATTCTTAAATGGTTACATGATTATCCTAGTTTAGAGAAAGAATTTTTAGATCACTATTCAAATATTTCTAAATTTATGAATATAGAAATTTCAGATATCCCTAATTATCCAATAAAAAAATCACTAATTAGTTTTTACGATTTAAAAGCTCTTAAACGGGAAATAGATATTTCCATGCAAAGAAAAAATTCATATATTTATCAATCGCTACAAAATTTTTTAGAGAATTTATTTATTATTCAAGAACCAGATATGGAATGTAATATTTGCCATGGCACCTATGGTTTTGATTTATGGAAGGAAATCGAGACTAATAGATTAGTTTATTGCTGCAAAACATGTGCATTCTCAGAATATGTTAATGGGGAATCTAGAAATAATAAAAATCACCTTACCATTCCAACAAATGATGATTTGAGTTTATTGAATACATAATTAATAGAATAAGTTATAGAAAACCATGTTTACATTTTTCATCATGAGAAGCTTATGACTGAATTAAATCTTGTTCTAAATAACCGCAGCTTGCAAACTAGAAAAGGAGAATAACCATGAATCATGAGCAATCCGCAGCCCATATGAAATCTAAACTCAACAAGTAGGATGTATGTGGAACGCACACATGCGGTTCTCAAGGTTTGAGCTAAGAGGCCGTTTGAAACAACAAATACGGTTTCAGACGGCCTTTCTTTCAACAAGTAGCTACAGCAATCAGACAAAAGCAGCCCACCGCCACACCCATGTCGGCAGCACGGCCGGCAAAACCACCATCCGAAGCGGCGGGGATACCACCCTCAAAGGTGCGCAGATCATCGGCAAAGGCGTACAGGCAGATACGCGCAACCTCCATATAGAAAGCGTTCAAGACACAGAAATCTATCAGAGCAAACAGCAAAACGGCAACGTCCAAGTTACCGTCGGTTACGGATTCAGTGCGAGCGGCAGTTACAGCCAAAGCAAAGTCAAAGCAGACCATGCCTCCGTAACCGAGCAAAGTGGTATTTATGCCGGAGAAGACGGCTATCAAATCAAAGTCAGAGACAACACAGACCTCAATGGCGGCATCATCACCTCCGGCAAGAGTGCCGAAGACAAAGGAAAAAACCTTTTTCAGACGGCCACCCTTACTGCCAGCGACATTCAAAACCATAGCCGCTACGAAGGCAAAAGCTTCGGTATCGGGGCAAGTGTTGCAATCAGCGGTGAATCAATGGGGCAAAACCGTCCTGCCGACTCCGGCCCGGGAATCCGCTTGACTGATGCTTCTAAAGGTCAAAACAACAATAACGCCATCGGCTACGGCAGCGATGGAGACAGCAAAAACAGCACCACCCGCAGCGGCATCAACACCCGCAACATACACATCACCGACAAAGCGGGACAACTTGCCCGAACCGGCAGGACTACCAAAGAAACCGAAGCGCGTATCCACACCGGCATCGACACCGAAACTGCGGATCAACACTCAGGCCGTCTGAAAAACAGCTTCGACAAAGACGCGGTTGTCAAAGAGATCAACCTGCAAAGGGAAGTAACGCAGGAGTTCGGCAAAAACGCCGCCCAAACCACAGCAGCCGTTTCCGACAAACTCGGCAATACCCAAAGTTACGAACGGTATCAGGCAGCCAAAACCCTGCTGGAGGCCGAACTGCAAAACACGGACAGCGAAGCCGAAAAAGCCGCCATCCGCGCATCCCTCGGTCAAGTAAACGCCTACCTTGCCGAAAACCAAAGCCGCTACGACACCTGGAAAGAAGGCGGCATAGGCAGGAGTATCCTGCACGGGGCGGCAGGCGGACTGACGACGGGCAACCTCGGCGGCATACTGGCCGGCGGCGGCACTTCCCTTGCCGCACCGTATTTGGACGAAGCAGCGGAAAACCTCGGCCCGGCGGGCAAAGCGGCGGTCAACGCACTGGGCGGAGCGGCCATCGGCTATGCGGCGGGCGGGAATGCAGGTACGGCGGCAGTAGGGGCGAATGTCGATTGGAACAATAGGCAGCTGCATCCGAAAGAAACACAAATCCTTAACAAACTGTCAAAAGGCAGATCGGCTGAAGAACAGTACCGCCTAAAAGCCGCTGCATGTGCATTAACCCGGTGCGCGGAAGGCGTACCTGACTTCGACCCTCTTTATAAAGGACTAAAAAAACTTCAAGATGCCGGTAAACAGTTTGTGGCGGAAAAAAATATATTGATGCGGACGGGTGCATTTGAATATGGAAACTGGAATAGACTGAACGATATACGCAGCAGTTACGACCGGGCTGCCACCAAAATTAAGGGGGCGGGCAATATGGGATTGGGTGCAACGACTGTTGTCGGTTCGGGTGCTGCAGGCGTAGGTCTGTGCAGTACCGGGCTTGGCTGTGTTGGCGGTGGACTTATTGCGGCGACAGGTATGACCGGTGGTTATACACAGGCCTCAGAAGGAAGCCGGCAATTGTTTGAAACCTATCAGTCCGATTTTGGTAAAAAAGTTGTCCTATCTTTGGGTACACCAATAGAATACGAATCGCCGTTAGTATCTGATGCGAAAAATCTAGCCATATGGGGATTGGAAACGCTGATTACACGCAAATTGGGAGGCTTGGCAACAGGTGTGAAAACTTCCTCGCCTCCGAAAATTGCTGACGTACAGCGAAATGTCCTGCCCCAATCCAAAGTCGGTATCAAGTGGGGCAAGGGGATTGAAGGACAGGGAATGCCTTGGGAGGATTATGTCGGTAAGGGGTTACCTATTGATGCAAGACTACCGAGAAATTTCAAAGTATTCGATTACTATAATGCAACAACAGGCACAGCAATCAGTGCCAAAACTCTGGATACGCAAACTACGGCACGCCTGTCCAAACCCGAACAGCTTTACAGCACCATGAAAGGGTACATCGATAAGACGGCAAATTTCAAAAGTTATGAATTATCAGGAGTACCGTTAAGGGCCGACATGATCAAACAGCGTGAAATCCATCTGGCCATACCCGCACAAACTAATAAGGAGCAAAGATTGCAGTTGCAACGTGTGGTAGAGTATGGCAAAAGTCAAAACATTACAGTCAAAATTACGGAGATCGAATAAATGACTTTCAATCAAGAACAAGATTATTGGGCTGGCTATAAGGCAAATGAAAGAGCCTTGATTATTCAAACATGGTCAGGATTTGGGCGATATGCTCCAGACCACCTATATCCCCCCCATATCCTGCCATTGGATACCGACAATGGAACTTTAGGCACGACAGTCTTACAAGCATTGGCGAACAGCAGGACGTTAGACAACGAAGCTGAACGTATTGATTTTTTAAAACAGGAAAGTTTTAAACCACGTTATGAGGATTGGGTTGCCAATCTATGCGGGAACTTGGGCTATAAAACCAGACGCGCCCTATTTAAAAACATGATGAGCGGGGATATTTGGCTGCACAACGGCTGCCTGAAAATCAGCCCGAGCCACCATGTCAAGCTGGAAGCGTGGGATGCCATTGATGCAGACGATGTAATTTTATCATTGGATAACAGCCCTGAAGAAATCGGAGCAGGTTTAAGGTTGGCATTGAGCCGCTGCCGATAATATTTGACAAAAGGTCGTCTGAAAGCCGGAAAAATGTTTCAGACGACTTTTTTATTAGACTCAAGCTCGCGTGCGTGCGTACCGCGCACACCTTAGCTGCAGATTTAATGTGGGCTACGACTTGCTAAAGATAAAGTTATTAAGGAACTTGTCAAATATGGAAAAAATTGAGAAATTTAAATCTGAATTATTAAATGCCATCTTTCAATATACTCAATGCATATCTATTTTTGTCTATAAGAAAAAGATATATTATTTGATTGATTATAAGGAAAATTTTATATTAAACATGAAATTAGACTTAGATTTGGATTTTAAAAACGGTAATATTACGTTAGAACAATATCAGGATGAAATGAATAGTTATTATTACCGAAACGGCATCTGGCAATTAACTAAGGACAATTTTGAAAGCTATCTTCAATCAGATTCAGTCATTGTATTAAAAAAGGATGAATTGAAGGAACTGATGTTTCAGGGGTTTACTTCTGATGAAGCGGTAAGGTTATATTCCGTTGTCGAGAATAAGCTGTCGTACAATGATCCTATCTCAGACTCTGGCCAGCAAAGTGATTTCTTAAAAATCAATCAGATTTCTTCGAGACTGCCGTTGTTCTATATTAATTTTGATACGGAAGTTTACCTTCATATGGATTGGGACAGATGTCATGAAGATTATGTTTATGACGGCTGGTTTTCAAAGGCAATGGATTTTGGGTATTTAATACCAGACGAATTTTGTTATTGGAAAATTGAAGGGCGGGATTATTGGAAATTTGGACAATTATAAAGATAAGCAAGCCATAGCTTGTATGAATTCAAAAGGCCGTCTGAAAACAGCAAAACCGTTTCAGACGACCTTTATTTACCTGTATAACAACACACATCCTGAGACCTTTGCAAAATTCCTTTTCCCCCAACAGCTGAACCCCAACACAGGCTTTTGGCTGTCAGTAAATAGGTGAAGAGAGGTATTTTGCAGGGTCTCAGCTATTATCAAATTTTATTATCTCTTCCTTATAGCTCATTTGACGATACTGTTTTAAAACGTATAGCTTATCTGAAAACCGCTTGCCCATTTCTTTGATTGGAAAAAATCGGGTTTTTTCAATGCGCGGCCGGTAAATATATCGTAATGTAGGTTTCCGCCAAGCTTCATTTGTCCGCGTATCCCCATTGCTGTACCAGCTAAAGTTTGCCCCAACAACCATTGAGCGGATTGTCCTGAAACATGTCCCACATCAGCCCCAAAATAAAGTTGATGGCCTGGTTTAAATTGCCAACTCAAATCGTTGCGCCAATACCAGCCTCGCTCAGCCGACAAACTCATTTCACCATCAAAGCCACGCACGGTGTAGCGCCCACCGATCGCCAGTTTGTCTTGGGATGTGAGCAGAGTTTTGTTCCACTGTGCGTAAACAGATGTATCGTAGGCAAATAGCTGTTTACCGATTTGAAAAGGAATGTTTACATCAGCCGAAGCCGTCCAAATTTTCATACGTGACGAGCCTTCGTTAAAGGCTTCTTCGGGTGCGCGCAGAGCATCTTTCATGCCGGTACCGCGTTTATATTTCAACTTAAAATCTGCCGTACTGCGGCCGATATATTCTTTGTGGGAAAGTTCTGCCAACCAACCTGCAGTTTTACGCCTTTGTACAGTCAGTTCGGCATCATCAATATAGCTTTTTGTTTCCCTTGTCCACAGTTTTACACCGAGATAAGTTTTGCGTTTGGCATCACGATACAAAAGACGGTTGAAGCCGAAATCAGTATTATAACTTTTCCCATTATAATCATACACTTCTGATAATCCGGCAACTGCCTGATGGTAACGGTAGCCGTTATGATTGAATGCCCATGTCCATTTACCAAAAGGAACTGAATAATGTACTGCGTAATTGTTCGATCCGCTTTCTTTGCGATGGCCGTCAAAATTTTTCTCATTGGGCGTATCGCCAATTGAACGTCCATAATTTACATAAAACATATCACTCAGTCCAAAAGGATTGTCAGCAGAGAAAGTGATATTTCCTTGATATTTCCCCGTTGTTTTACTGCCTGAATTATCCACGCCTACACTTACACGGTAGGGCAACAAACGTTGCTGCCATTGCACCACAACATCACTTTGATTTGGTTCGTCCTCTACGGGAATGATTTGGATATCGACTTCTGCTGTTGGGAGCCGTTTGAGATTTTCCAGTCCTTGTTCTAAATCACGCAGATTCAACAGATTGTCTGAGCGGGAGGGAAATTTGTTTTGGAATGCTGCAATGCGTTCAGCATGGGTTTGGGCATCATTAGATCTATCGATTCGTATGAAGCGCAGATAGCCCGGCATCAGTGTTAATTGAAGCTTGCCACTATTCAAATTTTGTGGCGCAGCCAAAATACGTGTCGTGGTATACCCCCTGCCGATCAAAGCATTTTGCGCCAAAGACATGATTTGATTGATATCGCCCGCATGCAAACACTTGCCGGGAACAAAATGTGTTTGGCGCAAAGCCTGGTTGAGCGCAAATCGAAATTGAGCGGCTCCTTTACCTACCAATTCCACTTCAGAAATAGGAAAGCATGGGCTTGCTTCATCCGAATTTGCACTACCTGCCTGTGTTGCCATCTTCTCCCTACCTGTATCAGCATCATCTAAACGCACATCTTGTTCAGGCAACATCTGTTCACGCAGCTGCTTCTCCCGTTGACGCTGGAGAATATCCTGTTGTTGTGAAATGGCTTCGGGAGTGGGAGCGGCTGATGTTGGGACAGGAAAGGCAGCTATCAATGATAGGAATAATAGTGATAATGGAGGAAATATGGCTTGGGAGGAAAAGAAGGGGTTCATAGAATTAATTAAGTTAAATAATGTAAGTGGACAATTATAGTAATGACCAAAAAATAGACCTTATATTAGCTCTAGCAGATGAAAACTCGGTTGTATGTTTATTCATCTTACATTAGGCGGTTGCATATGGCAATTTCAAATGAAGTGTTACGACACATTTCATTTATCCGGTAAATTTCCTGCCATGCCTTATGCAATAAAATGTTTCGCACAATTGGGATGGCTTTCAATAGTCGGTATCGGTAAAAATAAATTTTTCGTCGGCTACACCAAATCCTCAAAAGCTCGTCTTCGTCATTAATTACGATATGCTTCAGTATCAGCCCTTTTTGAACCCACAGGAAGCAGGTAACGTGGATCAAGGTTATCAAAGTGCCTTCCTGATCCGTTAAAGTCATAAAGAATGTTTGGCTTCATCCCCGCAATATCATGGGTATCTCGTGGTTCAGAGATTTCCCCTTTCCATTCGAAGCACAATGTCGTCGATCGATTTCCAAGCTCGTGTACTGGGACTTCGCCAAACGCGCCCAAAAAATTCATCCCACCATCGTACTCCGTAATTTTAAATGGGGTATCAAACCTGCGGTTTGCTATTAACATATCAAACAACCTATCAATGTGTTCACGCCGTAGTAAAAGCATTAGTTTTCCTTATGTGTTATTTTTCATCCCAGCCCACGTTAAACACCGATCAAAATCGACAAAGGCAGATATTTTGTCTAAATAGCTCCAGTTTTAAGAGCTGTCAGCTACTAGATTGAATAGTACTAATTTTTCATAAATAAAAAAGCCCGCCGTAGGGGGCAAGAGAAAAATAGGCATGGCAATTTTGCAGGCTGCCGAAGGTGCCGGAAAAGTTGCCTAAGTCTGTTTTTCTCTTGGGGGCGTGGGGACGTTTCTGCCGAACCTTGAGAGGCGGTAACGGGGCTGCGGCGGGCGTTTCTTTCCGTTAATTTCCCTTCAGCATATAAAGGTCGTCTGAAATCGCCGTTTCAGACAACCTTTATATCTTAGTCATTGTAAATAACCTGCTCTACCGTCCACCATGTATGCGGATAAATAGCCTTGAAATCTTCAATTTCCCATTGAATTTCTTCATCATCAATACCTGTGTCATAGATATATTTTTTGTCAGAACCTATAAAATGTGTTGCTCTTATACAACCTTTTCTAATGCTCACTTCAATTTCAGAAACATTTTCCAACATTAATAGATTAATTAGGGCTTCGGTATCCAGCCTCGTTTCAGTTGGAATTTTACTTTTTAGGCATTCAGAAAACATTTTGTCATAATCCACTTTTTTCACATCTTGAATCATCACGCTTCTTCCTTTCCTTAAAACAAGACCAACTGTTCTTCCAAAGTCAACAAAGGGGCGGTTATCTTCGTTTCGTCTTGGCTGTGCTGTTTTGCGTCGAAAGCGGCTTTTTTGTCGGCTTCAATTTCGGCTTTCATATAGTCTTCAAAACCGCCACGCAACCAATGCACCGTCCGCCATGCCGTATGAAATTCGTTTTTTATACTGTCTCCATGTATGATTTTTGCGGGGATACCGTAAAAATGACATTGCACAAAACACATCCACACACATAAAACATCAATATCTACCGCAACCGCTGCCATATGTAAGCTTGGAATTTTTCCGCTATCGGCGATATGTTCGGCGAAAGCAAGCAGATTCGCACCACTGCCACAACATGGCTCAAGTAAAGAAACAAATCTTTTATTCTCCAGCTTCTCCACCGTGTCAATTCCCGCCAGTTTTGCCATCACTCTTGATATAGACATTGGCGTAAAAAACTGTCCGTTACGCTCGTTCGACGCTCCCAAGTCCATATAAAGCTCACCCAAAAAATCTTCGTAGCTTCCGACGTTCACCGCTCTAATGCAGCCCGAAGCCAAAACGCCCAACAGCTCAGGAAAGATTTTAAAAGCCTCTTCTTTATATTCTCGGCGGATAGTATGGTATCGTTCCTCGCGTATTTCCCAATCATCATCCCGCATATAACTATTAAAAATCGCAAGGGCTGCCAGCTCTACGAAATCACGAAAAACATCAGAGGGTTTGTATGCAGCACCAAACGAATAAATACGTTTTTTCAGCTCTTTAACAGTGTTGTCCATCTTCTTGCTCCCTATGGTTTCAGACGGCCTTTACCGCCTGAAACCGTGTACCATTACCACCAACTGTCATAAAACACTGCTTGTCCCGTAGCTATTGCTAGACGGGCATTTGCAATAAAGTTTTTAGTTTCTGTAATGTCTTCGGGATATATCTCATCGTCTCCAAAGAAAAAGCCCGGCGTGTATTCCAATTTTTCTTCATTTAAATCAGATTCCAGACGGTCTAAATCTTCAAGTTCTAGCCGAACAGTGCAGCAATTAAAGACTTCAGCTTTTCCGCCTTTTTGACGATATAAGTTTTCCATCCAACCATGAAGATGGTTAAATTTTCGCCAGTAGGCAAAATGATTCAGTGCTGCTTCTTCGCGTTCATCTTCACTCACATTCACATCGGTTTGACGGTCGCCGACAAACTCGGCTTTCATGGTATAGCCATACATATCTAATCCCATCTGATAGTCCTTTCATAAATGTTCATTCATAAATAAACAACCATCGGGGGCATCTGCCGCCGTGTTGTGATGTCGTTAAAAATTTCAAAGCGCAAAAAGTCCAGACTGGCTTTGTGCGGCTTTCATCTTTGTCCGGTGCGCCTTCTGTGGCGTGGTGGAAAAGGTGGAAGACGTGCAGAGACACTTGTCTTGGTCTGGACTTTTTGCGCTTTGAAATTTAGACATCAACCAACAACACGGCGGCAGATGCCCCCGATGGTTGTTCAAACCTTCAGCCGCTTTGCGGCGTTTCCGCCTTGTTGGGCGGAATTGAAAAACGCATTTAGTGCGTTTTTTGGCACTCGTTGCCTATCCTGCGTTGTAGTTAAAATTTATTGGTACTTAGCCAATATCCTTTTTTGAGAGAAGAAGTACGCGCGGAGAGGAGGTATTTGTTGTTTAATTGTTGTATATGTGTTGTTGTTTAGTTGTATATACGTTGTAAATAGGTTGTACAGTGGTTGTTTTAATGTTGTATATGTTGTTTTATTGTTGTAATAATGTTGTATTAATGTTGTAAATATGTTTGTATATTTGTTGTATAGATGTTGTTTAAATGTTGTTTTTAGTTGTTTATTATTGTAATAGGTTGTATTAATGTTGTATAAGTGTTGTATAGGTTGTAAAATAGGTTGTATTAATGTTGTTTTGATGTTGTAAGAGGTGTGTATGAGTGATTTAGAAGATTTCATCAAATCGTATGAAAAAAAATTGAGTCCAGGGAAACGATCCGTACTGGAGCCTTATAAAGATGAAATTTTAAAAATGAAGCAGCTTGGGTTTACTGAAAAACTAATATTGCAGTTTTTGGCTGAAAAGAAAAATGTAAGAGTAAGCCAACAGGCATTAAATCGATTCATCCGTTCCCGGCTTCAAAAAATGAATTTAGGAGCTGAAAAGAAGGTAGAAAAATCTCAAAATGATAATAAATTAACTAATTCAAAAAGCCCCGTTTCTGAACCTGAAAAGCCAAAAGAAACTTTGGCTCAATCCAATTTCGGAAAGAACAAATTTGATTGGCAAAATCCGATTAATCCAAAGGACTACAAATGAAAAAGCCGTCTGAATTTTCAGACGGCCTTTACTCAAAAAAATAATTTCAAATATGCTAAATCTTCGGGTGTATCAGCGGTAAAACTGCGCTTCCTCACAGGTTAATCTACACAAATTCCTCCTGTTCTGCCCTGTACATGTTTCTAACGATTTATCCACAAAACCTGTACATATCTCTCCCTCAAAAAGAGTCTATATCCTCTCAAACGTCAATATCCATCTACATCCATCATAAATTGCACAAAAAACAGTCAGGCGCGAGCCTGTAATATTTTTTGATAGTGGTCTGTGAAGGTGATCTTTGTATAAAGGCCGTCCTATACGGACAAAGTGCTATGTCCTCTAAAGCCAAAGTTCTTTGCTCATTATGTACAAACATAATATTTTCATATACTTATATTCAACATTAAAACTTATTCTTTAAATTTGATTCGGATAAAAATAGGTAAACGAAGCAGAAAAACAGCCCATCACATCTCAAATTGTTGAGAGAAACAGACAAAACAGCCTTTTAGGCGACATATCTACCGGCAAAAAGCGCAAAAAAAGCTGCCGGAGCAGCTTTGGGGCATGGCTGTGCCAACAGCCTGATGATGGTTACTGTTTTTTCTTATAGTAATTTTGGAGATTTTGACGATGAGGGTTGTCAGGATTCCGCTGTCCGTCTGTATCTGGAGGATGAACGGATTGTTTGATTTGTGCCTCATATTCCGCGAGTACCTTAAGGGCTTTTGCTTCAGGTGTCGGCTGTGAGGGGATAGGCGATCGGTCGGATGCGTAGAAGCCTGTCCAGCCGTTTAGAATGGCTTTTCGCATAGCAGCTTCCAAGTCGTAATTTTTATTTTTGAGGTCTTTGAGTTGGTTGAGCAGGATCTTTTTCTGCTTAATTGTGACTGACTTGCCTTTTTTGGCGCGCATTTTGAGGAAGTCATTCCAAAGATCGAGATTGATCCACTTTTCAAGACGGAAATTGTCGATGTCGAGATGGTAACGGCTGTTGAATTGCGGCACTGGTTTACCTTTGACAAGATAGCATAACTCTAACAGACGCTCTTTATTGAGCTGCCAGTGCATCCTGCCGTGTACACCTGCACGTCGGCATTGGATAATGCCTTTGCTGGATAGGAATTTTCTTGCCTTTTCATAGCCACGCCGTGTCAGTCCGAACTCATCGAACAGCTGGGAAGCGGTTTTATAAAACCAACCCTGACGTTTTGGTTCTTTATCGGCCACGTCGCTCCACCAAAACAGCCCTGACAATAATGTCGTTGCCTGAATATTGGAGCCGCACAAAAGCCCGAACTCGCGGTAAACCACGAAGTCCGTTGTTATGTGGTGGCGGATTTCGGCTGTGAGCATTGTTATTTGGTTTCAAACCGTTCTGGATAAAAAAGATGAACCTCCGTGAGTCCATCTTCTCTAAATAACTCAACCAGCTTTGCTGCCAAATCTCTATTCGGGATTTGTTTCGCTCTTTCAATTCTGGAAATATTCCCACTATCGCTGCCAACCAATTCGGCAACTTGTTCCAACGTCAGTTTTCGCCCTAGGCGAGCTAATTTTAAAGGTGAAGTCATAATCTGATTCCTACTAAAAACTTTTTTATTATGCGTTAAACGCAGAAAAATAACAAGGCTATTCTGCTTTCACAGCTTTGATGTATTTCACGCAGAATTAGAGAATGCAAGAATGGATATTGGACAAAACATTCGCGCTAGGCGAAAAGAATTAAAAATGACTCTTGAGCAATTAGCTCTTGAAATTGGTTCGGATACTGGTAACCTCTCAAGAATAGAAAGAGGTCAACAATCCTTGACTACTGAAAAGATAAGCGTAATTGCTAAAGCCTTAAACTGCTCCCCTGTTGACTTGATGTCATCTCATATAGCAAAGGATATTTCTCTTCCATCTGGCTATCATAGGATTCCTTTGTTAAATAAGCAGCAAATATTAGATTGGGATAAAATCCAAAGTCATGTTGAATTTTTAAAAATCGACGAATGGTTGATAACTGAAGAAATAATTTCAGCACAATCTTTTTCATTCGAGATAAATGATTTAAGCATGAGTCCGGATTTTCAGGTAGGCGATAAGATTATCTTAGACCCAACTTTGCAAGCCGAAGCTGGAGACTTTGTTTTGGCAACAAGTAATGCTCAGGATATTTTTTTCAGGAAATATCGTGCCCGTGGCATTATTGATGGAAAAAAAGTTTTTGAGTTATATCCATTAAATGAAGATTTTGAAATTTTCCATTCTTCCCACTCTGAGTTGAAAACGTTGGGGGTCATGGTTGAGCATCGAAAATATAGAAGAAAATAATTACACCTATCTTCAACCTGAATAATGATTTGCAAGGAGTTTCTGTAAATCCAAAGTTATTCTTGAATGAATCACTCTGTTATTCAGGAATAGTGGCCAATGCTCACGGATAATCTTCAACTGCCTAATAAAAAGGCCGTCTGAATTTTCAGACGGCCTTTTTATTTTCATTAAAATGCAAATTTGCACTTGACGCAGAAAATAATCTGCTTATAATACAAATATATTCTGCAAATAACGCAGAAAGATCTTTAAATATTTGGAACGAAGCAACCGGCCTTCGGAGATGTTTTGGCCTGAAAAGACTGAAACATCATGCGTAAAAAAGGTGATCGAGCCTTTGGGTAAATCGGACAAACGGTTGCAGGCAGCATCTGACCTGCCAAAAAAAATGCCGCGCATCCGGGTTGCCCAGTGGGGTCCGGTAACAGGCGGCAAGTTGGACGTATTTTTTAATCGGGACGTAATCCCGATGCAGCAGCGATAATCTGCGGACAAGCTGCAAAGTACATTTTGATTTTTATATTCCCCGCCGTGAGCGGGTATTTATCGGAAAAGTCCGGTAGGGCAAATGCCCAAATGTTCAGACGGCGCTACCCGTCTTTAAACATGTATCCAAATCCAAGCCCGCTTGTGCAAGAAGCGGGTTTCCGTTTGGGTTCATCTGAAATAATCAGATAGTTTATTATAGTTCAATGGTGTCATTATGACAAATGACGAAAAAACGCATTATAAGATAAATTTGTCTTAAAACATATTCCAAATTAGTTTTTTCTACCGCCTGGCTACATTATAGGGTGGCGGGCAACTCAGTGGCTCGGAGTAAAAAGACTGAGCGGTTCCGAAACCGTCCGTGTGTGATGTTCTGTACAAGCACTTTGCCTGTGAATCAGTAAGCAGTAGCGGGAGGGTAAAAATCGGCAGTATGGTATTTATCACACCCTACTGTTTTGAGCGATGTCCTGATAAGGCTGACTACCGGCAATAGGTCGGGGAGCAGGTGAAAGCCCTGCAATAATCTTCTGGAGATGAATGATAAGTGGACTGCTGCAATAAAATCAGACTGTCTATAATTTTAACATGGGCGTTGTTGCATTCATTCTATATATTCCGAGGCTGGAAAGAGTACGATAGGCAATCAGCTTTGACAACGATAGCCATCGGATTTCAGGTGTGGATTATATCGGAAATGATTATTTGGTTATCCTTGGATGTCGGCTCATGCCACGGTTGCTCCTCATGGTTTAGGTGATGGATATTCCTGCATCTCTATTTTGAGTGGATAGCTAAGTATGAATCGGTAACACGTTGTATCATCTTTTCGTATGGCAATACTACCTTGACTTGTTTTGCAGTCGGAATAGCTGTACGCATCCAACATGAGTGGCCAGCGATCATACTCGGTAGCTTTATCATATGCTTTGATAATAAGCCCCCACATAATTAAGAGTGTTATTGCATAGATACCTTTTTTAAAAGATTTAAATAACGGGGCATTTCTACCCTCTATCATGAGTTTGAGTATATGCCACAAGATTGGAAGTGTTAAAAACGTAATAGCAGTGATGATAGTCCATACAGAAATTGAATAGTTAAGATATTCGGGATAGATCCCATATTTGTGATTGAAATGATGGATCGAAATTATTTTGGCGATAAATAATGCAAGTGCTGAAGAAACAAATAGTTTCCACGTCCATTTAAATTTTATTGAGATTTCACTATGGTTTTCCCATAGCTGCCAAGCGGAAAATATCACGCATAAAAAAATAAATAGAGGCATACTTTTTATCAAAAGCGAGCCATAAACAACACTGATAGTAATATTTTCAAATAACTCTTTTTGATTGTTTTTCATGGGCATTTCTTGTTTCGTGTAAAGAGAAGATGTGGTAATCCAATCTTAACACGGGTAGAGAAATGCCCGCCTATTCTCAAGGTCGTCTGAAAATGGTTTCAGACGACCTTCACTTCATCTAAAAGCGAAAGGAAGTAACATGAAAAAGATCCGCAAGCCCGTTAAGCAAATCATTATTGGTACTTATCATAGTATGAGAGCCGCATCTAAACAGGTTGATCTGTTGATGAAAGGTAATGGTGATTTATGTGTGAATATCGTTCAGGATGGATGTAAGTTCCAAGTTCGCACAGTTGTTTGGCAATGAAAAAGCCGCTTTCATTCAAAAGCGGCTTTAAGTTTAGATGGATGATCTCGTAGGGGTACGCAGATTATCCTTTTTTTCGTCTTTTATTTCAATATGGAAAAGGTGTGTGTATGAAAAAATCTTTGGGTTTGTTAATTGCGGCGTTACTGGGAGCAGCGCCGGCGACTTATGCTGACGATGTGCTTACAGGCGATACGCGCTTGGCGTGTGAGGCAATTTTATGTCTGTCATCAGGTGATCGTCCAAGCGAATGTGCGTCTTCTATTAGACGATATTTTTCGATTCGCCACAAAAAATTGGGCAATACGATCAAGGCGCGTCGTAACTTTTTAAAAATGTGTCCGAGTAGTTCGGAAAGTGCCGAAATGTCGGGTTTGGTTGATGCAATTGCAAATGGAGCTGGCCGGTGTGATGCTCAAGAGTTGAACCGCATGATGCGTTATTCAAGGTTTGAGAAGGTATGCGAACAAAAAAACAAATATCGTTTTGGCCGACAATATACGTCTGATGAAAATTGCCAGATGGTTAAAAAGTTTTACGTCAGACCTGATAAACCGGAATACTGCAAGGCTTATTACGACCACGGATGGACGACTGCGGGCGATAAAGTACGATATGTCGGCGAAGAGAAGAATGGTGGTCGCTGGGTAGATATTCGTTAAATCTTCACTCCTGCTCTACATAGGCATAAATGTTTAGCAGCTTCGGCAGCCCTGCTATATAGGGCTGCTTTTTTTACAAACACAAACTTGTTCAGGGACGAGCAGGTTTCTTTTTGTAAAAAATCATTTGAACAAACGAAAGGTTATGCCATGAAAGAAGTCCATTTTATTGCACAAGGTAAAGGCGGCGTTGGTAAATCAACGATTGCAAGTTTTTTAGGTGACTACCTCAAAGCAAAAGCCAGTGGAGAGCAACTGCATTGCTTTGATACTGATCCCGTAAATCCTTCTTTTAGCCGTTTCTCGGCGTTAAATCCTGAAGTAATCGATATTTTAAATGACAGTAATAATATTGATTCCCGCTATTTTGATGGATTGATTGAGAAGCTGGTAAACGAGGAAGGTATTGCTGTCATTGACAACGGGGCTGCTACTTTTGTGCCATTGATGTCTTATATGGCAGAAAACGAAGTACCATCCTTCTTGGCCGAAAACGGTATCCGCATGATTATTCATGTACCACTTGTAGGTGGACAGGCTCTTGATGACTGTATTACAGGTTTGGTGCAAACGTTAAATGCTTTACAGGCTGAAGTGGTTATTTGGCTTAACGACTTTCAAGGTGTGGTAACTAAAGATAAACCGTTTGAAGAATTTGGTGTTTATAAGCAATACAAGGATCGTATTATCGGCGTGGTACATATTTCACATCGCAACCCTGATACGTTTGGTGCAGATATAAAGGAAATGACAACCAAAAACCTGACTTTAACTGAAGCACAAACTTCAGGTGAATTTGGCTTGATGCCTCGCCAACGTCTGCGTACGGTACAGCGTGAGTTGTATGAACAACTGGATCAAATAGAGTTTTTGGCTACTCAACGCCAACCGGAAAAATCAGAGGCATGATATGGGAAAAGCAGAAGTAGATGCCATTATTGCCGACGTGTTCCGGGTTTCAGGTATCAAACTTACAGCAGACGACCCGGTTATTGCTATTCTGTTGGTACAGGAAAGCCGGTTGAAAGCCTTGTTTGAAGAACAACGTAACCGTACTTGTGAGGATTTTGACGGAATTACTTCAGAAATCGAAGAACCGTTGAAAACGGCAGTTCAAATTGCTGAAGATTTGAAGACTTATCGTGAACAGATTATGGCAGATCTTCTAGCAGGGTATGGTAAAGAGCTAGCTGAAAGTGAAGGCAAGTTGTACGCCTCAATCCAAGCCAAAATTGACAAACAAATGAAGGGATACCTTGACGAAGTAACAACGAAGATAAACCGGTCATGGTTAGTTGCGGCACTGATTTTCTTCTGTTCCATACTTGTTCTGAAATTTGTTTAGGGAACTTTATGCTGATAGAGAAGAGTGTAGAAGTTGTTACCGTAAAAGTAAGCGCCCTGTTTAATCCAAAGGATGAACAGTTTCCTCACTTCCGTCTCGTTCCACTCGAAGCAGACAGGCAGGGTTATCTCTGCCTGCTGTTTTATATCGACCGAAACAACTTTTTAGTGTTGGAATCCCGTATCAAGCGATATGCGGCAGTTAGACGGCTGTCGCTACTACAGGAAAACGCGCCCTACACGGTTTATGAAATATCGAGGTAATCCATGAAGACATATGACGTGAAAGAAGCGGCTCAATACTGCAAATGCCATCCCGAAACTATACGGGAACATATCCGCTCCGGCCGTTTGGCAGCCTCCATGCCCGGACGGAAATACTGTATCACGCAGCCCGCACTTGACGCATTTATAAACGAACTGGAAAATGCGCGAATGCTGGCTTCACTCGAAAGTAGGAGTGAACAAAAATGCCGATCTATAAACGCGAAAATGGCGTCTATTACATTGACATCACAACGCAAAGCGGTCAAAGAATTAGACAATCTTCTCGCACCAAAGACAAAAATGAAGCCCAAAGGCTGCATGACAAACTGAAACATGAATTGTGGCAGCAGGAAAATTTCAACGAAAAACCGAAACGACTGTGGGATGAAGCGGCAGTTCGGTGGATTGAAGAGATGGGGGACAAGAAAAGCATCAGGGATGATATAAGCCGTTTGCGCTGTTTAGTTCATTTCAGAGGTATCTTCTTGCACCATATGAGCCGTGATTTCATCATGCAGACTATTAACCGCATGACTTGTTCGGATAGTACCAAAAATCGCTATCTTGCCTTAATCCGATCGATTTTGAATAAGGCGGAAAAAGAATGGGGCTGGCTGGACAATGTGCCTAAGTTGAAACTGTATCGTGAAGCCAAACGCCGTATCCGTTGGCTGAAGCATGAAGAAGCCCAAAAGCTGATTGATGCCCTGCCGGAGTATTTAGCTGATATGGCAGTGTTCAGCTTGGCGACAGGCTTGCGGCAACGCAATGTACTGGGGCTGAAGTGGTCGCAGATCAATCTAAGCCGCAAGACGGCATGGATTGAGGCCGACGAAGCCAAAGCAGGACGCGCTATCGGCGTTGCACTGAATCAGACGGCACTCGGTATATTGGAAAAACGGATGGGCAAACATCCATCTTTTGTTTTTACTCTACCAAACGGTAAACCCGTGAAAAGCATCAGCTCGCGTATTTGGAAAAACGCATTGTCTCAGGCAGGCATTGTTGATTTCAGATGGCACGATCTGAGGCATACATGGGCAAGTTGGTTGGTACAAGCCGGAGTTCCGCTCGCCGCTTTGCAGGAAATGGGTGGTTGGGAAAATGTCGGGATGGTTCAGAAGTATGCCCATCTAGCCCCCGAACATTTGCACGGACACGCGGCTATATTAGACAGTGTCGGTCTTGGTTTCGACACAAAACAGGCACACCCCAATATAGGCGGTGGCTAAGAAAAAAGCCTAAACAATTGTTTAGGCTTAGGAAAAGTGGTGGGTCGTGAGCGATTCGAACGCTCGACCAACGGATTAAAAGTCCGCTGCTCTACCGACTGAGCTAACGACCCGATAAGCTGTGCATTATAGGGAACTTGTTTCTTTTCGTCAACTATTTTTTTGAAATTTTTTTCAAAAAACGTAAATTGGCTGTTATTTGGCGTTAATTCTTCCTTTTTTGAGCATTTATTATGTTATGATTTTTGGGTCTGTCAGTTTTGACGGATATTTTTTAGACCAAAGGATATACAACATGAAAAAATTATTGATTGCTGCAATGATGGTAGCCGGCTTGGCGGCGTGTACACAAGAAGCGAAAAAAGAAACCCAAGAGGCGGCTTCTGCTGTTGCTTCCGATGTAAACGCTGCTGCTGAAAATGCAGCTTCTGCTGTTGATGCTGCTGCTTCTGAAGCCAAAGGTGCGGCTGAGCAAGCTGTTTCTGATGTTAAAGACGCTGCTGCAGATGCTAAAGCAACTGCGGATAAAGCAGTTTCTGACGCTAAAGATGCTGCCGGTAAAGCGGTTGAAGAAGCTAAAGAAGCTGTTTCTGATGCTAAGGATGCTGCCAAAGACGCAGCTAAAGACGCTATGGGTAAAGCAGCCGATGCGACTCAAGAAGCTGCCGACAAATTGAAAGACGCTGCTAAATAAGCTGGTGTTTGATATTTGAAAAGGCCGTCTGAAATGTTCAGACGGCCTTTTTATATCGGCAGATTATTTTTTCTCTTGCTGACGCGTGTACACCAAAGAAGTCAGGATGGACGCGCCCAGTGCGCCGAAGACGACGGACAGGGAAATGGAAATCGGGATATGTACCCAGTGCATAATCAGCATCTTGATACCGATAAAGCTCAACACGAAAGCCAAGCCGTATTTGAGGAAAATAAAGCGTTCGGCAAAGTCTGCCAGTAAGAAGTACATGGCACGCAGGCCCAAAATGGCAAAAATGTTGGAAGTGAGGACGATGAAAGGGTCAGTGGTTACGGCGAAAATAGCAGGGATGCTGTCCACGGCGAAGATGATGTCGCTCAATTCGATCATAATCAATACCAGCAAAAGCGGCGTAGCGATACGTTTGCCGTTCTCGATGGTAAAGAATTTTTCACCGTCAAACTGTTGGCTGGTCGGGATGACTTTTTTGAGCAGGGTTAGGATCTTGTTTTGGGAAAGGTCTTCCTCAACTTCGGCTTCGGGCTTCATCATGTGAATGCCGGTGTATAAGAGGAATGCGCCGAAGAGGTACAAAATCCATTCAAATTGTTGTACCAAGGCTGCGCCGATGAAGATCATGAT
The DNA here is from genome assembly GCF_019334725.1 of Neisseria perflava. Taxonomy (NCBI): domain Bacteria; kingdom Pseudomonadati; phylum Pseudomonadota; class Betaproteobacteria; order Neisseriales; family Neisseriaceae; genus Neisseria; species Neisseria perflava. Next base: position 165,049 of record NZ_CP079818.1, on the reverse strand, counting down.
GGCGCGCAGGACGATGGCGCCGAATACGCCATAGAGTAAGACGCGGTGTTGGAATTTGGGTTCTACTTTGAAGTAGCCGAAAATCATCAGGAAAACGAAGATGTTATCGACGGCAAGGGATTTTTCGAGTACATAGCCGGTGAAGAATTCGAGGACTTTTTCTTTGGCGACAACGGCCCCGTAAGTCGGGTTGCCCGCCAGTTCAAAATAGAGCCAGCCTGCAAACGTGCAGGATACGGCCACCCAAATGCCGCTCCAGGCGAGGGCTTCTTTTATGCTGACTTTGTGGGCGCCGTTTTTTTTCAGCGATACCATATCGATGGCGATCATGATTGAGACGGCAATAAAGAAGATGCCGTAAAACATCGGCGAGCCGACGGACGGGTATTGGGTCATAAACAATCCTTGTGTGTGGGGTATGGGTAAGGTTTACCAAGACAGGTAGAACATCGCCTTGGCAAAAAAGACGATAAACAGCATATGGCTGAATACGACGGCGTGTATGTATTTCGACCAGCCGACGGTGAGGGTGTGCCGTGCCATTTTGACGACGGCGATGGCAAAATGTACCAAAACGCTTATTGCCAACAGGATTTTGATGCTCAGCATGATGCCGAAAGAGCTGTCAAATGGGTGGTGAAGTATCGGCAGGTAGCGGTTGTACACCATCACGATGCCGCTGATGAACAAGGTAATGACGACAGGCGGCATTACGCGGACGGCACGATAGGACATGGCACGTTCGACTTCGCGGCGCGATTCGCGCGAAACGCGGCCGGTGTGCAAAACGGAGAGAACCAGCATTTCGAAAAATACGCCGCCGACAAAGGCAATCGCGCAATAAACGTGGATGATGTGTGCCAGTGCGTAGATACTCATGACGGGTGTTTCCGGTAATTCAGACAAGTCGTCATTGTATCACTACCGAATGCGGTTGATGTATGCGCAATTTTATGCCAAATATATTAAATTTTATAAATATTCTATTGGAATTTCCGTTTGTTTTTGAAGTTAACCGTTCATCAAGGGCGTTATCTTAGTTTAATCTGTCTTTACTTATCAGAAAATATATTAATGAAAGGTTGTGCCATACTGCTCCATATACAGCTTAACCCCTGATGGAGAATCAAACCATGAAGAAAACTTTTGCAAAAACTGTGACCTTGATCATGCTGGCCGCTTCTTTGGGTGCATGTGCCAATATGACCCAAACCCAACGCAACACTGCTGCTGGTGCGGTATTGGGTGGCGTGGCAGGTAACTTGATTGGTGGCGATACCGGTTCTACCTTGGGTGGCGCGGCTTTGGGTGGCGTTATCGGCAGTCAGGTTCATACCCGCTACTAATCCTTTATTCGGTTAAAAATAAAAAGGCCGTCTGAACATTCAGACGGCCTTATATATTGCGTTCCATCAGGGGCGCATATTCTTAATTCTTGTAAAGCCCCTTAACTAAGCCAGTGAAGGGGCTTTAATCATGCTTATTTTCTACACCGTAAATCCAGAACCAGTATCTTTTCCAAAGGCGTATATCCTCAAGGTATTCAAGGATATAGATGATGAATCTCAATGTGTCAAAACCCTTTGCTTTCCTATTTCTTATCCAGCTTTAAAAAACAAAGCTGAAAACGCTGCAAATGAATGCGGAAGACTTTTAGTAAGGGAATTGATGAATGAGGAATGTAGCCGTGAAATCTTGGGAAGATAAAGCCGTGGCGGTAGGCGCAGATATGGCGGCCGCTTTAGCGGACGGCAATCCTGCGCCAACCGCCGAAGGCTGCCCCCCTAGGCTAATAGGGGGGGAGCAAAATAAAACCCCTAATCCGAAGGGTGCGGAAAAATCGGATAACCAAGACTTTGAGTTTGAATATTTCAGCCATTTTGTATCGGATGGAAAAGGCAAATTCATCGAAATACCGTTAAGACGTGGAAGGGATGACGGCGCATTTATTGACCAAATCACTTTAACGATTCACGAAGACAGTTTGCCCAAAGTAACAGGTAAAGGATTGGTTTCAGATACAGAATTTGTTGTGAAGTATAGCGAGCTGTTAGAAGAAATTTTAGGTTTTGGCATTACCCAAAAACTACCGTTCAAAGGAAAGTTTTTCTATAAAAGCTGTTACCAACTTGGCCCGGATAACGTCGAATATGGCAAGGTTCATTATGGCGGTCAGCGAGAAACAATGCTGGTTGAATTGAATGGTACAGGTTGTCAGGCTGCTATACCCGGTTGGGAAAACCGACTGTATGAGTTTTTAAGTAAGTGCATACGTCCAAAAATTACCCGTGTTGACGTCGCCCATGATTTCTTTAACGGCGAATACACACCCGATCAGGCATTACTTGATCATGATAACGGTCATTTTGACGTTCATAACATGAGGCCAAAAAGCGAATGCCGCGGTACTGCATGGCGTAATGATGATGGTAGCGGCAAAACCTTTTATGTAGGCAAACGCGGAAATTCCAAATTTACCCGTGTTTATGAGAAAGGAAAACAATTCGGCGATGTCAACAGTCCATGGGTCAGGTTTGAAACTGAATTTCGGGCAGGCGATATAGAAATACCCTTAGATGTTTTGATTTATCCCGGTTCGTATCTTGGTGGTGCTTATCCGATATGTACGGCGATATTCAAAACAGAATCCAAGCGGATGGATGCCAAGACAGAAACAGTAAATCTATCTTTCGATCATAAACTGTTCCATGCGCGTAATCAGGTTGGAAAGATGGTTAATTTCCTCCGCGATATAGGCTGGGATGATACAAAAATTGTCGATGAACTTGTAAAAGGCATTGAAGGTTATCCCAAAGGTTTACAACCTGAACAATACGACTGTAGAGATCAGACACAAAAGATTCAGTATATACACGAAGAGCAAAAAGCAATTGATGATTTGAACATGCAAACATTACTTGATGATTTGCTTGATGAGAAAGAAACCGCATTCCCACAAGACAGGGAAAAACAACACATTCGAGACATTGAACTCGAAGAGAAAATTATTTCAAATTTTTTAAACAAGTAAAGGAAATTCAAAATGTTTGAGCAAAGCCAAGTAACCACGTATTCAGCAACTCTTTTGGGTGCAAAACAATTTAAAGGCGAAATCGACGGTAACAAAATCGATTCTTGCACAGTTTTGGTAGCCAGCCCCATGCCGTCAAACGGCAATGCTGTGGGTTTTACCGCAGCAAGCATGAAATTTGGCGATAGCCATAATTTCGACAAGCTGAAAAATCTTAAATTCCCATGCGCGGTTGATGTAACCGTAGCAATGGAATCAACAGGTAAAGGCCTTGTTCCTAAATTGCTTGATTTCCAAGTTAAAGGCGCAACGCCCAAAGCCTAAGAAAGGCTGAATCATGAGTAAGTATCAGCAAAAATTTATTGTTCAAGAACTCGAAAATCATGAATTCATCTATCCCGATCCATTCGGCGATATTGGTTTCACGCCTAACATTAAATCTGCCGGGCAATATGAAAGTTATGAAGATGCTTTCAATTCGGCGATTGAAGAAATCGGCGGAGAATTTTTAATTTTCAGTTTTTATACAAAAGAAGATTAAGTTTAAGAGGCTCGGCGGGCGGTCTCTAAAACCTTCACATAGCCCGCAAACACATTTTTTTAAACATTTCGTAAAGGAAAACATCATGAAATTGATGAACACTTGCCGTAAATACGGCGCAAAACTGGCCGTTGTTGCCGCTGCTCCCCTGGCTTTGGCTACACAAGCCTACGCCGCTCTTGATGAAGGTGCAAAATCATCTATTGAAGCCGCTAAAACTGACGGCCTCGAAGCAGGTTGGTTGGTAGTCGGCGTCTTTGCCGCCCTGTTCGTGATTGCCATCGTTAAACGCTTGTTGCGCTAATAGGTAATTAAGATGTACTACCAAGTCGGGAATAAATGTCTTGAGCAAAGCCAAGCTGAAAACGTCTATTTCAGCTTGGTAGTACCTCAAATAACCCAAGACGGCAAAATCATCAAACCTGAATACAACGGCACATTATGGAAACTGAACGGACAGACGATTAAAGCCGATTTGCCAAAATGCGATCCAAGTGACAATTTGAAAAGCGGTTTGGAAACAGGCTGGCTTTTATTCGGCGTGATGGCCGCTGTGTATTTCGTATCCATTTTGAAAAGGGTTCTTAGATGATGGATTACTATTTTTACTTGGGGCTGGCGGTACCTGTTTTGATAGGGGCGATTTTATTTAAGGATTGATACCCTATTCGGGTAATGGCAAAATCTAACTTTCAGCAAAAATTACGAAAGTTAGCATTATGTTTATTAGAATTTTTAATCTTGTTTTTTTTATTATATATACATTTCATTTTTTAAATATTATTTTTATTCCTAATGAAATTAGATATTCAATTATGGCATTGTATCTAGTTATTAATTTATTAGGTTTTATTCAAAAAAAATCTAAATCTAATATTAAATTTTCTGATAATGATGACTTTTATTTAATGAATACAATTCCAAAAAAACCAAGCCCTAAAGATCCTGATATGGTTAAGTTTATGTCTGATTTAAATGAATCCATAGAGAATAAGAAAATAGAGAAAATAAAAGTTAAAAATGAATAAATTTATCATTCCGTTATTAGTTTTATTTACTTCTAGCTTTGCTATTGCTGGCGAAATTCAAGTTAATAATTCAAAGAATATTACTTATACAAAACAACATACTGAACATTGGGATAAAAAACCGTGGGCGCGTTCTGTATCTGATAATTCGTATAGAAAATTCCAAACCGAGGCAATGAAGGCTAGATATGAAGGCTATTTGTCAAAACAAACTGTAAGTGCAACTGTTGAAGCCCAAGTATCCCGAAAAGCCGTTCTTTCAGGCGCATTTAAACTTGTAAAAAGTGGCGCAGCTTTAGGTTCTCGTTTAAGCGGTTGGGGTACAGCTGCTTATTTTGCTTACGAAGCTTATCAAGCTGTTAAATCTGATCTTGAATCTGAAGGTTATAAGTATGATGAAAGTTCTAAAGAATTTTTAAAAGCTTACGCGGATGCATTATGTCAAGATGACCCTGTTATCCAATCCTGTGTAGGTGTTGATTCATCTGTTGTTCGTGCTTTGTCTTTAGGAGGTAAAAGTGAAAAGGAAGCTCAGCAGCTTCTTATTATGCAGGTTGAAAAAGATTTCAAAAATGTTTTCCCAAAAATAAAAGAAAAAAGATATCCAGATGCCCATTTTCAATTTTGTTTTTGGTCTGAAGGTGTTTCTTGTCAAATTAGTAGTGGTACAAGATTTTTTTATGCTCCACAAAAAGGGTTACATAGAGAATTTCTTGATGAAGATAAATTTCTCCAAATTGCTACCTCTTCAATTGACCGTAATCCTACCCCCTTTGTTGAAGGCGCTGGTAAACCTGAATACAAAGAAAATATCAAAGTCCCTGCCGGTACAGTCGTAACCATTGGCCCTTTCACACCCGAAAACGGCAAGCCGGTGCAAATTACAATTACTTTCGGTCAAGATTCAAACGGCAATACGACCGCTAATGTTGCTACAACTCAACGTCCTGATTTAACACCGGGCGGATCTGAAGCACCCAATACCAAGCCTGATCCAGATCCTAATCCTAATCCCGATGGAAAGCCCGATAAAAAACATGATGATAAACCCGATTCAGATGATAAGCCTGATAAACGTCCAGATGATAAACCTGATCCGGATGATGATCCATCTGATAAAGATAAAAGAAAAGAAGATAAAAAAGATGACAAGAAAGAAGAATCAAAAGGCTTACTTTGTGATTTTTTTCCAGATATTTTAGCCTGTGACAAAATGGGCAAGCCTGAAGAGGGAATGTTTGACGCTATAAGTATTCCTCAAACTACCGATGATAGGACATGGTCGTCAGACGATTTCCTACCGCCAAATGGCGTTTGTCCTCAACCCAAAAGTTTCAACATTTGGGGAAAGCCGGTACAAATCAGCTATGAACCGCTCTGCGTTTTCATGGAAAAAGTCCGTTTTGCTGTTCTGCTCGGATTCATTATCATGTCAGCTTTTATTGTTTTTGGGTCTTTGAGGAAATAAGAGGTACTTATGCCATTACTTGCAGGTCTTATACCTTTATTGGCAATTTTGCTCAAAATGCTAATTGTCAGAATAATTATTGCTACTGGCATGACGTTTGTAACATATGCAGGCTATATTATTGCGCTAAATAAATTTAAAGATTACACCTTGAATGCCATAAATTCTATGCCGTCTGATATTCTAAATTTACTTTTAATCGGTGGTTTTGGCCAAGGCCTCGGTTATTTATTCGGCGCATTCAGCTTTTATATTGGAATGAATACATTGAATAAATTAACTTTTATTATGCCAAGGTAAGGTAGCGTTATGATTTATTTATTTACTGGGAATATGGGTACTGGCAAAACATCGCGCGTCGTGTCCATGATTCTGAACAACGAAGACGGCTTATTTAAAATGAAGCTTGAAGACGGTACGGAAGTCGATCGTCCGCTTTATTTCTGCCATATTGACGGTTTGGATAAACGAAAATTTAACGCGCATGAACTTACTGAAGAAGAAATCATGTCTGCACCGTTGCGAGATATTATTCCGCAAGGTGCCGTCTTGATTGTTGATGAAGCTCACTATACCTATCCTGTTCGTGCTGCCGGTCGTCCTGTTCCGCCATATATCCAAGAATTAACCGAACTCCGCCATTACGGCCATACGGTTATTTTGATGACCCAGCACCCAAGTCAGCTTGACGTATTTGTACGTAATCTCGTGTCAAAACATACGCACCTTGAGCGTAAAGCAGTAGGTATGAAGCAATATACCTGGTACAAATGCGTTACCAGTCTAGATAATCCTGCCGCAGTAACAGGCGTTGAATCATCAAGCTGGAAGCCGCCAAAAGAAGCGTTTAAATATTACAAATCATCCAGCCAACATCAGAAGTTTAAAAAGAACATTCCGCTTGCTGTTTGGGCTTTAGTAGCTATTTTTGCCTTTATGGCTTGGAAAGGTTACAACGTCTATCAGATTTATAAACAAGGTAGCGGACAATCTGAAGTAGTTCAATCTGTTTCTGATTCGTCTGCAAGTGAACCGCAGGCAATCAATGAAACTGATCAATCTAAAAGTCCACAAGATATAAATTCAAATCTTAAGCCTGAAGATTTTGTACCTACTCTAGCTGAAAAACCTGAAAGTAAACCCATTTATGACAATGTAAGACAAGTTAAAACGTTTGAATATATTGCCGGTTGCGTTGAAGGTGGTAATAGTGGCTGTACTTGTTACAGCGCCCAAGGCACGCCGCTAAAAGAAGTTACTAAAGCCATGTGCAAGGATTACGTGAAAAATGGCCTTCCTTTCAATCCCTATAAGGATGAACAGCACACCGTACAACAGACACAAACAGCACCGCAGACAGCTTACACGCCTGAAAATGGACAAGTTCTTACAATGGGCGGTAAAAGCCCTCAAAACCTGATGTATGACGGTTATGTTGAAGCAGGCGAAAAAACAGGCTTCCAAAATGGTGCAAAGGTCGGCAGTTAAGAGATATTTATTTAATTGTTGATGTAGCCTAAGCGGAATCAACGGTTAAATAAATATCAATGGGGTGCGGGAACTCCCGCCTTTTTGAAATTGGGTAAATTAAATTGAAACCTGTAAATCGTTTTATTTGAGGCGGTTTACAGGTTTTTGTTTAAGCGCAAAATAAAAGCCCGGGCGGTTTAGGCAGCAAGTCGACCAAAGCTAAAATTGAGGAAAAGAAATGCCGAATCGTCTGACCATCCTAAAGATTGAATATCATCATAGCCATTACAGGCTGAATAAATAAGGAAAATGAAATGAATGTAATAGGGTTGGACGTATCTAAAGACACGATAGACGTAACATTGATTACAACTAAAGGAAGCAAAGACTATATAAAAATATCCAATAATACAGAAGGATTTGAGAATCTGATTAATTGGATAAAAACAAAACGAATTAGAAAAATTGCCATAAGTATGGAAGCAACAGGCATTTACTATGAACAGGCGGCAGAATATTTGAGCGCGCTATATACGATCTTTGTTATTAATCCCTTAAAAATCAAAGAATATGCAAAAAGTCAGTTTAGCCATACTAAAACAGACAAAGCAGATTCAAAACTTATCGCCGAATTTGCAAACCGCCATTTAGACAAACTGACACCGTTTAGGCCGTCTGAAAATCCCATACTCTATAAGCTGGTTAATTTGCTGCAACAACTAAAAGAGCAGCAAAAAGAAACACAAAACAGGCTGCATACCGCAAAAGACATATACATAAAATCAACCCATGAAGCAATCATAGAACTGCTTGAAGAAAAAATAGATCAGACATCAAAGCGGATAGAAGGCATGATAAAGCAGAAAGAAAGTCTAAATATCGAATATCAAAACCTTCAAACTATCCCGGCAATAGGAAAAGAAACCGCAGTGATCCTACTAAGACACCTTACAGATAAAAATTTTGAAACAGCGAATAAATTTGTAGCCTTTGCCGGCCTAAGTCCAAAAATTGAACAATCAGGGACAAGTGTCAATAAAAAAGGCAGATTGAGCCGATACGGACACCGACAATTAAAACGCGCCTTGTTTATGCCTGCCCTTGTTGCCTACCGCATGAATGCATTTCCTCAACTTGTCAGAAATTTGGAAGCGGCAAAAAAGCCTAAGATGATAATCATCGTTGCACTAATGCGGAAATTGGCAAAAATCGCCTTTTATATACACAAGACTAAAAAGCCGTTTGATAAAGCGCGACATCAGACGGTTTAACGAATTTATACAAAACAAAACGGCTGTAAAAACAGCCGTTCTTTGTCGTTTCTATTGAAAATGCAATAACTAAATATTCATTAAAAACATAAAGATAAGAAATTAACTTATTTTAATAATTGACATGTCAATATATCATCTTTTGTTTTGCGGTTTATTCGTTGACGAACGTTACACCGGTCAGTTGCGATTGCAAAATGGCAGTGCGCAAAGCAGTCAGTGCTTTCGGACGGACAAAGTTGCGGCGATAGGCCAAAACGACACGGCGGTGCGGTGCAGTACCTTCAAACGGGATAATGCTGAAAAGCATGTGGTCGTTTTCGGTCAATGCGGTAGCCGGCATGACGCTGATGGCCAAACCGCTGGCAACCATGTGGCGGATGGTGTTGATGGAGCTGCCTTGCAGGGTATTGGTCAAACCTTGGATTTTTTGTTTGGAAGCCAATTCGGAACAGCTTGCCAACACTTGGTCGCGCATACAGTTGCCTTCGGACAGCAGCAACACTTGTTCTTCGCCCAAAAGCTGAGGCGTAACGGCATCGAGTTCTTCAAAGTGATGTCCTTTTGGAACGATGACGAAGAAAGGTTCGTCATACAGAGGCTCGGTTACGATGCCCGGCTCTTGGAACGGTTCGGCAACGACGATTGCATCGACATCGCCGCGTTTGAGCGACTCGGTCAGGATGTGGGTATAGTTCTCTTCCAGCATCAGCGGCATTTTCGGCGCGGTTTCACGCAGCGCGGTAATGAGCTTGGGCAGAAGGTAGGGGGCAACGGTAAAAATCAGGCCGAGTTTGAACGCACCTTCCAATTCGTTTTGCTCTTCATTGGCAAGGTGCTTGATGAGTTCTGCTTCTTCCAGAACCCGGCGGGCTTGGGCGACAATGCGCTCGCCCGCTTCGGTTGTGATGATGTCGTTGCTGCTACGGTCGAACAGGGATACCGACAGCTCTTCCTCCAGCTTTTTAATGGCGATGGAGAGGGTGGGCTGGCTGACAAAGCAGCGTCGTGCGGCACGTCCGAAGTGACGTTCTTGTGCGACGGCTACGATGTAACGCAATTCGGTCAAGGTCATGTGTTAAGCCTTTTTTTGTTCCGGCAGGGTGATGTTCAGCTCAAGAACGTCCAAGCCGTCTTGTTTCTCTTGGGAGATGCGGATGTCGTCCAATGATACGTTGACGTATTTGGACAGGACTTCCAACAACTCTTTACGCAGGGTCGGCAGATAGTCCGGAGCTTGGCCTTCTTGTGCGCGTTCTTGCGCGATGATGATTTGCAGGCGGTCGCGCGCGACGGTGGCGGTTTTCGGCTTTCTGCCGAACAGCATATCGAGCAGTGACATGTATTAACCTCCGAACAGTCGTTTTAAGAAGCTTTTCTTCTCAGCTTCGAGGAAACGCATTTCGCGGTTTTCACCCAAGAGGCGGGCGATAACGTCCTTGTAGGCTTCTGCTGCTGCGGCATTGTCTTGGTGGATGACAGGTTCGCCGGCGTTGGAAGCTTGCAGGACGTTTTGTGATTCAGGAATCACACCGATCAACGGAATACGCAAGATGTCGCAGATATCTTGTACAGACAGCATTTCGCCCTTGGCCACGCGCTCAGGGGAGTAGCGAGTAATCAGCAGGTGCTCTTTAACAGTATCGCCTTGTTCGGCTTTGCGGGATTTGCTTTGCAAAATGCCCAAGATACGGTCGGAGTCGCGGACGCTGGATACTTCCGGATTGGTGGTAATGATGGCTTCGTCGGCAAAGTAGAGCGCCATCAGTGCGCCTTGTTCGATACCGGCAGGGGAGTCGCAGATGATGAATTCGAAGCCCATTTTTTTGCTGGCCAGCTCTTTCATCACGTTGTCCACGCCTTCGCGGGTCAGCGCGTCTTTGTCGCGGGTTTGCGATGCAGGCAGGATGTAGAGGTTTTCGCAGTTTTTGTCTTTAATCAGGGCTTGGTTGAGAGTCGCTTCGCCGTGGATAACGTTGATGAGGTCATATACGACGCGGCGTTCGCAACCCATAATCAGGTCAAGGTTGCGCAAACCGACGTCGAAGTCGATCACGGCAGTTTTGTGGCCGCGCAGGGCCAGGCCGGTTGCGATGCTGGCGCTGGTAGTGGTCTTGCCCACGCCGCCTTTACCTGAAGTTACTACGATGATTTTGGACACGATATTTCCTTTTTAAGTACTGATGTTTATTCGGCGTCGATTGCGCTGATAACCAGTCGGTTGTCTTGCAATGATACTTGTACGGGTTTTTTGTGCAGATGCTCGGGCAGGTCTTGCTCGAAGTTGCGGTAGATACCGGCAACGGAGACTAATTCGGCCTGCATGGAATGAATAAAGATGCGCGCGTTGGTATTGCCTTTGGCACCGGCCAACGCTCTGCCGCGCATGGGGGCGTAAATATGGATGTTGCCGTCGGCGATAAGTTCCGCACCTTGGCTGACGATGCCGGTAACGATGAGGTCGCCGTTTTCAGCGTAAACCTGCTGGCCGGTACGCACGGGCGTGCTGACCAATACGGTCGGATTGTTGATAACGGTGGCTTGTACGTCTTGCGGCTGTGGTGCTTGGCGCGGGGTAGGCGCTGCCTGTGTGTCGGCTGCCTGGGTGGAGTTACCTTGTTTGAATACCAAATGATAACGCGCCGCTGCTGCCGCCCATGTGTCGCTGGTGTGGTGCAGCCCTAAAATTTGCATGCCGTAACGGGCAAACAGGGAAATCATGCCGCCCAAATCGATGGATTCGGGGTGGTCGAAATCTTGTACGTCTAAAATGAAGGGAACGAATTCGTCTTGAGATTGGCCTGCCAGTTGGCGCAGGAATTCTTCCAATTCTGTTAGATCTGCGGTGTGCAGATGGATGGATAAGACGTCCAAACGTGACGTTTTTATGTCGAATGCGGGTTTCATTGTAATGAAATAATAAAATTTTTTAATGACGTAAGTTTACCGTGTAAATCTTGGCTATTCAATCTGTTTGGCCGTCTGAAACCAAAATATTTTGTTTGAACGTTTTTCAGCTGTATTTAGTGTGGTTTTTTGGTGTGAACCCAGGTTTCAGACGGCCTTGGGGAAGGGGTAGCCGTGTGTGTCGATGTCGTCGGCGGCTGCCCACGGCGTGTGGATGAGGGTGGACGGTAGGTGCGCCAATTCGGGGAGGTAACTGCGGATGTAGCTGCCGTCGGGGTCGATTTGATGTGAACGGTGGGCATAGCGGACGGTGGCCGTGTCTTGTGCGGCGAGGTGCCAGTTGGCTTGGTTGAGCGCGGGGTCGGTGCCGGTTTGGACGGAGGCTGTCCATGCGATGCCTTGGTTGGGGTCAAGGTTGAGCGCATGGCAGAAATAGTGGGCACACAGCTGCTGGAGAACGGGGTGTAAGTGGCCGGTGGCTTTGAGGCCGCGGATGGAGGCGTCGATGATGGGCACGCCGGTTTGGCCGTGTCGCCAGTATTTGCGTACCGGAGCGGCATCGGTTGTTTCGGGCAGGCGGCGGTGGTAGGCGAGCTGGTAGCAGTAGTCGCGGAAAATAAGCTTGTCCAGCCACTCGAAATGTCGGTTTGCCAAGCCTTCGGCGGCCAGCAGGCGCGGTGAAATGCAGCCTGCGGACAGGTAGGCATTGAGGAGGCTGGTGTTTTTTCGTGCCGGAAAATTTTGAGTAATCGGGTAGTGAACCAAATTCTGTTTGAACGCGTGCCATTGCGTTAAGGCTGCGGTTTCGCCGCCCTGCTGATAGGCAGGCAATACTGCGCCGGTATGGGCTGGAAACAGTGGAACGTTTTGTTCGGTTTGAACAGACAATTCGGTTTCAGACGGCCTTTGTCCTGAATAAGCCTGCAACCATGCCTGTTTATAGGCGACAAAATCGGTGTAGGGCAGGCCGTTGGCATCCATGAGGGGGGATTTGGCCAAAATGCCGCGGTCGTTGGCGTGTTGCAGGGCAATGCCTGCTCGGTCGAAATTGTGCCAGAGGTGGTTGTCTTGGCGGATTTCGGCTTCGGTGTAGGCTTCATCTGTGATAACGGTATGGGCATTAAGCGCAGCAGCCAAGGGGAGGAGGTCTTCGTCGGAGGCAACGACATATAAAGGAATATGGTGTGCCGCCAGACGGGTATGCAGCTCTTGCGCGGCTTGATAGTGGAACAGGCTTTGACGCGGATTGTGGTTTTCAGACGGCCTTTGGCTGACCCAGACGCAGGCGATGGGCAAACCGCTTGCAACGGCGGCATTAAGCGCGGCATTGTCGTGCAGGCGGAGGTTGCGGCGGAACCAGACAAGGACGTGGGCAGATTTCATGAGCATGTTCCGACGGAAAAGGGGAAAACCATTTTATCAGAATCGGCCTCCTGTATCAGGCCGTCTGAAAAATCTTTTGGTTTGATTTCGCTATATAATTTTGGTTTTAGCAACGAGGCGGCAACCATGACCGAGCAAACCGTTTTGGCACTCATTACCTGCCAAACTTATCCCGAACCATCGGACAACCTGAAAACATTGGCGGCATGCTTGGAAAGCATGGGCGTGAAAACCGTATTTGATGCGTGGCAAAACCATCCGTCCGCGCCGTTTTTACTGCCTTTGTGTGCATGGGATTATGCCGCCGAACCCGAAGCCTTCCGCCAATGGCTGGAACAAGCCGAGCGGGCGGGGCAGCGTTTTATCAATCCGCCCGAGCTGATGGCTTGGAATATGGAAAAGACTTATTTGTGTGATTTAGCAGAACGCGGCGCGCAAGTGATTCCCAGCGTGTTCGTTCCGCCGCAAAAAGCTGAATTGTCCGACATCCTGAACCAACAAGGATGGCCGAACGCGGTCATCAAGCCTGCATTCGGGCAGAGCGGCAAAGGCGTGGTCAAAGTTTGTGCGGAGGAATTGGACGTGGATATGGTGGATTATCCGCAAGGTATGATTGTTCAACCGTATATCCGCGAAATCGAAACGGTGGGTGAAACCTCGCTGGTGTTTTTCAACGGCATATTCAGCCATGCCGTACGCCGTCAGCCGCCGCAAGGCGAATGGCGCGCCAACTCGGCCTATGGTGTGTCGGTGTTCGGTATTGAGCCACCCGAGTTTGCCATCAGTGCCGCACAAGACGTACTGGCCGCTTTGCCGCAAATGCCGGTTTACGCCCGAGTGGACGGTACATTGGTCGGCGATACCTTCCTGCTCAATGAATTGGAACTCATCGAGCCAGCCCTGTATTTGCACACCAGCGAAGGCGCGACAGAACGCTTTGCCCGACTGTTGGCGCAGTTACTTGGGCAACATTCATCAACCTGAATCAATATAGTTAACAAGCATCAGGCCGTCTGAAAACCATCTTTCAGACGGCCTGAGGCTTTTTTAAAGCAAGATTTGCGTGTTTGTATTTTTCAATAATGTGCCATTTGTCGATTGTGTCATTTTAATTGATGCAGTCTTAATTAATGGTTGATTAACTTTCATTTGGCATTTTATCTCGGCCGCAGCCTTTATTTTTAGCGGATTGTAAACAATCTGACCGGTCTAAATAGATATCTTTTTAGGGTAAAACCTCAAAAATCTTTTTAAAAAGAAAGATATTGTCTTATTGAATATTCTGTGCTGAAATTACATGACACTACAAAAAGTAGTGCATAAAAAAATAAAACAGACAAAGGAGAAAGCCATGCAATTGTTTTTAGACAATCTCAAAGCCTTTTTCGAAACCATCAGCGGCTGGGTCTGGGGACCTATTATGTTGATGCTGCTGGTCGGTACGGGCATTTTGCTGACCGTTTTGCTGAAAGGCTTGCAGTTCACCATGTTGGGTTATGCGCTGAAACAGGCGTTTGTGCCGTCAAAGAAGCATGAAGACGGCGGAGACCACGAAGGCGATATTTCCCATTTTGCGGCGTTGATGACCGCGCTGTCCGCCACCATCGGTACGGGTAACATCGCCGGTGTGGCAACTGCGGTGGTAACCGGCGGCCCGGGCGCAGTATTTTGGATGTGGATGACCGCCATTTTCGGCATGGCCACCAAATACGGCGAAGGCGTGTTGGCGGTGAAATACCGCGTGACCAATTCCAAAGGTGAAATGTCCGGCGGCCCGATGTATTACATCGAAAAAGGCTTGGGCAAAAACTGGAAATGGATGGCCGTTGCGTTTGCACTGTTCGGCACATTCGCTTCCTTCGGTATCGGCAGCTCGGTGCAGTCCAACTCGGTTGCACAGGCAGTGCAAACCAGCTTTGGTGTCGAACCTGCCTACACCGGCGTAATATTGACTGTATTAACGGCCATTGTGCTTTTGGGCGGCATTAAGGGCATTGCCAAAGCCGCGTCCTTTATCGTACCTGCCATGGCAGTGTTTTATGTAGTGGGCGGTATTTCCATTATTGTCGTGAATTCTGACGCACTGATGCCTGCCGTCAAACTGATTTTCTCCGATGCGTTTAGCGCGCAAGCCGTGGCTGGCGGTGCCATCGGTACGGTCATCCGCTACGGCGTGGCGCGCGGTGTGTTCTCCAATGAAGCGGGCATGGGTTCTGCGCCGATTGCCGCCGCCGCCGCGAAAACCGACCACCCCGTCCGTCAGGCATTGGTTTCCATGACCGGTACGTTTTTGGACACCATCGTCGTTTGTTCGATTACCGGTATCGTGTTGGTCATGGGTCTGCTCGGCGCAGGCGGCGAGTTTGTGAAACCTGAATTGAGCGGCGCGGCGCTGACAACCGTCACTTTCCAAAAAATGCTGCCCGGCATCGGCGGCTGGATTGTCACCATCGGCCTGATTTTCTTTGCCTACTCAACCATTCTCGGCTGGTGTTATTACGGCGAGAAATGCGCGGTTTACGTCTTCGGCGAGAAGTTTGCCGGTTTGTACCGCGTTGGTTATGTTTCTTCGGTTATGCTGGGAACCGTGTTGAGCCTTGATTTGGTGTGGCTGGCTTCGGACACATTCAACGGCTTGATGGCGTTGCCCAACCTGATTGCGCTTTTGTTGATGGCGAAAGTCATCGTCAATGAAACGCGCGACTTCAAACAAAAAATCAAAAACGGCGAATTGCCGCATTAATGTCCAAGGCCGTCTGAATCTGAATATTCAGACGGCCCGATGTATATTAAGTCTGTTTGGAAAAAAGTCAGAGGAGGAGAAAAATGAAAGTGCTTGTTTTAGGTGCTGGTGTTGCCGGCGTATCTTCCGCGTGGTATCTGGCAGAGGCAGGACATGAAGTAACAGTCATCGACCGCGCCGAGGGTGTGGCGATGGAAACCAGTTTTGCCAATGCAGGCCAGCTTTCTTACGGCTATACCACGCCGTGGGCTGCTCCCGGTATTCCGACCAAAGCGCTGAAATGGCTGTTTAAAAGCCATCCGCCTTTGCTGTTTCGCCCTGACGGCAGCCTGTATCAAATCGAATGGCTGTGGCAAATGCTGCAAAACTGCACGGCCGCGCGCTATCAAATCAACAAAGAGCGCATGGTCAGGATTTCTGAATACAGCCGAGAAATGTTCCGCCGTTTTGAAGCGCAAACCGGCATGAATTTTGAAGGGCGCAAAAAAGGGACGTTGCAGATTTTCCGTCAGGCTAAAGAAGTCGAAGCGGCAGAACAAGACATTGCCGTTTTGGAACGCTACGGCGTGCCGTACCGCCGTCTGAAACCCGAAGAATGCGCCGAGTTTGAGCCTGCGCTGGCACGCGTTACCGCAAAAATTGCCGGCGGCCTGCACCTGCCTGCGGATGCGACCGGCGACTGCCACCTCTTCACTGAAAACCTATACAAATTGTGTCAGGAAAAGGGCGTACAGTTCCACTTCAACCAAACCATCAGCCGCATCGACCACAACGGGCTGCGCATCAAAGCCGTTGAAACCGAAACAGGGCGGTTTGAAGCAGATGCCGTTGTCTGCGCGCTCGGCTGCTTCAGCAGGACTGTGTTGGCGCAGTTGGATCTCAATCTGCCGATTTATCCCGTCAAAGGCTATTCCTTGACCCTGCCCGTCACAAACTCAGACGGCGCACCGGTTTCCACCGTTTTAGATGAAAGCTACAAAGTCGCCATCACGCGCTTTGACAACAGAATCCGCGTCGGCGGCATGGCGGAATTGTCTGGCTACGAAATCAAACTGCCCGAAAAACGCCGCGAAACCTTGGCTTTGGTCGTCAACGACTTGTTCCCCGAAGGCGGCGATTTGAAACAAGCATTGTTCTGGAGCGGTCTCAGACCGATGACGCCCGACAGCACACCGCTAATCGGGCGCACCCGCTTTGATAATCTCTTCCTGAATACCGGCCACGGTACTTTGGGCTGGACCATGTCGCTGGGTTCGGCAAAATTAACCGCCGATATCGTGAGCGGCAAAGATACCGAAATCCGAAGCGACGATTTGAGCCTGTCGCGTTATCAGGCTTAAGCTGGAAAGCGATAAGGTTTAGCGGCATTTCAAATTTAAAGGCCGTCTGAAAATTATTTTTCAGACGGCCTTTTGTTTCAAAATCTGTGTACCTAATCAATAAAATAAATAATAACTATTATCATGCGCATTAAAAAGTGTTAGTCTGAACCTGTCCCAGCTTTTAGCGCAGGTCTTCTCATGCCCGATTTTTCGATGTCCAATTTGGCCGTTGCCTTTTCCATCACGTTGGCTGCCGGTTTGTTTACCGTATTAGGCAGCGGCTTGGTGATGTTTTCCAAAACGCCTAATCCGCGCGTGTTGTCGTTTGGTTTGGCATTTGCCGGCGGTGCGATGGTTTATGTTTCTCTGACGGAAATTTTCAGTAAGTCCAGCGAGGCGTTCGCTGAAATTTATGATAAAGACCACGCGTTTGCGGCGGCGACCATGGCATTTTTGGCCGGTATGGGCGGCATCGCACTGATTGACCGCCTGGTGCCGAACCCGCATGAAACCTTAGATGCGCAAGACCCGTCTTTTCAAGAAAGCAAACGCCGCCATATTGCGCGAGTCGGTATGATGGCGGCGTTTGCGATTACGGCGCACAATTTCCCCGAAGGCTTGGCGACGTTTTTTGCCACCTTGGAAAATCCGGCGGTCGGGATGCCTTTGGCCTTGGCGATTGCCATCCATAATATTCCGGAGGGCATTTCCATCGCCGCGCCGGTTTATTTTGCCACCCGCAGCCGTAAGAAAACGGTATGGGCGTGTCTGCTATCCGGCTTGGCCGAGCCTTTGGGGGCGGCTTTGGGCTATTTGGTTTTGCAGCCGTTTTTATCGCCTGCCGTGTTCGGTTCGGTGTTCGGCGTGATAGCTGGTGTGATGGTGTTTTTGGCGTTGGACGAGCTGCTGCCGGCCGCCAAACGCTATTCAGACGGCCATGAAACCGTTTACGGCCTGACAACGGGTATGGCGGTGATTGCCGTCAGCCTGGTATTGTTCCGTTTTTAAAACCCGTATGCCAAAGGCCGTCTGAAATGATTCAGACGGCCTTTTTGCGTTATAATCCGCACATCAAAAATAACCTTAATTTCACAAAGTTCCATCATGTTAGACAAATACAATCCAGCCGAAATCGAATCCAAACATTATCAAAACTGGGAAGAGCAGGGCTATTTCCAGCCTGATATGGATTTGACCAAACCGTCTTTCTCCATCCAACTGCCGCCGCCCAACGTAACCGGTACGCTGCACATGGGCCATGCCTTCAACCAAACCATCATGGACGGTCTAACCCGCTACTACCGCATGAAAGGCTGCAACACCGCCTGGATTCCGGGCACCGACCACGCGGGCATTGCCACGCAAATCGTGGTCGAGCGTCAACTTGCCGCGCAAAACGTGTCCCGTCATGACTTGGGCCGCGAGAAATTCTTGGAAAAAGTGTGGGAATGGAAAGAAGTTTCCGGCGGTACGATTACCCAACAAATGCGCCGCGTGGGCTGCTCTGCCGACTGGACGCGTGAGTATTTCACGATGGACGACGTGCGCGCCGAAACCGTAACCGAAGTGTTTGTGCGTCTGTATGAACAAGGCTTGATTTACCGCGGCAAACGCTTGGTGAACTGGGATCCGGTTTTGGGTACGGCAGTATCTGATTTGGAAGTGGAAAGCGTGGAAGAACAAGGCTCTATGTGGCACATCCGCTATCCGCTGGCGGACAATCCCGCCGAAGCCGTTATCGTGGCGACCACCCGCCCTGAAACGCTGTTGGGCGACGTGGCCGTTGCCGTCAATCCTGAAGACGAACGTTATACGCATTTGATCGGCAAGGAATTAATCCTGCCGCTGACCGGCCGCACCATCCCCGTGATTGCCGACGAATACGTCGAAAAAGACTTCGGTACCGGCTGCGTGAAAATCACGCCTGCGCACGACTTCAACGACTACGAAGTCGGCAAACGCCACGACACGCGCCTGATTAATGTGTTTGATTTGGAAGCCAAAGTGCTGGCAAACGCCGAAGTGTTTAACTTCAAAGGCGAAGCGCAACCAGGCTTTGCCCTGCCTGAAAAATACGCAGGCTTAGACCGCTTTGCCGCGCGCAAACAAATGGTTGCCGATTTGCAGGAACAAGGTTTCTTGGTCGAAATCAAACCGCACACGCTGATGACGCCGAAAGGCGACCGTACCGGTTCCGTGATTGAGCCGATGCTGACCAGCCAATGGTTTGTCGCTATGTCCGCCACGCCAAACGGCGGCGAGCCTGACAGCGAGTTCAAAGGTTTGAGCCTGGCCGACAAAGCCAAAAAAGCCGTTGATAGCGGCGCGGTACGTTTTATCCCTGAAAACTGGGTCAATACCTACAACCAATGGATGAACAACATCCAAGACTGGTGTATTTCGCGCCAACTGTGGTGGGGCCATCAAATCCCCGCGTGGTACGACGAAGCAGGCAATGTTTACGTTGCCCGCAATCAGGAAGAAGCCGAAAAACAAGCCGGCAAAACAGGCTTGACCCGCGAAGAAGACGTATTGGATACATGGTTCTCCTCCGCGCTCGTGCCGTTCTCCACGCTCGGCTGGCCGTCTGAAACCGACGAACTCAAAGCCTTCCTGCCGTCCAACGTCTTGGTAACAGGCTACGAAATCATCTTCTTCTGGGTGGCGCGTATGATTATGATGACCACACACTTCACCGGCAAAGTACCGTTTAAAGACGTGTACATCCACGGCATCGTGCGTGACCACGAAGGCAAAAAAATGTCCAAATCCGAAGGCAACGTCATCGACCCTGTGGATTTGATCGACGGCATCGACTTGGACAAGCTGCTAGTGAAACGCACGACCGGTCTGCGCAAACCCGAAACCGCGCCGAAAGTGGAAGAAGCCACGAAAAAACTCTTCCCCGAAGGTATCCCCAGCATGGGCGCGGACGCCTTGCGCTTCACCATGGCGAGCTACGCCAGCCTCGGTCGCAGCGTGAACTTCGACTTCAAGCGCGCCGAAGGCTACCGCAACTTCTGCAATAAATTGTGGAACGCCACCAACTTCGTGTTGATGAACACCGAAGACAAAGACTGCGGTCAAGACGAAATGCAGCCGTTGGCGTTTACCTTCGCCGACCAATGGATTATCGGCAAACTGCAACAAGCCGAAGCCGCCGTTGCCGAAGCCTTTGAAACCTACCGCTTTGACCTTGCCGCGCAAACGCTGTACGAATTTGTGTGGAACGAATATTGCGACTGGTACATCGAGCTGGCAAAAGTGCAAATCCAAACCGGCTGCCCGACAACCCAGCGCACCACACGCCGCACCCTCGTGCGCGTACTCGAAACCATCCTGCGCCTGCTGCACCCAATCATGCCGTTCATTACCGAAGAGCTGTGGCAGGTCGTTGCGCCTCTGGCGAATGCCAAAACCGCCGACAGCATCATGTTGGCCGCCTATCCGCAAGCCGATAAAGAGAAAATCGTTCAGACGGCCTTCGATAAAATGGCCGCATTGAAAGACTTGGTGGAAGAAGTGCGCAAACTACGCGGCGAAATGGGTATCGCGCCAAACGTCAAAGCGCCGCTCTTTGTCGAAGGCAACGCAGAACTCGAAGGCCTGCTCAAATACCTGCCGTCGCTGACCCGACTGACCGAAGCCAAGCTGGTGGACAGCTTGCCGGAAGCGGAAGACGCACCTGTCGCCGTCTGCAACGGCGCGCGCCTGATGCTGAAAGTCGAAATCGACAAAGCCGCCGAAACCGCCCGTTTGAGCAAAGAAGCCGAGAAGCTGCAAAAAGCCTTGGACAAACTCAACGCCAAACTCTCCAAACCCGGCTATGTGGACAAAGCCCCCGCACATCTGGTGGAGAAGGATAAGGCGGAATTGGCGGAGTTGATGGATAAGATGGGGAAAGTGGAAGGGCAATTGGCGAAGTTGAGAGGGTGATTGGAAGGCAGCCTGAAAACGGTGGAGTGGTTTTCAGGCCGAAACACAGCTTTCATATTTTAAAAATTCAAAAATGTACGGAGACTATCATGGATATCGCTGCTTCTATTTTAGACCAACAGCTTTTAGGTATTCCGCAGGAAACCAAAGATGAAGTATGCCAAATTTTGAACATCAACCCAAATGACACGGACAAACTCAAATCCGCCCTGTTTACTTTTATCTGTATCAAAGACATTTTGGATTTGGATGAAGAAACAGCCTTGGATTGTCTGGTTGACGGAGGCGGAGATTTTGGAACGGATGCTGTTTATATAGATGAAGAAAACGATGGGGAATTTTCCGTTGTCCTTATCCAGTCAAAATACGCCAAGAGTTTGGACGGAAATAAAAATTTCCCACAAACCGGCATAGAAAAATTAATCAAGGCCGTTCAATATCTGTTTAATCCGGCTGCCGATTTGGGCGGCATCAATATGCGCTTGAAAGCCAAAGTCGAAGATATCCGCTCACGTATTCGGGACGGGCAGATACCGCAGATTCGGGTTATCGCCTGCAACAACGGGCTGAAATGGAACCGGGAAGCGCAAACCGATATTGACCGCGAATTTCAATCTGTATCCCAAGTGTCATGGGAGTATGCCAACCATGAAACCCTGCTGGCTATCCGTAGCCGCACAAAACCTGTCGATGCCGTATTGCGGCTGAAAGGCAAAGCAGTAATTGAAGATATGAATTTCAGCCGCGTCTGTATCGGGCGGATTCCTGTTAAAGAAATTGCCCAATTAATGAGACAGCATGGCGAAAAACTACTGGAAAGGAATATCCGCCGTTATCTCGGTTTGACAGGAAACCGCGTTAATCAGGATATCCAAAGAACCCTGCAACACGAGCCGGATAATTTCTATTTTTACAATAACGGGCTGACTTTGATATGCAGAAGTTTTTCCTATAATGCCTTGCAGACATCCGATTACCAGGTCAATGTTACGGATTTGCAGATTGTAAACGGCGGTCAGACATCCATGACCCTGATGAACGCAATAGCAGATTTTTCCGATATTTCGGACAATGCCAGCGTGTTGGTGCGCATCTACGAGCTGCCAAAAGAGCAAAACGATTTGGTTATGAAAATCACCCATGCCACCAACAGCCAAAATCCTGTGGATTTGAAGGATTTGAGAGCCAACGATCCCCAGCAGCAGCGTTTGGAGATATCGATTGCAGAGTTGGGTTACACCTACCGACGCAAGCGTAGCCAGGAAGCAGGAAAAAACGATATTACATCAGGCACGGTTGCCGAAGCGGTACTTTCGGTTGTCAAAGAAAAACCCCAGCAGGCGAAATTTTTCACCAAGGAGCATTTTGGTAAATTGTATGGCGAAATTTTCGATAATTTGAACGGGGCGCAGGCGGTATTGTCCGTATTGATTTACCGTATGGCAGAGAACAGAAGAAAACGCCCGCAGGAAAATGATCCCGACTTTGTCCGTTATGCTTCCTGTTTTATTGCCATGCAGATTGGCAGGAAACTTCTTGCAGATTCAGGATTGGCATCATTTGATTTGGTTAATCATCAAAATTTCGTTTCTTTGCAGGCACGGCTGGATGAAAAGGGCGAAGCTTACCTTCAAGCAGCAATACAGGACATCCGGCAGGCACTTGCTGCACTTTACAACGATAGCTCAGAAATTTCTTTACAACAACTTGCCGCCACGTTTAGACGTGGAGATTTAATTAATTACTTGAAGTAACCGACTAACCAATGGGGAGGCCGTCTGAATCCGTCTTTCAGACGGCCTCCCCATTTTCAGGCTGCCCTTCCCAAGTCAGCCTGAAACCTTTCCCCCGCCCCAAACCCATCCGCCGTCATTCCCGCCTGCGCGGGAATGACGGTGTTTGTTGCTTTTCAGACGGCCTTTTTCTTTTTTTTAATCCATCACATTCAATCAAACCAAACAATCTGATTTTCATCCACGCTGATGCTGATTTCCTGTCCGGTTTGCGGTTTGTCCGTATCGTGGTCGGCATGGGGATACCAAATTAAATCGCCGTATTGCGGATGGGTGAGGGTGAGGCGTATGCCTTCGGCGAGAGGAATGGCTTCGCTGATGCGGACGGCTGTGCCGTTCGGGTCGAATCGGATGGCGTGTTGGGGGATGTAGCGTGTGTCGCCGGTGTTGGCCAAACCGAGCAGTAGGGCGGCTTGGGCGTTGACGGGGCGGCGGATAAGGGTTTCCGGCGTGCCGTGTTGGAGGATGCGGCCTTCGTGCATGATGGCGATGGTGTCGGCCATGGTGCAGGCTTCCTCGGCGGAGTGGGTCACGAGGATGGCGGGGATGTTTTGACTGCGGATGCGTTCGGCGGTCAGGGTGCGCAGGTGGTGGCGCAGGTGGGTGTCGAGGCTGGAGAAGGCTTCGTCCAAGAGCAACAGCGACGGGCGCGTGATGAGGGCGCGTGCGATGGCGAGGCGTTGCTGTTCGCCGCCGGAGAGGCTTTCGGGTTTGCGTTGGGCTTCGTGTTCCAAACTGATGTCGCGCAAGGCCTGCATGGATTGTTCTTCAATTTCGGCTTTGGGCAGACGGCGCATTTTGAGGCCGAAGCCGACGTTGTCGAGGGCGGTTAAATGCGGCAAAAGGGCGTAGTCTTGAAACATCAGCGAGATATTGCGTTTTTCAGACGGCATGTCGGTGATGTTGTCGCCGTTGAGCCAGACTTCGCCGCTGTCGGGACGCACCAGGCCGACGATGGTTTTGAGCAGGGTGGATTTGCCGCAGCCGGAGCGGCCGAGTACGGCGAGAATTTCGCCTGCTTCGACGTTTAGGTTGATGTCTTGGGCAACGGTTTTGCTGCCGAAGCGTTTGTTGATGTTTTTGAGTTGCAACATGGTTTCAGACGGCCTTTAAAAATGGGGTCGGCAATGGATGCTGTCGAGCCATGCGGACAGCGGATGTTTGGGGTTGATCAGGCCGTATCGCCGGCAGGCTTCGATCGTGACCAACTGGGCATCGTGCATCATGTGTCCGCCCAACATGGCATCGATCAGGGTGGGGATGTCCATCAGTTCAAAACCGGCAACTTCGCCGTCTTGATTGGCGGGTTGGAAGCCTTCGGGTAGGACGATGTCGAAGATATACAGGATTTCGTTGTGGACACCGCGATTAACGGGGCGCAAACTGTATATCTGGGCGGTCGGTCGGATATGGGGTGTCATAGAAGCGGGAATGCCTGCTTCTTCTTCGCCTTCGCGGCAGACGGCTTCAGACGGCATCTCGCCGCTGCTGATGCCGCCTCCGGTCAGGTTGTCGAGTTTGTTTGGATCGACGACTTTGTGCGGACTGCGGCGGCCTATCCAAAAGCGCAAACCGTCTTCTGTTTCGACCAATCCGTTCAAATGCACTGCCTGACTCATTAGGCCGAACGGACGGAAGGCGGCGCGTTCGAGTGCGCATAAAGGCTTGCCCGACTGGTCGCAGATGTCAAACTTTTCATCGCGCCAACCTTTGAGCCAACCGCATTCGCACCATTGTTGCGCCAGCATTTGCAAACTGTCGCCCATTTCCGCCCAGCTGTCGGTTTCCAAATTCAGGCCGTCTGAAAGGGTCGACTGCCTGCCTGTCCAATCTTGCCCGAGGCGTTCGCGCCATAACGGGTTCAGACGGCCTAAAGGCAGGCCGTTGAGATACAGAATGCACCAATCGTCGGATGCGCCATAGCTTGTCTGCGCCCAATCCCACAATGCGTTGTGGATATCGGGTGAGAATACCTGTTCAAAACGGAAAGACTGAGACATGGCGCATCCTCCAAAAGAACTAAAGATACGTCGATTTTAGCCGTTTACGGCGAATTTGCAAAACAACCATACCCCTTGAAAACCGCTATAATAGAGTAAATCATCCGAAACGAGCACATCATCATGAGTGAATTGACCGATATCCTTTCCTACAACCAACGTTTCGTTGAATCGGGCGAGTACGAAAAATATTTCACCAACAAATACCCCGGCCGCGAGCTGGCCATTCTTTCCTGCATGGATGCACGCATTATCGAATTGTTGCCCAATGCTTTAGGCTTGAAAAACGGCGATGCCAAGCTCATCAAAAACGCCGGCGCGCTGGTGACCCACCCTTGGGGTTCGGTGATGCGCAGTTTGTTGGTCGCCGTATTTGAACTCAAAGTCAAAGAAATCATGGTCATTGCCCACCACGACTGCGGTATGCGCGGATTGCATGCCGAAGAGTTCCTCCAGCGCGTACACGACAGCAATATCCCCGACGACCGCATCGAAACCCTGCGCAACGCCGGTATCGATTTGGACGGCTGGCTGACCGGTTTTGACAACGTCGAAGACAGCGTGCGCCATACCGTCGAGCTGATTCGCAAACATCCGCTGATGCCCGACAACATCGCCATCCACGGCCTGGTCATCCACCCGACCACAGGCAAGCTCAACCTGATTGTTGACGGCAGCCTGCCTGCTTCAGACGGCCAAAACATCTAACGCAGACACCACCACGAAATGAAAAACATCGGATTATTCGGCGGCACGTTTGACCCCATCCACAACGGCCACCTCCACATCGCCCGCGCCTTCGCCGACGAAATCGGTTTGGATCTTGTCGTCTTCCTGCCGGCAGGCGACCCGTACCACAAAGACAGCACGCGCACGCCGGCACAAGAGCGCCTCAATATGGTTGAACTCGCCATCGCCGACGAGCCGAAATTCGCCGCCAGCGACTGCGACATCATCCGCAACGGCGCGACCTATACGTTTGACACCGTCCAAATCTTCCGCCAGCAGTTTCCCGGCGCGCAACTGTGGTGGTTGATGGGCAGCGACAGCCTGATGCAGCTGCACACATGGAAAAAATGGCAAACCCTCGTGCGCCAGACCCATATCGCCGTCGCCATGCGCCAGGGCGACAACCTCAACAAAACACCGCGCGAATTGCACGCATGGCTCGGTGAAGCCCTGCAAAACGGCAGCGTCCGCATCCTCAACGCGCCGCTGCATAACACCAGCTCCACCCAAATCCGTGCCAGTCTCGCCAAAACGCACCATTCAGACGGCCTGCCTCAACCCGTTGCCCAATACATCCGCCAACACAAACTCTATGAAAAATAGCGTTTATTCAGGCAGATAAGCTATAATGCCGTCTGAAAACATTTCAACTAGGAAAATAATGAACGAACAAGAATTGCAAGACCTGCAAAAAATGGTCGAAGTGGCCGTAAACGCCCTCGAAGACATCAAAGCCAAAGACATCTCCGTTTTGGAAACCCAAGACAAAACTTCCCTGTTCGCCCGCATGATTATTGCCAGCGGCGACAGCACACGCCAAGTTAAAGCACTGGCCAACAACGTTGCCGTCGATTTAAAAGAAGCCGGTTTCGAAATCCTCAGCACCGAAGGCGACAGCGGCGAATGGACGCTCGTCGACGCAGGCGACCTCGTTGTCCACGTCATGCTCCCTGCCGTGCGCGACTTCTACGACATCGACACCTTGTGGGGCGGAGAAAAACCGAGTTTCCACGCCGGTATGCAAAAACCTTGGCACGCCGCCGACTAAAACGGTTTATCCATACAAAGGCCGTCTGAAACTTGAAAGCAAGCAAGTTTCAGACGGCCTTTTGCTATAATTCCATTCTTTTCACATTATTTAATTCATTGCACCATCATGCCGCATCCCGATTTTGCCCAAACCCTCTCCAAAGACCGCCATTTTCTGCGATCTGCCTTTAAAAACCCCAATAAATACGGCGGCTTAGCCAAGGTTGAGGAAAAATACAAAAAATCGCACGATCTCTATCTGCAACGCCTGTCCAAACTGCCCAAGCCCGAATTCGACAACACGCTGCCCGTTCACGAAAAACTCGACGAAATCAAAAAAGCCATTGCCGAGAATCAGGTAACGATTATTTGCGGCGAAACCGGTTCGGGCAAAACCACGCAGTTGCCCAAGATTTGTTTGGAACTCGGGCGCGGGGTGGCGGGGCTGATCGGGCATACCCAGCCGCGCCGTTTGGCCGCGCGTTCCGTGGCAGAGCGGATTGCCGAAGAGTTGAAATCCGAAATCGGCAGCGCGGTCGGCTATAAAGTGCGCTTTACCGATCACACCTCGCGCGATGCCTGCGTCAAGCTGATGACCGACGGTATCCTGTTGGCAGAAACCCAGACCGACCGTTATCTCGCCGCCTACGACACGATTATCATCGATGAAGCACACGAACGCAGCCTGAACATCGACTTCCTCTTGGGCTACCTGAAACAACTGCTGCCGCGCCGCCCCGATTTGAAAGTCATCATCACCTCGGCAACGATAGACGCAGAACGCTTCTCCCAACACTTTAACGGCGCGCCTGTTTTAGAAGTGAGCGGGCGCACCTACCCCGTCGAAATCCTCTACCGACCGCTGACCAGCAAAGACGAAGACGACGCAGAAGTCGAGCTGACCGACGCAATTGTCGATGCAGCCGACGAATTGGCACGCTATGGCGAAGGCGATATTTTGGTGTTCCTGCCGGGCGAACGCGAAATCCGCGAAGCCGCAGAAGCCCTGCGCAAATCCACGCTGCGCCGCAACGACGAAATTCTGCCCCTGTTTGCACGCCTGTCGCACGCTGAACAGCACAAAATCTTCCACCCCTCAGGCGCGAAACGCCGCATCGTGTTAGCAACCAACGTCGCCGAAACCTCGCTTACCGTGCCGGGCATCAAATACGTCATCGACACCGGCCTTGCACGCGTCAAACGCTATTCCGCACGGGCGAAAGTGGAACAGCTTCATGTCGAAAAAATCTCCCAAGCCGCCGCCCGCCAACGCTCCGGCCGCTGCGGCCGCGTCTCCGCAGGCGTATGTATCCGACTGTTTTCAGAAGAAGATTTCAACAGCCGCCCCGAATTCACCGACCCAGAAATCGTCCGCAGCAACCTCGCCGCCGTTATCCTGCGCATGGCATCGCTGAACCTGGGCGACGTAGCGGCATTCCCGTTTTTAGAAATGCCCGATTCGCGGTATATCAATGACGGTTTTCAGGTGTTGCTGGAATTGGGAGCGGTGGAGGCCGTCTGAAAATAAAAGTTTTCTTAATAAAAGGGCGGGTCATGTTTCATTTTCAGACGGCCTAAATCATTGAGAAACTAAAAACTATTAAAAAGGGAATATTGGGTTTTAAAACTCAATCGGTAAATTTTTTTTTGTGAAATATTAATGATGAAAAAATCTTTCTTCACGCTTGTTCTATATTCGTCTCTACTGACTGCCAGCGAAATTGCCTATCGCTTTGTATTCGGGATTGAAACCCTGCCGGCGGCGAAAATTGCGGAAACGTTTGCGCTGACATTTGTGATTGCTGCGCTGTATCTGTTTGCGCGTTATAAGGTGACGCGTTTGTTGATTGCGGTGTTTTTTGCGTTCAGCATTATTGCCAACAATGTGCATTACGCGGTTTATCAAAGTTGGATAACGGGCATTAATTATTGGCTGATGCTGAAAGAGGTTACCGAAGTCGGCAGCGCGGGCGCGTCGATGTTGGATAAGTTGTGGCTGCCTGCGTTGTGGGGCGTGTTGGAAGTCGTGCTGTTTTGCAGTCTTGCCAAATTCCGCCGTAAGACGCATTTTGCCGCCGATATTTTGTTTATTGCGGCGATGTTGCTGATTTTTGGACGTTCATTCAGTACGACGCAGGAACACGGTATTTCGCCCAAACCGACATACAGCCGCATCAAAGCCAATTATTTCAGCTTCGGCTATTTTATCGGGCGTGTGTTGCCGTATCAGTTGTTTGATTTAAGCAAGATTCCTGTGTTCAAACAGCCTGCGCCAAGCAAAATCGGGCAGGGCAGTGTTCAAAATATCGTTTTGATTATGGGCGAAAGCGAAAGTGCGGCGCATTTGAAATTGTTTGGCTACGGACGCGAAACTTCGCCGTTTTTGGCCCAGCTGTCGCAAGCCGACTTTAAGCCGATTGTGAAACAAAGCTATTCTGCCGCTTTGATGACGGCTGTGTCCCTGCCCAGCTTTTTCAATGCGATACCGCATGCCAACGGTTATGAGCAAATCAGCAGCGGCGATACCAATATGTTCCGCCTCGCCAAAGAGCAGGGCTATGAAACGTATTTTTACAGCGCGCAGGCTGAAAACGAGATGGCGATTTTGAACTTAATCGGTAAAAAGTGGATAGACCATCTGATTCAGCCGACGCAGCTGGGCTATGGCAACGGCGACAATATGCCTGATGAGAAGCTGTTGCCGCTGTTCGACAAAATCAATTTGCAGCAGGGCAAGCATTTTATCGTGTTGCACCAACGCGGTTCGCACGTCCCATACGGCGCATTGTTGCAGCCTCAAGATAAAGTATTCGGCGAAGCCAATATTGTGGATAAATACGACAACACCATCCACAAAACCGACCAAATGATTCAAACCGTATTCGAGCAGCTGCAAAAGCAGTCTGACGGCAACTGGCTGTTTGCCTATACCTCCGATCATGGCCAGTATGTGCGCCAAGATACCTACAATCAAGGCACGGTGCAGCCCGACAGCTATCTTGTGCCGCTGGTGTTGTACAGCCCGAATAAGGCCGTGCAACAGGCTGCCAACCAAGCTTTTGCGCCTTGCGAGATTGCCTTCCATCAGCAGCTTTCAACGTTCCTGATTCACACACTGGGCTACGATATGCCGGTTTCAGGTTGTAGCGAAGGCTCGGTAACGGGCAATCTGATTACAGGCGATGCAGGCAGCTTGAATATTCGCGACGGCAAGGCGGAATATGTTTATCCGCAATAAGCGGCGAGAAAACCAATAAAGACAAATTTAGATGATGTCGGGGATAGATGCCCGACCGACAAGACTATGCAAAATATGAAAAACCAAGTACGCGGATCAGGCATGGATGCCCGATCCAACCCAGCCAATGTTTCAGACGGCCTGCAAAACAGTTCGGGCCATATCGGTGCCAACACGCGCTACCGCCTGACCAAGCTCGGCGAGCAAATGGCGCGCCTGCCCATTGACCCGAAAATCGCACGCATTTTGTTGGCGGCGAAGAAACACGACTGCATGGCGGAAATATTGGTGATTGCGTCCGCGCTATCGATTCAAGATCCGCGCGAGCGGCCGCTGGAAGCGCGCGATGCCGCGGCCAAGGCGCATGAACGCTTTACCGACAAGCAATCCGACTTCCTTGCCTATCTGAATATTTGGGACAGCTTCCAGCGCGAGCGCGATAAAGGCTTGTCCAACAAGCAGCTGGTGCAGTGGTGTCGCCAATATTTCCTGTCACACCTGCGTATGCGCGAATGGCGCGAGCTGCATCACCAGCTTGCCCAAACCGCGATTGAAATGGGTTTGACCACTAAAGAAGCAGCGTTTCGACAACCTTCTACCCAAGAGCAATTAAGGCCGTCTGAAAGCCAAGGCGACCAAGATTTGGCGGCCAAACTCAAACAAAAACAACTGGATAAGAAACAACATCGCGCACAAATCCGTGCCGCCAAAGAAGCCGGCTACGAACAAATCCACCGCGCCCTGCTGACCGGCCTTATCGCCAACGTTGGCATGAAATCGCCCGACGGCAACGACTATACTGGCGCGCGCGGCAGCCGTTTCCACCTTTTCCCTGCATCAGCCCTGTTCAAAGCCAAGCCCAAATGGGTGATGGCGGCAGAATTGGTTGAAACCACGCGCCTTTACGCGCGCGACGTCGCCGTTATCCAGCCCGAATGGATCGAGCAGGAGGCGCCGCACCTCGTCCGCTACCATTATTTCGAGCCGCACTGGGAACAAAAACGCGGCGAAGTCGTCGCCAGCGAACGCGTGACGCTTTACGGCCTGACCGTATTGCCGCGCCGCCCCGTGTCTTACGGCAAAGTTGCGCCCGAAGAAGCACGCGAAATCTTTATCCGCGGCGCATTGGTGGCGCAGGAAAGCAATCTTCAGACGGCCTTTTTTGCCCACAATAAAAAGCTGATTAAAGAAATTACCGAACTCGAACACAAGTCTCGTAAGCAAGACGTATTGGTCGATGACGAAGCCCTGTTTGCGTTTTATAACGAACGCCTGCCCGAGCTGGTGTGGAAAGACGCGAAAGGCGGCGTTTGGGGAAGCGAAGAATCCGTACGGCTTATTGAATCCGACAAAGCCGAAAGGTCGTCTGAAAATGAGCGCAACGAGTTTCGTAAAAACAAGCGTAATGGGTCTCGCCAAAATGAAAATCACGGCTACACCGTAGGTTGGGTTGAAAACCCAACATCAGCCGCAACTGCAAAAACTGTTGGGTTTGACAACCCAACCTACGCTACCCAGCAACCCACCCCCTCCCCCGCAGGGGAGGGTCGGGGAGAGGGCAAAACAGTTGCCACCCAAACCAACTTTTCCGCAACCTCAACAAACCCTCTCCCTAGCCCTCTCCCACAGGAGAGGGGACAGAGTGCCGCAGCTTCAACAGTTCCAGACGACCCCAAACCCAAAAAGCAGCCTGCACTCCCAAAAGGCCGTCTGAAACCTTTGCCCCTTGCCGATATCCGCACCTTTGAAGCCTGGCTCAAAACCGCCGAGCGCGACAATCCGCGCCTCCTGTTCCTCAGCCGCGACGATTTGATGCAACACGCCGCCGCGCACATTACCGAAGAGCAGTTCCCCAAATTCTGGCAAACCGCAGACGGCAAGTTCAAACTTTCCTACCGCTTCGAGCCGCACCATCCGCTTGACGGCGTGACCATGACCGTGCCGCTGACCGTCCTCAACCGCCTGCACGCGCCGTCGCTCGAATGGCTGGTGCCCGGTATGTTGCGCGAAAAAATCCAGCTGCTGATTAAAGCCCTGCCGAAGCAAATCCGCCGCATTTGCGTGCCCGTACCCGATTTCATCACCAAATTTCTCGAAAGCAATCCCGACCGCCAAGCGGCCATCATTCCCCAGTTGGCGCACTTTATCGCCAAAAGTGCCGGCGATATGCGGATTCTCGAGCAAATCGACCAAGACGCATGGGCGGCGCAAGAATTGCCCGAACACTGCTATCTGAATCTGCGCATTATCGACGACGGCGGACAAGAACTTGCTGGCGGCCGCAAACTGCACGAATTGCAACAACAGCTCGGCCAAGCCGCCGCCGTTACCTTCCGCGACAACACCCAAGAATTCGAGCGCGACAACGTTACCGCATGGGACATCGGCACCCTGCCCGAATCCATCAAATTCGCACGCGGCAAACAACAGCTCACCGGCTACCTCGGCCTGCAAAAAGAAAAAGACGGCCGCATCGCCCTGCGCCTGTTTGACACCACAGAAGCTGCCGAACAGGCACACCGTCAAGGCGTAATCGAATTGATGAAGCTGCAATTAAAAGAGCAGGTAAAAGATTTAAACAAAGGCATCCAAGGCTTCACCCAAGCCGCCATGCTGCTCAAACACATCAACGCCGACACCCTGCGCGACGACCTTACCCAAGCCGTCTGCGACCGCGCCTTTATCGGCGAAGACGAGCTGCCGCGCAACGAAAAAGCCTTTAAAGAGCAAATCAAACGCGCCCGCAGCCGCCTGCCCGCCGTCAAAGAAGCCCTTAGCCGCTACTTGCAGGAAACCGCCGCCACCTACGCCGAACTGAACGGCAAACTCGGCAAGCATCCATTGACCCACCTCCTACGCCAACGCCTGCAAACCCTGCTTGCCCCCGGCTTTGCCAGTCATACCCCATGGGCACAATGGCCGCGCCTCCCCATCTACCTCAAAGCCATGACCCTGCGTCTCGAAAAATACAGCAGCAACCCCGCCCGCGATGCAGCCCGTGAAGCCGATATACAGGAATTGGAACAAATGTGGCAGGAAAAAACAGATAGCCTGATCAAACAAGGCCTCCCCATTTCAGACGGCCTTGCAGGGTTTAAGTGGATGATTGAAGAATTGAGAGTGTCGCTGTTTGCACAGGAATTGAAGACACCGTATCCGGTGTCGGTGAAGAGACTTTTGAAAGAATTAAATTCTTTAAATTAAGGAAACGAAAAAATGAAAATAGATGGAAAACTTATTGAGATTGCTTATATTTATCTAAAAAATCATATTTATTATGAAAACCTAAATCTTTTTATGAGAGAACGGATATCCTCTTTTGAGAAAGAACATAACCTATTAGATGAAGATGTGGGTAGAAATATTTTTGAGGAAATTGCTAAAGTTATATCTGATAATAATACGGATAAGCTAGATAAATGGATAGATAGTATTTCATTTAGAATTATTCCTAAAAGTTTTGAAGATAATTCTCACGAAAATACACATAATACAGAAGGTAGATTCATCAGTAATGATAAAAGTACGGATACACATAATCTTGTAAAGTTAAATTATTTTATTGATGCTGATGTTGAAGTTTATATTATAGATATGTTGTGGAGCCTGTATGTTGGACCAATTTTGGATGGTATGCTTACAGAGGATTGTTATGGAAATAGATTACGAAATCATACTAAAGAATTTATAAAAAAGTACGCTGAATGTGATGACACAAGAGATGTATCAGGACATAATAACTTATTTATTCGCTATATAGATCAGTATAATAAATGGAGAAACAATGCCATAAATAAAGCAAGATTATTATCTGATAATAATGATAGTGTTGGAGTTATTT
This sequence comes from Neisseria perflava, assembly GCF_019334725.1. Lineage (NCBI taxonomy): Bacteria > Pseudomonadati > Pseudomonadota > Betaproteobacteria > Neisseriales > Neisseriaceae > Neisseria > Neisseria perflava. Next base: position 131,319 of record NZ_CP079818.1, on the reverse strand, counting down.
CATTAGATTTAAAAGAATTTTTTTACAATATTGATATAGATTTAGATAAGGTTGATGAAATTATTGAAGATGAAATTATTGAAAGAGAATGCATTAGGGAGATTATGGATGATGCCTTAAAGTTAAATCGCTTATTAAAACGTATTTTTAAAAAGTATCATGAGGTGATCAAGAGTGAATTAAGTGTTACGCATAATGAATGTAAAGATAAAGAAATACTACCGATAGGGCTCACATCATCATCTATTTTATCAAATTGGTATATGATTGATTTTGATGAAAAAATACAGAAAATATTGAAACCAATTTATTATGGAAGATATGTGGATGATATATTAATTGTGTTGCCAAATCCTATTTTTGATGAAGATGACCCTTTAAAAAGCCTATATAAAAAATATTTCTTGAGTACCCATATTTTAGTAAGCGGTAAAGACGACGAAAGTTATATTATAGAAGGAAAGGATATTTCTATTCAAAAAAAGAAAGTTGTATTTCAATTTTTTGATAAAGCTAATAGCAAAGCTGGATTAGAACTATTTAAACAAGAATTAGATGAACAAAGTAGTGCGTTTAAATTTTTACCAACAGAGCACTTTTATCGAGAGATGGATGAGTTTGCTTATGAAATATTATTTAGTGGATCATCTAATAAGTTACGTAATGTTATTGGTGTAGTTGAAAATGAAACTAAGCTTTCACAATACCTATCTAATTGCATAACGGCAAATAGATTGTGTAAAACAAGCAAAAAGGATAAAGATATAGTAATTTCACAGTTAATGTTGTTTTTTAAAGGATGTAATTCATTAAAATTTAGTAGGCTATGGGAAAAGGTGTATCAATATTCTTTTGTTGTAAATGATATAAATTTTGCAATTACCTTTTATAATCATTTAGTTAAAGAAATAAACATAATTAGTCATTCAAAAGGTAAGAATAGCTCTCTCGTAAAAAAAATCAGGGAAGATTTATGTTTTTATAACCAAATTTCTTTTTCGCTTTCCTTGGCATTAATTAAATTCCCAATTCATAAAGAAAGTCTGGAGGTTAAAAAATTCTTTTATAAATTTCCTGATTTAAATAATTTAATGAAATTGGCGAATGGATTCAGGTATTCTAATTTAATTAGACATCATTTAGTTGCATGGCCATTATCAAACTATACTGAATATAAAGGAAGTTTGATTGATGAAAATAAGATATTGGAAGATATATCTTCAAAGGAACAATCTCATCATGAAATTAATAGTCAGAAAAAGAAATACTCTCCCAGATTTCTTCATATTGATGAATTGCAAATATTCGAATTATCACAGAGACTAAGATGTAATAGCTTGAGTGATTGGCAAGCTGAATTTGCAAAAATGCGTAGTGGTTTCGTGAAATGGGAGAATGAAGAAGAAATTAATAATAATAAAAATATTGATAAATTTTCATTATCAATTAATGATGTATCTCGAAGAAATAATTATTTCAAATTAGCTATTGCAAATTTAATTGTAAATCAGAATGATATTATTCATGCATTAAGGGATGATGTAAAACCTAATTTAAGTTTTGATAGGCAAAAAATAATATATCAAATTCTGAATGCTGCAGTAAAAGAAAAAGTGGATCTATTGGTCTTACCAGAAGTATCTATTCCTGTCAGTTGGCTGCCATTTATGGCATCTTTTTCTCGTAGAAACCAAATAGGATTAATTTTTGGATTAGAACATTGGGTAATTGATAAATTTGCATTTAATATTTTGATTGAATTGTTACCATTTAGTCAAAAAGAAGGTTTTAGGAATTGTTATATAACGGCAAGAGTTAAAAATCATTATGCTCCTGCAGAACTTAAGTATATAAATAGTTTTGGATTGTTTGCTGGTAATGATGAGAATAGATATTCTTATCATAAGGTTAATTGGAGAGGAGCTTGCTTTGCAACTTATAATTGCTTTGAATTAGCAGATATTACACATCGCGTTTTATTTAAATCGGAAATTAACTTATTAATTGCTTGTGTATGGAATAAGGATACTAATTACTATCAACATATATTAGAATCTGCAGTGAGAGATTTACATTGTTATACTATCCAGGTAAATACATCTCAATATGGTGGTTCATGTGTTTTACAACCAACAAAAACGGAACAAAAAACTCTCCTTTATGTGAAAGGAGGAAGTAATCCTTGCATTTTAACTACAGATCTTGATATACAGGCATTACGTAAGTTCCATTACCAATATAATCCATTAGATGGGGATAAATTCAAACCATTACCTCCAGGTTTCAAGTAATATGGCTAGCGTAGCCTACCTGTATAGTAAGTCGTATCCTAATGTCCAACCGCGTGTGTGCGGTACGCACGCGGTCTTTTAAAAAAATGTTTTCCCAATCAAACTAAAGGCCGTCTGAAAGTACTATCCACCTTTCAGACGGCCTTCTTATATTCATATCCCTGTTTATTTTTCCAACCGTGCAATCAGTTCATCGGCCAAGTCGAGATAAGCCTGGGTGCCTTTGGCGTGGGCGTCGTAGGCGAGGGCGGGGAGGCCGTGGCTGGGGGCTTCGGCGAGGCGGATGTTGCGGGGGATGACGGTGTCGAAGAGCAGGTTGCCGAAGTGTTGTTTGAGCTGTTCGCTGACTTCTACGACGAGGCGGCTGCGGCTGTCGTACATGGTGCGGACGATGCCGGTTACGTCGAGGTTGGGATTGATGGCTTGGCGGATTTTACGGACGGTGGCCACGAGGTCGGAAATGCCTTCGAGGGCGTAGTATTCGCAAAGCATGGGGACGATGACGCCGTTGGCGGCGACCAGGCCGTTGAGGGTGAGCAGGGTCAGGGACGGGGGGCAGTCGATGAGGACGTAGTCGTAGTCGTCGGCAACGAGCTGCAGGGCGTTTTTGAGGCGGATTTCGCGTGCGATTTCTTGGACGAGTTCGACTTCTGCGCCGGCCAGTGTGCGGTTGGCGCCCAATACGTCGTAGCCGCCTTCTTTGCTGCGGACGACGGCGTTGGGGATGTCGGTTTCGCCGAGGACGACTTGGTAAACGCCGTTTTCGATGGTGGCTTTGTTGATGCCGCTGCCTGTGGTGGCGTTGCCTTGGGGGTCGAGGTCGACGACGAGGACGCGGTGGCCTTTGGAGGCCAGGGAGGCGGCTAGGTTGACGGTGGTGGTGGTTTTGCCGACTCCGCCTTTTTGGTTGGCGACGGCGAGGATTTGTGCGCTCATGTGCTTTGCTGTCGTGTTAAGTGTGGATGGCTGGATTGTACCGTTATTCGGTATGCTTGGGTTGTTTTCAGACGGCCTTTTTGCGGATGATGACGATATGGCGTTCGGCATTGAGTTGGGGGACGTGCAATGCTTCGACTTTTTCGACGGCGACGCTTTCGGGCAGTTTGTCGATTTCTTCTTGCGGATATACGCCTTTCATGGCCGCCCAGTAGCCGCCGTCTTTGAGGAGGTGTTCGGTCCAGTTGACGAAGTCGGCGAGTTCGGCAAAGGCGCGGCTGGTGATGACGTCGGCGCGGCAGTCGGCGGCGGCTTCTACGCGGCCGCTGATGATGCGGACGTTTTTAAGGCCGAGTTCGATGACGGCTTGTTGTAAAAAGGCGGTTTTTTTGGTGTTGGCATCGAGGAGGGTGATGTCGAGGTCGGGGCGGCAGATGGCGGTGGGTATGCCGGGCTGTCCGCCGCCAGAGCCGACGTCGAGCATGGTTTGCGCGTGTTCGATATAGGGTAAGAGGGTCAGGCTGTCGAGCAGGTGGTGGCTGACGGTTTGGGCGGGATCGCGCAGGGCGGTCAGGTTGTAGGTTTTGTTCCACTTTTGCAGCAGGGCGGCATAGTCTAGCAGTTTGGCCTGTTTGGCTTCGTCGATGTCCAAACCCAGTGCCTGTATGCCGTCGCGGAGCTGTTGCGCCTGATTCATTTGTTATTCCTTATTGGTTAAAACGCGTTGGATGTAATGGTAACGGAAAGCATGCCGTCTGAAAATGTTTGCGCCTATTGAATCAACGTTTCATTTTGTGAAAGACGATGGGCTGCTCCGGCGCGCGCGTGAGCTGTTTGGGCAGGGTCAGCATGGCGATGATCCATACGGAGAGGGTGTAGTAAAACACGCCTTGCCCGCGCATACCGGCCAATGCGGCATTGCCTAAGATGGCTTCAAAAATCAAGCCTGCCGCCGCCGAGGCACACGCTGCGACACCGGCAAGGAATAGGGCGTAACGCGAATGCCGGCGCATCATTTTTTTATACGCCAGCTTGGTCAGTCCGCCGGCAATCGGCAGATTGAGGAAGGCAAACATGCCGCAGACAAACCATGCGACGGAATCCTGCCAGCCGCTTTGCCATGCCCACACGCCGTCTTTGACCGTTATCAGCAGCCCTTGGCCGTCTGAAAAGGCGATTTGCACGATATTGTGCAATATCATCGCCAGCGGCAGGGTAAGGAACATCAGTGCGACCAATAGGGGGCGATAGGGTTTTTCTTGTGTCAGATACATGGCGGTTTGCCTTGGGAAAATAAGTTGAAATGATAGCAGATTGGCGGTTGATTCACGTTTGTTAGCGCTGAAATTGCTGACAAAAACGGTCAATTAAAAAAGAAATGAAAAATTCTTTTTTCTTGGTAAACGTTGGCGGATAAAGGGTAAGAAAACGTTTTCAGACGGCTTAATCTCTTATTTTTATATGAACCGAACAGAAAATCTTTGCATTTCTCCGTAAAATCTACTAAATTCTCAATAACATATTATAAAGACCTGAAATCTGGAACCCAAACCGAAACTGCCTCCCGCCCTTTACGCTCGGAAACTCAGCAGGCAAAAAAGTTTCACACACTACAAAAACAAAACAATTCCTCTGAAATCAGTCGTTTATAATGATAGATAACCACAAGGCAAACCATGCCTGACTTTAGTAGGAGTAAAACCATGGCTGAAGCAACCGATGTCGTATTAGTAGGTGGCGGCATTATGAGCGCCACTTTGGGCGTATTGCTCAAAGAACTCGAACCATCTTGGGAAATCACCCTGATCGAACGCTTGGAAGATGTAGCGTTGGAATCATCAAATGCATGGAACAACGCCGGTACGGGACACTCTGCCCTGTGCGAATTGAACTATGCCCCCCTGACTGCCGACGGCACGATTGATCCGACCCGTGCCCTCAATATTGCCGAACAATTCCATATCAGCCGCCAATTTTGGGCGACTTTGGTCGAAGAAGGCAAACTGACCGACCGCTCTTTCATCAATTCCGTCCCCCACATGTCGCTGGTGATGAACGCCGACCATTGCAGTTATCTGCAAAAACGTTTCGACGTGTTCAAAAACCAAAAACTCTTCGAAAAAATGGAGTTTTCTACCGACCGCGCCAAAATTGCCGAATGGGCGCCGCTGGTTGTCAACGGCCGTGATGAAAACCAATCCATCGCCGCCAACTATTCCGCCGAAGGCACAGACGTCGATTTCGGCAGCCTGACCCGCCAGATGGTCAAATACTTGAGCGACAAAGGCGTAAAAATCAAATTCAACCGTCATGTCGACGACCTCAACCGCGAATCGGACGGCGCATGGGTGCTGAAAACCAGCAGCACCAAAGACGATGACGACCCGTTGACACTCCGCACCCGTTTCGTCTTCCTCGGCGCAGGCGGCGGCGCACTGACCCTGCTGCAAAAATCCGGTATCCCCGAAGGCAAAGGCTACGGCGGCTTTCCGGTTTCCGGCCTCTTCTTCCGCAACAGCAATCCCGAAACGGCCGCGCAACACAACGCCAAAGTGTACGGCCAAGCCTCCGTCGGTGCGCCCCCAATGTCCGTTCCGCATTTGGATACCCGCAACGTGGACGGCCAACGCCATTTGATGTTCGGCCCGTATGCAGGCTTCCGCCCCAACTTCCTCAAACAAGGCTCGCTCATGGATTTGCCGATGTCCATCCATATGGACAACCTCTACCCCATGCTCCGCGCCGGTTGGGACAATATGCCGCTGACCAAATACCTCTTGGGCGAATTGCGCAAAACCAAAGAAGAACGCTTCGCCTCGCTGCTCGACTACTATCCCGAAGCCAACCCTGACGATTGGGAACTGATTACCGCCGGTCAGCGTGTGCAAATCATCAAAAAAGACCCGAAAAAAGGCGGCGTACTCCAATTCGGTACCGAAATCGTCGCCCATGCCGACGGCTCGCTGGCCGCATTGCTGGGCGCGTCTCCCGGTGCATCGACAGCAGTTCCGCTGATGATCAGACTTGTTCACCAATGCTTCCCCGATCGTGCCGAATCATGGTCAGGCCGTCTGAAAGAATTGGTGCCCGGTTACGGCATCAAGCTGAACGACAATCCGTCTTTGGCAGACGAAATCATCAGCCACAACGCGACCGTTTTGGGCATCCACCACTAATTGAAGCAAGCACAAAGGCGGGCATTCTTGCCCGCCTTTTTTCAAACCATTAAAATAACGGCATTCAGGCCGTCTGAAACCTAATCGGCAACAGCATGTTGCACGATTCAAATCCGAAAATCAGCCCAGTAGAAAAACGCCATGACCGATATTCTCAACAAAATCCTTGCCACCAAAGCAGAAGAAGTGGCCGTCCAAAAAGCCGCCGTTTCCTTGGAAGACATCAAAGCCCAAGCGCAGGCAGCCGCGCCGGTTCGCAGCTTTATCGGCTCGATCCGTGAAAAACACGCGCAGAATCTGCCTGCCATTATTGCCGAAGTCAAAAAAGCCAGCCCGAGCAAAGGCCTGATCCGCCCTGATTTTCATCCTGCCGAAATCGCCGCCGCCTATGAAAAAGCCGGCGCGGCCTGTTTGTCTGTGTTGACGGACGAACCTTACTTCCAAGGCTCGCCCGAATATTTGAAACAGGCGCGTGCGGCCGTGGCGCTGCCGGTCTTGCGTAAAGATTTCATCATCGACGAATACCAAATCTATCAGGCGCGCGCGTGGGGTGCGGATGCGATTCTTCTGATTGCCGCCGCACTGGAAGCCGGGCAGCTTGAGCGTTTTGAAGCCGTTGCCCACGAATTGGGCATGACCGTATTGTTGGAGTTGCACGATGCGTCCGAGCTGGAAAAATGCCGCAACATGACCACGCCGTTGTGGGGCGTCAACAACCGCAACCTGCGTACGTTTGAAGTAAGCCTGCAACAAACCCTCGACTTCTTGCCCGAATTAAACGGCAAAACCGTTGTTACCGAAAGTGGTATCCGCAACAAAGAAGACGTCGATTTCATGCGTAGCCACGGCGTGCATACTTTCCTGATCGGCGAAACCTTTATGCGTGCCGACGACATCGAAGCCGAAGTCAAAAAATTGTTTTAAACCCTAAAAAACATCAGGCCGTCTGAATTTTCAGACGGCCTGAATCCATTGGAGACGAGAAAAAATGTTTACCGTACAGCGCATTTACGCGTATCAGCCCAATCCCGAACAGACCGCCGTCTTTATCGACCGCCTCTATCCGCGAGGCGTCCGCAAAGAGATTTTTGCCACTGCGCTTTGGCTGAAAGACATTACACCCAGTGCAAACCTGCGTCGCTGGTATCACGAAAATCCGACTGAGAATTTTGACAGTTTTGTCAGCCGTTATCATGAAGAGCTGCAAGGCGATACCGAGCAGGCCGCCATCAAGCGGCTGCTGGATTTGGAAAAACAGCACGGCAATATCCTGTTGCTGACCGCCGTCAAAGATCCCCGACATTCCCACGTCTCTGCGCTGGCTCAATTTTTGGGTGCAAGGTTTGAATATCGCGATTAAAAAATCAGTGTTTGGGCTGAATACAAAAAGGCCGTCTGAAATCAAGGTTTCAGACGGCCTGCTATTTTCAAATCAAGAAGGATAACGGTGTGCCACCAATTTTCCGTCTATGTATTCGCCGATATAGACTTGCGAGGCTTCAAGGTGGAGGCGGTCGAGTTCCTGTTGCAGCCATTCTTCATCACGCTTAATGATTTCGAGGATGTCGGGGTCAACTTGGCCGTCTGTAATCAGTGGATAGCGCAGGCTTTCGTCGCCGTACTTAATGACGGCGAGCTGGCCGTTTTGTTCCATCACGGCACGTTTGACGGCAGAGATTTCGTAGATGCCGGCGGCGCGGAGTTTGAACATGAGGTCGTGTGCGCTGATGCCGTTTTTCATACATTCTTCTGCTTGGACTTTTCCGTTGACGATGATCCAAACGGATTTGCCGTCAATTACGGATTTGACCCAGCGGTTGTGGTTTTTGATGAATTTCAGGCTCAAGACCAACAGCGTCCACAAAATCAGCACGAGGAAAAATTGCAACAGGCCGACGCTGTCGCTGTAAATCACGCCGCCGATGATGCCGCCGAGTACATAGTTTTGTACTTGGTCCATGGCGGAGGTCGGCGCGAGGTTGCCTTTACCTAAGAGGTTGATTTGCAAAATCAAACCTAAAATACCCATCAGCAGTTTGAGGGCGAGCAGGGAGTATGTTTCCATGTGTGTATCCTGTTATTCTTTATCGATGAGTTCGATATTGTTGTTGACCAGATTGATGGGCGTCAGCGTGTAGGCGGAGAAGTCTTGATTGAAATGGACTTCGTAATATTGGCTTTTGATGCCGACAATCATGCCGTTGGACAGACGCGTGCTGTTGACGATGATGTCTTGTTTTTCAACCTTTTGGTTTTCAATCAAGGCATTGAGAAAGCCAACCATGCGAGAGGTGTCGGCGGCGAAGTTCTGACGCTCGCTGTATGAAAGATATTGCGTGCCGCAGATGAGGATGAGCAACAGCAGCGCAATAATGCTCAGGTCGCGGTATTTGGTGTCCATGCGGTGGCGCAGGTATTGCGATACGGCGAGCAGGAGGATGACGAGGGCGGCGAAAATCAGGACGTATTTCAAGTAGTCGTTGAAATACATATGGTTTTCAAGATAAAAGTGAGAAAAGAATTTCATGGTATTTGATAAATTTGGGAAGGGTAATAAGGCCGTCTGAAACTTAAATTTCAGACGGCCTCGTCTATTAAACAAGGATGTTGCGTTAAGGTTTCGGATAAAGCACACATGGTGATTCCCGAAGTAGTATCAGTTGATAAATCCGTCGTCTTTCATTTTCTTTTCGGAAAAATACTGGCTGATCACCAGTAAACTGGCCAGAATGATAATGAAAAGACCTGCCATGGTCAGGGTGATTTTGAGAAACAAATCGGCATCGACGAAGGAAAACCAAAGTTGCAGAATTAAGAGCAACACCCAGCTGACGAATAATCCGAGACAGGCATAAACGCCGAGTTTAAACACGTTCTTTTTCCAAAATGACGACGTAGGCTTCACGCACGAAAAACAGCAGCATGCGGCGCTGGTCTTTTTCCATGGTAACGACCTTCCAGCCTTGCGAAGCGTGGCTGTTGAGGAAATCGCTGAATTTGACCGGATTGATTTTGGCGCTGCCGAAAACCAAACTGGAAAGCAGGTTCTCTTGATAAATGACGGCTTTATATTCTTTCATTTTATTCCTTTAAAAATCAGGGGGCTTTAAAGCCCCCTGATTCTACTCCTTATTATTCAACTGCGGCAATACCGAACCTTCGCCCAGCGACAACAAACCGCTTTGCGAGTAGATACCCAGTTTGGCGCGGGTGTCGGTGATGTCGAGGTTGCGCATAGTCAGTTGTCCGATGCGGTCGAGCGGTGTGAACGCTGCGTCTTCGACTTTTTCCATACTCAGGCGTTCCGGTTGGTAGGTCAGGTTAGGCGATTCGGTGTTCAGAATCGAGTAGTCGTTGCCGCGACGCAGTTCGAGGGTGACTTCGCCGGTGATGGCTTTGGCGACCCAGCGTTGGGCGGTTTCGCGCAACATAAGGGCTTGGCTGTCAAACCAGCGGCCTTGGTAGAGCAGGCGGCCGAGGCGCAGGCCGTTGATGCGGTATTGTTCGATGGTGTCTTCGTTGTGGACGCCGGTCACCAAACGCTCGTAGGCGATGTGGAACAATGCCATGCCCGGGGCTTCGTAGATGCCGCGTGATTTAGCCTCGATGATGCGGTTTTCGATTTGGTCGCTCATGCCCAAGCCGTGACGGCCGCCGATGCGGTTGGCTTCGAGGAAGAGTTCGACGGGGTCGGCGTATTCTTTGCCGTTCAGTGCAACGGGCACGCCTTCTTCAAAGCGTACGCTGACTTCTTCGGGTTTGACTTCGACGTTTTCGTCCCAGAAGGCAACGCCCATGATAGGTTTGACGATTTTGATGCCGCTGTTGAGGAATTCCAAGTCTTTGGCTTCATGCGTCGCGCCGAGCATATTGGAGTCGGTGGAGTAGGCTTTTTCAACCGACATTTTGTAGTTGAAACCGTTGGCAATCAGAAATTCGCTCATTTCGTGGCGGCCGCCGAGTTCGTCGATAAATTGTTGGTCGAGCCAAGGTTTGTAGATTTTCAGCGCGGGATTGGTCAAGAGGCCGTAGCGGTAGAAACGCTCGATGTCGTTACCTTTGTAGGTGCTGCCGTCGCCCCAAATATTGACGTCGTCTTCCTTCATGGCGGAAACGAGCATGGTGCCGGTAACGGCGCGGCCCAGAGGCGTGGTGTTGAAGTAGGCGATGCCGCCGGTGGAAACGTGGAATGCGCCGCATTGGATGGCGGCGATGCCCTCGTGTGCCAACTGCGCGCGGCAGTCAATCAGGCGGGCATTTTCTGCGCCGTATTCCATCGCTTTTTTAGGAATAGCGTTGTAATCGTCTTCGTCAGGTTGGCCGAGGTTGGCGGTGTAGGCGTAAGGCAGTGCGCCTTTGAGTTTCATCCACAACAGCGCGGCAGAGGTATCAAGACCGCCGGAGAAGGCGATGCCGACTTTTTGACCGACGGGGAGATTTTGTAAAATGGTATGGTTTTGGCTCATTGGGATTCCTCCAGACTTGAAAAGTTGAAACCATTATCTTATAAATGGATAAGATAATCTACTTTGATGCCGTCTGAAAAAGCATTCAGGTTTTCAGACGGCATTTGTCCGCAATTATTGATGGTGCTATCTGACGCTGAATGCAATGAAGCATACTGCCCAAACCGAAGCAGCTGCCAAAGGCCACAACAAGTAGCCTTTTTGCCCGGTCAAACGCCACATTTCATCTGCATTGGTTGCAACAAAAAACAACCACAAAAAACCAAGTAAAATATCCGTAAAGACTGCCAGTGAAAAAATCATACGGTTTGCAGGCAAGAGGCTGAATGCGTTCAGAACAACCCATTGTATAAAAAATGTGGAAAGCGTAGCATATTTGGCGCGAAAATTGACTGCCCGTTTGTCTTGATGAATTTTACGGCGAATAATCAAATACTGAACAATCAGCACAAACGTACACACAAAAAGGCTGATAATGAACATGAAAAACGCAAAAATGCCGATTACAAACATGAGCCTCTCCTATCCGTTGCACCTATACCATAGCCAAGTGATGGCACCGAGTGCTTCGCTTTCGTTCCATTGTTCATTGGGGTAGAGTTTAGGGGAGATGATGTTTAGGGTTGTGATGGTGGGCATAGTTTAGAGGGGGGGTAAAACAAAAAAGGTAAGTGTAAGTGGTTTTAAGGCTGCCTGAAAGCGGATTAACAGCGAAAAAGAGAACGCGTGAGTGCGAGCACCCACGCTTGCTATCAGACAGACTGGCTACGCTGGCTATGCTTGTTATATATCTATATGGTTATATAGATATATAATTTTTTCACTCCATTCATTTGATTGTAGGGTATCTGTATCTTCAGCAATATACAAACCAATATCTTTTGACCAGAATGCATAAGTTTGTTGAATTATATCTATATTCTTCAGATAATTAAAATCTGAGAAAGCACCATCAAACATGCATATTATAGCTATTGGATTAAGCTGATTGATATTTAGTATTTCATCTTTAATTACATTAAATAAATCAATATTTTTGGAATATAAAAAATAAGATTCTGTTAAAAAAATATCATATTTCCACTCATTATTTTCAAGAATATATTTTTCAGATTTAATGCAACGTGATCTAGATTCCCATTGCTTTATATTTTCATGATTTCTGTCTTCTTTTAAAAAAATACCATAACACAATATAGAAAACTGGTCAGTACCACAATTTTTTAAAAAATCTATTATTTTCATTTAGTTACCACTAATTAGGTTTAATTGATTATTATCTGGTATAAAGCTTGCAATGACTTTATCCTTATACGGCCCATCTTTTGCAACAACAATAACAACGTATTTCCCATTTGATTTACCTAATAAGCAATATTGGAACAGTAATCATGGGAAATCATGAATAGCCTTTAGGCAGAAGGAAAGATTATGAAAGACCGACAGCATTTGTTCAACCTCATCATCATCGGCGATGAAATCCTGCACGGCAGCCGCCAAGACAAGCATTTCGCCTTTTTCAAATCTTTATTGGAATCGCGCGGGCTGAAACTCAATCAGGTGCAATATCTGCCCGATGAACCCGAATTGCTGGTCAAACAACTGCGCCGCAGTTTTTCAGACGGCCTGCCGACTTTCGTTACCGGCGGTATCGGCTCTACGCCTGACGACCACACGCGCCAAGCCGCAGCGGCTGCTTTGGATTTGCCCGTTGTCCGCCATCCTGAAGCCGCCAAGTTTATCGAAGGCGTAACCCTGAAACGCGGCGAGCCGCTCGATTCGCCGGAACACGCCCAACGCCTGAAAATGGCGGATTTTCCCGAAGGCGCGGAACTTGTGCCCAATCCGTTTAATAATATCGCCGGATTTTCCATCCGCGAGCATTATTTCTTCCCCGGTTTCCCCGTGATGGCGCACCCGATGGCGGAATGGGTATTGGAAACTTATTACGCCAACCGTTTCAACCAAACTGAACGCGGCAGCCGCAGCGTGTATGTGTTCGACCAACCCGAGTCGCGCATTACGCCGATTATGGAACATCTTGAGCGTACCTACGCCGGTGTCCGTTCTTACAGCCTGCCCACCGTGGGCCGTACCGATTCAGACGGCCGTTACACTCCGCCGCATATCGAGTTCGGCATCAAAGCGGAAGGTGAGGCCTGCCGCTTGTTGGATACGGCGTGGGAAGATGCGTTGCAGGGTTTGCAGGCGATTGGCGCGACTTTGAAAGAAACGGTGGAATAATGCACTTATCCCCGGCCCAATCCAGACGCGCACTGATTTTTGCCTCTTTGCTGTTTTTGCCGCCGACCCTCATCATCGGCATTTGGCTGGCGCAATATGGCGGCTTCGCTTTTGAACCGCCGCTGATGCACGCCGTCCATGCCCATGCGGGCACATGGTTTGACCCGATTGCCACCGTGTTGCACTATCTGGGCAAAACCGAGATTGCCGTGCCGCTGATCGGCGCAGTCGCCGCAGCCCTGTATTTTGCCGATAAGAAGCGCGAAGCACTGTTTTGCGTGTTGGCGGCATTGATGCCGACTTTGAACATGCTGATTGTGAAGGTTTGGTTTGCCCGCGAACGTCCGCTGCTTTGGCCGCGCCTGATTGAAGAGAGCAATTTTTCCTTTCCCAGCGGCCACAGTACGTTTTCCGCCGCCATTGCCGTCATGCTGATATTGCTTTGCCGCCGCACGCGCTACCGCCGCGCCGCTTGGATAGGCGGTATTTCCTTTGCCCTGCTGACCGGGTTTTCACGCATTTATTTGGGCGTGCATTATCCCACCGACGTTTGGGCAGGCTGGACAAACGGCACGCTGACTGCCTTGCTGGTGTATATGCTCATCTTCAGGCCGTCTGAAAAATAGAAGAAACGAATCATGAATACACGTTCACCCAACACGCCTTATTGGCTCAGAAACGGCCATGCCGACACCCTGTTTGCCAAGCTGCTGCAAGGCAAAGCGCCTGACTACCGCCGCGAGCTTCTGCCCGACAGCACCGGCAAAACCCAAGTTGCCTACGATTTTGTCGACAGCGCCGACCCCGATGCGCCGTTGGTGGTTTTGTTCCACGGACTGGAAGGCAGCAGCGAGAGCCATTACGCGGTCGAGTTGATGAAAGCCGTACAGCAGCGCGGTTGGAACGGCGTGGTTGCCCATTTCCGCAGTTGCGGCGGCATAGAAAACACCGCGCCCGTGTTCTACCATCTCGGCGATACGCCCGAAATCGCTTTTATGCTCAACACGCTGGCACAACGCTATTCAACCATCTACGCTGTCGGCGTTTCTTTGGGGGGGAATGCCCTGGCCAAATATTTGGGCGAGCAGGGCAGTAATGCCGTTCCGCGCGCATCTGCCGTCGTTTCCGCGCCGGTTGATGCCGTGGCCGCCGGTACACGTTTTGATCAGGGCATGACGCGCTTGATTTACACGCGCTATTTTTTAAATTCGCTGTTGCCGAAAGCCCAGGCGATTCCTCAGTTTCAGACGGCCTTAAGCCAGCAAAACTGCAAAACGCTTGGCGATTTTGACGACCGCTTTACCGCGCCGTTACACGGTTTTGCCGACCGTCATGATTACTACCGCCGCAATTCCTGCAAACCGTTTCTGAAAGGCGTAGATACGCCGTTGCTGCTGCTCAATGCCGTCAACGACCCCTTCCTGCCGCCAGAAGCCTTGCCGACCGGGCGGGACGTGTCCTCAGCCGTTACGCTGCTGCAACCGGCATACGGCGGTCATGTCGGCTTTGTCAGCCGCGATCAAGGCCGTCTGAATCTGCAATGGCTGCCGCAAACGGTGTTGGACTATTTCAAACAGTATCAGCCGTAAATGAAAAAGGGCATGTATGTGACATGCCCTTAGAGTGAAGAAAGTAAAAAGGCCGTCTGAAAACGAGTTTCAGACGGCCTTTTGAATAGCTTGATTATTTGCCTTTGTCGGCTTTGGCTTCTTTTTTCAGAGAAGCGTACAACTCAGGGTCGCGGTTTTTCAGTAAGGACGCAACGGCCAAGTCATCACGGTTTACTTTAGCCAAATCTACGCGCTCGATGTGTACCAAACGCAGCAATTCGCGTACAGGTTTAGGCATATTGCGGCCGGACTCGTAACGGGAACCACCGGATTGAGTCACACCAATGCGACTCCAGAAGTCCATTTGGTTCAGGCCGAGTTTTTTACGGATATCGCGGATATTTTCAATTTTTTCGAACGATTTCATGAATCTTCCTTATTGTGGTATTTAGTGTATGCCATTAGGCATAAAAAAGGTCTGCAAGAATGCCGGCATCCTTTTCCCTATTGTTTTTTGGGGTGATATGTGGGCGTATTGCAAATGGCTGATCTAGATAATTAGACAGTATATTCGAAAGAAGTTTTCTGCTGTCTGCCATAATTTGTGTAAATATTTCTTAATTCATTATTTCAGTAAAATTTTGTTATATAAATCATTAAATTATGCGTTTATCTTAGATATGGCATAAGCAAATTTTTACATAATTAAACAATTCAATATGGGTAAAAACTTAATTTCGAGTTTTTATTCGGTTTTCTGGATTGAGAATGCGAATAAATTTTAGGCCGTCTGAATCTATGTTTTCAGACGGCCTGAAGGTTTTTTCAAGGTTAAGGCTTACCGCTGGCAGGGCTGACGGTGAGGATTTCGTAGCCGGTTTCGGTAACCAAAACTTCGTGTTCCCATTGGGCGGAGAGGGAGCGGTCTTTGGTGACCACTGTCCAACCGTCGTTCAGGATGCGCAGATGGCGTTTGCCTTGGTTGATCATCGGCTCGATGGTGAAAATCATGCCCGGTTTGAGGACGAGGCCCTCACCTTTGCGGCCGTAGTGGACCACTTGCGGCGCTTCGTGGAAACCGCGGCCGATGCCGTGTCCGCAGAATTCCTGTACGACGGAATAGCCGGCATTTTCGGCAACCTGTTGGCAGGCATAGCCGACGTCGCCGAGGGTGGCGCCAGGTTTGACCGCTTCGATACCCGCCATCATGGAGGCGTGGGTCACGTCGATCAGGCGTTGGGCAATCGGGGAGACTTTGCCGACGGTAAACATACGGCTGGAGTCGCCGTGGAAACCGTCTTTTTTAATGGTCAGGTCGATGTTGACGATGTCGCCTTCTTTCAGCGGCTTGTCATCGGGAATGCCGTGGCAGATGACGTGGTTGACGGAGGTGCAGCAGGATTTCGGGTAAGGCGGGTTGCCGTAGTTGAGGGGGGCTGGATAACCACCTTGAACGTTGACGTGGTAGTCGTAAACGAGTTTGTCGATTTCGTTGGTGGTTACGCCGGGTTTGACGAATTGGCCGATGTAATCGAGGGCTTCGGCGACCAAGCGGCCGAGTTCGCGCATTTTTTCGATTTCTTCGGGGGTTTTGATGATGACTTTGTCCATGAGGTTTCCTTCTTGTTTCAGACGGCATAGAGGCCGTCTGAACGGGACGGGTGTGCCGTCTGTTTAAAACAGGTTGTCGAGATTGTCTTTATTGCGCGGTTTGGCTTGTGGTTTGGCCTCAGGCTCGGCTTTCGGAGTCGGTTTGGACTCGGGGACTTTGGCTTTTGCCGGTTTGTTTTCTACCGCTTGTGCGGCAGGTTTGCTGTCTGCGGCTTTGTTTGCTACCGGCTGGCTGTCTGCTTGAGGTGTGTTTTGAGCGGCAGGGCTGCTGTTGTCGGATTGTGTGTTTTCTGATTTGTCGGCTTCAGCGCGTTTGTTTTCAGTGCGTTTGCTGCGGTGTACAGTGGAGCGGTCGTTTTTTATACCTTCTTCCGCTTTTTCGCCTTTTTCGTCTTGTGGGACGACAGGATTGCCGGAGGCGGTTTTTGCGTCGCCGTCTTTGGCAGGTTGGACGGTTTCAGGTTCGACAGTGCCGTTGGGGCGCCAAACTTCAATGCGTGTGTCGGTTTGTTCGGCAGGACTTTTTTCGGGTACGTCGGTTTTACCGGAGTTTAGGGTGCTGAATACGCCGGCAACAAGGGCTGCGACGGCGATAAAGCTGACAAGGAATAAAGCGCGGATTAGGTGTTTGGGCTTAAGTTGGAAAGGGGTTTTATTATTCTTGGACATGATGTGGCGGGTAATCGTTGGAGGAATGGCCGTCTGAATATTCAGACGGCCCCGGGTTGCCTGTGAATCAGTTGGCAACGTAGTTTTGATAGAGGGTCACGACTTTTTGTACGCCGACGGTCGTGCTGACTTTTTGGGTCACGCGGGCTTGTTCGTCCGGCGTGAGGATGCCCATCACATAGGTCACGTTGCCGTAAGTCACGATTTTGACGCGTGCCTGGGTGGCCGGGCTGAGGCCCAACAGGGTGGCGCGGACTTTGGATGTGCCCCAGGTATCGTTGGTCACGTCGCCGAGCGAACGCGCTTGTGAGGCAACGGTGATGTAGTTGTACACGCCTTCTGCGGCTTGTTCGGAACGGGCGATGCGTTCAACAAATTGTTTTTCGCCTTCGGTAGCCACTTGGCCGAGCAGGAGCAGGTGGCGGTTGTAGCCGACAACGTTCAGTTTGGGCTTGTAGCCTTGAACTTGGTTGTTTTGGCGCAGGTAGGAGCGTGCGGTGGTTTCGACGCGCAGTGCCATAACGTTGTCGTCGGTTTGCGCGCCGGTGGTGCGGCGGTCGACGGCGGATTTGGTGCCGACGGCTGCACCGCCGATCAGTGCGCCGACGCAGCCGCTCAGACTCAGGCTCAAGAGGGTCGCAGTCAGAACGGGGAGGGCGTAGCGTTTGATATTCTTCATATCCTTTTCCTTGGGTATGGACGGTTGGGTGTTCAGACGACCTTTAAGGGATGGGTCGTCTGAAAAGAAAGGGTTACATGCCTTCAAGCAGGACGGAGTCGATGCAGTCGCACATGGCGTGAATCAGCAGGATATGGTTTTCCTGAATGCGGGCAGTGCGCGGATAAGGGACGTTGAGCAAAACGTCGGTATCTTTGAGCATGGCGGCGATTTTTCCGCCGTCGCGGCCGGTCATGGCGATGACGTGCATATCGCGTTCGTGTGCCGCTTTGATGGCTTCGATGACGTTGGCGGAATTGCCGGAGGTGGAGATGCCGACCAATACGTCGCCGGCACGTCCGAGTGCGCGCACTTGTTTGCTGAATACATGGTCGAAACCGTAGTCGTTGCCGATGGCGGTCAGGGCGGAAGTGTCTGTCGTCAGCGCGACAGCGGCCAATTCCATGCGTTCTTTTTCAAAACGGCCGGTCATTTCTGCGGCGAAGTGTTGCGCATCGGCAGCCGAACCGCCGTTGCCGCAGGCCAGGATTTTGCCGTCGTTCATCAGGCATTGCAGCATCAGCTCGGCAGCCTGTGCGGTCGGCTCGACCAGTACTTTTTCAGCTTCCTGCTTAGCGCGGATACTCTCGGCAAAATGCGCGGAAACGCGTTCTTGTAATGTTGTCATGAGGTTAACCTGTAATATTTTGAATCCATTCGGGTTGGCCGTCGCCCTCAATCAGTACCGCATCCAGGCGGCAGGGTGCATGGTTTAACCCGTGCTTTTGCAGATAATACTCTACACTTCGTTGCAATTTCAATAATTTGGACGGCGAGATGCTGTATGCGGCACCACCGAAACCTCGGTTTTTGCGGTATTTTACTTCAACAAACACAATCGTACCGCCGTTTTTGACGATTAAATCTATTTCGCCGTAGGCACAATGCCAGTTTCGCGCCAGCAGCGAGCAGCCTTTACTCAGCAGGAATGCCAGCGCCGCATCTTCGGCCGCCACCCCCTGTTTGTGGTTTAAGCGCATGAAAAGTTTACCCGTTATATAATCATTGTTTTTAAAGAGACGCCGTTTCAGACGGCCTTGAATCTATGTACACAAAACACCTGCAAAAAGCCGTCGACAGCATCGAAAAACAGACATTATACGTTGTCGCCACACCCATCGGCAATTTAGCCGACATAACGTTGCGCGCACTGGCCGTTCTGCAAAAGGCCGACATTATCTGCGCCGAGGACACCCGTGTTACCGCCCAGCTTTTGAGTGCGTACGGCATTCAGGGCAAACTCGTGAGCGTGCGCGAACACAACGAGCAGCAAATGGCCGATAAAATCATCGCCCATCTTTCAGACGGCCTGAGCGTCGCCCAAGTTTCGGATGCGGGCACGCCTGCGGTTTGCGATCCTGGCGCGAAACTTGCCGCCCGCGTGCGCGAAGCCGGATTTAAAGTGGTGCCTGTGGTCGGTGCAAGCGCGGTCATGGGGGCGTTGAGCGTGGCCGGTGTGACGGAATCCGATTTTTACTTCAACGGTTTCCTGCCACCTAAGTCCGGCGAACGTCAAAAACTGCTGGCCAAATGGGCGGAAGCCGATTTTCCGATTGTGATGTTTGAAACGCCGCACCGTATCGAAGCAAGCCTTGCGGATATGGCCGCACAGTTCCCCGAACGCCGTTTGACTTTGGCGCGCGAAATCACCAAAACATTTGAAACCTTCCTCAGCGGCACGGTTGCCGAAATTCAAGCCGCCCTTAAAAACGACAGCAACCAAACGCGTGGCGAGATGGTGCTGGTGTTGCACCCTGCTGTGAAAGAAAAGCACAGTGATTTGCCCGAGGCGGCACAAAATACCATGAAAATCCTTGCGGCCGAGTTGCCGACCAAACAAGCCGCCGAGCTTGCCGCCAAGATTACCGGCGAAAGCAAAAAAGCCTTGTACGATTTAGCGTTGGAGTGGAAACGGATTTCAGACGACGCTTGAGGTCTTGCAGGCTTATTTCTCTCAACCTGTGGTGTGAACGATGCGACGATTTCCTACAGGCAAGGCTGGGTATTGTTCGTTATCCGTTTGCCGGTTCTACAGGCTTTATATAGGCAAAGTTTTGTTTGCCGCATTGCTTCCCCCCCCCTTGCAATTTATAATGACACTGCATACAACTAGTATGTTCTTAAATCTTTCAATCTATGGGAGTGGACTTATGAAACAAAACATCATCGTTGCCTTATTCAACATCTCCAGCGAAGCTTATCAAGCCTTTTCTGAATTGAAAGCTTACTCGCAGACAACAGATACTTTGGTGGCACAAGCCGTTTTGGTTAAAAAGGAAAATGACCTGATTATCCCAGCAGAAAGCACCGACTTTACCGCCAATACGGTCGAAGGCACATGGACGGGCGGCCTCATTGGTTCACTGGTCGGCATTCTCGGCGGTCCTATCGGTGTTCTGTTGGGTGGAGCTACTGGCGCACTCATCGGCAGTGATGCAGGTACTGCCCAAACATTGGAAGAGGGGGCGTTGCTGGAAAATACAGCCAAAAAACTGGATAACGGCAGTACTGCAATCATTATTTTGGCGCAAGAATCCGACGAGGCTGTATTGGATGCTTTCTTCCACCGTTTCAAAACCGTTATTCTCCGGCAAGATGCAGTCGTTGCCCAACAGGACGTATTGGCAGCAATAGAAGCGCAGGAAGAAGTGGCACGTCAGGCACACGAAGCTTGGAAAAAACAGCGCAAAGCCGAACGCAAAGAGAAAGTGGAAGCCTTCAAGGCCGACATCAAACAAAAATTCGACGAATTGGCAGCCAAGTTGAAATAACACTGCCACCAACCCAAGGTATGTAACCGCTCAAATTTTCCGTTTCGGATGCATGCCAAACCGGTTTGAGGCTACCTGAAAATCTATTTTTCAGGTAGCCTCTCCCTTTTTCATGCCCCGAGACCTTTGCAAAGGTCTCAACCTATGTTATTGCAAAGGTCTATGTTATTGCAAAGGTCTCGGCCTTTTTATAATTGGATTTTAGATCGATCCAATAGGTTCAATACGCTTCTAAGTTTGCGTTTCAGACGGCCTCAATGTTTGGCAAACCTGCTTTAACGCTGCCATACGTTGCGCAAATATTCGATGCAGTCGGTCAGGGCGTAAAACGGGGCGTTGCCGTGATTGGCGTTGGGGTAGAGGGTAAAGCGGACATCCGCGCCGAGGTGGTGCAAAGTGCCGGCAAGAATTTTGGCTTGTGCAACCATGCCGCTGCTGGTTTGGTCGGGGCGGTTGTTTCTGCCTTCATGTTCGCCTGCGCCAAGGCGGATGCCGATTCCTTGAGGCAAAGTGTCGGGCAGCCAATCGAGTACGCGGCGGTCTTGCCACCAGATAGACGGCGAAACCAGCAAATAATGGCGGAATCGTTCGGGACGGGTGAACAGGGAATAGAGGCCGTACAGTGCGCCGAACGAATGGCCGAAGACGGCTTGGTTTTGGGTATCGATGCGGTATTTGCTGTTGAGCAGGGCGGAGAGTTCGTCATCGATAAAGCGGCTGAAGCGGTCGGCTTGGCCGTATTGTTTGCGTTCGGATTCGGGCGCATTGTCGGGCAGCGGCGGCGTGTAGTCGAGGGCGCGTTGGCTTAAGTCGCGGATGGTGCCGCCGGTGTAGCCGATGCCGACAATCAGACAGGCGGCATGGCTTTTGGTGATGGGGTTGATGAGCAGGGATTGCGCCATATTGAGGATGGCAGGGAAAAAGGCATCCCCGTCAAGAATATACAGCACGGGATAGCCACTTGCCGGACGCTCGCCGAGAGCCGCGGCTTGAATGCGGTAGGTGCGGCCGGTGTGGGCGGAAGTAAGGGCGGTTTCTTCGGCTTGCAGCAGGGTGGCGGCTTGCCAGTTGGGGCGGATGGGCATGATGGGGTGCTTTAATCAATAGGTTGTTTAAGTAAAAGGGAATAAGGCCGTCTGAAAATAGGTTTCAGACGACCTTATTGTACCGATTCTTGTCTTTTTAACAATACGCGCGATTAGCGTACGTCAACGTAGGAGCTGCTGTGCAGTTCGCGCAGGAGGTTGGTGGTCGCCTGTTGCGCTTTTTGTTGAGACAGGTATTGGCGGACAGCGTTTTGTTGACGCTCTTCAGGCGTACCTGCTTCGCGGACGTCGTTCAGCTTGATGATGTGCCAGCCGAATTGGGTGCGGACAGGGGCGCTGATTTGGCCGGGTTTGAGTTTGTGGACGGCTTCTTCAAACGGGGCAACCATCATGCCGTCGGCAAACCAGCCCAAATCGCCGCCATTGCCGGCGCTGCTGTCTTGCGAGTATTGGCGTGCCAAACCGCCGAAATCTGCGCCGCTGCGGGCTTGTGAGTAGATTTTGCGGATGGTGCTTTCTGCGCCGACGGCGGCATTGTCGTTGTCGGCTTTAATGAGGATGTGTTGGGCATGGTATTGGCGCACAGGGTCTGCTTCAGGCAGGGTTACGCCTTGTTGTTTGGCCTGCTCGATGTAACGTGCCACTTCGGAGTCGCTCACGCGGCTGTTTTGCATGATGGCCTGTTGGCGCACTTTTTCAACAATAATGCTGTCGGCGATGTCTTGACGGACGGCGGCAGACGGGTTTTTGATGTTGGGGTTGTGCGCGATAACGGCTTCGATTTCGCTATCGGTCGCTTGGATGTTGCGGCGTTTGCCTGCTTGGAGGATCAGGGATTGGTTGATCATTTGTGCCAAAACTTGTTGGCGCAGCTCGTTGGCGTCCATTTGTGTGCCTTTAGGCATGGTTTGACGCGCTTGCGCCACGGCTTGTGCTACTTGGCGGTGGGTAATGACTTCGTTGTCGACAACCGCGGCAATGCCGTCTGAAAGATGTACGCCGCTTTGTACGGCAGGCATGGTAGTGGCGCTGACGACTGGAGTTTTGCTGGTACGCGCTTTGGTCGCTTTGGCTTTAGGAGCGGCGTGTGCGCCTACTGCGAGAGTGAGTGCGGCGACGAGAATCAGGGGTTTGAAGTTCATTGTTTGACTACCTCGTTGGTTTTGCTGTAACCGGGGATGGCTAAGCGGAGTTTTTCGAATGGGTTGTTGCTGATATTGCTCAAGTCTTTGAGTTGGAGGTTGAAGAATACGGCGTTTTTGTGGCTGTTTTCGCCGGTAACATAGCGTTGGCCGACCAAGCTTGCGCTCCAGCAGCCGCAGTTGCTTTTGTATTCTGCACCGATGAGCATTTCCAGCGGTTTTTTGGCTTCGATTTCGTAGTTGTAACGGGCGACGGCGTACAGGTTTTTACTCAACGGCCATTGGGCGGCAAGATCGACTTGGCTGAGCCTATCGTAGAAATAGTCGCCGTTGGCTTGCAGATAAATGCGTTCGTTGCGTCCGTATTTGTAGCGCGCGCTTAAGACTTTGCCGGGTTCGGGGTTGTAGGTAATTCCTGCGGCGTAGCTCTCGGCACGGCTTAGGTTTTGGTTGTAGTGGATGTCCAAATCAATGCGTGTGCTCGGAGTAAGGTTGCCGTGTGCAAAGGCTACCCAGTCGGATTGGCTGCGCGGATAATTACTGACGTTGCCGTCAGGCAGGACGTTGTCTTTTTTGAAATAAAACTTCTGGCCGATGCCTGCACGGAAGAGTTCCGCACCGGTGTTGGGGTTGAGGATGCGGCTTTGTGTGGCCAGCGTCAGGCTGTTGGCCGAATTGATGCGGTCGTTGCCCGAATACAGGTTTTCGCGGAACAGCTGCGAGTAGGTAAAGCTGTTTTCGGAGCTGTCGAAATTGGGCAGGTCGTTTTGGGACTTGGTCGGAATGTAGTTGTAAAACAGGCGCGGTTCGAGCGTTTGGAGGTATTCTCCGCCGAAGAGACGGGCCCTGCGCTCGAAAGTCAGGCCGCTGTCGACGTTGATGATCGGCAGGACGCGGCTGACATTGCGGCCGCTTTGGCCATTGAAGCTGTTGAGGCTGTAATAAGTGGCGTGTACGCCGACTTTAGGTCGGATGTAGCCCCATTGGTTGTGGAAGTCCCATTTGACGCTCGGGTAGAGCACCACGCGGCTGCCGTCTTGCTTGGTATCGTGGTCAAAACGGGTAAATTGGCCGAACACGTTGAGTTGCGCTTTGCCGAGATGGTTTTGCCAACGGCCGGTCAGACGGGGCATGATGGCATAAGGCTCGTCTTTATAACCGTCTTGGTTGGCAAGCGTTTGATATTTTTGTACGCGCAACGAGCCGTCGAAGCTGCCGCCTAGCAGTTTGTCGCTGTAATTGAGCCATGCTTGACGGTCGAGGTTGACGTTGCGCGCGATGTCTTCGCGGCCGTAGAAGTCGCGGTAGTAATCGTCATCGGAAACTTGGTTGTAGTTGATGCCGCCGCTGATTTTGCTGTTCAGCTGCTGCTGGTGTTTCCATTTGAACTGGTAGCGGTTGTTGTGGACGCTTTTTTGGTCGTTGGGCATCCAGTCGCCATCGACTTCGCCGCTGTAATTCGGTTGCAGATAACGCACTTGGCCGCCCAGTTGCACGCCGCGTTTGCTGATAATGCCCGGACGGATGGTGGCATCCAAATTCGGTGCAAGGTTGAAGTAGTAGGGCAGGCTCAGCTCCAGGCCGTCTGAACCTGTGGCAATAGTCGGAACGAGCAGGCCGCTTTTGCGGTTGCCGTTGATGGGGAAGTCCGCCCAAGGCGTGTAGAGGACGGGGACGCCGCCGAATACGAGCGAAGCGTGTTTGGCTACGCCGATACCTGTCGATTCATCGGCTTCAATGCTTTGTGCTTGGATATACCAGCTGGCGTCGCCGGGCGAACAGGTGTTGAATTTGGTATTGATGAGCTTGTAGAGGCCTTTGCCTTTGAGTTCGGCTTTTTCGCTGACACTTTGAAGGCGGCGGCCGCCTTGTTCGGTATTGAGGCGTACGGCAGTGCCGGAACCGGTTTGGTCTTTGAGGTTGTAAACCAATTGATCGCCGGATACGGTCGAACCGTTTTGATACAGGGTGAAGCGGTCGCCGGCGGTAACGGTATCGGTGGCTTGGTCGTATTGCGCCCAATCGGCATTGAGAACATCGGCATTGCGCTCGACAATGACGTCGCCTTCGGCACGGACGCCGACTTGGGTCTGACCTTCTATTTTATCGGCGTTGACGCGGGTGTAATCGGCAGGCAGTGCAGGCTCGCCGCTGCGTTTGATTTCGGCGGTTTCGGCCGGCTTGGCATCTTCGTGGTCGCAAAACAGGCAAGTGCTGCCCAAGGAAAGCGGATCGGCTTCGCTTTGGCTGGTTTTTACCGGTTTGGATGCGGCGGTGTGGGCAGGGGTATAGTCTTCCGCCTGCGGAACAGAAGCATCTTCCGCGCGTACGGCTGTTGCGCCAAAGCCCATAATTAAGGCGAGTACCAAGGGTTTGAGTGAAAATAAACGAGCCAAAATCGCCCCTTAAATCGGTTTGCCAGTTAGAATAGCGGTTATTGTAACCTGAAATTCTGCGATACCGCTATGCAACGACAAACCGAATTACAAAACTGGCTGGAGTCTGTTTATCCGAACCAGCCGTTCGAATTGAGCTTTGCGGCAGCCGATGCCGACTTCCGCCGCTATTTCCGCGCGACGTTTTCAGACGGCCAAACCGTTATCTGTATGGACGCGCCTCCTGAGAAGATGAGTGTTGCGCCTTATTTGAAAGTGCAAAAACTGTTTAACATGGTCAATGTGCCGCAAGTGCTTCATGTGGATGAAGCGTTGGGCTTTATGGTGTTGAACGATTTGGGCAATACCACATTCCTGACCGCCATGAATCAGGAAAACAGCGAAACCGCCCACAAAGCCCTGCTGCTCGAAGCCATCGACGAACTGATCGAACTGCAAAAGGCCAGTCAGCCCGGCAAACTGCCGGAATACGACCGCGAAGTCATGCTGCGCGAGATTAACTTGTTCCCCGAATGGTTTGTGGCCAAAGAATTGGGCCGCGAGCTGACCTTCAAGCAACGCCAGTTGTGGCAGCAAACCGTCGATACTTTGCTGCCGCCCCTGTTGGCACAACCTAAAGTGTATGTCCACCGCGACTTTATCGTCCGCAATCTGATGCTGGCAAAAGGCCGCCCGGGCGTGTTGGACTTCCAAGACGCGCTTTACGGCCCGATTTCCTATGATTTGGTATCGCTGCTGCGCGATGCATTTATCGAATGGGAAGAAGAATTTGTATTGGACTTGGTCATCCGTTACTGGGAAAAAGCACGCGCTGCCCAGTTGCCTGTGCCTGCCGAGTTTGACGAGTTCTACCGCTGGTTTGAATGGATGGGCGTACAACGCCATTTGAAAGTAGCCGGTATTTTTGCCCGTCTGTACTACCGTGACGGCAAAGACAAATACCGCCCTGAAATCCCGCGCTTCTTGAACTACTTGCGCCGCGTATCCCGCCGTTACAACGATTTGGCTCCGCTGTATGCATTGCTGGTCGAATTGGTCGGTGATGACGAATTGGAAACAGGCTATACCTTCTAAGCTTGGTTTTTTAAGATTTGATTCCATTTTTCAGACGGCCTGATCAACAAAAGGCCGTCTGAAACCTTTACAGAACACATAAACATGACTTACATGATTTACCCCAAAACCTACGACGTGATTGTCGTCGGTGGCGGCCATGCCGGTACCGAAGCCGCACTTGCCGCCGCACGCATGGGTGCGCAAACCCTGCTGCTTTCACACAACATCGAAACCCTCGGCCAAATGTCGTGCAATCCCTCCATCGGCGGTATCGGCAAAGGCCACCTCGTGCGCGAACTCGACGCATTAGGCGGCGCAATGGCGTTGGCAACCGACAAATCCGGTATCCAGTTCCGCCGCTTGAATGCCAGCAAAGGCGCGGCAGTGCGAGCCACGCGCGCGCAGGCAGACCGTATCCTATATAAAGCCGCCATCCGTGAAATGTTGGAAAACCAAGAAAACCTCGATCTTTTCCAACAAGCCGTCGAAGACGTAACGCTTGATGGCGAACGCATCAGCGGCGTGGTTACCGCGATGGGCGTGGAGTTTAAAGCACGCGCCGTCGTACTGACCGCAGGCACGTTTTTGTCCGGCAAAATCCACATCGGTTTGGAAAACTACGAAGGCGGCCGCGCCGGCGACCCAGCCGCCAAATCCTTGGGCGGCCGCTTGCGCGAATTGAACCTGCCTCAAGGCCGTCTGAAAACCGGCACGCCTCCGCGTATCGACGGACGCACGATTGATTTCTCCCAACTGACCGAACAGCCCGGCGACACACCCGTTCCCGTAATGTCCGTACGCGGCAGCACCGATATGCACCCGCGCCAAGTGTCTTGCTGGATTACGCATACCAACACGCAAACCCACGACATCATCCGCTCAGGCTTCGACCGCAGCCCGATGTTTACCGGCAAAATCGAAGGCGTGGGTCCGCGTTATTGTCCGTCTATCGAAGACAAAATCAACCGCTTCGCCGACAAAGACAGCCATCAGATTTTCCTCGAACCCGAAGGCCTGACCACGCACGAATATTATCCTAACGGTATCTCCACCAGCCTGCCGTTCGACATCCAAATCGCCCTTGTGCGCAGCATGAAAGGCCTTGAAAACGCCCATATCCTGCGCCCCGGCTACGCCATCGAATACGACTATTTCGATCCGCGCAACCTTAAAGCCAGCCTCGAAACCAAAACCATCCAAGGCCTCTTCTTTGCCGGACAAATCAACGGCACGACCGGCTACGAAGAAGCCGCCGCGCAAGGCCTGCTCGCAGGCGCAAATGCCGTGCAATACATCCGCGAACAAGATCCGCTCCTGTTGCGCCGCGAACAAGCCTATCTCGGCGTATTGGTGGACGACCTCATCACCAAAGGCGTGAACGAACCCTACCGCATGTTCACCAGCCGCGCCGAATACCGCCTGCAACTGCGCGAAGACAACGCCGACATGCGCCTGACCGAAGACGGCTACAAAATCGGCTTAGTGGGTGAAGAACAATGGCGCATGTTCAACGAAAAACGCGAAGCCATCGAACGCGAAATCCAACGTTTGAAAACAACGTGGTACACGCCGCAAAAACTCGCCGAAGACGAGCAAATCCGCGTATTCGGCCAAAAACTCAGCCGCGAAGCCAACCTGCACGACCTCCTGCGCCGCCCGAACCTCGACTACGCCGCGCTGATGACCCTGCCCGACGCACAACCTGAAACCGCACTTGCCGACAGCGTGGTCGAACAAGTGGAAATCCAAGTCAAGTACCAAGGCTATATCGACCGCCAAAACGAAGAAATCGACAGCCGCCGCGATTTGGAAACATTGAGGCTACCTGAAAACATTGATTACAGCAAAGTCAAAGGCTTATCCGCCGAAGTGCAGCAAAAGCTCAACCAGCACAAACCCGAAACCGTCGGACAAGCCAGCCGCATTTCCGGCGTAACCCCTGCGGCGGTGGCGTTGCTGATGGTGCATTTGAAGCGCGGGTTTAAAGATGCCAAGTAAGGTTTAATCCGAATAAAGGCTGTCTGAAATTTTCAGACGGCCTTTATTTATCAGGGGATTGATGGTGTTGCACCTTATTTCATTAATTTTTTAAAGAGTTCGGATTGTCAGCAAGATGGGCGTATTCTGATGAAAAAATGAAGAAGAAAACGTTTTTTCAGGACGCGTCATAAGCTGCCGCTTTTTCGAGCAGTTTTACCCTTGCCTGCGGCCATTCCTCACGCAGCAGGCTGTATTCAACCGTATCGCGCACGCTGCCGTCTTTCCGCAGCTTGTGGCAGCGCAAGATGCCGTCTTGGTGTGCACCCAAGCGTTCGATGGCGCGTTGGGAGGAGGTATTGAGGTTGTCGGTCTGCCAGCAGACGCAACGGCAGTTTAAAGTGTCGAAAACGTAGTCGAGCAACATGATTTTGCAGGCGGTATTGATGTGCGTGCGCTGTGCCGACAGGGCATACCATGTGAAACCGATGTAGAGGCGTGGGATGGCGGGGTCGATGTGGTAAAGCGAAGTTGAGCCGACAATTTTTCCCGTGTCTTCGTCGATGACGGCAAAGGCGAGGCGGGTTTGTATGGCGGTGCGGATATAGTCAGCTACTTGGTGGGGTTCGGGCGCGGTGGTTACGTTCAGCTTCCAAACTTCGCCGTCGCAAACTGCTTCGCGCAAACCGGCTTCGTGTGCCGTTGTTAAAGGTTCGAGACGGACGCGGTCGAAGGATAAAACGGGAGTGGATGAGAAATCAGTCATGGAGGTTTCCTTTGTATTTGATAGTTTGAGTTTTCAGACGACCTTTTATAGTGTCTTAACGGACGGCATCTCTGAGGTCTTCTGAAAGCTATTGATTAATGATGTTTGAACATCAGCACGCCCGACTCCGATACAAACCCGTCCAGCGGCAGGTCGTGGGGTTCGGTCGGCAGGGTGTCGGTCAGTTGGCAGCCGAAACCTACGCCCAGGGTTTGGGTTTGCAGGCGGTATTTCGTGGCGGAGAGGGTGGCGTCGTAATAGCCGCCGGCCTGTCCGAGGCGGTAGCCGCGTTTGTCGATGCCGACGATGGGGACCAGCAGCAGGCTGAGTTGGTGGACGCGGATTTTTTTGCCGGTGAATTGGGGGACGTGCAATTTGGCGCGGCCGCGTTTGCGTTCTTGTTTGGCGCCGTCGGCAGGGTAGGGTGTGAACCACATCCGCCGCGTGTTCGGTTCGATATAGGGCAGGTAGAGTTTTGCGCCGCGTTTTTGTGCGGTACGGACAAAACCGTCCAATCGCAATTCCTTGCCCATCGGCCAATACACGCCGATTTTCTGTCCTTTTTTGATGTAGGGCTTGAGCAGGCGGTTGATGGTTTCGGTGGCGGCGTTCCGCTCGTCGGCGCTCATTTGGGCGCGTGCGCGGCGGAACTGTTTGCGTAGTGCCGATTTTTCGGGATTCCTCATTTTCAGACGGCCTTTCGGGATTGCGGTAGAATGTTGCGATTATAACGATTTTGTTAACATTCAAACAGGACGCACACGATGTGGCACATTGTCGCCATCGGCTATCTTTTTGTTGCCGTGATGTTTTCCGCCGCGCAGCCGAGTATTGCGCGCGCGTTGATTTATTTGGTTTTTTGGGCAGTGTTGCCCACTGTGTTTACGGTCTTTGTCGTGACCATCCGTCGCCGCAACCGCCTGATGAAACGGCAGGAGCAGGCGGAGTTTGAAGCGGCCCGCCAAAAGGCGGTACAGGCGGATGAAAAACAGGACGGGAAGGTATAAAATCCCTTTTCAGACGGCCTCTTATCCGCTATAATCCGTCAGTTTTCCATTTCGGAAACACGCTTTTATTTTTTTAAAACTTATGCCCACTTTCGCCGAAGGGTGCTTGACAATAGGCGCCGCCTATCAAGTTCTATGCGATTGAATGTGTGCTCTTTAACCCTTTCAAGGAAATAACATGTCTCAAATTACTATGCGTCAGATGATTGAAGCCGGTGTTCACTTCGGTCACCAAACCCGTTTCTGGAACCCGAAAATGGCTCAATACATTTTCGGTGCGCGCAACAAAATCCATATCGTAAACTTGGAAAAAACCCTGCCGATGTTCCAAGAGGCGCAAGAAGCCGTACGTCGTCTGGTTGCCAACAAAGGTACAGTATTGTTCGTAGGTACCAAACGCCAAGCCCGCGACATCATCCGCGAAGAAGCTACCCGTGCCGGTATGCCTTTCGTTGATTACCGCTGGTTGGGTGGTATGCTGACTAACTACAAAACCGTTAAGCAATCCATCAAACGCCTGGAAGAAAAAACTGCTGCCCTGGAAAACGCTGCTGAAGGCGGTTTCAACAAAAAAGAAATTCTGGAAATGCAACGCGACGTTGAAAAACTGGAACGTTCTTTGGGCGGTATCAAAAACATGAAAGGCCTGCCTGACGCGATTTTCGTTATCGATACCGGCTACCAAAAAGGTACTCTGGTTGAAGCTGAAAAATTGGGCATCCCTGTTATCGCCGTAGTCGATACCAACAATAGCCCTGACGGCGTGAAATACGTTATCCCTGGTAACGATGACTCCGCTAAAGCTATCCGCCTGTACTGCCGCGGCATCGCTGACGCAGTTTTGGAAGGCAAAAACCAAGCGCTGCAAGAAACTGTAGCCGCTGCCCAAGAAGCTGCTGCCGAGTAATTCGGTACACAGAAGAGGGGCGTTATGCCCCTTTTCTCAAATCCCGTTCTGAAATCCGTTTCAGACGGCCACTATTTCCAAACACGGCAATGGCCGTGTTCCCAAAAATCTAGGAGATTCAAAATGGCAGAAATTACTGCAAAAATGGTTGCCGACCTGCGCGCCGCTACTGGCCTGGGCATGATGGAATGCAAAAAAGCCTTGGTTGAAGCTGAAGGCAACTTCGACAAAGCCGAAGAAATCCTGCGTATTAAATCTGGTGCGAAAGCCGGTAAACTGGCTGGCCGTACTGCTGCCGAAGGCGTATTGGCTTACGCGATCAACGGCAATGTCGGCGCATTGGTTGAAGTAAACTGCGAAACCGACTTCGTTGCTAAAGACGCCGGCTTCGTAGAATTTGCCAACTTCGTTGCTAAAACTGCTGCCGAGAAAAAACCGGCTTCTGTTGAAGAACTGAGCGAACTGGTTGAAGCAGAACGTAAAGCCATCATCGCTAAATTGGGCGAGAACATGTCTGTTCGCCGCTTCCAAGTGATCGACACTGCCAACCAACTGGTTGCCTACATCCACGGTGCTTTGGCTACCGAAGGCGTATTGGTTGAGTATAAAGGCTCTGAAGACGTAGCACGCAAAATCGGTATGCACATCGTTGCCGCTAAACCACAATGCGTAAGCGAAGCCGAAGTAGATGCTGAAACCGTTGAAAAAGAACGCCACATCTACACCGAACAAGCTATCGCTTCAGGCAAACCTGCCGACATCGCCGCTAAAATGGTTGAAGGCCGTATCCGCAAATTCTTGGCTGAAATCACTCTGAACGGCCAAGCGTTCGTGATGAACCCTGACCAAACTGTTGCCCAATTCGCTAAAGAAAACGGCACTGAAGTGATCAGCTTCGTACGCTACAAAGTAGGCGACGGTATCGAGAAAGCTGTTGTTGACTACGCAGCCGAAGTTGCTGCCGCTGCTAAAGTGTAAGGCACTTATGAAAAAGAAAGCACCTAGATTCCAAACGAATCAGGGTGCTTTTTTTTGAGAAAACCGTTTACGGTACCTATTTTAAGACGACCGAATATAAAGGCAGTCTGAAAACCAAAACAATAATAGAACGACACACCATATCATTGTAATCCGACCGTTTGAAAATTCAGACGACCCAAACTCCGACCGACGACATTCAAGAAAGCAAGGTATCCCATGACACAGCAAATCAAATACAAACGCGTATTACTGAAACTCTCCGGCGAATCTCTGATGGGTTCCGATCCATTCGGCATCAATCACGATACCATCGTTCAAACTGTCGGCGAAATTGCCGAAATCGTGAGAATGGGCGTGCAAGTCGGTATCGTTGTCGGCGGCGGTAACATTTTCCGCGGCGTATCTGCACAAGCAGGCAGCATGGATCGCGCCACTGCCGACTACATGGGTATGATGGCAACCGTGATGAACGCGTTGGCACTCAAAGACGCATTTGAAACTTTGGGCATCAAAGCGCGTGTTCAATCCGCACTGTCTATGCAGCAAATCGCTGAAACTTACGCCCGTCCTAAAGCCATTCAATATTTGGAAGAAGGCAAAGTCGTGATTTTCGCCGCCGGTACCGGTAACCCATTCTTTACGACCGACACTGCTGCCGCATTACGCGGTGCGGAAATGAACTGCGATGTGATGCTCAAAGCCACCAACGTTGACGGCGTGTACACCGCGGACCCGAAAAAAGACCCATCTGCAACACGCTATGAAACCATTACTTTTGACGAAGCCTTGTTAAAAAATCTCAAAGTGATGGATGCCACTGCCTTCGCCCTCTGCCGCGAACGCAAACTCAATATCGTGGTCTTCGGCATTGCTAAAGAAGGCTCGCTCAAACGCGTGGTAACCGGCGAAAACGAAGGTACACTGGTTCACTGCTAATCATTGAAAGGCCGTCTGAAACAGCCGAACGGGATACATTCGGCTTTCAGACGGCCTTTTATTTTCAGTCGGTTGCGCGGGTATTGGCTCATGGTTTGAAAAAGTCGAGAACCTGCTTGACCATAATGCCCAACCGACAATTCGATAACAAAGGATACTCCATGAATATCACCGTCTTGGCTGTAGGCACGAAAATGCCGCGTTGGGTGGATGAAGCCGTCGGCGAGTACGCCAAACGCTTCGGGCGCGATGTCAATTATGCGCTGAAAGAAATCAAGCCCGAAAAACGCGGTGCGGGTGTGAATGCGGCTCAGGGCATGGCGGCTGAAGAAAAACGCCTGTTGGAAGCCATACCGCAGGGCGCGTTTTTGGTGGTATTGGACGAGCGCGGCAAAGCGCCGACTTCGGTCGAATTGGCGCAACACTTGAAAAGCTGGCAGCAAAACGGCGAACACGTCTGCTTTATTATCGGCGGTGCAGACGGCATGACCGACCGATTGAAACAGCAGGCAAACATGATGATGCGCCTTTCCAGCCTGACCCTGCCGCACGGCATGGTGCGTGTTTTGCTGACCGAGCAGCTTTATCGCGCCGTTTCGATTTTGCACAATCATCCGTATCATCGGGAATAATCTGTTTTGATTGCTGGGATAAAACGGTAATGCCGCCTTGTCGGTTAAAAGCGGGGTTGAACCTGCTTTCAGACGGCCTGATTTTTCCGCATGAATCCTTTATAATCGTTTCTTTGATAAATCAACATCTTTCGGGAGAACCCAAATGTCCGATTTCCGTCAAGACTTCCTCAAATTCGCTTTGGCACAAAACGTGTTGAAATTCGGCGAATTTACAACTAAGGCCGGCCGTCAGTCGCCTTATTTTTTCAATGCCGGTTTGTTCAATGACGGCGCATCGACTTTGCAGCTGGCGAAGTTTTACGCCGAAGCCATTATTGCCAGCGGCGTGAAGTTCGATATGCTGTTCGGCCCAGCCTATAAAGGCATTATTTTGGCGGCGGCAACAGCGATGATGTTGGCGGAAAAAGGCGTAAACGTACCGTTTGCCTACAACCGCAAAGAAGCCAAAGACCACGGCGAGGGCGGCGTGTTGGTGGGCGCGCCTTTGAAAGGCCGTGTGCTGATTATCGATGATGTGATTTCCGCCGGCACATCCGTGCGCGAGTCGGTCAAACTGATTGAAGCCGAAGGTGCAACGCCTGCCGCAGTGGCCATTGCGCTCGACCGCATGGAAAAAGGCACGGGCGAATTGTCGGCGGTACAGGAAGTTGAAAAACAATACGGCCTGCCGGTGGTTTCAATTGCCAACCTGAACGACTTGTTCACGCTCTTGCAAAACAATGCCGAATTTGGCGGCTTCTTCGAGCCGGTCAAAGCCTATCGCGAACGTTACGGCGCGGTTTAAACCATAACATCATGCTCAGGTCGTCTGAAATAGTTTTCAGACGGCCTGAAGCATTGGCTAAAATATATATTTTTGATTCAATACACTTACGGAAATACTCATGCCTGCTTGTTCTTGTCCTCATTGTAAAACACCGCATTGGGTGAAAGATGCCCAGTTGAACGTGGCGCAGGGTTTCGTGGTCTGCACGCGTTGTTCGGGGATGTTTAAGGCCAAGGATTATCTGTCGGGCAACCTGCCGGCCGATCCGGCTCATCTGCCTGTGGCGGTAACGGATGTGCGCCTCGTGCATAACATCGGTGCGCAAATCCTCAAGCATTCCAAACTCTCGCGCAAAGAAATTTCCGATTTGCTCAACAGCGCGCTTAAGGAAGAGCCCAAGGCGGAAGAGCAGGCAGCGGTCAAAACGCGCAAGGACGGTTTCAACTGGACGTTGGCATCGCTGATTGCGCTGACGGTTTTGATTATGCAACTCTTTTATCTTGCCCTGCTATGAGTGCCATCGCCCATTTTGTCGCCAGCTTTCGCGAGGCCGCGCCCTATATCCAATATTTGCGCGGCAAAACCATGGTGGTCGGCGTGACCGACAGCCTGTTGGAAGGCGAAACCTTGATTCGTTTGGCTGCAGATTTGAATCTGTTGGCCAGCTTGGGCTTGCGTTTGGTCTTGGTACACGGTTCGCGGCATTTGCTCGATAAATTGGCTTCGGGTCGGGATTTTGTTCCGAAATACAGCGGCAGCCGACGGATTACCGATGAAGCGACCCTGATGGAAGTGAAGCAGGTGGCGGGGATTATCCGCAGCGATGTGGAAGCCGCCTTGTTCAGCAGCGTATCTGCGCAGCAACGGAGCAAGCCGCCGGTTATTGCGTGCGGCAACTTTATTACCGCCCGTCCGTTGGGCGTTATCGACGGCGTCGACATGGGCTATACCGGTACCGTCCGCAAAATCGACGCGGAAGAAATCCGTTTGCGTTTGGATGGCGGTGCCGTGGTGCTTATCAGTCCTTTGGGGCATTCGTACAGCGGCAAAACCTTCAACCTGAGTATGTGCGAAACCGCGCAGGAAGTAGCCATGGCTTTGCAGGCGGAGAAACTGGTTTTCTTGACTGAAGAAGCCGGTATTCGTCGTGCCGACGGCTCTTTGGCCAATACTTTGTCTGTCGGCGAAGTGCAGGAACTGATACACGACAATCCCGATGCACCGGCCGATTTGCTGCATGCGGCGGTAGGTGCGTTGGAAAACGGCGTATCGCGGGTGCAGATTCTCAACGGCCGTGAAGACGGCAGCCTGTTGCGCGAGCTGTTTACCCGCGAGGGCAGCGGTACATCTATTGCGCGCGAGCCGTTTGTTTCCATCCGTCAGGCACGCAGCGACGACATTCCGCACATCATCGCCTTAATCCGTCCGTTGGCGGAACAAGGCATCTTGTTACACCGCAGCCGCGAGTATTTGGAAAACCATATTTCCAGCTTTTCCGTATTGGAACACGATCAAAACATTTACGGCTGCGTGGCGCTGAAAACCTTTTCCGAGCCGGACTGCGGCGAATTAGCCTGCCTGGTGGTGTCGCCCGAAGCTCGTGACGGCGGCTACGGCGAATTGCTGTTGGAACATCTGTTTCAAAAAGCGCGCGCCTTAAATATTAAAACGCTCTTCGCCTTATCCACGCACACGGGCGAATGGTTTGTTGAACGGGGCTTTCAGACGGTCTCAGCCGATGACCTGCCTGCTGAACGTCGGCAGGAATACAATGCCAACGGCCGCAATTCCAAAGTATTTGTTTATGACTTGCAGGTCGTCTGAAAACCTCAATCCTATTATCCGTTTTTAAAAATCACTCAAATCTTATGTTGAAAATCATCTCTGCCAACGTCAACGGCATCCGCTCCGCCTATAAAAAAGGTTTTTATGAATACATCGTCGCATCAGGCGCGGACATTGTCTGCGTGCAGGAACTGAAAGCTCAAGAGGCCGACCTATCAGACGATATGAAAAATCCGCACGGTATGCACGGCTACTGGCATTGCGCTGAAAAGCGCGGTTACAGCGGCGTGGCGGTGTACAGCAAACGCAAACCCGACAATGTGCAAATCGGCATGGGCATTGAAGAATTTGACAGGGAAGGCCGTTTTGTCCGTTGCGATTTCGGCAAGTTATCGGTAATTTCGCTGTATCTGCCCAGCGGCAGCAGCGCGGAAGAGCGCCAACAAGTGAAATACCGCTTTTTGGACGCGTTCTATCCCATGCTCGAAGCCATGAAAAACGAAGGGCGCGACATCGTCGTCTGCGGCGACTGGAACATTGCCCACCAAAACATCGACTTGAAAAACTGGAAGGGCAATCAGAAAAATTCGGGCTTCTTGCCTGAAGAGCGCGAATGGATAGGCAAAGTCATCCACAAGCTCGGTTGGACGGATATGTGGCGCACACTTTATCCGGATGTGCCGGGCTATACATGGTGGAGCAACCGCGGACAAGCGTATGCGAAAGATGTCGGGTGGCGCATCGATTATCAGATGGTTACGCCGGAGTTGGCCGCCAAAGCTGTTTCCGCACATGTTTATAAAGACGAAAAATTCTCGGATCACGCCCCTTTAGTTGTGGAGTATGACTATGTTGCCGAATAAGGTTTTTGGTAAATATGATTGGAATATAAACGGCAAAACCGGCGTAGGCGCGGCGTGGGTCGTGGCGGCATTTATATTGCCTATGCTGGTGTGGGCGGTGTTTATGCTGGCGCGGATGTCCGGCTGGGTTGCGCCGACCAAGGCTAATCCGACATGGGCGTTGGTATGGCTGCTGTTTTCCCTGCCTTGCCTGCTGATTGCGGCCAAATGCTTTGCTTGGAAGGGTTGGCGGCTGATTGCCAACATCGTACTTTGTCTGGCGACTTGTGCTATCCTCAGCGTGCCTGCCGCGTTGCTGATTGCATTTACACTCAACGACTTGCTCAAATAGGCCGTCTGAAATGCAGAGCTTCGAACTCGAAGAAATGGCACTGTTTCTGATACGCGATGCGGATGAAGCGGAAATGTGGATAGACCGCTGGGCGGTCAGCTATCCGATTGTTCAAACTGCTGAAGCCGATAGTCGGCAAACCATTTCCGAATGGCAACACGCCATTCAGACGGCCTTCGACCATATCGTCAGCAGAAATATTGCCGTTGTGGCTCATGGTGCCGGCGTGTCCGCATTTTTGGCATGGCTGTATCAAACCGACATCCTGACGCAAAAACGCCTGACCAATA
The DNA here is from genome assembly GCF_019334725.1 of Neisseria perflava. Taxonomy (NCBI): domain Bacteria; kingdom Pseudomonadati; phylum Pseudomonadota; class Betaproteobacteria; order Neisseriales; family Neisseriaceae; genus Neisseria; species Neisseria perflava. The sequence continues at coordinate 94,003 of NZ_CP079818.1, read as the reverse complement.
TTATTTTGGTCTCGCCGCGTCCAGAAGCTTTTCCCGAGGACGAAATCCATACGTTTCAACGTGTCCGCTGCCCTTGCCGTACAGCGCTGGTTATCGCCGAAACAAACGGCACGCCACGCGATTGGGCGCAAGAACAGGCCGACCTCTGGCATGCACGCCTGCTTCAATCGCCGCATTCCGGCCAGTTAAACGGCGCACTCGGCGGCTGGCAATGGGGCATGAAGCTGATGCAGGAAATGTTGTTGAGTAAATAGTTTAGAAGTGTCTATCAAGAAGAGAGGCCGTCTGAAACTGATATGAGTTTCAGACGGCCTTTGTTTGCAAATATCATGTTAAATATAATTAAAAGAAACTATTCTCATTTCTTTTATGAGGCAATATAATTCGGTTGTTTCGTTAAATTGAGTATAAAAATGCAAATACCATTTCATTTAGCTTTATTACCCACGCTGATTATCGCTTCCTTCTCTGTCGCTGCCGCCGATACGCAGGACAATGGTGAACATTACACCGCCACGCTACCCACCGTTACCGTGGTCGGACAGTCCGACACCAGCGTACTCAAAGGCTACATCAATTACGACGAAGCTGCCGTTACCCGCAACGGACAGCTCATTAAGGAAACGCCGCAAACTGTCGATACGCTCAATATTCAGAAAAACAAAAACTACGGCACGAACGATTTGAGTTCTATCCTCGAAGGCAATGCCGGCATTGATGCTGCCTACGATATGCGCGGCGAAAGCATTTTCCTGCGCGGCTTCCAAGCCGATGCATCCGATATTTACCGCGACGGCGTGCGCGAAAGCGGACAAGTGCGCCGCAGCACTGCCAATATTGAGCGCGTGGAAATCCTGAAAGGCCCGTCCTCCGTGCTTTACGGGCGCACCAACGGCGGCGGCGTCATCAACATGGTCAGCAAATACGCCAACTTCAAACAAAGCCGCAACATCGGTGCGGTTTATGGTTCGTGGGCAAACCGCAGCCTGAATATGGACATCAACGAAGTGCTGAACAAAAACGTTGCCATCCGCCTTACCGGTGAAGTCGGGCGCGCCAATTCGTTCCGCAGCGGCATAGACAGCAAAAACGTCATGGTTTCGCCCAGCATTACCGTCAAACTCGACAACGGCTTGAAATGGACGGGGCAATACACCTACGACAATGTGGAGCGCACGCCCGACCGCAGCCCGACCAAATCCGTGTACGACCGCTTCGGACTGCCTTACCGCATGGGTTTTGCCCACCCGAACGATTTTGTCAAAGACAAGCTGCAAGTTTGGCGTTCCGACCTCGAATACGCCTTCAACGACAAATGGCGCGCCCAATGGCAGCTTGCCCACCGCACGGCGGCGCAGGATTTCGACCATTTTCATGCAGGCAGCGAAAACGGCAGCCGAATCAAACGCAACTACGCTTGGCAGCAGACCGACAACAAAACCCTGTCGTCCAATTTCACGCTCAACGGCGACTACAACATCGGCCGTTTTGAAAACCACCTGACCGTAGGCATGGATTACAGCCGCGAACACCGTAACCCGACATTGGGTTACAGCCGCGCCTTTACCGCCTCCATCGATCCATACGACCGCGCAAGCTGGCCGGCTTCGGGTAGATTGCAGCCCGTCCTCACCCAAAACCGCCACAAAGCCGACTCCTACGGCATCTTCGTGCAAAACATCTTCTCCGCCACGCCCGATTTGAAATTCGTCCTCGGCGGCCGTTACGACAAGTACACCTTTAATTCAGAAAACAAACTCACCGGCAGCAGCCGCCAATACAGCGGTCACTCATTCAGCCCCAACATCGGTGCAGTGTGGAACGTAACGCCCGCCCACACGCTCTACGCCTCGTATAACAAAGGCTTCGCACCTTATGGCGGACGCGGCTATTTGAGCATCGATACGTCGTCTTCCGCCGTGTTCAACGCCGATCCCGAGTACACCCGCCAATACGAAACCGGTGTCAAAAGCAGTTGGCTGGATGACCGCCTCAGCACCACATTGTCCGCCTACCAAATCGAACGCTTCAATATCCGCTACCGCCCCGACGCGCAAAATGATCCCTATACTTGGGCAGTCGGCGGTAAACACCGTTCGCGTGGCGTGGAATTGTCCGCCATCGGGCAAATCATTCCCAAAAAACTCTATCTGCGCGGTTCGTTGGGCGTGATGCAGGCGAAAGTCGTTGAAGACAAAGACAATCCTGACCGAGTGGGCATCCATTTGAATAACACCAGCAACGTTACCGGCAACCTGTTTTTCCGTTACACACCAACCGAAAACCTCTACGGCGAAATCGGCGTAACCGGTACAGGCAAACGCTACGGTTACGACTCAAAAAATAAAGAAGTGACTACGCTTCCCGGCTTTGCCCGAGTTGATGCTATGCTCGGCTGGAACCATAAAAATGTTAACGTTACCTTTGCCGCGGCCAATCTGCTCAATCAAAAATATTGGCGTTCGGATGCCATGCCGGGTAATCCGCGCGGCTATACTGCCCGGGTAAATTACCGTTTCTGATGAAATCAGGCAAAGGCCGTCTGAAAATAAGGCTATGATCTAAGCCATATTTCAGACGGCCTTTATAAAGGCTGAAATAAAACTAAACACATTTTTTCACTCAAATCGAACACACCTCCAACAAAATGCCATAAAATCCGCCCATTGATTTGAATGTAAAGAGATACCTATGAAACTGAAAACCTTAGCCTTGACCTCATTAACCCTGTTGGCATTGGCCGCTTGCGGCAAACAGGCGGAAACCAGCGTTCCGGCAGACAGCGCCCAAAGCAGCGCATCTGCTCCGGCAGCCCCTGCCGCATTGACCGAAGGTGTCAATTACACCGTATTGTCCAATCCGATTCCGCAACAGCAGGCCGGCAAAATCGAAGTATTGGAATTCTTCGGCTACTTCTGCCCGCATTGCGCCCATCTTGAGCCGGTTTTGAGCGAGCACATCAAAACGTTTAAAGACGATACCTATATGCGCCGAGAGCATGTCGTGTGGGGTGATGAAATGAAACCTTTGGCACGTTTGGCGGCCGCAGTGGAAATGGCCGGTGAATCAGATAAAGCCAACAGCCATATTTTCGATGCGATGGTTAACCAAAAAATCAACTTGGCCGATACCGATACCCTGAAAAAATGGCTGTCCGAGCAAACAGCGTTTGACGGCAAAAAAGTATTGGCTGCATTTGAAGCGCCCGAAAGCCAAGAGCGTGCGGCTCAAATGGAAGAATTGACCAATAAATTCCAAATCAGCGGCACACCGACCGTTATCGTCGGCGGCAAATACCAAGTCGAATTTAAAGACTGGCAGTCCGGCATGACCACGATTGACCAGTTGGTGGACAAAGTACGCGAAGAGCAGAAAAAGCCACAATAAGTTGAAGGCTGAATGAATAAAGGCCGTCTGAAAATAGATTTCAGACGGCCTTTTATATTAGATGTTATAGAAGAAATGGTTGCTTAAGGTCTCATGATTTTAAATCTGAATACAAAACCAAAACGCCGTCTGAAACTTTTCAGACGGCGTTTTCTGTCAAATCGGCTTACAAACCTGGGAACATGCCTTTCATTCCCTTCATGCCTTTGGCCAAGCGCATCAGTTTGCCCAAGCCGTTGCCGCTGAACATCTTCATCATTTGTTGCATTTGTTCAAACTGTTTGAGCAATTTGTTCACTTCCTGCACGGTCGTGCCTGCACCCATTGCAATACGGCGTTTGCGGCTGGCTTTGAGCAGGGCAGGGTTGGCGCGTTCTTTTGGAGTCATTGAGTTGATGATGGCTTCTACTTTGCCCATCGCTTTTTCGGCCGTGCCTTCGGGGATTTGTTTCGATATTTGACCCAGTTCGCCCGGCATTTTCGACATCAGGTTTTCCAAGCCGCCCATATTGCGCATCTGCTGGATTTGTTCTTTAAAGTCATTGAGGTCGAAGCCTTTGCCTTTTTGCAGCTTTTTCGCCATTTTGGCGGCAGCTTCTTCATCAATACCTTTTTGAACGTCTTCAATCAGGGTCAATACGTCACCCATGCCGAGGATACGGCTGGCAAGACGGTCGGGGTGGAAAGGTTCGAGGCCGTTGATTTTCTCGCCGACGCCGATAAATTTAATCGGTTTGCCGGTCACATGGCGTACGGACAATGCCGCACCGCCGCGCGAGTCGCCGTCCATCTTGGTCAATACGACACCGGTCAGCGGCAGGGCTTCATTAAATGCCTGAGCAGTGTTCACAGCATCCTGACCCAGCATGGCATCGATAACGAACAAAGTTTCAACCGGGTTGACCGCCGCATGAAGCGCTTTGATTTCGTTCATCATCTCTTCATCGATTGCCAAACGGCCGGCGGTATCGACCATCAAGACATCGTAAAAATGTTTTTTGGCGTAATCGACGGCGGCAGTTGCAATCTCAACCGGTTTTTGGTTGGTATCGGATGGGAAAAAGTCCACGCCGACCTGTTCGGCCAACAGACGCAGCTGTTCAATCGCGGCAGGGCGGTAAACGTCGGCAGATACCACTAAGACTTTTTTCTTCTGATCGTTTTTCAGCAGGCGGGCGAGTTTGCCGACGGTTGTTGTCTTACCGGCACCCTGCAAACCGGCCATTAAAACAATGGCAGGCGGTGAAACCGACAAATCCAGCGTTTTGTTTTCCTTGCCCATCAATTCGACTAAGGCTTGGTTAACCACACCAATAAAGGCTTGGTCAGGCGTCAGGCTGCCGACGACTTCTTGGCCAAGGGCCTGTTCTTTGACTGTGTTGACGAATTCTTTAACGACGGGCAATGCAACGTCGGCTTCCAGCAGGGCAAGACGAACCTCGCGCAAGGCTTCTTTAATATTGTCTTCGGTCAGCGTTGATTGGCCGCGAATATTTTTAAGTACCTTGCTGAAGCGGTTGGTCAGGTTGTCTAACATACTTATCCTTGATAATGAGAATAGCTGCCCAATACAGGGCATTCTTTGTTAAAATAAAATTCGGATTATTTTACACGATAGTCCGAAGTTATGCTTCAAGAACACAAACACGACACCAAGGCCGTCTGAAACCCTGCCGGGTGTCTGTCAAGTGTTCACATGTCTATTGAGAAAGATATTTATGCCGATTGTCTTAATCTGCCTTATGCTGGTGTATGCCGGATTGGGCGCATTTTCCTGGTTGCAACATAAAAAGCACAATAATAAGTCTTACCCGCTGAAAACCGAGCTGCTGATTTTGAGCGGCGCATTATTGGTACATGGCGCAGCATTGATGTTCCCAGTATTGCAGGATAGGGTATTGATTACCGGTTTTGGCTATTCGCTCAGTCTGATAGTCTGGCTGATGCTGATGATGTACTGCTTGGGCAGCTTCTTTTATTGTCTGCGCGGAGTGCAACTCTTATTGTATCCCTGCGCCGCATTGACCTTATTATTGGGTTTCCTCTTCCCAGGGGATTTTTCAGGTCGTCAAATCGTAGACTTATTGCCGCTGTCGCACATCGCATCATCATTGCTCGCATACGGACTATTTGGCATCGTTACCTTATTTGCCATCCTGATCCTTTTGCTCGACCGCAATCTGCACAAACGCCGTTTTTCCGCATTGGTCAGCTTCTTGCCGCCATTATTGAGTTTGGAAAAACTTATGTTCCAAGGTATGTGGGCAGGTTTCGTTTTATTGACCTATTCTGTAATCAGCGGTACGTTTTTTGCAGAAACCATTTTCGGCAAGCCGATGACCTTCACGCATAAAACCATCTTCAGTATTATGTCGTGGCTGATTTATGGCGCATTATTGTTGAAACACAGCATGACCGCATGGCGCGGCAAAAAAGCCGCCGTTTGGACTATTGTCGGATTTGTCAGTCTGATTTTTGCCTATGTGGGCAGTAAATTTGTCCTAGAAATTGTCCTTCAACGTATTGGATAAATAGAAATCATAAAAAAGGCCGTCTGAAAGAGCATATCAGACGGCCTTTGTTTTGTATTTTTTTGTATGTATGGATAGTGTAGAAAGGTTGCTGGAGTTTTTTTATAAAATAAAAACCCTGTTAAAACAGGGCGGTGATTAAATTTCTAGAAATAATTTTGCGAAAGGTGTTGACTGGTTTTGTTTGGAGGCGTATAGTTCTGTTCTTCGCTGCTGACGCGGTGAAGAAAACGAAGCAGACAGTATAACACAGTTAGTTAGAATTTTCGATAATTTTAGTTGACATTTGCTAAATGTACTGTATAATTCGATTCGCTCTTTAAAAAACAGATTACCGATAAGTGTGAGTGCATTAGGCCTCACACTGTTTGAAAGACAGACAAGATGATGTTTTAGACATTGTCCTGTCGGTTTCTTTGAAGCAGACCAGAAGTTATAAGTTAGAGATTGAACATAAGAGTTTGATCCTGGCTCAGATTGAACGCTGGCGGCATGCTTTACACATGCAAGTCGGACGGCAGCACAGAGAAGCTTGCTTCTTGGGTGGCGAGTGGCGAACGGGTGAGTAATATATCGGAACGTACCGAGTAATGGGGGATAACTAATCGAAAGATTAGCTAATACCGCATATTCTCTGAGGAGGAAAGCAGGGGACCTTCGGGCCTTGCGTTATTCGAGCGGCCGATATCTGATTAGCTAGTTGGTGGGGTAAAGGCCTACCAAGGCGACGATCAGTAGCGGGTCTGAGAGGATGATCCGCCACACTGGGACTGAGACACGGCCCAGACTCCTACGGGAGGCAGCAGTGGGGAATTTTGGACAATGGGCGCAAGCCTGATCCAGCCATGCCGCGTGTCTGAAGAAGGCCTTCGGGTTGTAAAGGACTTTTGTCAGGGAAGAAAAGGCTGTTGCTAATATCGACAGCTGATGACGGTACCTGAAGAATAAGCACCGGCTAACTACGTGCCAGCAGCCGCGGTAATACGTAGGGTGCGAGCGTTAATCGGAATTACTGGGCGTAAAGCGAGCGCAGACGGTTACTTAAGCAGGATGTGAAATCCCCGGGCTCAACCTGGGAACTGCGTTCTGAACTGGGTGACTAGAGTGTGTCAGAGGGAGGTAGAATTCCACGTGTAGCAGTGAAATGCGTAGAGATGTGGAGGAATACCGATGGCGAAGGCAGCCTCCTGGGATAACACTGACGTTCATGCTCGAAAGCGTGGGTAGCAAACAGGATTAGATACCCTGGTAGTCCACGCCCTAAACGATGTCAATTAGCTGTTGGGCAACTTGATTGCTTAGTAGCGTAGCTAACGCGTGAAATTGACCGCCTGGGGAGTACGGTCGCAAGATTAAAACTCAAAGGAATTGACGGGGACCCGCACAAGCGGTGGATGATGTGGATTAATTCGATGCAACGCGAAGAACCTTACCTGGTCTTGACATGTACGGAATCCTCCAGAGACGGAGGAGTGCCTTCGGGAGCCGTAACACAGGTGCTGCATGGCTGTCGTCAGCTCGTGTCGTGAGATGTTGGGTTAAGTCCCGCAACGAGCGCAACCCTTGTCATTAGTTGCCATCATTAAGTTGGGCACTCTAATGAGACTGCCGGTGACAAGCCGGAGGAAGGTGGGGATGACGTCAAGTCCTCATGGCCCTTATGACCAGGGCTTCACACGTCATACAATGGTCGGTACAGAGGGTAGCCAAGCCGCGAGGTGGAGCCAATCTCACAAAACCGATCGTAGTCCGGATTGCACTCTGCAACTCGAGTGCATGAAGTCGGAATCGCTAGTAATCGCAGGTCAGCATACTGCGGTGAATACGTTCCCGGGTCTTGTACACACCGCCCGTCACACCATGGGAGTGGGGGATACCAGAAGTAGGTAGGGTAACCGCAAGGAGCCCGCTTACCACGGTATGCTTCATGACTGGGGTGAAGTCGTAACAAGGTAGCCGTAGGGGAACCTGCGGCTGGATCACCTCCTTTCTAGAGAAAGAAGAGGTCTGATGCATTCACACTTATCGGTAAACTGTAAAAGATGCGGAAGAGAAAAGCTTGAGTGAAGACAAGATTCGCTTAAGAAGAGAATCCGGGTTTGTAGCTCAGCTGGTTAGAGCACACGCTTGATAAGCGTGGGGTCGGAGGTTCAAGTCCTCCCAGACCCACCAAGAACGGGGGCATAGCTCAGTTGGTAGAGCACCTGCTTTGCAAGCAGGGGGTCATCGGTTCGATCCCGTTTGCCTCCACCAAGAACTTTACAAATCAAAGGAAGCCTGCTATACTTAGCAGCTTATTTTGATTTGCGAAGTGAAATATCGACGCATCGATCTTTAACAAATTGGAAAGCCGAAATCAACAAACAAAGACAATGAGTTTGTTTTGATTTTTTGTTCTTTGCAAAGGATGAAAAATCTCTCGCAAGAGAAAAGGAAACAAACACAGTATTTGGGTGATGATTGTATCGACTTAATCCTGAAACACAAAAGGCAGGATTAAGACACAACAAAGCAGAAAGCTTTATCAAAGTAGGAATTTCAAGTTTATTTCCCTAGTCAACGGGTAGGCAAACGAAGTCAAAGAGGTTCTTGAAATGATAGAGTCAAGTGAATAAGTGCATCAGGTGGATGCCTTGGCGATGATAGGCGACGAAGGACGTGTAAGCCTGCGAAAAGCGTGGGGGAGCTGGCAATAAAGCTATGATCCCGCGATGTCCGAATGGGGAAACCCACCTCTTAGGAGGTATCCTTATCTGAATACATAGGATAAGCGAAGCGAACCCGGAGAACTGAACCATCTAAGTACCCGGAGGAAAAGAAATCAACCGAGATTCCGCAAGTAGTGGCGAGCGAACGCGGAGGAGCCTGTACGTAATAACTGTCGAGATAGAAGAACAAGCTGGGAAGCTTGACCATAGTGGGTGATAGTCCCGTATTCGAAATCTCAATAGTGGTACTAAGCGTACGAAAAGTAGGGCGGGACACGTGAAATCCTGTCTGAATATGGGGGGACCATCCTCCAAGGCTAAATACTCATCATCGACCGATAGTGAACCAGTACCGTGAGGGAAAGGCGAAAAGAACCCCGGGAGGGGAGTGAAATAGAACCTGAAACCTGATGCATACAAACAGTGGGAGCACCCTTGTGGTGTGACTGCGTACCTTTTGTATAATGGGTCAACGACTTACATTCAGTAGCGAGCTTAACCGAATAGGGGAGGCGTAGGGAAACCGAGTCTTAATAGGGCGAACAGTTGCTGGGTGTAGACCCGAAACCGAGTGATCTATCCATGGCCAGGTTGAAGGTGCCGTAACAGGTACTGGAGGACCGAACCCACGCATGTTGCAAAATGCGGGGATGAGCTGTGGATAGGGGTGAAAGGCTAAACAAACTCGGAGATAGCTGGTTCTCCCCGAAAACTATTTAGGTAGTGCCTCGAGCAAGACACTGATGGGGGTAAAGCACTGTTATGGCTAGGGGGTTATTGCAACTTACCAACCCATGGCAAACTAAGAATACCATCAAGTGGTTCCTCGGGAGACAGACAGCGGGTGCTAACGTCCGTTGTCAAGAGGGAAACAACCCAGACCGCCAGCTAAGGTCCCAAATGATAGATTAAGTGGTAAACGAAGTGGGAAGGCCCAGACAGCCAGGATGTTGGCTTAGAAGCAGCCATCATTTAAAGAAAGCGTAATAGCTCACTGGTCGAGTCGTCCTGCGCGGAAGATGTAACGGGGCTCAAATCTATAACCGAAGCTGCGGATGCCAGTTTACTGGCATGGTAGGGGAGCGTTCTGTAGGCCGATGAAGGTGCATTGTAAAGTGTACTGGAGGTATCAGAAGTGCGAATGTTGACATGAGTAGCGATAAAGCGGGTGAAAAGCCCGCTCGCCGAAAGCCCAAGGTTTCCTACGCAACGTTCATCGGCGTAGGGTGAGTCGGCCCCTAAGGCGAGGCAGAAATGCGTAGTCGATGGGAAACAGGTTAATATTCCTGTACTTGATTCAAATGCGATGTGGGGACGGAGAAGGTTAGGTTAGCAAGCTGTTGGAATAGCTTGTTTAAGCCGGTAGGTGGAAGACTTAGGCAAATCCGGGTCTTCTTAACACCGAGAAGTGATGACGAGTGTCTACGGACATGAAGTAACCAATACCACGCTTCCAGGAAAAGCCACTAAGCTTCAGTTTGAATTGAACCGTACCGCAAACCGACACAGGTGGGCAGGATGAGAATTCTAAGGCGCTTGAGAGAACTCAGGAGAAGGAACTCGGCAAATTGATACCGTAACTTCGGGAGAAGGTATGCCCTCTAAGGTTAAGGACTTGCTCCGTAAGCCCTGGAGGGTCGCAGAGAATAGGTGGCTGCGACTGTTTATTAAAAACACAGCACTCTGCTAACACGAAAGTGGACGTATAGGGTGTGACGCCTGCCCGGTGCTGGAAGGTTAATTGAAGATGTGCAAGCATCGGATCGAAGCCCCAGTAAACGGCGGCCGTAACTATAACGGTCCTAAGGTAGCGAAATTCCTTGTCGGGTAAGTTCCGACCCGCACGAATGGCGTAACGATGGCCACACTGTCTCCTCCTGAGACTCAGCGAAGTTGAAGTGGTTGTGAAGATGCAATCTACCCGCTGCTAGACGGAAAGACCCCGTGAACCTTTACTGTAGCTTTGCATTGGACTTTGAAGTCACTTGTGTAGGATAGGTGGGAGGCTTTGAAGCAGAGACGCCAGTCTCTGTGGAGCCGTCCTTGAAATACCACCCTGGTGTCTTTGAGGTTCTAACCCAGACCCGTAATCCGGGTCGGGGACCGTGCATGGTAGGCAGTTTGACTGGGGCGGTCTCCTCCCAAAGAGTAACGGAGGAGTTCGAAGGTTACCTAGGTCCGGTCGGAAATCGGACTGATAGTGCAATGGCAAAAGGTAGCTTAACTGCGAGACCGACAAGTCGAGCAGGTGCGAAAGCAGGACATAGTGATCCGGTGGTTCTGTATGGAAGGGCCATCGCTCAACGGATAAAAGGTACTCCGGGGATAACAGGCTGATTCCGCCCAAGAGTTCATATCGACGGCGGAGTTTGGCACCTCGATGTCGGCTCATCACATCCTGGGGCTGTAGTCGGTCCCAAGGGTATGGCTGTTCGCCATTTAAAGTGGTACGTGAGCTGGGTTTAAAACGTCGTGAGACAGTTTGGTCCCTATCTGCAGTGGGCGTTGGAAGTTTGACGGGGGCTGCTCCTAGTACGAGAGGACCGGAGTGGACGAACCTCTGGTGTACCGGTTGTAACGCCAGTTGCATAGCCGGGTAGCTAAGTTCGGAAGAGATAAGCGCTGAAAGCATCTAAGCGCGAAACTCGCCTGAAGATGAGACTTCCCTTGTGGTTTAACCACACTAAAGAGTCGTTCGAGACCAGGACGTTGATAGGTGGGGTGTGGAAGCGCGGTAACGCGTGAAGCTAACCCATACTAATTGCTCGTGAGGCTTGACTCTATCATTTGAAGAACTTCAAAGATAAAAGCTTACTGACTGATTCAGTCATCACCAAATAATTGATTAAGGCTTTACCGATTTGTAACAGTTTAAGTTTGGCGGCCATAGCGAGTTGGTCCCACGCCTTCCCATCCCGAACAGGACCGTGAAACGACTCAGCGCCGATGATAGTGTGGTTCTTCCATGTGAAAGTAGGTCACCGCCAAACACCCATTCCAAAGCCCCCGACTGATGTCGGGGGCTTTTTATATACCTGTCGTTTCTGTCGGTTTGACGATAGGAGGTAGGGTAATGGGTGCAAGGATATTGATGAACCGATACCCATTCCGATACCTATTGAGTGTTCGTGCATGCTTGTTGTTTAAATTAAAGGATGACAACTCTGTTGTTATTCTTGAACAAAAGTACTGAAAGTTATGGTTAACTGTTTAGAATATTTGAAATCAAACGATATTTGCGTTAATATGTCGTAAGCATTTGTGTGGGTATGAGCTGTTGCCCTATCTGCGCGTATGTGACAGTGTTTACAGAGTGGAATAAAACCATTCGGTAGGCTTCCTGACTGATTCAATCAAATATGTTATGGGAAAAAATCTGATGAAGAAATTTTTATTTGGTGCATTTGCCGCCGTCTGTGCAGCATTCTCTTTGGCCGCCGTGAATATCAATACCGCGTCTTCTGCCGAACTGGAGGCTTTGCCGGGTATCGGTCCGGCTAAGGCGAAATCGATTGTGGAATACCGTCAGAAGAACGGTGCGTTCAAATCGGTGGAGGAGCTGAAAAACGTGAAGGGCATCGGTGATGCGGTGCTGAACAAGTTAAAGGCGGAGGCGACGGTTTCTTCTGCCGCGCCTAAGGCCGCACAGCCTGCCGTGAAAAAATAAGCCTGACGGTTAACTGCCGTATGCCGCCCCGAGGCTGAACCGTTTGCCGGTTCGGGCTGACGGGCGGCTTTGTATGGGCAGTGGCAATGAAGACTTGGACCAATGGGGGCCATTGAGTAAAGGGACAAACGGATAAGGTGCCTCCTGTCGGATAGGGATACAAAGATAAAGATAAAGATAAAGGGAAGAAAGATATGTACTTAAAAGCATTTGACGGAAAACGGAATGGGGCAGCTGTACAGAGGGGCTACTCCTTGATACAGCTGTTGGTGGTGATGCTGCTGGTTTCGATATTGGCGACGGCGGCATTGACTGCCTATCGGGAGTCAGTCCGTTCGGCCAACTTGCGTGCGGCTCATGCCGCCCTGCTGGAAAATGCGCGCTTTATGGAGCAGTTCTATGCGAAAAAGGGCAGCTTTAAGCTGACGTCGACGAAGTGGCCGGAGCTGCCGGTGAAGGAGGCGGGCGGTTTCTGCATTCGGATGAACGGTCAGGCTAAGGGGATCCTGGAAGGGAAGTTTACCCTGAAGGCGGTGGCTCTGGACAGGGAGGCGGAGCCGAGAGTATTACGCTTGAACGAGTCGTTGACGGCGGTAGTGTGCGGGAAGATGAAGGTGAAGGGAAGCTGTACGGACGGTGAGGAGATATTTAGGGGCAATGATGCGGAGTGTAAGCCTTTTACGGGGTAGAAATCTGATCGAAAGGGAGGAAGCGGATAAAGAAAAGGACGTGGGGGATACATCCTTTCGGGAGAGGATAATTTAAGGGGCTGTACTAGATTAGCTCTAAATTCCACACCAATCCCGCAGGATTTTTAGCTGCCGGGACGGTGTGCCGAAGTTAAATCGAAATTCGCATTCTTTCAAGAACAGCGGGAAAGATTTGCGATCGATTCCATTGTATTTTCGCAAGACACGTTTTGCCTGATTCTAAAAATTCTCAATGCCATTAATGTGGTTCTGACGGTCGGCAAATTCCTTGGAATGGTTGATGCGGTAATGGATGAAACCGCTCACGTCCAACTTGTCGTAGCTGCTCGGACTATCGGTATAAACAATACTGTCCGGCATGATTTTCTTTTTAATGACAGGGAGTAACGTTTCAGACTTGGCATTATCCACCACAACGATATAGACCCGTCCGTTGCGTTTCAGAATGCCGACGACAACCACTTTTCCTGCCACACCGCGACCACGCCTGCCTTTACGCTGTCCGCCGAAATAGCTTTCGTCCAGCTCGACAGGGCCCTCGAAAACCTCATCGGCAGCCAAGGCCAAATGATAGTTTATAACCGTGCGGATTTTACGGTAGAACAGTGCTGCTGAATTGGGATGGATACCCAAAATATCGACTGCAGAACGGGCGGTAACTTCCAGTACAAAAAAACGGAGCAGTTCTTTCTGTGCTTTTTTCTTTAATTTGCAGTGCGTTATCTTCATATTTCGAGGGTAACATATCTGCTAATCTAGTACAGCCCCTAATTTAATTGTTCCTGCTAACATAACTAACCTCAGTTAGCTAAGGAAGGAGATGAAATATTTAGTCTTGTCAGATTAGCACACTATCAATTTTCAGACGACCCTTTGTTATAATCCTCTCTTTACCTGAACATAAAACAGGCTGTCTTATGGAAGTCATCCAATATCCCAATTCTCCGTTTAAACTCCATCAGCCATTTCCTCCTGCCGGTGACCAGCCCGCTGCCATTGCCGGCTTGCTCGAAGGGCTTTCAGACGGCCTGGCCTATCAAACCTTGCTTGGTGTAACCGGTTCGGGTAAAACCTACACCATGGCGAACGTCATTGCTCAAAGCGGCCGCCCTGCTATCATCATGGCGCACAACAAAACCCTTGCCGCCCAGCTTTATGCAGAAATGCGCGAGTTTTTCCCCGAAAACGCGGTGGAATATTTCGTCTCCTACTACGACTATTATCAGCCTGAAGCCTATGTGCCCAGCCGCGATTTGTTCATCGAAAAAGACAGCGCGATCAACGAACACATCGAGCAGATGCGCCTTTCCGCCACCAAAAACCTGATGACGCGCGACGACGTGATTATCGTCGCCACCGTGTCCGCCATTTACGGTATCGGTGACCCGACCGAATATCAACAAATGGTGTTGTCCGTCAAAGAAGGCGATACCATCGAGCAGCGCGACATCATTGCCACACTCGTTTCCATGCAGTACGAACGCGGTGATTTGGACTTCAAACGCGGCAGCTTCCGTGTACGCGGCGACGTGATTGACGTGTACCCTGCTGAAAGCTCCGAAAACGCCTTGCGCATCAGCCTGTTCGATGACGAAATCGACCGACTCGATATGTTCGACCCGCTTTCAGGCAGCCTGCACCAACGCGTCGGCCGCTACACCGTCTTCCCATCCAGCCACTACGTTACCCCGCGCGACACCGTCTTGCGCGCCTGCGAGTCCATCAAAGAAGAATTGCGCGAACGCATTGAATTTTTTGCCCGCGAACAACGCCCTGTCGAACAACAACGCATTGAACAGCGCACCCGCTTCGACCTCGAAATGCTCTACGAAATGGGCTTCTGCAAAGGCATCGAAAACTACTCCCGCCACTTCTCCGGAAAAAAAGAAGGCGAACCGCCGCCCACGCTGATGGACTACCTGCCCGACAACGCTATCATGTTCATCGACGAAAGCCACGTTACCGTCACCCAAATCGGCGGCATGTACAAAGGCGACGCATCGCGCAAGCAAAACCTCGTGGACTACGGCTTCCGCCTGCCTTCCGCCCGAGACAACCGACCGCTCAAGTTCCACGAATTTGAAAAAGTCATGCCGCAAACCATTTTCGTTTCCGCCACCCCCGCCAAATACGAAGAAGAACACGCCGGACAAGTAGTCGAACAAGTCGTCCGCCCCACCGGGCTGGTCGATCCCCAAATCATCATCCGCCCCGTCGCCACCCAAGTTGATGACTTAATGAGCGAAATCAACGACCGCATCCAAAAAGGCGAACGCGTGCTCGTTACCACCCTCACCAAACGCATGGCGGAACAACTCACCGACTATTACAGCGAACTCGGCATCAAAGTGCGCTACCTGCACAGCGACATTGATACCGTAGAGCGTGTTGAAATTATTAGAGATTTGCGGCTCGGATTGTTTGACGTACTCGTCGGCATCAACCTCTTGCGCGAAGGCTTGGACATCCCCGAAGTCTCCCTCGTCGCTATCCTCGACGCTGACAAAGAAGGCTTCCTGCGCTCCCACCGCAGCCTGATTCAAACCATAGGCCGAGCCGCGCGCAACGTGAACGGTGTCGCCATCCTGTACGCCGACAAAATTACCGATTCCATGAAAGCCGCCATCGATGAAACCGAACGCCGCCGCGAAAAACAGATTAAATTCAACGAAGAACACGACATCGTGCCGCAGCAGATTAAAAAACAGGTCAAAGACATCATCGATGGCGTGTACCACGAAGAAGACAGCGGCAAAGGCCGTCTGAAAGGCAAAAACAAAGTCAAAGTCGGCGAGATTCACAATGAAGAAGACGCGATTAAAGAAATCGCCAAACTGGAAAAAGCCATGCAGCAGGCAGCTAGGGATTTGCAGTTTGAAGAAGCGGCTGTGTTGCGGGATAGGATTCGGGGGATTAAAGAGAATTTGTTGTTTTAACTGTGCTATACTTTCAAAAATGTTATTTCTCACAATAAATACCTTATTTATGGATGATAAACAAAATGCATGGTTATAATGATTATCCACCACATTTGTTTTATAAAGGGACAGTAAAAATATCTGTTATTTTGGAGCAAGCGCAAAGAGATACAAATGGTATAAATAAACTTAATAAAGTTCACGAGTTATTTGGAACGCCCGCTGTTGGGCTTGTTGCTAGGATTCGTAGATACATAAATGGGGAAGCTTTAAAAATGCCAGAAGCAATAAATAATGAAAAATATCCATTTAAAGCAATTAAATATGCTCACTGTACCGATTGGGATAAATTCAATGAAGAAAATGGTTCTATTAATGATTTAGCTCATTTACGTGCTTATTTTTGGGATTGCAACCCATATGGTGAGGAACTAATGTGTATTACACATTTTTTGAGAAAACAAACAGAAAAATTACATCCAAAAGATACAGAAATTTCTTTGCAAGAAAAAGATAAATTCGAAAAAAATGGATTCAGTTATGAAGACTAACGTACTAGCTTTAAGTAGTAGAAGTGAATTTGATCAAGCAGTATATCAAGAAGATATTCTTATTGAATTGTCAGAAAGACTGGCTCTAGAGATGGAATATGCCCAAATCCAACCTGAGGAATTGCAAAAACTGTTAGGGAAAAATGAGGCATATGTGACAGGTTTATTGGAGGGCTTTGCTAATATTAGATTAAAAGAATTGGCAGATATTTTTTCTGTTTTTAATAAATATGTTAAGCTTATGCCTGCTTATGAAGGTCAAAAAGTTTGCTATTTAGAAGATAGTAAATTTAATACCGTGAAGTTAAATATTAATCCTGAGGTAAAGATAGCTGAAGACTTTAGAAATTTCTCCATTATAAAACATAATGATAACACGCAAACGATATCAAAATTAGTTAATGTTACAGTTAATAATAATTTTAGTTGCAACTCTGAGTTTCAGGGAATTTTAGAAAGTCAGTATATTGGAAATTCATTACCAAATAATCAGCATCAAATTCAAGATATTATCTGTGGAAACAATTCTTTGGTGAGTAATGTAAAATGAATGATATTAAATTATCAAATAAATCAATATTTTTTAAAGATTTATTTTATAAAACATCCTTAGACTCAATATCAAGAGATGATATTGGCGGTGGAGAAATGCAAATTCTTGCACAACCACAAATAGAAAAGAAATCTGATACAGAGTTTAAAGTTACTGCAATTGCAGATGTGTCTAGCACAAGCAAAGAGTTCATTTTAACAGCGTCTATTTGGGTTAAATTTGAATTTAGCTTGGTGCATGCAGAGTTACCAGATGATGCAAAAATAAAAAATGTTGCACAAGAAATCTTTGAAGATTTAGTTTATAAATTTATTCAGGAGTTCACAGAACGAACGCCTTTTCATATGACTACTAGCAAGCCGTAGCCTGTATCTCCACCAACCACGTTGCGTGGTTGCGCCATACTCTACTTGCAGGTGGCACAAAATTTAAAACCGACGTGTAGTGTATGTGCGGTACGCACGCACGCGTTCTTTTCCGTTCAAACCATTATTTCAAACTTTCAGAAGACCTCAAATGTCGTCTGAAAACTTTTAGAATAAAGGCCGTCTGAAATCCAGTTTTCAGACGGCCTGATTTTTTCTTAATTCAAAGTGTTAGCAGTCAAACTCTGCAATTACCGGTGTGTGGTCGCTGGGGCGTTCTTGGGCACGGGTTTCTAGGTCGACAGTGACGTCGGTAAGGGTGGCGGCGAGTTCGGGGCTGCTGAGAATGTGGTCGATGCGCAGGCCGAGTTTGCGTTGGAACATGGCGCCGCGGTAGTCGAACCATGTGTAGAACGCGCCTTCGGGGTGGATTTTGCGCAGGCTGTCGGTCAGGCCGAGGTCGAGTAGGTTTTTAAACCATTGTCTTTCGATGGAGGAGCAATGGATTTTTTCGTGCCATTTTTCGGGGTCGTAGCAGTCGGCATCGGCCGGGGCGATGTTGAAGTCGCCGAGCAGGACGAGTTTGGGGTGTGCGGCCATTTCTGCGCGGACGAACTCGGTCAATGCGGCAAACCATTGTTCTTTGTATTGGAATTTTGGGCTGTCCAGGGCTTCGCCGTTGACGCAATAGACGTTGATGACGCGTACGCCGTTGATGGTGGCGGCGATGACGCGGCGTTGCGGGTCGTCGGGTAGGGTGGGGAGGCCGCAATGTACGTCTTGCGGTGCGTGGCGGCTGATGATGGCGACGCCGTTGTAGGTTTTTTGGCCGCTCCAGACGCAATGCCAGCCCATCATTTGCAGGGCGGCGGCTGGGAATTTGTCTTGGTCGAGCTTGAGTTCTTGTAAGGCGAGTATGTCGGCTTGGTGGTCGGCCAGCCAGTTTTGTACTTGGGGCAGGCGGACGTTGAGGGAATTGACGTTCCAAGTGGCGATTTTCATGATGTTTCCGTGTGTGCTGTTGGGTGGGAAGGCGGCGGATTGCGCCTGTGGGCATGGGCGGTATTGTATAGCGGATTGGTTTATTTTTCGATATGGGCTGATAGTGGCAGGCCGTCTGAAAGCTGATGTTTCAGACGGCCTTGATGTTGTGATGTGGAATAATTTGTTTATTCAGCCTGGTCTTTGAGCGTGCGCAGGGTATTGAGGATGGTGGTGGCTTCTTCGGAGATGAGGCGGTATTCGATGATGCGGTGGTAGCGCGTGAAATCGATGATGCCTTCGGTGCGCAGGCGTGCGAGGTGGTTGGCGATGCCGGTCGGGGAGGAGTCGAGCGCCTGTGCCAGTTCGGTAATGCTGCGGTCGCCGTTAAGCAGCAGAAAAAGGATGGCCATGCGTTCGGGGTTGGCAATCAGTTTGAGAATGGTAGCGAGACGCTTGATTTCCATATTATTGTTCCTTTTGTCTGTTATATGAATGCTTGATTTGGGTTAAATTTGGATGATTGTAGTTTTTATTAAGATTAACCTTATAATTCAAACTCTTACCTTGTAGTGTACACGGTTTTGTAAAATTTGAGGGCATTGTTTTGCAATTTTTTGTTCATTTTCGATATTTTGCTTCGGTTGCAAAAATGGATTGAAAAGAGACGAAAAGGCCGTCTGAAATGTTCCGTTGCAGATGATTTTGCTGACGGATGTTTCAGACGGCCTTTGATTTGGCTTTAAGTTGTTTTTTCTTTTATGTTTGTTTTGAATCAGCCGATTGATTGTTTTTAAACAAGCAACTAGGTTTTATGATTCTATGCTTAGGACTACACGCCAAAGGCTTGTCAGATGCTTGGACGTGTTGTCGAAATGCGACTACTTTTTCTTCCAGCCTGCGGTCATGGCGAAGGTGATGGGGTCGTAGTATTTCGGCAGCTTGGACGGAATGCCTACATCGTTACGGTACACGACGCGGTAGCGGTCGGCGAACCAGTTTGGAACGATGGTGTATTGGTGGCGAATCAGTCGGTCGAGCGCGCGCGAGGTGGTTTGCAGCTCTTGGCGGTTGGTAAAGCTGTTGAAATGGGTCAGCAGTTTTTCAACCGCAGGATGACAGACGCCGGATAGGTTGCGGCTGCCTTCGGTTTTGGCGGCGGCGCAGCTGAAGTAGTCGTATTGCTCGTTGCCAGGGCTTTCGCTGTTGCCGTAGTAGCCTGTGGTCACGTCAAAATCGAAGTCGTTCATGCGTTTTTGGTACACGGCGGAATCGGCGGTGCGCACGTTCATGGTAATGCCGATTTTGGCGAGGTCGCTCTGCCATTTGGAGGTAATGCGTTCGTAGTTTTTGCTTGGGGCGAGGAATTCAAAAGTCAGCGGTTTGCCTTGTTTGTCGACTGCTTTGCCGTTTTTGTATTGATAGCCGCCTTTTTCAAGCAGGGCACGTGCTTTGAGCAGGTTCGGACGTACGCCCAGTTTGGGGTCGGTAACCGGCGGCATAGGGACGTCTTGATCCAATACGCCGTCGGGCAGCTTGGTACCCAATGATTTGAGCAATGCGGTTTCCGCGCTGTCCGGCTTGCCGGTTGCGGCCATGGTGCTGTTGGTGAAGAAGCTGTCGGTGCGGCGGTATGCGCCGTAGAAGATGCGGCGGTTGACGCTTTCGTAGTCGAAGCTTTCAATCAAGGCGCGGCGGACGTAAATATTGTCCAAGGGCTTGTGGCGCATATTGATGACGAAGCCTTGCATGCCGGCCGTGCTGTTTTGTATCCATTCGTGTTTGGACAGATTGCGTTTTTTGAGGACTTCGTCGGAGTAGGCGCGTGCCCAGTTGCGGGCGACGTTTTCTTGTACGAAGTCATATTGGCCGCCTTTCAGTCCTTCGATGCGGACAACTTCGTCTTTGACGTATTTGATGCGGATGTGGTCGTAGTTGTAGCGGCCTTTGCGTACGGGCAGATTTTGCGCCCAGTAGTTTTTGTCGCGGACAAACTCGCTGATGCGGCCGTTTTCGGCTTTGGCAAAACGGTAGGGGCCGGAGCCGATCGGCAGGCTGTTGGGTGCGGCGGCCAGGCCTTTGGGATAGCTTTTATGCGAGAAGACGGGCAGGCTGCCGAGAATCATGTGCAATTCTGAGTTGCGCTGTTTGAAGCGGAACACGACGGTGCGATCGCTGGGCGTTTCCACTTTGGCCACGTCGCTCCAGTAGAAGTGGTACATGGGGGCGGCAGCTTTGTCTTTGGTCAGGATGTTAAATGAAGCGGCAACGTCTTTGGCCAAAACGGGGTCGCCGTTGTGGAATTTGGCTTTAGGGTTGATTTTGAAGGTAACGGAAAGGCCGTCCGGCGCCAGGGCGATGTCTTCGGCAATCAGGCCGTAAACGGCGTAAGGTTCGTCCATGCTTTGCTCGGTCAGGGTGTCGAGCGTCAGCATGCTGATGCCGTATTCGTGGTTGCCTTTGAGGGTAAAGGGATTGAGCGTGTCAAAAGCACCGAGGAAAGGCGTGGTAAACGAGCCGCCTTTGGGAGCGTTGGGATTGACGTATTCGAAGGCGGTGAAGTTGGCCGGATATTTCGGTGGTTGGCCAAGGCTTACGCCGTGGGCGGCAAAAGCGGCAGATGGAATCAGACCGAGCAGCGAGAGTAGGGCTGGTGTTTTCATCTATTTTTCCTTGTAGGTTGAATGTAGTATTCAGTAGTGTGCTGATTATAGCAAAGGCCGTCTGAAACTTGATATTTTTGCTTTCAGACGGCGTCAGGTTTAAGAGGATTGTTTTTTCGTATGGGCACTGAACTCGGCCAGCGTCATGTTCAAGGTTTCCAAGCAGGGCTGCATGATGTGGTCAACCGTTTGATTAACCTTGTCTTTATTAAGCGTTTGCGGACGGTAGACAAAGAGTTTGAACAGCTCAGCCAAGTCGATGGACTCCGCTCCCATTTTCAAGACCCAGCCCTGACGGCCGGAATAGACATAACCGTGTTGTGCCAGCTTTTCTAAAAGCTCGCCCAATTCGTCAAAGCCCATATTGATATGCCGTCTGAACTCCTGCACCGGCAATGCCTTGCCGTTTTGTTGGGCAGAATCGAGCAGCAGCAGGATTTTCAATACATCGTCAAAGCGGCCGCGCGCATCCAAACTGCGGCGGAACGCTTCGCCGCGCCAGTAGGACAGGGACGAGGTCAAAACCGCGCCGCCCAATACCAGCGTCCACAACAGGTTGAGCCACAACAGGAAAAACGGTACAGCGGCAAATGCGCCGTAAATCGATTTGTAGCCGTCAAAGTTGCCCATGTACCACGCGAACAAAAAGCGTGCCGTTTCCAAGCAAAACGCCGTTACGGCCGCGCCGACCAAAGCATGGCTGGCAGGCACGAAACGGTTGGGCACAAAGCGGTATAAACCCCACAGCAGTAGCGTAATAAATGAAACCGTGGTTATGCCCCTCAGCCATTCCGAGCCGCCCACCACTTGCACCTGACCGATTACGACCGACAAGCCCACGCCCAAAGACAAAGGCCCAAACGTCAGTAACGCCCAATACACCAAAAACTGCATCATCCAAGGCCGTTGCGAATTGACACGCCAAATCCGGTTGAACGCATTGTCTATCGTCCGAATCAACATCAGCGAGGTTACGACCAACATCACACTGCCGATCGCCGTCAGATTGGTGGCCTTATCGCGGAACGCATTGATGTAGTCAAACACCATGTCCGCGCCCTGCGGAACGATGGTGCGGTTGATAAAAGAGATAAATTCCCCCGACCATTGGTCGAAAACAGGGAAGGCAGAAGCGATGACGACCATCACCGTCAACACGGGCACCAAAGCCAAAAGCGTCGTAAATGTCATGCTTGCCGCCACCTGCGGCACGCGCTCCTCATCAAAACGGCGCACGACAAACCAAGCGAACGCCACGCCTTTACTCTTTAAAAAACCTTGCCACCATTGCGAAAACGGCATAACCTTTTCCCACTTTTAAATTGAAATTTCTTCTTTTCAGATGACCTGAGTATTTAAAAGGCCGTCTGACACCTGACAGCATTGTAACGGAAACCCCAAATGAACCCAAATCCTCTGAAAATCCTCGTTCTCTTTTATTCCCAAAATGGCAGCACGCGCAACCTTGCCCGCCAAATCGCACGCGGTATCGAAAGCGTGGACGGTTGCGAAGCCGTATTGCGTACCGTTCCCAAAGTTTCCACCGTTTGCGAAGCCGTTGAAAAAGCCATTCCCGACGAAGGTGCGCCATACGCGACTGCCGACGACCTCAAAAATTGCGCCGGCCTTGCGCTCGGCAGCCCGACGCGTTTCGGCAATATGGCCGCCGCGATGAAATACTTTATCGACGGCACCATTCCCCTTTGGCTCGGTGCAGAACTCGTCGGCAAACCCGCCACCGTTTTCACCAGCACATCTTCACTGCACGGCGGCCAAGAAAGCACCCTGCTGACCATGATGCTGCCCCTGTTGCATCACGGCATGGTCATCAGCGGCATTCCATATACCGAGTCCGCGCTCAGCAATACCCAAAGCGGCGGCACGCCTTACGGCGCAAGCCATGTTTCCGGCTACGACAGCAAGCCGGCATTGACCTCCGAAGAAAACGATATTGCCTTTGCACAAGGTAAACGTTTGGCAGAATTGGCAAGAAAATTGGCAGACTGATTTTTTGTGATAAAAAGATTGAGGCCGTCTGAAAACCTGATGATGCGGGTTTTCAGACGGCCTTTTTAGTTAATTAGGGCTAGATTAAAAATAAATATTTTGAATTAAACGAACTACTTAGAAAATAGTGATTAGAACATAGTTTCATCGGACTACATCTTTTTGATAGAATCTGCCACCAAATTAAAACATCAGCTAACTGGAGAAGCTATGTCACTACCTGTATTCCCCTATGGCAAATTAAGCTTTGCCGTCAGTCTGGCGCTGTGTTCGGCGTATTCTTTCGCAACCGAAGTAGAAAATACCCAGCCGCAAGAACGTGTCGATTTACCGACAGTTACCGTCCAAGGTGTCGGTAAACAGACTACTTCCAACTACACCATTCCCGCTTCCTCCGCCGCGACAGGCATCCGCCTGACCCAGCGCGAAACGCCGCAGTCCCTGTCTGTCGTAACGGCAAAACAAATCGAAGACCAAGGCTTGGACAGCCTGCAGGACGTATTGAAACAAACACCGGGCGTATTCCACAGCAAAATGGGCAACAACGTATCCGGCCACAGCCAATTTATTTCGCGCAGTCAGGCTGTTGACAGCATTTCCGTGGACGGCGCGCCTAAATTCCTTTACGACGGCAAAGCCATCCGCCGCGGCACCAACAATCTGGACAGCACATTGTACGAACAAGTCGTCATCGTGCGCGGCGCAAGCGGTTTGTCCAATGGCGGTATGGGCGAGCCGGGCGGTACGGTTGCTTTGGAACGCAAAAAACCGACTGCCAAGCCTGTCGTCAGCGTGGAAGCCGGTGTCGGTTCGTGGAACCATTACCGCTTCGTCCTTGATGCCAATCAGCCTTTGAATGCAGACAATACCTTGCGCGGCCGCGCTATTTTGGTCAGCGACCACGGCGGCGATTACCTGCCGAACACTTCGCGCCACAATCATACTTTCTACGGTACTTTGTCTTACGATATCACGCCGCAAACCCAATGGCGCCTCGGTACGGAAATACACCGTTTCCGCAATACCGGCAGCTCGCGTTTCAGCTACCTGACGGCAGCAGGTTCGCGCCGTACTGGATTCATACCATTTGAGTCTTCGCCACGCAGCAATTCTTCCGCACGCTGGGCATACGGCAAAGACACCAGTGCCGAAGTATTCACTTCCCTCAGCCATGAGTTTGATAACGGCTGGAAACTGACAGGCGATTACAGCCATGTTTCGGGTAAAAACGACATCGTTTCAGGCATTGCCGGTACTTTTGTCATTAATTCGGATTACTCCGCGCTCTTTACATCCGACCGCGACCGCAGCAAATACCGCGATCAGAATTTTGCGCTGGCCTTAGACGGCTATTATCCGGCGTTGGGTCGCTCGCACGAGTTCAATGTTGGCATCAGCCATCAGGACAACAAAGAAAACCTGTCTTTCTATGACGAAGGCGAATCGACGATTCCTGATTTGCGCCTCTTTAACGGCAATATCGCCAAACCCGATATGCCGTATCTGCGCGATGGTTTTTCACGCATGAAAAACCTGTCGGTTTACGGCTCGACCCGTTTCAAACTGACCGATAAACTCGCCTTTATCGGCGGCAGCCGTTTTGTGGATTGGCGTTACCGTTACAGCACCAGCCGTAACAAATTCGCACACAGCAGCCACAAACAAAATGTTTTCATTCCTTATTTGGGCGTAACCTACGACATCGGCGACAATCTGACCGCCTATGCATCTTACACCACCATTTTCCGTCCGCAAGTGCGTTACCTGACCAAAGACGGCGCGGCGCTCAAACCACAACGCGGCAAAACCTACGAGACCGGTTTGAAAGCATCATGGTTTGAAGGCCGTCTGAATGCTTCCGCCTCCGTCTTTATGAACAAACGCGACCATTTGGGCGTTGTTGCAGGCAAATTCGCAAATGGCGAGGAATACTACCGCGCAGCCGACAACACCACAACAAAAGGCGTGGAACTCTCTGTCGGCGGCCGTCTGAGCGAAAAATGGCTGCTGAATGCATCTTATGCACGTTCCAAAATTAAAGACAGCGAAGGGGTTCAACTGCATCCGTCTTATCCGGTTCATCTGTTCAAACTCTTTACCGCGTATGATGTGACCGACCGTTTGAACGTGGGTGCCAACGTCAACTGGCAAAGCCGCAGCCACACGCTGGATGAATACCCTGCAGACATCAATCCAGCCGCCGCCGCTGCATTGACCCAACGTCCGTACGCAACGCTGGACTTGACCGGTCATTACAAAATCGGCAAATCCACCCGCATCAGTTTGGACTTTGAAAACGTCTTTAACAAACGCTATCGCACCATGCCGGATATTCACGTTTACGGCACGCCGCGTAGTGTGACTGCAACGGTTAAACATACGTTTTAATTGAATAGCAGAAGTAGGACAGGCCGTCTGAAAACCTAAATTATCGGGTTTTCAGACGGCCTTTTGTTTATATCTTAAACTTGCAAAAACCGTCTGTTTGTTTTATAAATGCAAACCATTATTATTCAAATAGTAAGGTTATGTAATGAAAAAGAAAGCGATTGCCTGTGTAATAGGGGCGGTTTTTTCCGGACAGTTATATGCGGCTCAGATGCCGGTGGCTCAGGCAGAAATAGAGCCTGTGGTGGTCACGGCTGACCGCAATGCGCAAACCTTGGATAAAGCCGCGCCGAATGTGTCGGTTATCGGACGTAAAACCTTGAATCAAGCCTCGGCGCAGAATTTGGACGATATCGTGATGTATGAATCCGGCGTCAGCGTGCCGTCAGACAACAACCGCCGCGGTCATGCCGGTATCAATATCCGAGGCATAGACGGCAACCGCATTCTGATGATGGTAGATGGCGTGCGCATTCCCGAATCTTATGCAGGCGGTGGCTCCAACGGCGCGATTTCGGGACGCGATATGGTCGAAAGTGACACGCTTAAGCAGGTCGATATTGTCAAAGGCCCTTATTCCGCGCTGTACGGCAGCGACGCGCTCGGCGGCGTGGTGAACATGGTGACGCTTTCTCCGAGTGATTTCGTCGATGCGGGCAAACGCGGTCATTTCGGTTTGAAACACGGCTACCGCAGTCGCGACCGCAGCCATGGCGTGACGGCGACTGTGGCAGGTTTCCATGAAAACGCCGAAGGTCTGCTGATGCTGACGCGCCGTCAAGGTCATGAAACCGAAAACATGGGCAGCGATACCAGCTACTCGACTGCGCGTACTGCCACCAATCCACAGAAAAACAATGCCTACAATATCTTGGCGAAAGGCAATATCGGCAACGAACACCACCGCTTGGAAACTTTGTACGAACAGTATTACCACGCCAACGATACCGTATTGGCAAACGGCTTGGGTTCGCAATCGCGCGGACCGGTAACCATCGCAACATCTGAGAGCAATGCCCGCGACCGTATCCGCCGTCAACGTATCGAAGCGGGCTACCGCTACACTGGCGAAGGCCATCTGAAAGAAGCGAACCTGACTGCCTATCAGCAAAAACTGCGTACGGAAGACGATGCCGTCGATGCGAGCATTACGCGTATGGGCGCGCGCCAATTAGGTAATTCGACCCGTTATTCCGACTACGGTTTCAATCAGACCATACGCGGGCTGAACGGGCGCGGCGTGTGGGAATTTGACGGCACGGTCAAACAAACCGTCGTTGCCGGCGCCGAATACAAACACACCGAGACCGCCCGTCCGCGCGACAGCCTGACAGTGGACAATCTGACCGGCGCCGTCAGCAAAGTTTATGCAGGCAGCACCTATCCGAATAAAACTTTCCCTGACAGCAAGCGCAAAACGTTCAGCGTTTACGCACAAGACAGCCTAACCTTCGGCAACGGCATCGTCCTAACTCCGGCCTTACGTTACGAAAAAGACAAGCTGAACACGTCGACCGACCAAGCCTATCTCAATGCCAATCCCGGCGGAACGGCGACGCGCTTCAGCGATTCCGCGTTTACGCCCAGCCTGCGCCTGAGTGTGCCGATGGGTGAGCAGTTCACCGGTTTTGCCACTTATTCCCAAGGCTTCCGCACGCCGCCGTTTGACAGCGCGACCATGGCGTTTGCCAATACGACCTACGGCTATGCGGTCATTCCCAATGCCAACCTCAAATCCGAACGCTCCAATAGCTTTGAATTGGGGATGAAATTCAAAAACGAACGCGCCCGTGCGCAAGTCACCGCGTTCTACAACCGTTACCGTAACTTCATCAACCGCACTGAAATCGGTACCTCCACCGTTGGCAGACGCCCGATTATCCAGTACCAATATCAAAACCTTGATCACGTCAAAACCTACGGTGCCGAAGCTTCTGCCGCCTACAAATTCCTGCCGGGCTGGCAAGTCTCCGGCAGCATCGCTTGGATGCGCGGTGAGCAGCAGGACGGCAAACCGTTGGATTCCGCTTATCCGCTCAACGGTGTTTTGGGTTTGGACTACACGCAGGAAAAATGGGGTGTCGGCACCAAGCTGCGCTGGTCGAAAAAACACAGCCGCGTCAGCAGCGACACTGTTTTCCAAGCGCCGGGTTATGGCGTATGGGATATCGGCGCGTGGTACAAGCCGTTTAAAAACCTCGAAATCGGCGCAAACATCTACAACGTCGGCAACAAAAAATACTGGCAGCACGCAGACGTTGCCGGCATGAGCCGTACCAGTGTGATGGACTTGTACACCGAAACCGGCCGCAATTTCGCCGCAACCGTACAACTGAAGTTCTAATGTGATTCAACCGTTTTCAGACGGCCTGAGAAAACGAGCAGGCCGTCTGAAAGCATTCGACAAGGAAAAACAATGAAACTCAAACTCCTCCTGCTTTCCGCGTTTATTTCGTTGGCCGGCACTGCACACGCGCAACGCATCGTCGTGTTGACCCCCGATACGGCAGACATCGTTGCCGCGCTCGGCGCATTGGACGAAATCGTCGGCCGCGATCAGACCGTTCAAAATCCGGCGTTGAAAAACAAGCCCAGTATCGGCATTCATCGCCGTCTGACGGTTGAACCGATTGTGGCCGCTAAACCCGACATCGCCATCGGTTCATGGATGGCGCAGCCTGCCGATATTTTTGCCCACCTGCAAAAAGCAGGCATTAAAGCCGTCAATGTTGCGCCCGATGACAGCATCGCCGCCTATCCGCAAAGTATCCGCAACATCGGTCAGCTTATCGGTAAAAGCGCACAGGCGGACAAGTTGGCCAGTAAGTGGCAGGCGGATATGAAACAGCAGCCTTCCAGCGGCAAACGCTACCTCTTCAGCTACGACGGGCGCATCGTATCGGGCAAAAATACTGCCGCCGACGAAATCATCCGCCGTGCCGGCGGTATCAATGCCGCAGCCGCCATTGACGGCCTCAAACCGATGACGCGTGAGGCATGGATTGCGGCCAAACCTGACATCATCATTATTGCCGACCACAACACCGCCATGATAGGCAACGTCAAAACCTTTGCCGCACGCCCCGAAATCGCTGGCTCGCCTGCCGCGAAAAACGGCAAGATTTATTTGTGGAAGGCCAACGATATGTTCCGTTACGGACTGGATACGCCGCAAGTGATTCAGCGTTTGCACGGTTTAGCGAAATAAACGCACCTGTTTTGAAAAGCCTGCCCGATTTTTGTTTTCAGACGGCCTTGATTTGTTCCTTCTTATTGAGGAGGAAGCAAAACGGTTGTCTTAAAAATGCCGTCTGAAACCGTTCCTCA
This sequence comes from Neisseria perflava, assembly GCF_019334725.1. Taxonomy (NCBI): domain Bacteria; kingdom Pseudomonadati; phylum Pseudomonadota; class Betaproteobacteria; order Neisseriales; family Neisseriaceae; genus Neisseria; species Neisseria perflava. The sequence goes on along the minus strand of NZ_CP079818.1, from coordinate 65,247 downwards.
ATCCGTTTAAACCGCATGATGTCATGAAACCGCATACCCTTACCCTTTGCCTGCTGCTTACTGCCACCGCCGTTTATTTGTGCTGCGGCATCGGTTTTGGCGCGTGGGAGTCGCCGCTGGCGATGGATGAAACCGTCCGCCAAATCCGTTTACCGCGCATCTATACCGCGCTTTTGGTCGGGGCCGGTTTGTCCGCTTCGGGTGCGGCATTGCAGGCTTTATTCGAGAACCCGCTGGCCGATCCGAGTTTGATCGGGACGTCGGGCGGGGCGGCCTTGGGCGTGATTGTGTTATTGGCTTTGGGTGGCGGCGCGATGGGTGTACCGGCGGCGGCTTTTCTTGGTGCATTGGGTGTGTGCCTGCTGATTTTGGCAGTGCACAAACTGCTCGGCGGCGGTACTTTAGGATTGCTGGTGTTGGGTTTTGTGTTGAGCGCGTTTTCGGGCGCGGTAGTCAGTATGATTTTGTTTTTATCGGACGATTTGGTATTGCGCAGCGCGACCACATGGCTGTCGGGCAGCCTTGCCGAAGCCGGTTTCTCATCGCCTGTTGCGGCAATCGCAGTCATGTTGCCAGGTTTTCTGATTTTGTTATCCGCAGGCAGGCGGTTGGACGTTTTGATGACGGGCGAAGACACGGCTGCCAGTATGGGGGTGTCGGTCGGGGCATTGCGTGTGCAAACCGTAATCGGCGCGGCATTGATGACAGGGGCAGCGGTATCGCTTTCGGGCATCATCGGTTTTCTCGGCATGATGATCCCCAATGTGCTGGCGCAAACCGTCGGCGGCAGCCGCCGCAAACTGATTACGCTGTCGGCTTGGTTGGGCGCAGTGTTTTTGATGGTGGTGGACGGCGCGGCGCGCTGGCTGACATACCCTGTCGATCTGCCGGTCGGTATCGTGATTGCCTTATTGGGCGGACCGTTTTTTATGTATTTGTTTATCAAGCCTTTGAAAAGCCGTTGATGCTTAAACAGGCCGTCTGAAACTTTATTGCCCCATATCTTTTCTATGCACACCTTATTTCAAATCTGTAATCTTTCCGTCCGCGTCCAAGACAAAACCCTGCTTGAAATCGATCAACTGGATATACCTTCGGGCATGACCGTCATTATCGGCCCGAATGGTGCAGGCAAATCTACTTTGCTGCGGGCCTTAATCGGGCAAACAGGGCAGGGGGGAATCATGCTTTTCGGTGAGGCCGTTGCGCCGCAAATCCGCACGGGCAGGGTGGCATGGGTCGGGCAGCATGGCCGTTACAATATGCCGATGACCGTACGCGAATACATTGCGTTGGCGTCATTCGTACAAAAAGGCCGTCTGAACCATGAATGGGCGGACGAGTTGCTCGATTATTTTGATTTGACGGCATTGGCGGATAAGCGCATCGGCAAGCTCTCAGGCGGCGAACAGCAACGCGCCAACATCATCCGCGCCCTGTTGCAAAACGCGCCGGTCTTGCTTTTGGACGAACCGTGCAACCATCTCGATATCCGCCATCAACACCGCCTGATGCAGTATTTGGTCGGGCATTCAAGCCGTGCCTCATCAATACTGGTATTACACGATTTGAACCTCGCCGCGCGTTATGCGGAACATATTATCTTGATAAATAAGGGAAAAGTCGTTGCAGCAGGCAAGGTGGGCGAAGTGATGCACTCCGACTTGCTTGAATCGGTTTACGGTTGGCAGATACGCCGTTGCGAAGATGAGGCAGGGTTTTATTTCAGAAGCTGAGCACCAAAAGGCCGTCTGAAAAACGATAAAGAAAATTTATTTTATCGTTCAAAAATAAAACGAGATGGGAGGATGTCCCCGACTTGAAGAAGCAGATTTTGCACATTTCACAAGTAAAATGCCGATTTCCATCAAATATAAATACATTTTATTATTTATAGAATACAATATTTTAAAATAATACTGATTTTTAATTACGTAAAAATATTGACAAGAAAATGATGATGGTTATTTAATATATAAATCTTATTAATAACTTTTATTAATCATTATCATGGTACAGCAGCTTGTTTGGACTCCGAAACAATCCGCGCCCAAGGCATTTCCCGAACGTCAGGCATTAATGCCCGTTTGGGGCGGCGTTCCAATGCCGCGTCCCCAGTGGCAGAACATTTGGAAGAAAAAGCTTCCCCATGCCACGGATATGGACGCGCTTGCTTATCTGCATATTCCATTTTGCGCCAACCATTGCGTTTTTTGCGGCTTCTACCGTAATGCGTGGAAGGACAGCCAAAGCAGCGTGTACACCGACAAAATTATTGAAGAAATGGCCGCTGAAGCCGAAGTCCGTACAGGCAAGGGAAAAATCCGAGCCGTTTATTTCGGGGGCGGTACGCCGACCGCGTTGCTTACGGAAGACCTCGTCCGCCTGATTCGTGCCTGCTACCAATATCTGCCGCTTGCCGAAGACTGCGAGTTCACCATAGAAGGGCGCATGAGCCATTTTGATTTGGAAAAAGCACAGGCTTGTCTCGAAGCAGGGGCCAACCGTATTTCCATCGGCGTGCAAACCTTCAATACCGCCATCCGCCGCCGTCTCGGCCGCAAACACAGCGGCGACGAGGCGTTTGAATATTTGGCAAAATTGTGCGAACTCGATGCCGTGATTGTGGCCGATTTGATGTTTGGCCTGCCCAATCAAACCGATGACGTTTGGCAAAACGATATTGCCCGCGCCGCCGAGCTGCCTCTGTCAGGTTTGGATACGTATGCATTCAACCTTTATCCCATGCTGCCCATCAACCGCATGATTGAAAAAGGCGCATTTCCGACACCGCCGGGCTTTGATATTCAGGCAGATCAATATGCCTACACGGTTGAAACACTGCTGGAAAAAGGCTGGGAACAGGTCAGCAACAGCCACTTCGCCTATCCCGGTCGCGGCGAACGTAACCGCTACAATACCCTGATCAAATCCGACATTCCCTGTTTGGCGTTCGGCTCCGGCGCAGGGGGTAACTTCGGCGGTTTCAGCTATCAGGTGCAGGGCGATTTGGAGAGTTATCTCGCCACGCCGAAAGGCGAGAAAAACATCGCATTTATGAGCGGTCATAGTCCAAATAAAGCACTTCTCAGCAAAGTCCAGCACGATATTGAAACAGGCCGTCTGAATCCATTATTGTTCGACGGCAACAAAGCAGCGCAAAAGCTGATTGCCCAATGGCAGGAAATGCAGCTTTTTAAAGAACCCGATTCAGACGGCATTATCCGTTTGAATACCAGCGGCCGTTATTGGTCGCCCACCCTTATCCGCAAACTCATGCTCACTCTTCCGACTCAAGAAAAGGATCAAACCATGCAAAAACTTTCAGCCGAACAACAAACCATGTTGCGCCAATCATTGGAAAAAAATCCCGGCCAAGTGCTGGAAATGCTGGCCGCGCAAAACCAATGCAGTTTTGAAGACGTTATCCGCTGCCTGCCTGAAGAGAATGTGCGCCAAACCGAAGGCAGCCGCATTGTCGAAATTCTCCAAGCCATCGCCGCATGGGATGAATCCGTTACCTTCATCGCCCATACCCCCGATGCCATCGTCGAAGTCAGCGGCAAACTGCCGAACGGCAAAGTCGGCCGCGGTTTCTACAACTTTGACCATCCCGAAACCGACGGCGGCGTACACGGCCACATCTACTATGAAAACTGCGCCTCCATCTACCTTTTGGAACGCCCGTTCATGGGTAAAGCCACTTGCTCGCTCAACTTTATCAACCGCAACGGTGGCGCCATGTTTAAAATTTTCGTCGGCCGTGATGAAGCAGGCGAGTTGAAACAACACCAAATCGAAGCCATGCGCAAACTGTTTGATGCCGCTTAAACGGTTTCAGACGGTCTGAAAATCCGTTCCTTGTTGCATAGAGGAGCGGATTTTCTAACAACAAACATCTACCATACAAAGGAATCTCAAACATGCAACTCATCTTCGGAGCCAACGGCCCGTCCGGCCGCGCCTATATCCGCACATTGACTGACTCAGCCGATACCGTCGCCGTATTGAGAAGGCCGTCTGAAGACAGCTTTTTTGCCGAACACAATATTCAAACCGTCGTCGCCGATGCGCTTGATGCCGACGCACTCGATAAAGCGTTGGCACAATACCGTCCCGATACCGTGATCAGTTTTGTCGGAGGCAAAAACGAAGAGGGTATCCGCAGCGATGCGCTGGGCAATATCAACATCATTGCCGCTACGAAAGCCGCTAATCCGCAAGCCCGCTTTGTACTGATTACCAGCATGGGCTGCGGTGAACAATGGGACATGATGAGCGAGCCGTTCAAACAGGCACTCGGCGAAGCCGTCCGTGCCAAAACGGAAGCCGAAATCTATCTCAAACAAAGCGGTTTGAATTGGACTATCTTGCGCCCCTGCGGCCTTGCCGATGGCGAAGATAATGCCTATACCTTGACACAAAATGCCCAAGAAATTCCGCAAAAATACATGACGCGCAACGGCTTGGCCGCTGCCGTTGCTGCCATTGTCGGCCAAGCGGACAGCAAGGACGAAACGTATAGCGTTGGTGCGGCATAAACGGATTGAGTAGGCCGTCTGAAACTGTCTTTTAATTGTTTCAGACGGCCTGATTTTTTAACATACTGTTTTTATTATAAACTTTAGCAAAGAAATCAAAATAACAGGCATAATAAAGACCGGAACATATCCGGTCTTTATTAATGGTTTCGCATTTACGCTTGGTAACCTTTCGCTTCGGCAAGCAGGGCCAGCAATTCTTCAGTCGTATCCCAACCGATGCAGGCATCCGTAATACTTTGACCGTAAACTTCAGGCTTGTCTTGACGGCCTTCAACCAAGTGGCTTTCCACCATCACGCCCATGATGTTTTCTTCACCGGCTTTCAGCTGCGCCGCAACATCGCGAGCTACATCCATTTGTTTGCGGAAGTCTTTACGGCTGTTGGCATGGCTGCAGTCCACCATCAGTTTGCTGCTCACGCCGGCTTTTTGAAGCTGCGCAACCGCGTCTTTAACGTGCTCCGCGCTGTAATTAGGCTCTTTACCGCCACGCAAAATCGCATGGCAGTCAGGATTGCCGCTGGTGTGGACAATCGCGGAATGACCGGCTTTGGTTACAGACAGGAAGTGGTGCGGATGATTGGCGGCACCGATGGCGTCGATGGCGATTTTCAGATTGCCGTCCGTACCGTTTTTAAAACCGACAGGGCAGGAGAGGCCGCTGGCCAATTCGCGGTGTACCTGGCTTTCAGTCGTACGCGCCCCAATCGCGCCCCAAGAAATCAGGTCGGCGTAGTATTGCGGCGTAATCATGTCCAAGAATTCAGTCGAAGCAGGCATGCCCATTTCGTTCAAAGTAAGCAACAACTGACGCGCTTGGCGCAGGCCGTAGTTGATGTCAAACGTACCGTCCAAGTGCGGATCGTTAATCAGACCTTTCCAGCCAACGGTTGTACGCGGTTTTTCAAAATACACGCGCATTACAATCAGCAGCTCTTTCTCATATTTTTTGCGCAAGGGCAGCAATTTTTGCGCATATTCTACCGCCGCCTTAGTATCGTGAATCGAGCATGGGCCGATGATGACCAGCAAACGGTTGTCACGGCCGTGAACCAAATCCGCAATCTCATGACGTGTTTTATAAACCAAATTGGCAACCTGAGGTGTAACAGGCAGCTCATACAAATGTGCGATTGGAGGGAGTAACTCTTTGACTTCTTTGATCTTAATATCGTCGGTAGGGTAGTGTTGGGACATGATGGACTCTCTTGTTTATTTTTGATACAGGTTACAGGTTTTAGCAGAATTAAACAAGGCTTGATTTTTTGTTTTAGCAATTTTATTCTAAAATTTCTTTATTTAAATTATTTTATGGAATTTAAAATCAGTTTATTTATTTAAATTAGAATTTAATGCTATTAAAAATTTCATTTATATAATAAAGGGCTTTGAGTTTTTATCAAAATACAGGCCGTCTGAAAAAGTTCAGACGGCCTTTCTTTAATTAAAACAGGATACCCAATCTCATCTCAATCTATATTGCGAACAATTATTTTGCAGAATTGCTAACTTGTTTCATCCAGGCAAACAGTTCGTCCAAGTCATAATCGCCGCTGTGGCCGATATCCCAAGGCAGGGCGTAGTCGACGGTTTGGCCGTTGTTTTGCAGTTTGGCGGCTAAGACGGCGGAGACTGCCAGTGAGGTGTCGCGGTCATTGGTGCCGGCGCGGATGCGCCAGTTTTGCGGCAGGTTTACGCCCGGTTTGCCGATGTAGTTGAGCGGGTTCATGATTTTGATGGTTTCTTCGTCCGCGATTTCGGCGTTGGCAGCGGTGTTGTGTTGAAGAGGTAAACGGATACGATAACCAATACTAAGGCCGTCTGAAACGCCAAGTTGGGTTTCAGACGGCCTGATTTTTTGTAACGTTATGTAGTGTTGTGCGTTGCGCTGTGAAGTAATATTGGCTTGGATTTATCTATTTGATAAATATAAATTTAATGAGGAATTATGCCTTGAAAATCCTATTTATCCGGTATCTGTAAAAGTTTGAATCTGCCTTGTAAATCAGTATGCAGGACCGATATTTTTGCTTGATCCCCAGATTAGTTCTATTTGTCAGAACGTTTTGCTCAATTCGACAAACATTTTGGTTTTGCCGTATTCGTAGAACTTGTCGTTGCTCCATGTTTTGTTGTGGGCAATGGTCAGGCGCGGGGTGATACCTTTGAAATGGAGGGCGCGGTGCCATACGCTTAGGGAGGCGGAGGCTTCTTTGTCGCGGCGGTTTTGTTCGTTGCTGAAGAAGCTGGGGGCTTGGTAATGGCGTTGGGCGGCGCTGAGGCGTAGGACGGTGGAGAGGCCTTTGGGCCATTCTTGTCCCCATGTGGTGCGCAGGGCGTAGCGGTTGAAGCTGTCGCTTTTGTCGTCGCGGTTGCGTTCGCGGTAGAGGTCGATACCGGCTACCCAGTATTGGCGCGCGTTGCGGTAGTACACGATGGAGTTGCTGAGCAGTTGGCTGGTGTTGTTGGAATGCTCGCGGCGGCCGTTTTTCAGACGGCCTGCTTCAAATGCGCTGAGGGTTTGCAGCTTGGGTTGCCACCAATGGTTGTAGTGGAGGCGTGCGCCGTTGGTGTAGGTGTAGGGGTCGTTGCCGTAGAAGCGGCGTTCATGGAACGGGGTCATGCCGATATCGTTGCGCTGGTCGGCATAGCCGATGCCTGCCGAAAAGCGTGTGGTGAGGTCGTTGTAGTTGGTGTGTTTGGGATAGATTTTGCCGTAATGGTCTGCGCCTGCCGTGGCATAGAAGCCGCGGGGCAGCGACCATTTTTTTTCTGCGCCGATTTGGTAGTGGACGGCGGTGGCATCGATGGGCTCGGGGAATGTCCAGCCTCGGAAGCAGTCGTCGTCGGGATAGGCTAGGCGCACGGCGCGGCATTGTTCATCGCTCAGGTGGTTGCCCAGACGGCGTTGGCCGGGGGCTTGGTTGATGTTTTGTTCGCGCGTGATGTTCAAGCCGGCATTGAATTGCCATGAGTCGCGTTCGCGCAGGGCTTTGCGGTAGGTTTCGATGCGTTCTTGCAAGGCAGGCGGGAGGGATTCGGTTTGTAGTTTGTCGAACTGGTCGGCTGCGGCTTCGTTTTGTTTGTCTTCAAACAAGGCGGTCGCAAGCTGCCAGCGGACGGCGGAGGCATCGGGTTGCTCGGCGATAAAGCGGCGGTAATGGCCGATGGCTTCGGCGGCGCGTCCTTCGGATTGGGCAAGCAAACCTTTGGCATAGCGTGCCATGGCGCGGTCGTGTTCTGGCCATTGTTCGTAAATGGGCAAAACGGCTTTGATGCCGGGGATGTTGTGGGCGACGACGGCGGAATACATGGCGCGTGCCAGTAATTCGGTGTTGGCAAGCAGGGTATCGGCATCGACGTTGATGATTTTTTCAGACGGCCTGTTTGTCTGCTCGGCAGTGATGTTGTGCGTTTCGGGTTGTTGGGGTTCGGCTGTGTTGACTTGAAGCTCGGGTTTCACATCAGGCGGCACATCGGCGGCGTGAAGGGAAAGGGGAAGGATGGCGAGGAGGAGCAGACGTTTTTTCATGGCAATGTTTGGGATGTTATCGGTATAAGTGGGCAGATTGTACAATGTTTTGAGTCAGAAATTTTACAAACCGAGTGCCATTATATCTGATAAAGACGACAAAAGGCCATCTGAAACCCGATGGGATTTCAGACGGCCTTTATTTGCGAGTCGGATTTAGTTTTGGTCCAAGTCCAAATCCAAATCGGCTTTGTATTCGATACGGCCTTGGCCTTTGTCTTCGATGGAAACGTCCAGCTCTTGTTTGCCGCGTTTGAATTTCAGATCGGCATCGTCGTGTTTGATTTCAGACTCAACCACATGGAAACCTTTGCTGCGCGCGTGGGCAATCACTTTTTTGGCCAAGGAAGGAATGGAATTGCGTTGGCCGGAAAGTTCGGCTTCGTATTCAAATTCGCCGTCGCCTTGATGATCGGCTTTGATGGTGTGCGCGCCATCCGGACGGTAGATTTCGGAAGGCAGCGGGGAGGCGAATGCCGTGGCGGAGAAAAGAGCCAAAATGCCGGTGGCCAGTAACGATTTTGCTTTGGTCATCGGTTTTCCTTTCTGAAAAGGGTTTTGAGAACGACATCATCTTATCGGCAGGTATGAGGGGCGGCAAGCGGATAAACTTGATTTTACGTGCGGCTACATGATTTGTTTGGAGGGCGTTGGTTCTTTGCTTTGGGCTGGTGTTTGCTTGCAGAAAAATGCTGCTGGGAAAGACTTAGCCGAGGTGGAACAATTCGCTGCCGTGCGCCTTCAGCCATTGTTCAGCTTGGTCGACATGCGGCGTGAGCGAGTGAGTCAGAGCCCAAAACGCAGGGCTGTGGTTGGGATGGCGTAGGTGGGCGAGTTCGTGCAGGCAGACGTAGTCGGTGACATATTCGGGCGCGCCGATGAGCCGCCAGTTGAGGCGGATGCCGGTGGTGTGGCGGCAAACACCCCAGAAGGTTTTGGCGTTGGAAAGGGAAATGGCACTCGGGGTCAGGCGGGTGATTCGGATATGGCCTTCGAGGCGTGGCAGCAGATATTCGTGCGCACGTTCGTGCAGAAAGCGGCGCAGGTGGGTCAGTTGGGCGGAGGGTTCTTTTTCGGGCAGCAGGATTTCAGACGGCCTGATTTGTATGTGGTTTGCTGCGTGGACGGACAAGGCCGTCTGAACGCCTTGATACCAAATCCATTCGGGAAGCGAGTCGGTGGGTGTTTGTCGGGTCGGTGTTTTGTTTAGGGTACGGCGCAGGATGGCTTCGTTGTCGTTCAGCCATTGGGTAAAAGTGCGCTGGGTAACAAACGGAGGGATATTGATGCTGACGGTATCGGCGGAAACGGGACGCAAGATGAGGTTTTTCTTGGCGCTGCGTTTGAGCTGGATATGAATAGTAAGGCCGTCTGAAAGGGTGTGGGTATGGAGGCGGGGCATGGTGTTTGAGTGAAAAGGGCGGGTATAGCGGCCCACCCGATGGAATGATTTATTTGGTTTGGGGCGCGAACGGGCCTTGTCCGGTAATCAGGGGCTGTTGGCTTTCGATCCATTGCTCGCATTGGGCCATGAGTTTGGCTTCATTGCCGTTGTTGTGGGCAATGGGTTTGCCGATGATGACGCTGACTGTGCCGGGGTATTTGAGGAAGGAGTTGCGCGGCCAAAATTCGCCGCTGTTGAGCGCGACGGGGACGATGTCCATCTCGAACATTTTTGCCATGCGCGCGCCGCCGAGCTTGTAGCGGCCTTTTTCACCGGGCGGCAGGCGTGTGCCTTCGGGGAAAATGGTAATCCAATAGCCTTCGTTTTTACGCGCAAGGCCTTGTTCTAAAAGTTGTTTGTTGGCTTCGCGGCTGTTGCTGCGGTCGATGCCGATGGTTTTAACCAGCTTCAAGCCCCAGCCGAAGAAAGGGATTTTGAAGAGTTCGCGTTTGGCAACATACACTTGCGGCGGAAAAATCTCTTGCAGGGCGAGGGTTTCCCAGCCGCTTTGGTGTTTGGCGCAAATGATGGCAGGGTGGTCGGGAATGTTTTCCGCGCCGCTTAAGGTGTAGTTCAAACCGATGATGTGCTTGAGCGACCAGTTGAGGATGCGCACCCAAATTTGCGCCATTTTGTGCGCACCGCCTTGGAAGGGCAGGGCAAGCAGCATAAAGGGGAACAGCAAAATAATGCTAGAGGAAAGGATGAACCAGTAAATCAGGTTGCGGATAATCAGCATATCGGGGAAAAGTCTGTCGTTTGAAGGCCGTCTGAACGCCGTTGTCGGCAGTTTCAGACGGCCTTGTCGTTTATAGAATGGCTTGCGCGGCTTCTTCGATTTGTGTGTTTTCACGCATGATGTATTGCGAGAAAGCGAGCAGGTTGTCGAAGACTTGGGTGTGTTCGGGCAGTTCTTGCTCGTGTTTGGCCAGCGTTTTTTTGCCTTTGCCGGTCAGGACGAGTGCGGGCTTGCCGCCTGCGGCATCAATGGCTTGCAGGTCGCGCAGGCTGTCGCCGACCAGCCAGGTTTCGGCGGCATTGGCCTTGAAGCGTTCGATAATGTCGATAATCATGCCGGGCTTGGGTTTGCGGCATTCGCAGTTGTCGGCGGCGGTGTGCGGGCAAAACCAAATGCCGTCGATGGTGCCGCCTGCTTGAACGGCAAGGCGGTGCATTTTCGCGTGCATTTCGGTCAGGTCTTGCACGGTAAAGTATTTGCGGCCGATACCGGATTGGTTGGTGGCCACGGCGATGGTGTAGCCTGCCTGCGTTAAAAAGGCGATGGCATCCATGCTGCCTTCGATGGGAATCCATTCGTCAACGGATTTGACGAAATCGTCGCGGTCTTGGTTGATGACGCCGTCGCGGTCGAGGATGATGAGTTTCATGGTGTAGACTCTTATTTTTCTGCTTTCAAACTGCTTTTCCATTTTTCAAAGGCCATCTGAAAAACGGGTGTCAGTTTGGCGAAGGTTTCCGGGGTGTTTTTGACGTGGTAGAAGCCGCCGAGCGAGGGCGTGTCGAGGGCGAGGACGTAGTCTTCCATAAATGCGCCGTAGCCGTCTTCTTCGTCGGTGTAGTAGAACTCGGTAAACCGTTGGCCGAGTTCGGTAAAGTCGTCCGCCGTCAATGTGCCGTCCATGTGTTTGAGCAGGAAGTGCCGTCCGCTGATTTTGCCCGAGGTCATGGCGGCGAAGTCGGCTGCGGTTTCGGGGGCGGTTTGCCAGACGGGGTTGACGAGGCCTGCCTGCGCTGCCCACTGCCAGTACATGCCGATATGGGTGGCGGCGTTTTCGGGCGGAAGCTGGTCGGGATAGTCTTCGTCGAGATGGAAACGGATATTGTCGTACATGGACGGTGTTCGTTGGGGGAAAGGGGGTATTGTAGCGGAAAATAATGAATTAGGCCGTCTGAAAGAGGGTGTTTCAGACGGCCTTAAGGGAATTTAACCTTTAAATACGGGAACAAGTTCCATTTGGCTCAATATTTGGGCGGCAATGTTGATGATGCCGAAGAGGAAGACCCAAACCATCAGCCAGAATCCGCCGTAAACTTTGTAGTTTTTGCCGACACCGAATTTATGGCGCGAGCGGTAGAGCAACATGGCTGGGATGATGCCTGTCCAGATGGTGGCGGCCAAGCCGACGTAGCCGATGGCGGTAACGAAGCCGGTAGGGAAGAGCAGGCAGGAAATCAAAGGCGGCAGGAAGGTCAGCGCGGCAGTTTTGGTACGGCCGGAAATGCTGTCGTTCCATTTGAAGATGTCGGCGATGTAGTCGAACAGGCCGAGTGTTACGCCGAGGAAGGACGTTGCGATCGCCATGTAGGAAAACAGGGTCAACACTTTGTCCATATTGCCGGTTTGGGCGAACTTGGACAGCGTTTCGATCAGGACGGAAACTTGGCCTTCGGCGGCGATAACCGGTGCGAACTCGTTGCGCGGCAGGTTGCCTTGGATGGCGATTTGCCAGAAGACGTAAATCACCAAGGCAATCAGCGTACCCGACCACAGGGATTTGGCCACTTTGGGCGCGTCGCCTTTAAAGTATTTGAGCAGGCTGGAAACGTTGCCGTGGAAGCCGAATGAGGCAAGGCAGACGGGCAGGGCGGTGGCGACATAAATCCAGTAGCTGGTGCCGGCAGGTGCTTGGGTGTCGAACAGGACAGGCATTTTGGCATCGGCAATCAGGCCGCCTGTTGCCCAAATAAAGGTCAATACCATGCCGCCGATGAGGATGCTGGTGAAGCGGTCAACCAAGCGTGCGGATGCCCAAACGCAAAAGGCGAGAATGCCGAAGAAGACGAGTTGGCCGACGGTGAGCGAGATTTCGCCGCCTACCGCGCTGCCGATGCCTTTGGCGGTCAGGTCGCCGCCGACGAAGATGTAGGCGTAGGTGAGCAGATATAAAACGAAAGCGACGGCAACGCCGTTGATGACGTTCCAAACCGGGCCGAGCAGGTCTTTGACCATGGTGTCGAAGCTCGCGCCGTGCGGATAATGGGTGTTGACTTCCAGAATCATCAGGCCGCTGGAGAGCATGGAAAACCAGGTGTACAGCAACACGGCCAGCGAGCCGGTAAACCATACGCCGGAAGTGGCGGTCGGGTTGGCAAGCATGCCTGCGCCGATAACCGTACCGGCGATAATCATCGCGCCGCCGAATAGGGAAGGGGTTTTGGTTGACATTGTTTATCTTTCTTCTAGAAATGCGTGGCTGCCATTATGCCGTAAAGTGTAAGAAAAGGTAAAGCAAAGGCCGTCTGAAAACCCGATTGTCGTTTTCAGACGGCCTTTTTTATATCAGATTAAAATTAAAAATACCCTTGTAAATGTATCATTACTTACCAATATAATTACTACCTTAAATTACTTCCTAGCTTTGAAAGGTAACAAAAATGTGTGTAGAGCGTGGGGTTGTTATTTCTGATATATTCGAACCAATATATAAAGTAACTTCAACTAAAGAACCTTCTAATCATATAGAAGGCCTTATATCTTATAGGAATAAACTGCTGATTCCGCCGAGGGAGACTTATTTTGAGTTAAAGGAAATTAGTGGTTTATCGTCTAAAAGGAATTTACGATCTTCAGATATTATTAAATATTTAGTTTATTGGGATAAAATTGATTATCCTGTAAATAAAATATGTTTAGTAAGATTGGCTGATCCAGACTTAATAATGTTAGAAGAACAAGGTATTCTTACTAGAACCATGTCCCCCTTTGATAATCATCGAATTGATCCTGATTTATTTTTAAAATCACAATTATGGGCTCTAGAACAACATATAAAATCATCTAAAGGACAATGGACTCTTGCTCAAGATATTTTTGAGACAGATGATTTATACTTTCCTTTGATAAATGAAGATAATAAAAAGCAAATTATAGAGTTTAATTTAATAAATTCACTACCTGTTCCTATTGATAGTACACCAATTTATGAAATTCTTGACTTTAAATATCGAAGAAGAGATGAGTTAATTAGGCTTCGTGAACATTTAGATACTATTTATAATTCTATCATTCAATCTGAAGAGATACAAAAAACTTATCATAAAAAAATACAGGAGATTCAAAAAGATTTATATGACTTAAATAGATTATTTAATGAAAATAAAATACGTACTCGACTAGATTCGATGAAAGCACATTTTCAAAATATATTACCAACAGATAAATATAGCCTTTTTGCTACACCTCCCACTATTGCAAGCATTGCTAAAGAAATACCGCTATTAGCTCCATATATTCCTGATATCGGTGTTCAATTAGCAGCAGGAGCAATGCTTTGTTTTAGTTCTAAATGGCTAAAAAGCCCTCCGATTGTACAATCAGTAGAAAATAGTCCTTTTGCTTATACTTTTAAAATGGGACGCGAATTTAAGACAAACTCATAATATAAAAAGGCCGTCTGGAAATTTCTCAGACGGCCTTTCTATATTACCGTGTCAACATTCAAATCAATTTTCGCAGTTTCAATTCGTTTTTCAGATACGCGTAATAAACCGGCGCGACGATGATGCCGCCGATGCCGAAAATGCGTTCAAAGACGACCATCGCTACCAGCAATTCCCATGCGCTGGATTCGATTTCCGAGCCGATGATTTTGGCGTTGAGGAAGTATTCGAGCTTATGGATGACAACAAGGAAAACCAGCGAGGCGAGGGCGACGTACAGCGATGCGCCGAGGCTTAAAATAATGATGATGGTGTTGGAAATCAGGTTGCCCGCCACCGGAATCAGGCCGACGATAAAGGCGACGATCAGGACGGTCATTTTAAACGGCAGGTCAACGCCGAACAGCGGCAAAACCAAGTAGAGGTACAGGCCGGTCAGGAAGGTGTCGATCAGCGAGATTTTGACTTGGGCGAGGAACACGCGCTCAAAGCTGGTTTCAAAATTGACGATGCGCCGCATCAATTCGGCTTTAAACAGCGGCATTTTGTGGCGGTTTTTGCGCATTTTCAGGCGGTGGAAACTGAGCATGGCGCCGATGATGATGCCGATGAGGATGTACACGAAGGATGTGATGCTGTTTTTACTGATACGGGTCAGCGCGGCGCGGTATTCTTCAATCAGTTTGATCGCCGAGGCTTTGATTTCGGCCATATTGTTGGGCAGCATATTGAGAATGGCCGCAGGCAGGTCTTGGCTGTTTTTGGTGTCTTCCAAAATCGCTGCCAGCTTGGCCAACATAAAGCCGACATGGCCGCCGTGTATCAGGTGGTAAATGCCCAAAGACATCATCGTGATGATGCTGAATACGATGGCCAGCGTCAGCGTGGTGGAAATCAGGTTGATATTGTGCGCGTTGAGCGATTTATGCAGCCGCGTGTTGCGCGGCAAAACATGGCGGCGGAGTTTGAGGATCACGCCATTGGTGCGCGTAATAAAGATATAGGTCAGGATAACCGACAGCAGCAGCGGCAGAAAATGGTAGTGCAAGACAATCAGCAAGGCCAAGCCCATCAAGATATAGGAAGCGTTGCGGAAAGTCGGGTTGTCGGTGTGGGAAGAGAGTAAGGACATGTGAAGCCAATAAGGTAAAAAGCAAAAAAACATGTCAGGCCGTCTGAAAAACCATGTTCAGACGGCCTAACTTAATGACAGCGATTAATCGTGCAATGAGGCCGCGTGTACCGTGTTTTCCAATAAAGTGGCAATCGTCATCGGGCCGACGCCGCCGGGAACGGGCGTAATCATGGATGCGCGTTCTTTGGCGGCATCAAACTCCACGTCGCCGCACAGGCTGCCGTTGTCCAAGCGGTTGATGCCCACATCGATAACGACTGCGCCGGGTTTGACCCATTCGCCTTTAACGAAATTCGGAATGCCTACGCCGACCACCAAAATATCTGCGGCAGCAACTTCATCGGCAAGGTTTTGCGTGGCACTGTGGCAGATGGTTACCGTCGCGCGGGACAGCAGCAATTCCAATGCCTGCGGGCGGCCGACAATATTGGACGCGCCGACGACAACGGCTTTTTTGCCTTTCGGGTCGATACCGTAGGCTTCCAACAAAGTCATCACGCCTTTGGGTGTGCAAGGGCGCATCAGCGGCATTTTGACGACTAGGCGACCGACGTTGTAAGGGTGGAAGCCGTCCACATCTTTATGCGGCTCGATACGTTCCAAAACCGCTTGGCTGTCGATGTGTGCCGGCAGCGGCAGTTGCACCAAAATACCGTCGACGGCAGAATCGCCGTTCAATTCGTCCACCAGTTTCAACAAATCGTCTTGCGTGGTTTCAGACGGCAGCTCGTAAGATCGCGATTCGATGCCGCTTTTTTGGCAGGCCAGTTTTTTATTGCGTACATAAACCGCGCTGGCAGGGTCGTCGCCAACCAATACCACCGCCAAGCAAGGCGTGTGCAAACCTTTTTCCTGACGCGCTTTTACCGCCTGAGCGACCGCCTCGATGCGTTGCTGGGAGATTTTTTTTCCGTCTATAAGTTGTGCAGCCATGATTTTTCCTCCTCAATAGGGATAAATATTGCGTTTAAATTATCGCATTTTTCAGACGGCCTGACACAAAAGAGTGGCCCTGATTACGAAACATAAAAATAAATAACGATTAAAAATAATAGGATAACCAAAAAATGAAAAAATAAAGCAAAGTAAGTGTTGACCGGGTTGAAAAGGGTCTGTATAGTTCAGGTCTTCAGTCGGGGCGTAGCGCAGCCCGGTTAGCGCATCTGCTTTGGGAGCAGAGGGTCGTGAGTTCGAATCCCACCGCCCCGACCACAAAATTCTTAGCACGAATCGGCATGAGCGCCCGTAGCTCAACCGGATAGAGCACCGACCTTCTAAGTCGGGGGTTACAGGTTCGATTCCTGTCGGGCGTGCCAATTTTTACGGTGGCTGTAGCTCAGTTGGTAGAAGCCCTGGATTGTGATTCCAGTTGTCGTGGGTTCGAGCCCCATCAGCCACCCCAAATGAAAGCCTGCATATTATATGCAGGCTTTTTTCCGTTTATACCCGAATTTTACTTCAGATTTAATAGGGTTTCAAAAAAGTATTTATCAAACCGTTTCATCATGGCATCGGCAAAAATGGCGTTTGCCGTGTTATCAAATATCAATGAATACGCAATCAAGCCAGAATATTATACCGTTCGGTATCTTTTTATGGTGTTTCGCCGTTATCATTTATAATACCCCGATTATTTTCTGTTTCATTCCCAAAGGAACCGCATCATGTCCGAATGGTCAGCTCCAGAATTTGAATCCAAAATCTGTCCGCCCGAAAAGTTGGCGGAGCATTTGGCGGCATTGCCCCGTCCGCTGGTGTTTACCAACGGCTGTTTCGATATTCTCCATAGGGGCCATGTAACGTATTTGGCGCAGGCGAGATCGACCGGTGCGGCTTTGGTGCTGGCGTTGAATACCGATGCTTCGGTGCGCCGTCAGGGCAAAGGTGATGATCGTCCGATTAATCCTTTGGAAAACCGCGCGGCAGTGGCAGCGGCATTGGAGAGCGTGGATTTGGTCACATGGTTTGATGACGATACGCCGGCCACACTGATTGAAATGGTCAAACCCGATGTGTTGATTAAAGGCGGCGATTGGCCTGTGGATAAGATTGTCGGTGCGGCCGAGACGTTTGCGCGCGGCGGCAAAGTATTTTCGATTCCGTTTTTACACCAGACTTCGACCACCAAAACTTTGGAGAAAATCCGCGAAGCCGGAGGAGGCGAATGACGGATTTGAACAGCCGCCATTGGGCCTTGCTCGCCGCGCTTTCAGACGGCCTGCCGCAACACGTTTCTCAGTTGGCGCGTGTGGTTGGGATGAAGCCGCAACAATTAAACGGATTCTGGCAGCAGATGCCGGGCCATATCCGCGGTTTGCTGCGCCAGCACGACGGGCAATGGCGCTTGGTGCGCCCTTTGGCTGTGTTTGCCGAAGAATCTCTGCAACAAATGGCCGGAAAACAGGGTTTTCGTGCGCAGTTGAAACACGAATGTTCGTCCAGCAACGATGAAATCATGGCGTTGGCGCGCCAGTCGGCAGATTTGGCGCATAAGGCCTTGTGTGTGGCGCATTTCCAAACCAAAGGCCGCGGACGGCAAGGGCGGAGTTGGGTCAACCGACAGGGCGAATGCCTGATGTTCAGCTTGGGCTGGGCGTTTGACAAGCCGCAGTATGAGCTGGGTTCGCTGGCGTTGGTGGTGGCATTGGCTTGCCGCCGTGCGCTTGCCGATATCGGTTTGGACGTAAATATCAAGTGGCCGAACGATTTGGTCGTGGCCAACGATAAATTGGCCGGTATTTTGATTGAAACGGCTCGGGTAGAGAATAAGACTGTCGCCGTCATCGGCATCGGCATCAATTTTGTATTGCCGAAAGAAGTTGAAAACGCCACTTCCGTGCAGGCCTTGTTTCAGACGGCCTCTAAGCAGGGCGTAAGCGTCAAAACCTTATTGAATGCGGTGTTGGCGCAACTTGATGTGCTGTTGAACGAATACGCGCAAAACGGATTTGCATCATGTATCGGCGAATACGATGCCGCCAACCGCGACACAGGCAGGCCGGTATTGCTGCTTCAAGAAGGGCGCATTGTTCATGAAGGCGTAGTCAAAGGCGTGGATGCGCAAGGCGCGTTGCGTTTGTTGACCGACAATGGCGAGAAAACCATTGTCAGCGGCGAGATCAGCTTGCGTCCGGATAATCGTCTGGTGCAACCTGCCGTCGCCAAGCCGGAACGCTTTTTGCTGCTGGACGGCGGCAACAGTCAGTTGAAATGGGCATGGGTAGAGAACGGCACATTTTCCGAAGTCGGCCGCGCGCCGTATCGTGATTTGACCCAGCTGGGTGAAGAATGGCTGCAATTTGCCGATGAAGATGTGAAAATTGTCGGTTGCGCCGTGTGCGGTTCGGTAAAAAAAGCGATGGTTGAAGAACAATTAACCCGTCCGGTCGAATGGCTGTCTTCCATGCCACAGGCGTTGGGTATCCGCAACCATTACCGCTGCCCTGAAGAACATGGCTCTGACCGCTGGTTTAATGCGCTGGGCAGCCGCCGCTTTACGCAAAACGCCTGCGTCGTCGTCAGCTGCGGTACCGCCGTAACCACCGACGCGCTGACGGAAGACAATCATTATCTCGGCGGCACCATCATGCCCGGTTTCCACTTGATGAAAGAGGCGATGGCACTCAAGACCGCCAACCTCAACCGCCCCATCGGCAAGGTATATCCGTTCCCAACCACAACGCCGAACGCCATTGCCAGCGGCATGATGGATGCCGTTTGCGGCGCGTTGATGATGATGCATGGCCGTCTGAAAGACAAAACGGGCGAGGGCAAGCCGGTCGATATCATTATCACCGGCGGAGGCGCGGCCAGAGTCGTGCAGGCGCTGCCGGAGTCATTCGTTCATGACAATCAAGTGAAAATCGTCGATAATCTCGTGATTCACGGGCTCTTGCATTGGATTGCCCATCGCAACGGACAATAAAAAGGAAAACGCATCATGAAATGGCTGTTTGCGGTCTTGGTCGCACTCAACATCATTGTTTTTGGCAGCATGGTTGCCTATCGGACACAACATAAAACCGCCAAACCCGAATCGGCATTGGAAGGCGGTACGCACGAATTATTGCGCCCGTCTTCTTTGGACGCGCCCAAAGCCGAGCCTCAGCAGGCATCGCAACCCGATTGGGTGGTGGTCGAATCAGACGGCCTGATTATGGCCGAACCTGAATCCGAAGAAGCGGAAGCCTTGCGTAAAAAGCAAGAAGCGCAGCAGTTGAAAGAGAAAAAAGAAAAAATGCGCCGCGAGAAAGAGGCGCAAGAGCGCCGCGCCGCTGAAGAAGAGATGGATGCGGCCGGCGTGGAACGCTTGTGTACCAGCAGCGCCACCGTGGTGATGGATGAAGACGATTACCACCGCATCAAAGGCCTGTTGGGCAAATGGCCTCATGCCGCCAGCCGCAGTATCGAAAAACGCAACGGCGCATCCGGTGGCGAGACTTCCTCCAAAACCTTCCGCGTGGTCTTGCCTGCCGACGGCGACACCTCCGCCCAGCTTGATGCCTTGGGCAGCCGCGGCTTTAGCGGCAGCATTCACAACGGCGAAATCAGCATTGACGTAACACGCAGCCGCTCTTCCGCCCAAGTTTTGATTTCACGCTTGTCCAGCGCAGGTTTCGGCGGCGCACGCATTGTTGAGCAGGAAGACAGAAGCGCACCCGATACCGGTTTGAGCGTGGCGCGCATGACCGTGGTCTTTATGGCGGTTGACGAGCGCGATGCCCAAGACATTAGAAACATTGTCGGCCGTTATGGAAAATTGAACATGAAAACCTGCCGATAATCAGGTCTATTCAGTTTCAGACGGCCTAATCAGCAGTTGGAAAAGCCTGATAAACCGAACGCCACAAAACACGAAACCCACTGTATCGGCAGTGGGTTTCATGTTTTTCGGTTTTGAGTATCTGATATAAAGGGGAACAGGTATGTTTCGTATATGCGCACTCCGAGTATCAAGAGATAATGGGGAAGAGGGGGATAAAATCTGTCGTTTAATGGCTCGGATTAGGACGTCTTCCGAGTGAGTTTGATTATACGCTAATAATAACTATTATCAATAGCAAAACTAAAAAAATAAGGGATTTTTTTGTAGTAGATTGTTTTGTATGGAAATTAAGTTTCTGTATTGGCTTTGCCATGATTGAAAAGGCCGTCTGAACGTCAAACGAACAGGCCGATTGAAATAGGGTAAGGCAAACATTTCAACCCTATATTTCAGACGGCCTTTTGATTTGTTTCAATCACTCATAAACCCAAGCAATCAACATATCCAAAGCCATATAAAATACCGTATAATCAAGACCAAATTAACTTTGCCTGCTTGTCGGGCCGTCTGAAAAATCATGCAACAAACCTACGCCGCCGTACAGCGAGATTTGCTCGAAGCCAACCATCTTTCCCCCGATTTGCTCGCCCAAAGCCTGAGCATTATCGGCGCCAACCATGTCGATTATGCCGACATCTATTGTCAGCGCACTGCCTATGAAAGTTGGCATTTGGAAGAAGGCATCGTCAAATCGGGCAGCTTCCAAATTGATCAGGGCGTGGGCGTGCGTGCCGTTTCGGGCGATAAAACCGCTTTTGCCTACGCCGACAGCCTGTGTATCGATTCGATCAACCGCTCTGCCAAAGCCGTGCGCGTGATTGGTGCGGCCGGCAACGAGGCCAGCGTCAAAGTGCCGACACCTGCCTACGGCAAGCCTGTCCACATGGCGATTGACCCTATTGCCAGCCTTGATTCCGCTGCCAAAGTCGCGCTGTTGAACAAAGTTGAAACGCTGGCCAAAGCCGCCGATCCGCGTATCGTGCAAGTGATGGCCGGTTTGACCTGCGAATACGACATGGTGTACATCGCCCGTCTGGACGGCAAACACGCTGCCGACATCCGCCCGATGGTACGCATGAACGTAACCGTCATTGCCAAGCAAGGCGAGCGTCGCGAGCAGGGCAGCGCGGGTGGTGGCGGACGTTATGATTTGGCGTATTTCGATGAAAACTTGGTGCATCGGTTTGTCGATTCCGCCGTCAAACAAGCCCTGACCAATCTTGAATCCCGTCCTGCGCCTGCCGGCGAGATGACTGTTGTTTTGGGCAACGGCTGGCCGGGCGTGTTGCTGCACGAAGCGGTCGGACATGGTTTGGAAGGCGATTTCAACCGCAAAGAAACCAGCGTTTTCTCCGGTCGAATCGGCGAACGCGTGGCTGCCAAAGGCGTTACCGTTGTGGACCAAGGCGATATTGCCGACAGACGCGGTTCGCTCAATATCGACGACGAAGGCAACGAAACCCGCCGCACGGTATTGATTGAAGACGGTATTTTGGTCGGCTATATGCAGGACGAAACCAACGCCCGCCTGATGGGCACGCAATCGACCGGCAACGGCCGACGCGAAAGTTACGCTTCCGCGCCTATGCCGCGCATGACCAATACCTTTATGGAAAACGGCGGCTATGAGCCGGAAGAAATCATCGCCTCCATCGACAAGGGCATTTACGCCGTCAACTTCGGCGGCGGACAAGTGGACATTACCAGCGGCAAATTCGTGTTCAGCGCATCCGAAGCATGGTGGGTGGAAGGCGGCAAGCTGCAATACCCTGTCAAAGGCGCGACCATCATCGGCAACGGCCCCGAAGTGCTGAAACACGTTTCCATGATAGGCAACGACACTGCGCTCGACAGCGGCATCGGCGTCTGCGGCAAAGAAGGGCAGAGCGTTCCTGTCGGCGTCGGACAACCGACCCTGAGGATTGATGCCGGACTGACCGTCGGCGGTAGCGAAATTTAAACGGCAGGCCGTCTGAAAGGTTTTCAGACGGCCTTTTACATTAGGATAAAACCATGCAGGAACAGAATCGGAAATCAAGTTTTCCCATCGTGATGTTGCTGGTGTCGGTTGCATTGTGGATAGCGTCTTTGTCCAATGTTGCATTTTATTTGGGCAATCATGAAAGCATGAAGGGTGTGACCGTTTTGATTCTGGGGTCGATATTTACTTCTTTGGATATCAGGTATTGTGCGGCCTATGCCAATTATGTTTGGTTGGCGGCCATTGTGTTGCTGGCGTTGCGGAAGAAGGTCGTGCCTGTCCATACGGCGCTTTGGGGCTTGGCGCTGGTGGCTTTCAGTGTGAAAGCCGTACACGTCGATGAAGCAGGGAATACATCGGATATCGTGCGCTACGGTGCAGGATTTTATTTGTGGTATGCCGCATTTGCGGTTGCCACCATCGGCACGTTTGCCGGAAAGAATAAGGAAAGAAAAGCCGCAACGCTGGCAGATGGGACGAAAAATGACGCTTGATGAATGGTTGCGCCAATCGGCACTGCCCAAAAATGAAGCGCGGATGTTGTTGCAATATGCGCTGAGTTACACGCGCGCGCAGCTGGTTACACGCGGTACGGACGATTTGGCAGAATCTGCCCTGCAAACCTTGGAGATTTTGACGCAACGCCGTCTGAAAGGCGAGCCGATGGCCTATCTGTTGGGCGAACGCGAGTTTTACGGACGACGCTTTGCCGTCAATCCGCATGTGCTGATTCCACGCCCTGAAACCGAGCATTTGGTGGAAGCCGTGCTCAAACGCTTGCCGCCGCAAGGCCGCGTGTGGGATTTGGGAACGGGCAGCGGCGCCATTGCCGTAACCATCGCGCTTGAACGCGTTGATGCCGATGTTCGCGCATCCGACATCAGCGTCGGTGCTTTGGATACTGCCCGTCAAAATGCGGCCGAATTGGGCGCAAAAGTCGAATTTGCGCAGGGTTCGTGGTTTGATACCGACAGGCCGTCTGAAGGCCGATACGATGTGATTGTTTCCAATCCGCCGTATATCGAGGATGGCGATGAACATTTGTCGCAGGGCGATTTGAGGTTTGAACCGCAAAACGCGCTGACCGACTTTTCAGACGGCCTCAGCCATATCCGCCACATTACCCAAGAAGCCCCTAAATACCTGAAAGCCAACGGCTGGCTGCTGTTTGAACACGGCTATGACCAAGGCGAAGCGGTGCGGAACATTATGCTGGAGAACGGTTTTGCCGAAGTGGCAACCGAACAGGATTTGGCAGGATTGGACAGGGTCACGCTGGGGCGTTTGCCTGCCTAGCGGGCATGGTTTATCGGAATTAAAAGAGGGCGTGTCGATCACGCCCTTTGGGTTGTCTGGTTTGGCTGTTCAGACGGCCTGGTTTAACGCCAAGCAGCGACGAACTCCGCCCAGTGTTGTTTTTCTTCGGCTTGTGCGGCCAGATAGTGTTTGATGCGTTTGATTTCGACTTCGTATTCGTCGGCATCGAGCGCGCCGCTCATCATGCGAAAGCGCATGTACATCAGGTAGGTATTGGCGGCATCGGTTTCGCAATAGTCGCGGATGTCTTTCAGACGGCCTGCATGATAAGCGTCCCAAACCTTGCTGCCGTCCATGCCCAGTTTGCCGGGGAAACCGCAGAGTTTGGCCATATCGTCCAAAGGCACGCTGGCGCGCGGTTGGTAGAGGGCGAGCAAATCCATCAGGTCGCAATGGCGGGTGTGGTAGCGGCTGATGTAGTTGTTCCACTTAAAGTCGCGACTGTCGCCAAAGTCGCCGTCGCCCATGTCCCAATAGCGGGCGGCGCTGATGCCGTGTATCAGGGCGCGGTAGTGGAGGACGGGCAGGTCGAAACCGCCGCCGTTCCAGCTGACGAGTTGCGGCGTATAGTTTTCGATGACCTCGAAGAATTTGGCAATCATGACTTCTTCGCTGTCTTCGGGATCGCCGATGGTGCTGACACGGATTTTGTCCTGACCCCAGCGCATACAGCAGGAGATGGCGACAACTTGGTGCAGATGGTGTTGCATAAAGTCGCTGCCGGTTTTGGCGCGGCGTTGCTGTTGGGCAAACAGGACGACTTCGTTGTCGGGTAAATCGGCAGGCAAATCGTAAAGCAGGCGGATGCCGTTTACGTCGGGAATGGTTTCGATGTCGAAGGCGAGTATCGGGGTCATGGCGTGATCGGGTTGGATAAGGAATGATGCCATTGTGGCATGACGGAGCAGATAAAAAAAGAGGCAATCCCCCACAGGATTGCCCCAATACCTCAAATCAGAGATTTACGCTTCACAAACAATACAGGCTTTCACCTGCGGCTTTACAGATGCAGCTCAACTCTGCACCGGTAAACTTTCATTTCGGGCATTGCGCCGAAATCCTCTAAAAATACTGCAATTGCTTGCAATATCAGAAAACTGTTTACAAAAACATCTAAAACCGGCTGAGGCCGTCTGAATGTCTTGTAATTTGATGTAGTGAAATTTACGCGAAATTTTACAGTTTGCCAAGTGTTTTTTTCTGAAGGTTTGGTTTGGTGTAAATTGCAGTTATTGTCATATTTTTGCAATTAAATTTCATAATTAATTTAAAATTAGATGTTTATTTTGTATTTCTTGCTTTAAATTTAATTTAATTTCATATTTCGAATGATTAAAATTTGTTTTATTTTAAAGATTATCTTATAACATTTTGTTTTTAAATGAAATTAAATTTAACATATAAATGAAAAGGGTATTGGCTGGAGCATTTTTTATTTGAGAAAAAATATAAGGTTGTTTGAAAGTTTCAATTGCCTTGAAAAAAGTTGTTTTTAAAGCATTTAAAGTGGAATTTGATTTGATTGTTTGAAATTGAAGCTGAGATTGGGTTTGATACAATTAAAATGAAAAAGCGGCAAAAGAAAGGTTTTGCCGCTTTTTCATGCTTAAATTGTAATTTTATGTAGTCAGTAAAAGCTGCTTTCGCCTTCGGGACGGGTTTTGAAGCGTTTGTGCAGCCAGAAGTATTGTTCGGGATGCTCGCGTACCCGCTCTTCGATAAAGTCGTTCATGCGCTGGGTGTCGGCTTCGACATTTTCGGTCGGGAAATTGTCCCAAGCCGGATAGAAGCGCAGGGTTACGGTATTGTCGGCTTCGCGCGTGGGGATGGCGGGAATGATTTTGGCTTTGGTCATGCCGGCGATACGGCTGAGGCCGGTAATCGTGGCCGTCTGAATGCCGAAGAAATTGACGAAAATGGAATCGTTGCGGCCAAAGTCTTGGTCGGGCAGATAAAGAAAGGGCGCATCGCTTTTGCGCAGGTGTTTGATGATGGCGCGCAGGCCTTCTGTGCGGCCGATCAGGAAAACATTGTTGTAGCGGTGGCGGCCTTTCAGGATCTGCTCGTCCAGGGCTTTGTTTTTTTGGTGCGAATACATGCTGGTCAGCGGTACATCCTGATTGAGCGTGTAAACCGCCATTTCAAATGCGGTAAAGTGCGGATAGAGGATGATGACTTTTTCGCCGGCGGCGAGGGCTTCGTCAAGATGGTGTTTGTCTTGATAGCGCACCAACGAGCGCAGCTTGTCCGCAGGTGCGTACCAGTAGAGGCCGTATTCGAGTATCAGTTTCGCCATGTGTTGGAAGTGGCGTTTGAGCAGGGCGGTGCGCTGGCTGTCGTTCAGCTTGGGAAAGCATTTTTTGAGGTTGACCTCGCCGACTTTGCGGCGCGGTTTGACTGCGTAATAAGCGAGAATGCCGACCGCGTCGGCAATCTTGTGCAACACGCAAAAAGGCAGTAGGCGGATGAGGTAGAGAAAAAGGAAGGCGGCTTTCATGAAGGCTCGCTGTATGTGGGCAAAGGGTTATTATAACCGAAAGGCCGTCTGAAAACGGGCTGGAACACGATTTCAGACGGCCTGAATGTCGGCTTACCATTGGAAACGGCCGCGCTTGACCTGCAGGCCGTCAGGGTTGAGTTGCGAAGCCAATCCGTGATTGCGCAGGGCGTGGGTGAGGGCGACGGCGAGTCCGTCGGCGGCATCGGCTTGCGGCGTGCCTGAAAGTGCGAGCATTTGGACAACCATATGCTGCACCTGCTCTTTGGCGGCCTTACCCTTGCCAACCACAGCCTGCTTGACCTGAAGCGCGGTGTATTCAAACACGGGCAAGTCGTGCATGACCAAAGCGGCAATCGCCGCACCGCGCGCCTGACCGAGCATTAACGTCGCGGCCGGATTAACGTTGACGAACACTTGCTCGATGGCCGCCTGATGGGGTTGATAGTGGCGGATGATTTCGTCGATATGGTGAACAATCACGGCAATGCGTTCGGAAAGCGACGCGCCGGTCGGGGTTTTGATACAGCCGGAAGCAACATAATGATGTTCGCGGCCGTGGACATCGATCACGCCGAAGCCGGTCACGCGGCTGCCAGGGTCGATGCCGAGAATGCGTGTGGGTTGGAACTGGGACATAGTGCGTGTTTAAAGTAATCGGTGTTTCAGGGCAGGCAGTCGCGTGCGCACGCTTTGCAGGCGCGCGGTATCCAAATCGGCACAAATCACGCCTTCGCCTTCCGGCAATGTCGCCAACACATCGCCCCAAGGATCAATAATCATACTGTGGCCGAATGTGCGGCGGCCGCTTTCATGCAGTCCGCCTTGTGCCGACGCGATGACGTAGCATTGGTTTTCCACTGCGCGGGCGCGCAGCAGCAATTCCCAATGCGCCTTGCCGGTAATGTAGGTAAACGCGGCCGGCAACAGCAAAACATCAAACGGCTGCTGGGCGCGGAAAAACTCAGGAAAGCGCAAATCGTAGCAGACGCCGGCCGCCAGCGGAACATCGTCCACGCTTAACTTCGGCACATCGCTTCCCGCCAGTATCGTATCGGCTTCGGCGTAGCGTTCGCCCAAACCGGAAAAGCCGAAAAGGTGCATTTTGTGGTAAAGCCCGATTCGTTTGCCGTCGCGGTCATACACCAGCATCGTGTTCATCACCTTGTCAGCGTTTGGGCTTTGCAACGGAACCGTACCGCCAAACAACACCACGCCGCATTCCCTTGCCGTTTCGCTTAAGGCCGTCTGAAAACGGGTGTGGCAGGTTTTGCCAACGCGTCCATCGTCCAAAGGTTCGGCAAATGCCAGCTTGTCCGTATCGTTTTTGCCCATCAGCGGCCAATACTCGGGCAGCAGCACCCAATCCGCCCCTTGTTCGGCCGCATCGCGGACAAGGCGCTTCATGGTGGCAATATTGGTTTCAGGGTCGGTAGACGACACCATTTGCACAGCAGCGGCGCGTAAAGAGCGCATCATCAAAACTCCTGTCAGATTTTGCAAGAATTGTAACTTGTTTACGCACAAGGCCGATACAATCGTCACACAATTCCTCTCCAAAAAAGGATAAACCATGAACTTGAAACTTCTCCTCACTGCTGCACTTTCCACCGCCGCACTTGCCGCACATGCCGACGTACAGCTCTACGGCAGCATCAAAAGCGGCATCGAAACCTCGCAAACCCGTTTCGGCGGCCAAACATACAGCCGAACCGCCATTGCCGACCAAGGCAGCCATATCGGTTTACGCGGCTCGCATCCGATTGGCGGCGGAACGAATTTTATTTGGGAAGTCGAACAAGACACGCCGGTCGGCAAAAACGGCTCCATCCGCCAAGACTGGCGCGAACGTCGAGACAATTTTGGCCGTTAAAGGAAAGATTGGATAGTAAAGGCCGTCTGAAAGATTTTCAGACGGCCTGTTTTTTATAGTGAGGTCGATTGATTTAAAGAATACACTTAAAAGGCGGTAATCAATAATATCTTAATATTTTCAAAATTTAACAGTTTTGTGTAACTTATTGATTAATTAATAGATTAATAAGATATTGGTTGATTGATTAGAAAACCAGCATTGTCTTTGCTTGAAAATTAATAAATTATTAAGTAAGGTTAAATGCAAGCGGTTTTATCCGTGAGTTAAATATTAATCAATAAGATAGGATGGTATAACCATGAACGAAGATATTATCAAAGGAAAATGGGAGCAGCTTAAAGGTAAAGCCAAAGAAAAATGGGGCGAGTTGACAAACGACGATTTGGACATCATCGAAGGCAAGCGCGATCAGTTGGCTGGTAAAATCCAAGAGCGTTACGGTCGCACTAAAGATGAAGCTGAAAAAGAAATTGATGATTGGTTGAATAACTAAGACCGTTGAATTTCACCATAAACGGTCGTATCTCCCTCGACCGTTTTTATATTAAACCGAAAGGAAAAAATCATGCTTCATTATTCGATCGTTTTCTTTATCATCGCTATTATTGCAGCTGTATTAGGTTTCGGTGGTATTGCAGGTAGTGCGGCAGGCATAGCCAAAATTTTATTTGCCGGTTTCTTGATCTTGTCGGTGATATCACTGATTTTTGGCAGGAAGAAATAATACCTGTAGACCAATAAGGTTGTATCAAGCCACTATTCCGTCAAATAGGCCGTCTGAAAAATCAGGATAACTGGTTTTCAGACGGCCTTTGTTCTTATAATAGCGGTTTATTTTTTTACACACCCAGCAACGGAGTTTCCATGCAGTTTTCAGCATTCGGCGAAAAATTCACACAACACAGCGGTATTTTGCAGTTGATGGACGATTTGGGCGACGCGCTCAAAAGCGACAAGCCCGTCAATATGCTTGGCGGCGGTAATCCGGCGAAGATTGCTGAAGTCAATGCGGTGTTCGCTGATGTGTTTTCCAAGCTGGCGGCGGAACATGCTGTTGAGAATATCGGCAATTATTCCAATCCGCAGGGCGATGCGGCGCTGATTGCGGCTTTGACTAAGTTTCTCAACCGCGAATACGGCTGGAATCTGACGGCGGACAATATCGCGCTGACCAATGGTTCGCAAAACGCGTTTTTCTATTTGTTTAACCTATTTGGCGGCAAATTCAATCTTTCAGACGGCCAAACGGCTGAGAAAGCCATTTTGTTGCCGCTTGCGCCTGAATATATCGGTTATGCCGACGTGCATGTCGAAGGGCAGCATTTTATTTCGGTGAAGCCGAAAATCGAAAATGTCGAACACGAAGGCGAAGCGGGCTTTTTCAAATACCGCGTGGACTTTGGCGCGCTGGAGAGCCTGCCTGAATTGAAAGAGGGCAAAATCGGTGCGATTTGCTGTTCGCGCCCGACCAACCCGACCGGCAATGTGTTGACCGACGGCGAGATGGCACGTTTGGATGCTTTGGCGCAGGAACACGGGATTCCGCTGATTATCGACAACGCTTACGGAATGCCGTTCCCGAATATTATTTACAGCGATGTGACGCTCAACTGGCACGAAAACATCATCCTCTGCTTCAGCCTTTCTAAAATCGGCCTGCCCGGTGTGCGTACCGGCATTATTGTAGCCGCGCCGGAAGTGGTCAAAGCCGTCAGCAGTTTGAATGCGATTGTGAACCTGTCGCCAACTCGTTTCGGCGCGGCGATTGCGGCTCCGCTGTTAAACGACGGCCGTCTGAAACAGCTGGCCGACCAAGTGATTCAGCCGTTTTACCGTCAGCAGGCGCAAACGGCGGTCTCCCTGCTCAAACGCGAATTGGGCGCGTATCCGTTGAAAATCCATAAGCCTGAAGGTGCGATTTTCTTGTGGCTTTGGTTTGAAAATCTGCCTGTTTCATCGCAAACCTTGTACGAAATGCTCAAGGCCGAAGGCACGCTGATTATTCCGGGCGAGCATTTCTTTGTCGGCATCGATACGCAAAACTATCCGCACGCGCACGAGTGCATCCGCATGAGCATTGCGCAGGACGCGGAAACGCTGGAAAAAGGTATTGTCGCAATCGGTCGCGTGGTGCGCGGTTTGTACGATAAAAAATAAACGCTTTGAATAGACAAAGGCCGTCTGAAACATGAGTAATCGGGTTTCAGACGGCCTTTTTGTCGGATTTAGATATGGTGGATAACCAGTTTTTTACCTTCGTAATCGAGGACGTTGACGTCCATATCGAATAAGGTTTTGATGTTTTCGGCGGTGAAAATATCGTTGGGCTTGCCCTGCATGGCGACTTGGCCGTTTTTCATGGCGACGACGTAATCGGCATAGGCGGCGGCCTGGTTGATGTCGTGCAGGACGACGACGGTGGTGCGCTTGTGTTCGTCGGTCAGTCGGCGCAGGATTTGCATGAGTGAGCGGGCATGATACATGTCGAGGTTGTTCAGCGGTTCGTCCAGCAAAACGTAGTCGGTGCGCTGGCAGAACACCATGGCAATCATGGCGCGTTGGCGTTGGCCGCCGGAAAGCTCGGTCAGGTAGCGGTCGGCAAAATCTTGCAGGTGGAATTCGGCGAGCGCTTCTTCGACGATGGTTTTATCCGTTTCAGACGGCCTGCCTTGGTGGTAGGGATAGCGGCCGAACATGAGCAGGTCGCGCACGGTAATACGGCTCATGATGCTGTTTTCTTGGGTGAGGATGGAGAGCGTGCGGGCAAGTTCGGCGGTGGGGGTGGTTTTGATGTCTTTGCCTGCGTAGCTGATGTCGCCGTGTATCAAGGGCTGCAGGCGCGCCATAAAGGAGAGGAGGGTAGACTTGCCTGCGCCGTTCGGGCCGATCAGCGCGGTAATGCCGCCTTCGGGAATGTCGAGGCTGACGTCGTTGAGGATGGGGTTGCTGCCGATGGTGTGGCTGACGTTGCGGATGGTAATCATAGGCGGGTCCGAAAATGGAAATTGGGGTTTCAGACGGCCTTTCAGCGTGAGGCCGTCTGAATTTTATTCCTGTATGGTGTGGTTAGATTTCGCTGACGGTGACAAATTCGGGATTGTCGGCTTGGTCAATCAGGAAGGCGCGGACGCGTTCTTGCCAAAGCTCGCCGAATTGTTTGAGTTCGTCGGCACTTGCGCTGCCGCTGACGGCTTTGGGCATGATGTCGCGCATTTGCGGTGCGAAGGGTTGGAGTGCGGCGTTGAGACTGACGGCAACGGTTTTGCCGGTATCGCGGCGGCGGAGCGCGAGTGTGCCGTTGATTTCGCCTGCACCAAAGGACAAGAGGTGGCGGCGGGCAAAGCGTCCGGCAGGGCCTACGCCGCCAAAGCCGGTTTCGGGTGCCGCGCCGGTAAGGAGTTGGACGACGGAAGCGGTAACACCGGTCGTACCTTCGTCACGCTCGCCCTGCATAAAGGCTTCGATGTCGCCGCGTTGCGGCAGCTCTGCGCCGTAAAGGGCTTTCAGGCCTTTGATGACCATCAGGTAGGCTCCGGCGACGGTCGGGCAGGAGTGGCCGCACAGGCGCACGGCATCGGCGTAGTGGTAAGTGAGGATGCCGTTTTCGGCCGCGCCGAGGAAGTCGGCCAATGCGTCTTGGACGGTAATGGTTGGGGCGTCATCGAAGAATGAAGGGAGGCGTTCTTGTGTCATGAGGGTTGTCCTTTATGTGTTTGCTTAGGCCGTCTGAAGGTTTCAGACGGCCTGAATTTATTTTTGCGAGCGTTTGGGCACGTTTAATTTATTTCTTTTTCAACACCAAATATAAAAATACCAATCCGCCTGCAAATTCGACGACCACGCTCAATACGGCCTGCATGCCGAGGAAGTGTTCGAAGATGGTTTGCCCACCGACCAACAGGATGCCGCCGACACAAAAAGTCATGGGCAAGCGGACGGAATGTTTGACCGACGGGGAAAAGTGGTTGGCCAGCGCGGCAACCAGCAGGCCGAAAAAGCTCACCGGGCCGACAACGGCAGTGGCGGTTGCAACCAATGCGGCGATCCACAACAGCAGCCATAAGGTATTGCGCGTGTAGTTGATACCCAAATTAATGGCCTGATTGCGGCCGAGCAGGTAAACATCGAGGCGGTGGCGTTCGCGCCAGATCACGGCGGCGCTGATGAGCAACACGACTGCGCCGATACCCAACAATTCCGAGTGGACAGTATTGAAGGTGGCAAACATATTCGCCTGTGCGGCGGTAAATTCTTCGGGATCAATCATGCGCGAAAGCAACGACGACAGGCTGCGGAACAAAATCCCGAAAATCACGCCGATTAAAATCATGCGCGACAAATCGCGTCCGCCCTGTTTGATGAGCGTGTAGAACAACAGCAGCGAGCCGCCCATCATGACGACCAGTTCAAAGCCGAATTTGCCCGTCAACGGCAGGGAAGCATAGCCCACGCCGCCGAGCGTAAACACCAGCAAGGTCTGCAAAAACACATACAGCGAATCGAAACCCAAAATCGAAGGGGTCAGAATTGGATTGTTGGTCAGCGTTTGGAAGAGTTGCGTGGACACGCCGACCGCATAGGCGACCATCAGTAGCGCGGCAAGTTTGGTCAGGCGCAGGTGTAAGACAAAGTCCCAATCGCCTTTGACGTTGAGCGTCATAAATAGGACGCAGGAAACCAGCAACAGCGCAAAGGCGACCCACAACGGACGGCTGCTTCCTGCCATAAAACCGATATTTTTTTCAGACGGCATGAGCAGGTTTCCTTAATAAAAGCCACAAAAACAAAACCGTCCCCATCACGCCAAAAACTGTAGAGACCGGAATTTCAAACGGAAACACAATCACGCGTCCGACAATATCGCACAGCAACACCAAAGACGCGCCCAACAAGGCCACCGCAGGCAGGCTCTGGCGCAGCTTGTCGCCCATCAGGCGGCTGATGATGTTCGGCACGACTAGGCCGATAAACGGAATATTGCCGACCGTCACGACCACTAAAGACGTAATCAGCGCCACAATAATCAGCCCCGACCACAGAATCGCCGTCCTGTTCAGCCCCAAGTTCACGCTCACTGTTTCGCCCAAGCCCAAAATCGTCAGCTGGTCGGCAATCAAATAGGCAAACAAAGCCAAAATCCCTGTTGCCCACAACAATTCATACCGTCCGAGCAACACGCCGGAAAAATCGCCCTGTTGCCACACGCCGAGCATTTGCAGCATTTCGTTTTCATAAGCGATAAAGGTGGCCACCGCCTCAATCACACCGCCGAAAATAATCCCGACCAAAGGCACCATTAGTTGCGCCGTCGGCGGCAGGCGGCGGATCAGCAGCATAAAGACCAACATCCCGATCAGCGCGGCAACGGCGGCAACCGACATTTTTGCCAGCAGCGGAGCGGCCGGAAGCAGCAGGGTCATCAGCAGCAAACCCAAAGCCGCGCTTTGGCTTGCGCCCACCATCGACGGTTCGACAAAACGGTTGCGCATCAAAATCTGCATAATCATGCCGGCCACCGCCATCGACGCACCCGTCAGCACAATCGCAAACGTGCGCGGCAGGCGGCTGATGAACATGACTTGCTGGCTGTCGGATAGCGAAAACAGGGCGGACCATTTGAAGTCGGCTACGCCGACCGACAGGCTTACGGCAAACAATATCAGCAGCGCCACACCGTTGATCGCATTTAAAAATGAAGGTTTGTGAAACATAAAATGGTTCGGAAAAAATAAGGCCGTCTGAAAGAAGGGTTAAAGTATTTGGGAAAAAAAGCAGGTTTGCCCATCATAAAAACAGATGCAAACAGGCAAAAATTGTCCATTTGTACTATGTATTTTCAGACGGCCTAAATTCAATGACTTCAGATCAAGCAGCTTGACCCTGTGAATCATTAAACCGTTCAGGCCGTCTGAAAGAAGCGGGCGGCTATGCCCGTTCCGAATTACTTGGCCGCATTAAACGCATCGCTGACCTGTTTGGAAGCATTCAGCAATTCTTGTGCACCGCCGGCCGCCAGATAGGTTTCCGGTACGAGGTACACGACTTGGCCTTTTTTCCATGCGGTTGTTTCGGCAACCAAAGGATTGTTCAAAACATCTTTCGCAGCCTGACCTTCTTCACCGATGGCCGCGCCGCGATCCAAAACGAACAGCCAATCAGGATTTTTCTCTTTCAGGTATTCAAAGCTGATAGGCTGGCCGTGGCTGCCTTCTTTAATCGATTCATCGACAGCGGGAACACCGATGTCTTTGTGCAGCCAACCGCCCAAACGGGAAGAAGGGCCGAAAGCCGACATCTTGCCACCGTTGACCAAAATCACCAAACCCTTGCCTTTGCCTTGCGCAGCAGTTTTCGCCGCTTCAAACGAAGCATCGATTTCCGCTTTCAGCTTGTCCGCTTCGGCCTGTTTGCCGAAGATTTGCGCCAGCGCGTCGATGCGCTCTTTTGAGCTTTCTTTCAGATTGGCGGTTTCGGCGGTCATTTCGATGGTCGGTGCAATCTCGTTCAACTTATCAAACGCTTTGGCTGCACGGCTGCCGATGATGATGAGCTGCGGTTTGTAAGCGTTTAAGGCTTCGTAGTCAGGCTCAAACAGCGTGCCGGCAGGTTTCGTGGTTTTGAAATATTCGTCTAAATAAGGCAGCCGGTTTTTATCGACGGACAAACCGGTTTTCACGCCCAGTTTGTTTAAAGTATCGAGCATGCCCAAATCGTAAACGGCGATACGCTCTGGATTTTGCGGCACTTTCGCATCGCCGCGAGCCGTTTTAACGGTCAGGCTTGCACTTTCGGTTTGGGCGGCAGAAGCGGAAGCAGTTTGTGCCTGATTGGAAGCAGAATCTTTTGGTGAACACGCACCCAAAGCGAGGGCGCAGCATACGGCTAAAGCGGTCAAACGTAACATAGAGTTTCTCCGTGGTCGGAAATAAAGCAAATCGAAATGATAACTTGTATCGGATTATAAAGCTAGATGCCGTCTGAAAACTTTTGTTTTCAGACGGCTTTTTCAAGCTGATTGCTTAGAAGCGGTAGTTCACACCCAAGCGGACATCGCGGCCGATACCCGGCAAGGTTTCACCGCGTTGGCTGTGCGGATAGTAGAACTTGTTAAACACGTTGTTGACGGCAAAGTTGACATTGAGCGTGTCTTTGCCCAGAGGTTTCCAGTTGGCGAACACATCGTTCACCCCGTAGCCTTTGCGTTTGACTTCACCTTTGTCGCGTACTAACACAGAGCCGGAGGCTTTTTGGAGGTAGCGTCCGCGCCAGCCGATTTCCAAATTTGGATTTTGGAAGCGGTAGGAGAGGGAAGTCGTCCAAGTGCGGCCGGTCTGTACGGCAAATTCGGGGTTTGCGCTTAACAGGTTTTTAGGATGGGTGTCGTAGATGCGTGGTTTGCTGTGGCTGACGCCGACTTTAGCCAGCAGGCCGCCTGTGCGGTAAGATGCGCCCAATTCATAGCCATGGTTTTTGATGTAGCCCGCATTGGCAGTTTCTTTAAATGCCGCGCCGTGGCGGTCTTGCGGATTGGCGATGGCGTCGCTGATTTTTTGCCAGAAGTAGCTGCCGTTTGCGGCAAATGTACCGTCGTTGTAGTTGAAGCCGATTTCGGTATTGCGCGCGCGTTCGGCTACTGTGCCGTCTGCAATGGAAACGATGCCTCGGCGGCCGTGGGTCAGCAGTGCGTCGTACAGGCGCGGGCTGCGGCTGGCGTAGTTGTGACTTGCGCTGAAGCTCAAGTTTTCGATAGGTTGGTAAATTACGCCCAGACTCGGGTTGACTTTGCCGTCTGAAACCGATTTGCCGTCATGGGTTTTGACCTCGAAATGGTCGTAACGCAGACCTCCGGTCAGGGTAACATCACCGATATCTTGGATGGCTTCGACATACACGCCGTAATCGGTTTTGGTCGGGTTGGTCAGGCTGTATCCGCGTACCAGACTTTGCAGGGCGGCATCGGTGTTGGTGTATTGCGAATTCAGGAAGGCATGGGGTTTGATTTCCTGATGGCGGTAGTTGACACCGTATTTCAACAGGGTTTTTTCGGCAAGGCGGCTGTCGAAGTTGATATTTGCACCTTTGGTGGTGATTTTGGTTGTGGTCGGGCCTGCCACATTGCCTGCGTAGCCGTTACCTTTGTCATCGGCAGAATAGCGCTCGTTTTCCAACACATAGGCGTTGGCATTCAGTTTTTCGACAAAACCCAGGTTTTTACCCGTGTACTCTAAGTTGGTGTTGGATTGGGTAGTTTCGCGGTAAATGGGTGTATTGTCAGCTTTCCTGCCGTCCGGACGGGCAAAGGTCTGCCAACCGAATTCTTCTCGGATGAAGCGTTCTCCACGGTGTTGATCCTGCATATGGCTTAAGACAATGCGGTGGTCGTCGAAGGTTGCACCAATTTTGGCGAGGTAGCTGCGTTTGTCCAATCCGCTTTTTAAGACTTTGTTTGCACCGTATTGGTTGGTGTAGCCTTTACCTGCCTCGTAATCTTTTTCATCGTTGCGGCTGTAAGAGAACAAACCGTCGAAGTTGCCGGCTTTTCCGAACACGCTGGCACCGTAGTTTACGCCGTCATTGCTGGCATAGCCGCTGCTGAGGCGCACGCCCCAGTTTTTATCCAAACCTTTGAGCAAGTCTTCGGCATCGACTGTTTTGGTAATAATCGCGCCGTTGGTCGCGCCGATCCCGGCAGATGCCGAACCTGCGCCTTTTTGTACAGAGACGATTTTAACCAGTGCAGGGTCGATGATGAAACGGCCTTGGTGATACAGTATTTGGCTGTCAGAATAGGCGTTGTCCACCTTAATATCCACCGAGTTTTGACCCATGCCGCGCAGCGTCAGGAATTGGGACGTGCCGTTGCCGCCGCCGAAATCGATGGCAGGTTCTTCTTTTAATAATTCGCGCAAATCGGTTGCCGTGCTTTCGTCTTTTTGACGAAGAGTGACGATATTGGTTTTGATTTTGCTACCTTGGCGGTCACCTTTAACGGTAACGGTATCAAGCACAACATTGTCTTTGGCTTCATTTTCTGCGTGTGCAAAACCGGCTGCCAGTGTCAGTGACAGCAAGCTCAGTCGGAACAGGGGCGTATTCATTGAGAAATGTCCTTAATAAAATGACAGTAATAAAAAAATAAAAGCAAATAAAGAGAAATTATCTTTAAAATCTGCAATTAATAATAATCATCATTTATAATCATGCATATAAAAGAAACAGTTGTAAAGAGTTGTGTTGAATTTGTAAAGAAAGTGGGTTGTTTTTAAACGAACTTTGCAGTTGGTATATCAGGCCGTCTGAAAAATATGTGATCGGGCATTTTTGCGTATGAAAATATTTGGAAAGACTGCATAGAAATTTTTACTTTTTCCCTTGAATTTGTCGCAAACAACCCAAATCTACCCGCCATTAAGGCAGGCTTTCCATTAAGCGTGCCGCTATTTCCAAGCAAACCGTGTCTGTCATGTCCGACAGACAATTGTTTTCAATCTATTTATTTATCGGAGCATTAAGACATGACCATCCGCCCTTTACACGACCGCGTAGTCGTCAAACGCTTAGAAGCTGAAGAAAAAACCGCCTCCGGCATCGTTTTGCCGGGTGCGGCTGCTGAAAAACCCGACATGGGCGAAGTAATCGCCGTGGGTGCGGGCAAAATCGGTAAAGACGGCGAGCGCCGTCCGCTGGATGTCAAAGTCGGCGACAAAGTGATCTTTGGCAAATACAGCGGCCAAACTGTAAAAGCCGACGGCGAAGAGCTGTTGGTAATGCGTGAAGAAGACATCTTCGGTATCGTTGAATAATTGTTGAATTAAGTTTCAGAACCAAAGGCCGTCTGAATCGAACATGAAGTTTTCAGACGGCCTCGAACGGATTTTTAATATTGATTTGGAGAATTTAAATGGCAGCAAAAGACGTACAATTCGGCAATGAAGTTCGCCAAAAAATGGTAAACGGCGTCAACGTATTGGCAAACGCCGTACGCGTAACTTTGGGCCCTAAAGGCCGTAACGTGGTACTTGACCGCGCTTTCGGCGGCCCGCACATCACTAAAGACGGTGTGTCTGTTGCAAAAGAAATCGAATTGAAAGACAAATTCGAAAACATGGGCGCGCAAATGGTGAAAGAAGTTGCGTCTAAAACCAACGACGTAGCCGGCGACGGTACCACTACTGCAACCGTATTGGCGCAATCCATCGTTGCCGAAGGTATGAAATACGTTACCGCCGGCATGAACCCGACCGACCTGAAACGCGGTATCGACAAAGCCGTTGCCGCTTTGGTTGACGAGCTGAAAAACATCGCCAAACCTTGCGATACTTCTAAAGAAATCGCTCAAGTCGGCTCTATTTCTGCCAACTCTGACGAACAAGTCGGCGCGATTATCGCTGAAGCGATGGAAAAAGTCGGCAAAGAAGGTGTGATTACCGTTGAAGACGGCAAATCTTTGGAAAACGAGCTGGACGTGGTTGAAG
Source organism: Neisseria perflava (assembly GCF_019334725.1). Classification (NCBI taxonomy): domain Bacteria; kingdom Pseudomonadati; phylum Pseudomonadota; class Betaproteobacteria; order Neisseriales; family Neisseriaceae; genus Neisseria; species Neisseria perflava. The sequence continues at coordinate 27,221 of NZ_CP079818.1, read as the reverse complement.
GTATGCAGTTCGATCGCGGCTACCTGTCTCCTTACTTCATCAACGACGCTGAAAAACAAATCGCAGCTTTGGACAATCCGTTTGTATTGTTGTTCGATAAAAAAATCAGCAATATCCGTGACTTGTTGCCTGTTTTGGAACAAGTGGCCAAAGCCAGCCGTCCGTTGTTGATTATCGCTGAAGACGTAGAAGGCGAAGCCTTGGCAACTTTGGTGGTGAACAACATCCGCGGCATTCTGAAAACCGTTGCCGTTAAAGCCCCTGGCTTCGGCGACCGCCGCAAAGCCATGTTGCAAGACATCGCTATCCTGACCGGCGGTGTGGTGATTTCCGAAGAAGTCGGCCTGTCTCTGGAAAAAGCGACTTTGGACGATTTGGGTCAAGCCAAACGCATCGAAATCGGTAAAGAAAACACCACCATTATCGACGGCTTCGGCGACGCAGCCCAAATCGAAGCGCGTGTTGCCGAAATCCGCCAACAAATCGAAACCGCAACCAGCGAATACGACAAAGAAAAACTGCAAGAGCGCGTGGCTAAACTGGCCGGCGGCGTGGCAGTGATCAAAGTCGGTGCCGCTACCGAAGTGGAAATGAAAGAGAAAAAAGACCGCGTGGAAGACGCGCTGCACGCTACCCGCGCAGCCGTTGAAGAAGGCGTGGTTGCAGGCGGCGGCGTAGCCCTGTTGCGTGCCCGTGCTGCTTTGGAAAACCTGCATACCGGTAATGCCGACCAAGACGCAGGCGTACAAATCGTATTGCGCGCCGTTGAATCTCCTCTGCGCCAAATCGTTGCCAACGCAGGCGGCGAACCTAGCGTGGTTGTGAACAAAGTGCTGGAAGGCAAAGGCAACTACGGTTACAACGCAGGTTCCGGCGAATACGGCGACATGATCGAAATGGGCGTACTCGACCCAGCCAAAGTAACCCGTTCTGCTCTGCAACACGCCGCATCTATCGCCGGCCTGATGCTGACCACAGACTGCATGATCGCTGAAATCCCTGAAGAAAAACCTGCTATGCCTGATATGGGCGGCATGGGTGGTATGGGCGGCATGATGTAAGGCCGTCTGAAACCTTCAGATAAAAAGCAAAACCGCACGGCAAGCAGCCGTGCGGTTTTTTATTTGCCAGTAGAAGCGTGAGATGGTGAGGGGTATGCCATGATTTGCAGAGAAATAAGGGTAGCCAGTTCCATTGAATCAGAAGCAATCAAATAAACTTCATCATTAAAAAAGGCCGTCTGAAACTTTATTTTGCGTTTCAGACGGCCTGCTTAATGATCTAAACCGTTACTTTTTGTTTGAACGGCTGTATCGGACAGCTTGAGACAAGAGTTCTTCAATTTCTATCCACATAATGCCTCCTTACAGTAAACCAGGTTGACCTAAAGCCGGGTCGTTGGCTCGTGCTGCTTGAGCATCTTCGACAGTCAGTCCAAGGGCTTTGGCTACGCCTTCACCGTATGCCGGGTCGCAACGGTGGCAGTTGCGGATATGGCGGTATTTGATGAAGTCAGGCGCATCGCCCATAGCTGCGGCGGTATTGCCGAACAAAGCCTGTTTCTGCGCGTCGTTCATCAGGTTAAACAAGGCGCGCGGTTGGCTGAAATAGTCGTCATCATCTTGGCGGTAGTCCCAGTGAGCCGCGTCGCCGTTGATTTTCAAAGGCGGTTCGGCGAAGTCGGGCTGTTGCTGCCATTGGCCGAAGCTGTTGGGTTCGTAGTGCGGCAGGCTGCCATAGTTGCCGTCGGCGCGGCCTTGCCCGTCGCGCTGGTTGCTGTGAACAGGGCAACGTGGGCGGTTGACGGGGATTTGGCGGAAGTTTACGCCCAAACGGTAGCGCTGCGCATCGGCGTAATTGAACAAACGCGCTTGCAGCATTTTGTCGGGGCTGGCGCCAATACCGGGAACGAGGTTGCTCGGTGCGAAGGCGGATTGTTCCACATCGGCGAAGAAGTTTTCGGGATTGCGGTTTAACTCGAATTCGCCCACTTCAATCAGCGGATAGTCTTTTTTCGGCCAAACTTTGGTCAAATCAAACGGATGATAAGGCACTTTTTCCGCATCGGCTTCAGGCATGACTTGGATGTACATCGTCCATTTCGGAAACTCGCCGCGCTCGATGGCTTCGTACAGGTCGCGCTGGTGGCTTTCGCGGTCGTCGGCGATGATTTTTGCAGCTTCTTCGTTGGTCAGGTTTTTAATGCCTTGCTGGCTGCGGAAATGGAATTTCACCCAAAAACGCTCGCCCGCTTCGTTCCAGAAGCTGTATGTATGCGAACCGAAGCCGTGCATATGGCGGTAGCTGGCGGGGATGCCGCGGTCGCTCATGACGATGGTGACTTGGTGTAGGGCTTCGGGCAGCAGCGTCCAGAAATCCCAGTTGTTCGTGGCGGAGCGCATATTGGTGCGCGGGTCGCGTTTGACCGCCTTGTTCAGGTCGGGGAATTTGCGCGGGTCGCGCAGGAAGAACACAGGCGTGTTGTTGCCGACCATGTCCCAGTTGCCTTCTTCGGTATAAAACTTCAGCGCAAAGCCGCGGATGTCGCGTTCCGCATCGGCTGCGCCGCGCTCGCCTGCCACGGTGGTGAAACGGGCGAACATCTCGGTTTTTTTGCCGACTTCGCTGAAGATTTTGGCGCGGGTGTATTTTGTGATGTCGTGTGTCACGGTAAACGTACCGAACGCGCCCGAACCTTTGGCGTGCATACGGCGTTCGGGGATGACTTCGCGCACGAAGTCGGCAAGTTTTTCATTCAGCCACAAATCCTGCGCCAGCAGAGGGCCGCGCGGACCGGCGGTCAGGCTGTTTTGATTGTCGGCAACAGGCGCGCCGTTGTTCATGGTCAGGTGGGTAACTGGGCATTTGGAGATGGACATAGTTATTTCCTTTGTGAAATGGTCAGTGGTTTATAAAACGATTTGCCGGAAGGCATATTCGTAGCCGGTTTCTTGATCCTCATAAATTTCTTGTATCGACATTTTATTTCCTTTTGCTGTTAACTATTAAAAGAACTATACAGAAAGGTTTTAACTATTGGAACTATGAAATCGATTTAGAATTAATATTAATAATCAGAAATTAAATTTCATTAGTTTTTATTAATAATTAAGCTATAAAAAAGGCCGTCTGAAACTTTATTTTGCGTTTCAGACGGCCTTATTTTTAGTCAAAACAAAGGATTATTTATCCAGTTTGGCTTTGCGTTCTTCCAACCAATGTTCCAAGTAGTGGATGCTGACGCCACCTTTTTGGAAACCTGGGTCGCTGAACAAGTCGCGGTGCAGCGGCGTATTGGTTTTGATGCCGGTAATCGCCAGCTCGGCAAGGGCTACGCGCATTTTTGCCATGGCTTGGTCGCGGTCTTTACCGATGACGCAGATTTTGCCGATCAGGCTGTCGTAGTAAGGAGGGATGCGGTAGCCTTGGTAGATGTGGCTGTCGACGCGGATGCCGAAGCCGCCGGGCAGGTGGCAGCTTTCAATCAGGCCCGGGCTTGGAATGAAGTTGTACGGGTCTTCGGCATTGATACGGCACTCAAACGCGTGGCCTTCGACTTGAATGTCTTCCTGTTTGTATTGCAACGGTAGACCGGATGCGATGCGTAATTGCTCTTGGACGATGTCCACGCCGGTGATGAGCTCGGTAACCGGATGCTCAACCTGAACGCGAGTGTTCATCTCGATAAAGAAGAATTCGCCGTCTTCGTACAGGAATTCAAACGTACCTGCGCCGCGATAGCCGATGCGTTTGCAAGCGTCGGCACAGGCTTTGCCGATTTTGGCGCGTTCTTCTTCAGTGATGAACGGAGCAGGTGCTTCTTCGATGACTTTTTGGTGGCGGCGCTGCATGGAGCAGTCGCGCTCGGCGAGGTAGATGGCGTTGCCGTATTCGTCGGCAATCACTTGGATTTCGACGTGGCGCGGACGCTGCAGATAGCGTTCCATGTAAACCATCGGGTTACCGAATGCCGCGCCTGCTTCGGCTTTGGTCATTTCGACAGACTGGAGGAGGTCTTCTTTTTTCTCGACGACGCGCATACCGCGACCGCCACCGCCGCCGGAGGCTTTGATAATGACGGGATAACCGACTTTATCGGCGATTTTGAGGATTTCTTCGCCATCGTCTGGCAATGCGCCTTCAGAGCCGGGAACGCAAGGCACGCCGGCTTCGATCATGGCGTGTTTGGCGGATACTTTGTCGCCCATCAGACGGATGGTGTCAGCTTTAGGGCCGATGAAGACAAAGCCGGATTGTTCGACTTGTTCGGCAAAATTGGCGTTTTCGGCGAGGAAACCGTAGCCCGGGTGGATGCCGTCGGCTTCGGTTACTTCGGCGGCAGCAATGAGGGCGGGAATGTTGAGGTAGCTTTGTGCAGATGCGGCAGGGCCGATGCACACGGATTCGTCGGCGAGTTTGACGTGCAGGCTGTCTTTGTCGGCTTCGGAATGGACGGCGACGGTGGCGATGCCCATTTCACGGCAGGCACGCAGGACGCGCAGGGCGATTTCGCCCCGGTTGGCGATCAATACTTTTTTCAGCATGATAATCTTTCCGGATGGTTCAGACGGCCTCAGCGGCCGCCTAATGCGTTGCGGATTTTTTGGTCGGTTTTGTATTGGCTCAAGGCGTAAACCGACCACATGGCTGCCGGTATCCAGCCAACCAGCGTACATTGCAGAATCAGACAGATGATGCCTGCAATCGGACGGCCGATGGTGAAAAACTGCAACCAAGGCAAGAAAATAGCCAAAATCAGACGCATGTTTTGTCCTTAATGAACAGAAAAAGGAATTTCAGACGGCCTCGAAACTGAAGGCCGTCTGAAAAAACGGATTATTCAATGATGAAAAGCGGCTCGCCGTATTCGACCGGAGTACCGTTTTCAACCAGAATTTCTTTAACGACACCGGATTTCTCGGCTTCGATTTCATTCATCAGCTTCATGGCTTCGATGATACACAAAGTATCGCCGACTTTAACCTGTTGGCCGACTTCGACAAAAGCGGCGGCGTTCGGGCCGGGAGCGCGGTAGAACGTACCGACCATAGGCGATTTTTGTGCGTTGGACAAATCGCGAGCGGCAGGGGCGGCGGCTGGAGCGGCTGCGGCCGGAGCAGCAGCAGGGGCGGCAACCGGAGCGGCTGCGGCAGGGGCCGGAGCAGCATAAACAGGAGCTGCGGCGGCAATGGTACGCGTAATGCGGACTTTTTCTTCGCCTTCGGTAACTTCAATTTCTGCAATGCCTGATTCTTCGACCAAATCAATCAGTTTTTTTAATTTACGCAAATCCATTGCTTTTCCTTCTTTAGCGCGGCATAAAGTGCATATTGGGTATGCGCCGCTGTGGTTTTAGATGATTTCCTGAGACGTCGGAAGGCAGGTTTGCCATCCGGCGTTTAAATAATGTCGGAACAGGGCGGAGCCTGAGAAATGAATCTGGTTATTTTCCCGAACTTGTCGGTAAATGTCCAGTAAAAGATAGAAAAAAGGCGTTTTTCGGCGAAAAAAGAAAGGAACGCTGATTTTCGTTAAAAGGTAATTTTCCCGAGAGCGTTTATTCTAATTTATTGGTTTTTCGACAAAACATGCCGTCTGAAAACCAACTTTGCGCGTATAATGGCGCCTGTTTTTTTAAGTATGCACGACAATGGATATTTCCGATTTTGATTTTGAATTGCCCGAAAAACTGATTGCCCAGCATCCGCCGGAAGTGCGCGGCAGCAGCAGGCTTCTGGTTGCCTTGCCTACATTGCCGATTAAAGACAAACATTTCGGCGATTTACCCGATTATGTCGCACCGGGCGATGTGCTGGTGTTTAACAATACCAAAGTGATGAAGGCGCGCCTGTTCGGCCAAAAAGCCAGCGGCGGCAAAATCGAAGCCCTGATTGAACGGGTATTGGACGCGCATACCGCATTGGCGCATATCCGCTCGTCCAAATCGCCGAAACCGGGTACAGAATTGATTTTTGAAGGCGATATCCGCGCCGTCATGATGGAGCGTGCGGAAGAATTGTTTTGCCTGAAATTTGAAGGCGAGCAAACCGTTTACGAACTTTTGGAGCAAAACGGCCATTTGCCGTTGCCGCCTTATATCGAACGCGCGGCCGACGATGAAGACGACAGCCGCTATCAGACCGTGTACGCCAAATATCAAGGCGCAGTGGCCGCGCCAACGGCGGGTTTGCACTTTACCGATGAGTTGTTGGGCCGTCTGAAAGCCAAAGGCGTAGAAACCGCAGAAGTCACCCTGCACGTCGGCGCCGGCACATTCCAACCCGTGCGTGTCGATAAAATTGAAGAACACAAAATGCACAGCGAGTGGTTTGACGTACCGGCCGAGACCGTTGCCGCCGTTGAAGCCGCCAAAGCGCGCGGCAATAAAGTGTGGGCAGTGGGCACAACCTCCATGCGCGCCTTGGAATCCGCCGCACGCGAAACAGGCCGTCTGAAAGCCGGTCGCGGCGATACCGATATTTTCATTACGCCGGGCTACCGCTTCAATGTTGCCGACCGATTGATTACCAATTTCCACCTGCCCAAATCAACCTTGCTGATGCTCGTCAGCGCGTTTTCGGGCATGGAGCATATCCGCAGCGTTTACCGCCATGCGGTGGAACAGGAATACCGCTTTTTCAGCTATGGCGATGCGATGATTTTGGGAAAAGCGGAATAAAGCGGAAGCAGATTGGAGCGTTTCAAACTGGTTATTTGGGATTGTCCAGCATCCAAATCAGTTGAAACGCTCTATTAAAATATGCGGCTGAAGTAAGTTGCCTAAGGGTCAAATTAATGAATGAGAAAAAAATAGATTTTTTGCTGTATAGCGTACCGGAAAATGTGGACTATACGACGATTCCAGAAGAGCTTGACTTGGAGGATGTGCCGCAAGAGAGGATAGATGGATTAATCGAATTGCTATCCAATGAAAATAAGGTATTGCAATTTGATTCAGCACGCTTGCTTGCTCATTGGGGTATTGATGAAGGCTTTGATACTTTGGTTTTGATGTTTGAGAAAGGGAAGACAGAGGGAATGATTGATCATCGTTTACATGGATATGATGATACAGATCGGCATATCTTGTCTGCTTGTATCAGTTACTGGGCATCTAAAGCAGGTCAGAGTCAGCAAAAAGGTGATGATGCACGCCAGAAAATCTTTCCTTCTATAGCTAGAATTATTCGTAAAGCGTCATCGGCAGATTTTTCTATCAGTGAGTTGTTTTGGCTGGTCACGAAAATGCAGTTTATAGAGTATGTGCCGCTCGTTAAGGAATATCTACAGCATATTATTGACCATCCAAGTAAACGGTATTGGGAAATCCATGATACTGTAAAATCATTATTAGAAATAGAACCGCAATTTGTTCATGATTTACTTGAAAGTAAACACAAAAAGTTATCGGACTTTGGATTATAAAAAGAATATTGTGAATAAATAAAAAAACCAAAAGGCCGTCTGAAAATCGTTTTTCAGACGGCCTTTTATCTTTCCATGCTTAGGCGTCGATGTTTTGTGCCAGCAGGGCGTTGTTTTCAATGAAGGCGCGGCGCGGTTCGACTTCGTCGCCCATCAGGGTGACGAACACTTCGTCGGCGGCGATGGCGTCTTCGATGCGGACTTTCAGGAGACGGCGGACGGTAGGATCCATCGTGGTTTCCCAAAGTTGTTCCGGATTCATCTCGCCCAAGCCTTTGTATCGTTGGATGGACATGCCTTTTTGGGCAACGCTCATCAAGATGTCCAAAGCGCCTTCAAAGCTGTCGATGTCGTACTCGTTGTCACCTTTGTAGAGCTTCGCCCCTTTGCCGACCATGCCTTTGAGTGCGGCGGCGGTTTGGGTAAGGGTTTGGTAGGCTTTGCTGTTGAGGAACTTAGGCTCGAGGTAGCTCACCATCACATTGCCGTGCAGCTTGCGAGTGATTTTGATGAACTGGTGTCCTTCGTGGCCTTCGATACGTTCGAGCGCGACTTCTTTTTCGTCCAAGAGGCCGCTCAATTCGGCAACGGCGCGGTCTGAGCTTTCTGCCGTGCTGAGGTCGACCGGCGAAGCGTGCAGCATGGCATGTAGGACGAGTTCGTCAATGATGCGGCTTTCTTGCTCGATGACGGTTTTGGCCAACAGGAATTGTTTGGCGGTATTGGCAAGCTCTTCGCCTTCGATGGTACGGCCGTCTGAAACGATTTTGGCTTTTTCCAAGGCCAAACCGAGCAGCCATTGGTCTTTTTCCAGTTCGTCTTTGAGATAGCGCTCTTGTTTGCCGTATTTGGCTTTGTACAAAGGCGGCTGGGCGATGTAGATATAGCCGCGTTCGACCAGCTCGGGCATTTGGCGGTAGAAGAAGGTCAGGAGCAGGGTGCGGATGTGCGCACCGTCCACGTCGGCATCGGTCATGATGATGATGCGGTGGTAGCGCAGTTTTTCGGCATTGAATTCTTCTTTGCCGATGCCCGCGCCTAGAGCGGTAATCAGCGTGGCGACTTCTTGGCTGGCCAGCATTTTTTCAAAACGTGCTTTTTCGACGTTCAAAATCTTACCTTTGAGCGGCAAAATCGCTTGGAATTTGCGGTCGCGGCCTTGCATGGCGGAACCGCCTGCAGAGTCGCCCTCGACGAGGTAGAGTTCGGACAGGGCAGGGTCTTTTTCTTGGCAGTCGGCAAGTTTGCCCGGCAGGCCCAAACCGTCCATCACACCTTTGCGGCGGGTAATTTCGCGTGCTTTGCGGGCGGCTTCGCGCGCGCGCGCGGCATCGACGATTTTGCTGGTGATGATTTTGGCTTCGGTCGGGTTTTCTTCAAGGAAGTCGGTCAAGGCTTGGTTGATGACTTCGTTGACAACGGGGCCGATTTCGCTGGAAACCAGTTTGTCTTTAGTTTGCGATGAGAATTTCGGGTCGGGCAGTTTGACGGACAAAACGCAGGTCAGGCCTTCACGCATATCGTCGCCGGCGGTTTCCACTTTGGCTTTTTTGGCCACTTCGTTGGCTTCGATATAGTTGTTGATGGTGCGGGTCATCACTTGGCGCAGTGCGGTCAGATGGGTGCCGCCGTCGCGTTGCGGAATGTTGTTGGTGAAACATTGCACGCTTTCTTGGTAGCTGTCGTTCCATTGCATCGCGCATTCCACGCTCATGCCGTCTTTCTCGCCGAACGCGTAGAAGATTTTTTCGTGCAACGGCGTTTTTTTGCGGTTCATGTATTGCACGAAGCCGGCCACGCCGCCGGAGAGGGCGAAGCTTTCGTGTCTGCCGTCGCGTTCGTCGATCAGTTCAATGTCTACGCCGTTATTGAGGAAGGAAAGTTCGCGGATACGTTTGGCAAGGGTGTCGAAGCTGTATTCGACATTGCCGAAGGTTTCGCTGCTGGCGAGGAAGCGTACGGTTGTACCTTTTTTGTCGGAATCGCCGACAACCTTCAACGGCTCTTCGGCTTCGCCGCGTACGAAGCGGACGAAGTGTTCTTTGCCGTCGCGGTAGATGGTCAGCGTTACCCAGTCGGACAGCGCGTTGACGACGGACACGCCTACACCGTGCAGGCCACCGGAGATTTTGTAGCTGTTGTTGTCGAATTTGCCGCCCGCGTGCAAGACGGTCATGATGACTTCGGCGGCGGAGCGGCCTTCTTTCGGGTGGATGCCGGTCGGCATGCCGCGGCCGTTGTCGGCCACGCTGACGGAGTTGTCGGCATGGATGGTTACGGTGATTTTGTCGCAATGTCCGGCGAGCGCTTCGTCAATGGCGTTGTCGAGCACCTCGAACACCATGTGGTGCAGGCCGCTGCCGTCCTGCGTGTCGCCGATATACATACCGGGGCGTTTGCGTACCGCTTCCAAGCCTTCCAGCACTTGTATGCTGTCGGCGCCGTATTCTTCGTGTTTTTGGTCAGTCATGGTCTTTTCTTGCTGAATTTCAAGGAATTTTTCCGTGCGCGCAATGAAATGTCAAACGGGCGCGGCGGATGTGTTCCGAAAGGTCAAAATAATAGGCAATTATACCTGATTTTGCTGGAATATTCAGCGTTTTAAGTGCAAAAAGGCCGTCTGAAAGATTAAATTTCAGACGGCCTTTGTATCGGAAAACAGGTTTAGCGTTTGACGCCGCTCAATCGCGCCCAGCCTTCTTCGATTTCGGCAGGATCGATGTCAAACCATTGGCTGTAAATGCCGCTGAGTTCTTCGACTTGTTCGTCCAAAAGGCCGGATAAAACAATGCGGCCGCCTTGTTTGGTACGCGCGGCAAGCATTTCGCCGAGCATACGCAACGGGTTTGCCAGAATGTTGGCGACAACGACATCAAATTGGCCTTGCGGCAAGCCGTCCGGCAGGTAGAACTGCGCATCGACGTTGTTTTGCGCGGCATTGTCTTTGCTGGCGCGGATGGCTTGTTCGTCAATATCTACGCCGATGGCCGAGCCTGCGCCGAGTTTGAGGGCGGCAATGGCCAAAATGCCTGAGCCGCAGCCGTAGTCCAATACGCTTTCGCCGCCTTTGAGCTGCGTGTCCAGCCATTTGAGGCAGAGGCGGGTGGTCGGATGGCTGCCTGTGCCGAAGGCAAGGCCCGGGTCGAGTTGCAGGTTGACGGCGTTGCCGTTGGGTGCTTCGTGCCAAGACGGGGTAATCCACAGGCGGTCGGAAATTTGAATCGGGTCGAATTGCGCTTGGGTCAGGCGTACCCAGTCTTGATCTTCAAGGATTTCGCCGGTGTATTTCAAATCGTTCAAACCGCATTCCTGCGCGGCGGCTTCGATAATGGAAGCGGCATCGTCGCTTTCGCCGAAAAGGGCGATGACTTTGCTTTGTTGCCAGATTTGCTCGGTCGGCATGCCCGGCTCGCCGAAAATGGCCTGCTCGTTTTCTGTACCGGCGTAGGCATCTTCAATGGCGGCGGACAATGCGCCGTGTTCCATCAGCGCGTCGGCAAGGCGTTCGGCGACGGCATCGTTGACGTTGATGGTGATTTGTTGATAGGACATGGTGGGGCTTTCTTTGTTAATAAGGCCGTCTGAAAATCGACGTTGTGCTTTCAGACGGCCTTGTAAGGTATGAAACCTGATGATGCAGGTTTATTGGTTTTTCAAACCCAGTACGTCTTGCATATCGTACAGGCCTTTTTTGCCGTTTGCCCAAACTGCGGCGCGTACGGCACCGGCGGCAAAGGTCATGCGGCTGCTGGCTTTGTGGGTGATTTCCACGCGCTCGCCGTCAGTGGCGAAGAGGGCGGTGTGGTCGCCGACGATGTCGCCTGCGCGGATGGTGGCAAAACCGATGGTGGACGGATCGCGCGGGCCAGTGTGGCCTTCGCGGCAGTAAACGGCGCATTCTTTGAGGTCGCGGCCGAGGGCGTTTGCAATGACTTCACCCATGCGCAACGCGGTGCCGCTTGGGGCATCGACTTTGTGGCGGTGGTGGCCTTCGATGATTTCGATGTCGTAGCCTTCGTTTAACACGCGGGCGACGGTGTCGAGGATGTGGAAGGTCAGGTTGACGCCGACGCTGAAGTTGGCTGCGAAGACAACGCCTGTTTTTTCGCCTGCGGCTTGGATGGCGGCTTTGCCTGCGTCGTCAAAACCGGTCGTGCCGATGATGATGTTGACGCCTTTTTCCACGCATTTTTGCAGGTGTTTCAGGGTTGGCTCGGGACGGGTAAAGTCGATGAGGACATCGCTTTGATCCAGTACGGCATCCACGTCGTCTGAAATAGTAACGCCGGTTTTGAGGCCGGAGGCGAAGCCTGCATCCAAACCCAATACTTCCGAACCGGAATGTTCGAGTGCGCCGGAGAGGACGGCATCGGGATGGTTGTTGACTGCTTCAACCAAGACGCGGCCCATGCGACCGTTGACGCCGGCAATGGCGATTTTCAATGCGCTCATGAGGCTTCCTTATTGCGGCTTGGTTTCGGTGGTCGGAACGACGTTTTGTCCGGCTTGAACCGCTTCGATGGATTTTTGAATGGCATCGCCTTCGGCGCGTGCGAGGACGTCGTTTTCAAAGTACAGGGTCAGGTTGCTTTGTTCTTTGATGATGCCGTTGCGGCTGGTGTTGAAAGTGTAATCCCAGCGGTCGGCATGGAAGGCGTCGCGCAGGAGCGGCGTACCGAGCAGCAGTTGGACTTGGTCGCGGGTCATACCTTGGCGCAGGGAAACAACGGCGCGGGGATTGAGCTCGTTACCTTGAATGATTTTGAGTTTGTAGGATGGAAAGTTGGATACGCGCTCGGCACTGCATGAGGCCAGACCTAAAATAGCGGCGATGGCAAGGCATAAGGCTTTATTCACGGGCTTACCTTTCTGTGTCATTTCGGGAAAGATGTTTATCATCGCTTGAATATTTTCAAAAAGCAAACGATAATCATCTTCTTAATTTTTCTTTTCGCCGATTTTCAATTGCAAGACCGGCGGCAGATTGCCGCCCTTTAACGGCCCAATAGTGGGCAAACGGGCGGAAAGTGCGTATTATAACGGTTATTACCTTACAGGGATATTGAATATTATGGAAAAATTCAGCAACATTGCGCAATTGAAAGACAGCGGTTTGAAAGTTACGGGTCCACGTTTGAAAATTTTGGACTTGTTCGAGACTCATGCCGAGGAGCATTTGAGTGCGGAAGATGTGTACCGTATCCTGTTGGAAGAGGGTGTGGAAATCGGCGTGGCGACGATTTACCGTGTGCTGACCCAGTTTGAACAGGCCGGCATTTTGCAACGCCACCATTTTGAAACCGGCAAAGCGGTTTACGAATTGGACAAAGGCGATCACCACGACCACATCGTCTGCGTGAAATGCGGCGAAGTAACCGAATTCCACAATCCGGAAATCGAAGCGCTGCAGGACAAAATCGCCGAAGAAAACGGCTACCGCATCGTCGATCACGCGCTGTATATGTATGGCGTATGCGGCGAATGCCAAACCAAAACCAAACGTTAAGCAGTTTGTATGTTGATTTTTCAGACGGCCTTGGGCATTTTCAGCCTGAGGCCGTCTGAAACTTTATGGGCTTTACGATGAAGATTCCTTTTCTTGCGCCACGGGATTATCGTTTCCCCGACCCGTCTTACGCTTTGGCAGAATGCGACGGCTTGGTCGGCGTCAGCGGCGATTTGGATACGGGGCGGCTGTTGTCGGCGTATGGGCAGGGGATTTTTCCGTGGTTTAGCCGCGATGGTTGGTTTTTCTGGTATGCGGTTGCGCCGCGAGCCGTGATTGTGCCGGAAAGCCTGCATATAGGCCGTTCGCTCGCCAAAACTTTGCGCCACAAGCCGTATCGGGTAACGGTCAACCGCTGTTTTGAAAAAGTAATTGCCCATTGCGCCAATGTGCCGCGTCCAGAACAGGACGGAACGTGGATAGAACCTGCGTTTCAGACGGCCTATTTGAAGCTACACCATCAGGGGCATGCGCATTCGTTTGAATGCTGGCTGCCGGATGAGCAAGGCGAAATGCAGTTGGCAGGCGGGTTTTACGGCGTGCAAATCGGCTGCGTGTTTTATGGCGAATCGATGTTTGCTTTGCGTCCCGATGCGTCAAAGATTGCGTTTGCCTGCGCCGTACCGTTTTTGGAGGATTTGGGCGTTGCGCTGATAGACTGTCAGCAGGATACGGAACATATGCGCCGTTTCGGTTCGCAGTTGATGGATTTCGCCGACTTTCAGACGGCCTTGAAAGATTTGAACGCGAAACCGTTAAAGCGGAATATCGAATGCGGCGTGGTGGCTGAAAATCTTCTGCAAAAGATTGGCGGCGAAGATTGATTTATCGGCACGGTGTGTCGGCAGAATCGACAGTCTGCATATTGTGATTGGGAAACCGGTTGGAAAATAAATACGATTCAACTCTCTTGAACAGGCCGTCTGAAAATCTTGGCTTAACCAAAATCCGGCCGTGTAACGCTCGGCGCTAATCATGTTAATAGCTGACGAAATCGCTTTTACATGGCAAAATAACGAGTTAAATATTTGTAATAGGGCGGCCTGAATAGGTTTCAGACGGCCCTGATCTCTTGAAGGAATCAACATGTCTTTGCAAAACATCATTGAAACGGCTTTTGAAAACCGTGCCGAAATCAATCCGCATACCGTTACCCCCGAAGTGCGTGAAGCGGTTTTGGAAACCATCCGCCAACTCGACTCCGGCAAACTGCGCGTTGCCGAGCGTTTGGGTGTGGGCGAATGGAAAGTCAACGAATGGGCGAAAAAAGCCGTATTGCTGTCTTTCCGCATTCAGGACAATGAAATCCTCAACGACGGTGTGAACAAATACTTCGACAAAGTGCCGACTAAATTTGCCGATTGGTCTGAAGACGAATTCCGCAGCGCAGGCTTCCGCGCAGTTCCGGGTGCGGTTGCCCGCCGTGGCAGCTTTGTGGCGAAAAATGTCGTGTTGATGCCTTCTTATGTCAATATCGGCGCATACGTTGACGAAGGTGCGATGGTCGATACTTGGGCGACTGTCGGTTCTTGCGCGCAAATCGGTAAAAACGTGCACTTGAGCGGCGGTGTCGGTATCGGCGGAGTCCTCGAGCCTCTGCAAGCCAGCCCTACCATTATTGAAGACAACTGCTTTATTGGTGCGCGTTCTGAAATCGTTGAGGGCGTGATTGTCGAAGAAGGCAGCGTGATTTCTATGGGCGTATTCATCGGTCAATCCACAAAAATCTTTGACCGTACTACCGGCGAAATCTATCAAGGCCGCGTACCGGCTGGTTCGGTTGTCGTATCCGGCAGCATGCCTTCCAAAGACGGCAGCCACAGCCTCTACTGCGCAGTTATCGTCAAACGCGTGGACGTGCAAACCCGTGCGAAAACCAGCGTGAATGAATTGTTGCGCGGTATCTAATCGGATAACGATAACGCTGATTGAAGGTGGTATGCTCACTCTATGGTTAGTTTTGAACAAAAAAACAGGCAGAATGTTCTGCCTGTTTTTTTATGGCTTAAAGGCCGTCTGAAACGATTTCAGACGGCCTTTTGTTTTTGATGATGGGTTGTTTTAAGGTCAATTGAGGCAAGGGAAGGGTATTCCCTTTCTGGGACTACGCTTCCGGCCAGTCGGCGCAATAGTATTGCCAATAGATTTCTTCAAAAGGAATCTTGCCGTAATCGCACAACCAAGGTTTGGCGCGTGTGGTGTAGTGGATAACGGGCGGGACAGTGTCGGGTTTGGGGAATACTTCGCCGAGGTTTCGTTTTTGGAAGTATTCGACTGCGCCGGTTTGGAAGTTCCAAGATTCTTCTAGTTGCAGCCAGTTTTTTTGAAATACGGTGTTTAGAAAGCATTGGTCGCCGTAGGGAACGGATTTGTCAATGGTGGTAGCAGTTTGCAGCAGTTGCGCTGCGATATTGTGTTCCCGCCATTGCGCCAGGTCGACCAACAACATACCGGAATTGAAATAGGGCGTAGTGTGCAGGCCGGTCGGGTGATTCCATTCGGTACGGGCAAGAAAGGAGTCTTGTACCGCTGCAACGGGATAACCGCGCATATCGAGGTTGAACAAATCATGCAGGGATTGGGTAACCACCATATCGCTGTCGAGATACAGGGCGCGATCGACAGGCAGATGTTGCATCATCAGACGGAAAAATGCGGCATCCGAAATATGGGGTAGGCGGCGATATTGGCTGAAGTCCATCTCGATTTTGACATCATTCAGACGGCTGCCGCTGGCTGCGAGCTTTTGGTTGGTATAGTCGATCCATTCCCGCCTGAAGGTATTGTGCATGAGGTAGAAATTGACATTTGTGTTGTGAGTACAGATGGATTTCATCAGGGTATGAACTTGCTCGGCATAGCCGGTATCGGCGGCAAGGACGATGGTGATGTTGCTCATTGGTTAAATTCCCTTTATTTGCAATGTCTTAAGTTTTATCAGTCATTTTCTTGGTCTTGCGCGGTCGGTAAGGCTGCATGATCTTCGTTTTCTGACATGGCTTTTTCTAATAAATCGCGTTGCAGCTGTTTACCGGCCTTGATGCCCAATTTGCGTAGTTTTTCGGTGCTGCTGATAAGGTTGCCCCTGCCGGAAACCAAGCGGCCATAGGCCGTCTGAAACTGTGATTGAGCCTGACCGAGCGCTTTATTGATGCCGTCCATGCTTTCGACAAAGCCGACAAATTTGTCATAGAGTTTGCTGCCTGCCTCGGCAATCGCCAGCGCGTTTTGGTTTTGTTGCTCGTTGCGCCAGATGTTGGCAACGGTGCGCAGGGTGGCGAGCAGGGTGCTGGGGCCGGTCAGCATGATGCGTTTGTCGAAACACTCTTGGAAGAGGTTTGGATCGTGTTGCAGGGCGAGGAGATAGGCCGGTTCGACAGGGACGAACATAAAGACGAAGTCCAGCGTTTTGACGCCCTCAAGGTCGGTGTAATCCTTCGCTGCCAAGTTTTTGATGTGGGCGCGGATACTGGCGACGTGGTTGGCAAGCTCGCGTTCTGCTTCTGCGCCGGTGCTTTGCGTATAGCGGACGTAGGCGGTCAGCGATACTTTGGAGTCGATGACGATTTGTTTGTTGTCGGGCAGATTGATGAGGACGTCGGGCTGGAGGCGGCGTTGGGTGCCGTCTGCTTCGTGGCGGACGCTGGAAGCTTGAACGATGTATTCGCGCCCTTTTTGCAGGCCTGAATTTTCCAATACGCTTTCCAAAATCATCTCGCCCCAGTTGCCTTGGGTTTTGTTTTGCGTGCCGGTCAGCGCGGTGGTCAGCGCTTTAGCATCGTGGTGGAGCTGAGTGTTGAGGGTTTGCAGGCGTTTGAGCTCGTTTTCGATGGTCAGGCGTTCTTTGGCTTCTTTTTCATAAGTCTGCTGAACCAGCTCGCTGAAGCCGTGTATGCGTTCGTTGAGCGGATTGAGCAGTTGTTGGAGATGGTCGTGGTTTTGCTCGGTAAAGCGGCGGCTTTTCTCTTCCAAAATAGTGTTGGCGAGGTTTTGGAACTGGTCGCTCAGGTTTTTACGCGCATCTGCCAGCAGGGTCAGCTTTTCTTCGGCAGCCTGACGGTCTTTTTCCGATTGGGTGTTGAGGCGCTCGTTTTGGACTTGAAGCGCGTGGTTTTGCTCCAAAAGGGCGGCGTATTCTTGTTTCAGACGGCCTTTTTCAGCTTCCTGTTGCTGTAAAAGGCTGTTTTTGTCGTCGATATTGGCTTTTTCTTGCGCCAGTTGTGTGGAGAGGCGTTCGTTTTGGACTTGCAGCGCATGGTTTTGCTCCAACAGCGTGTCGTAGTCTTGTTTCAGACGGCCTTTTTCCGTTTCTTGTTGTTGCAAAAGCGTATTTTTATCCGCACTCAATGCCTGTTCTTGAATCAGCTGAGTGTTTAGGCGTTCGTTGTTGATTTGCAGGTTTTGCGCGCTTTGCTGCCATTTTGCACATTCGTGTTTTAAAGCTTCGGCTTCGGCCTCGCAATCTTGCAGATAGGCAATCTGTTTTTCGGCTGCGGCAAAGCGGTTGCCCGTCTCCTGCAATTCGTCTTGCAATTCCTGCACGGTATGGCGGCTTTGCGCCAAGTCCGCCGCAGTTTGAGCCTGCACCTGTTCGGCAAACTCATGCAGGCGGCGGCTTTCGGCCAATTCTTGCAAAACAATAAAGTGTCGGCTTTGGGCTTGGTAGCGTGTTATCAGCCAAGCAAACAGCGCGCCGATAAAAAATGCGGCCGCGCCGGTCAGAATTAGGGTGTTGTTCATGCTGGAAATAGTCAATACGCAGAATGTTTCACTATATCATATATTTGCAGCGCATTTTATGGTCGGATATGCGCTAGAAGCGTGTGTTTTCTTTAAAGGAAGCTATCAAAGGTATTGGTTTTGACTAAGTGAAGATTTGGACTGTGAAAAAGATAGATTTATAACATTTTGAATTTAAAAATATATTTAATTTAGAGTGCAATTTTGCAACAAAAAAGGAGGGATTTTATGGGCGCAGAAAGATACGTTTGTAGTGCGTATGTAATTAAGACATCGGTGTCATTGAGAAAGACATCGGTGTCATTTTCAAAACAAAATATAAATTAACTAAAAGCTTTGTTATGTATGTTTTTAGTATTTTATCTTTACGAAAAAATTGTATTAATTAACGATTAACACGGTATGATTCGTCCTGTCGGCAGCGCGGATGCCGGCGAAAAAATGTGTATGTTGTTAAATAACATTTTGTATCTATGAAAAAGGACTACTTAAAATGGGATATTTAATAACGCTTGCCACCGCTTCTTTAATCGGCATGTCGGTATACCGGCCTCCGCCCTCGGCGTCGCCTACAATATCGAAACGGTAGTACACAAATAATTCAATCATAAACGAATTAATTACAATACTTCAGAAAACGCAACTTAGGCCGTTTTTCGGCCGACAGACAAGAAAGTGAGACAAACAATGAAAACTTTAATCAAACTGGCAGCTGCCTCTTTAATCGGTATGTCCGGCCTGACCGTCGGTGCAACCAATATCGCCCACAATATGGCTGATGCCGATAAATAAAAAATACACAACACACCCTTAAATACACAGAAAAGAGTTAAAATGAAAACATTAATCAAATTGGCTGCGGCTTCTTTGATCGGTATGTCCGGTTTGACAGTTGGCGCAACCAAAATCGCAAAAAATATGGCAGAAGCTGCCAATAAATAAACGCAAGTGAAATTAAGCTTGTTTTGGTGATAAAAAAGGCCGTCTGAACATTCAGACGGCCTTTGTATTTGATGGCAAACCGTTTTATTTGCCGATACAGAAGCGCGAGAAAATCACGCCCAGCAAATCGTCGGCGGTAAATTCTCCGGTGATTTCGCTGCACGCGTTTTGGGCGAGGCGCAGGTGTTCGGCGAAAAGCTCGATTTGGTCGTTGTTGCAGAGGGCGGCGTTTTCCAGCTCGGCTTCGGCTTCGTGCAAGGCGTTGAGGTGGCGGCTGCGGGCGAGGAACAGGCTTTCGCTTTCTCCCTGCCAACCAACTTCCTGCAATAGGGCGTGTTTGAGCAAATCGAGACCAGCGCCGGTTTTGGCAGACAGGCTGATAACGCTTTCCGCGCCGGTTTGCGCAAGGCCGTCTGAACGGACGGCGACAGGTTCGCCGGTCAGGTCGGCTTTGTTGTGGATTTCGATTTTTTTCAAACCTTCGGGCAGGCTGTTCAAAATGGCTTGGGTTTTGGCGTTCACACCTTCGCGCGGGTCAATCAGGATCAGGGCGACATCGGCTTCGGAGACGGCTTTGCGGCTGCGCTCGATGCCGATTTGTTCGACCACGTCGTCGGTTTCGCGCAGGCCGGCGGTGTCGATGATGTGGACGGGCACGCCGTCGAGGGTAATTTGTTCGCGCACGGTGTCGCGGGTGGTGCCGGCGATGTCGGTTACGATGGCGATGTCGTCGCCAGCCAAGGCGTTGAGCAGGCTGGATTTGCCGACGTTGGGTGCGCCGACGAGGACAACGTTCATGCCTTCGCGCAAAATCGCGCCTTGTTCCGCGCTGGCGAGCACGGTTTTCAGACGACCTTGCAGGGCTTGGAGCTTGCCGCGCGCATCGGCGGCTTCGAGAAAGTCGATGTCTTCTTCGGGGAAGTCCAGCGTGGCTTCAACCAGCATCCGCAGGGTAATAAGGTCGTCCACCAGCTCGTGTATGTGTTGGGAAAACGCGCCTTTGAGCGAACGCAACGCCATGCGTGCAGCGGACTTGCTGGAGGCATCGATGAGGTCGGCGACGCTTTCGGCTTGGGCAAGGTCGAGTTTGTTGTTGAGGAAGGCACGTTTGGTAAATTCGCCCGGCTCCGCCATGTGCGCACCCAGTTCGAGGCAGCGCGAGAGCAACATGTCCATCACGACGGGGCCACCGTGTCCCTGCAACTCAATCACGTCTTCGCCGGTAAAGCTGGCTGGCGCGGCGAAGTAGAGCAGGATGCCGTTGTCTATCGGCTGTCCGTCGCCGCCGAAAAAGTCGGTGTAAAGCGCGGTGCGCGGCTTGGGCGTTTTGCCGCCGCTGAGGGTTTGCGCCAAAGGCAACAGGTTTTTGCCGGAAAGGCGGATAACGCCGACTCCACCGCGTCCGGGTGCGGTGGCGATGGCGGCGATGGTGGGTTGGGTTACGGACATGAGAACTCGCGTATAGGTAAATTTAATGTGCGTATTATAGCAAAAGGCCGTCTGAAACTTTGGGTTTTGGGGTTTCAGACGACCTTTTTAGCAGATTGGCAATGTGGGCGGACTACTTAAACGGTTCAGGTATTTTTAATTTCCAAATCATCCGGTAGTAAGTCGTGTACGGAACAGTTTAAAGCAGAAGACAGTTGATATAGTTTATCAACCGTTATGTTGACCTCCCCCCTTTCTATTCTACCCATATAGCTTCTGTCTATATCGGCAAGTAAGGCTAAGCTTTCTTGGTTGATATTGGACTGTTTGCGGATTTCTCGGATTTTTATACCTATCAAAACACTGATTTTACTCATGAGATTTGTCTTCACAAATCTCAAAATATCCAATTTTGACGCCTATTTATCCACGGATTATAATCCGTATTTTTGGAAAATACCTAATGTGGAGAATGTTAAATGACAAGTTATATTGAAAGCTCTTTAGGGCGAGGTGAACGTATTGTTTATAAAGCGCAAGTATCGTGGTTTTCCCAATTCTGGAGGATTTTTTTCGGTATCCTGCTGTTGATGTGGGTAATCGGTATCGTATTTATAGTGTTCGCGGTATTGAATGTAATGACAACCGAGCTTGCTTTAACTAACAAAAGGGTTATCGCTAAGTTTGGCTTTATCCGCCGGCAAACAATTGAGATAAATATCAACCGTATCGAAAGTATTTCGGTAAATCAAGGTTTTTGGGGCAGGATTTTCAATTATGGCTCCGTAGTGGTCAGAGGGACGGGCGGCAGTCATGCTCCGATTCCTTATATCGCACGACCAATGGAGTTCCGTCAACAATTCAATGATTTTATAGATAACGAAATTGGTGGTGGCTCGAAAAATCAAATTGAATTAAAACCGCCTGCCGTTTGAGGTGGGTGGAAACGGTGGTTTTTGTTTTATATAGCCCAATTACTTTATTTTCGATACGCAATACCTATTGCCGTCATTTCCGCGCAGGTGGGACTGACGAGGTTGGAAGCCTTGAAATATCGGAAGTTAGTTATGTTTGCTATAGCAAAATTGTAATTAAATATTTATTTCTATCAATCCGAATATGAAAAGGCCGTCTGAAACTTTGGGTTTCAGACGGCCTTTAAATTAAGATGATTAAACGGCGGCGACAGTAAAGCGTTCAAACAAATGCGCTTTGTTTTCCGCATCGTCGGCGATGGCGACTGCCAAATCGGCCACGCTGATGCCTGCCGGAATTTCACCGTCCATCAGCAAATCGTCTTTGCCCAAGCGGTATTTGCCGGTTTTGTCTTCGCTGAAACCGCCGTCCGCGCCCAGTCGTGCCGGAGGGGAAACGAAAGACCAGTTCACATCGCGGCGCGGCAGGAGTTCTGCCAAGAGATGGCGTGCGGCATTGGCGCCGTCGAAAATTTCTTTCGGGAAGTCGGGCGTATCGATAACTTGCAAACCGGGTGCCACATACAGGCTGCCTGCGCCGCCGACAATCAAGAGATACGGCACTTGCGCCGCTTTTGCCGCTTCGACGATGTTGTTTGCGCCGCGTGTAAAATCCGCGCCGATGTTGGGATTGGTCCAGCCGGGATTGAACGCGCTGACCACGGCGTCAAAGCCTGCCAGCTTGTCGGCGAAGTCCGCCGCGTTAACATCTGCGGAGACAGCGGCAACATTTTGCGCTTGGAACACTTTGTCTGCATTGCGGGCGAAAGCGGTTACTTCATGACCGCGGCCTGCCAGTTCTTGCACGACTGCGTTGCCGACATAACCTGTTGCACCGATGACTGCGATTTTCATATTTGACTCCTTGTGGGGATGTGATTGATTAGATGAGTGCATTGTAAGGCCGTCTGAAACGCTTGATAATCCCTGTTTTGCTGTTATGATTGTGAAGTTGAACTACATAATCAGTCGAAATGCAAGACATCAAACCCCTGCTCGTTTTCGCCGCCGTCCTCGAACACGGCAGCATGAACGCCGCCGCTGTCGCGCTGGGCATGACGCCGTCGGCGGTCAGCCAGCACATCAACCGCCTCGAAACCCTGCACGGCATCAAGCTGTTAAACCGCAGCACGCGCAGTCTTGCGCCGACCGATGCCGGCCGTGCCTTGGGCGAATACTGCCGCCGCCTCGCCGCTACCTTGTCCGATACGCGCACCGTTATCGACAATCTGAAAACCGAACCCGTCGGTGAATTGCGGATTTCCCTGACTTCTACAGTTATTGAATCCCGCGCTTTTCAGACGGCCTTTTCGCGATTGCAAACCGAGTTCCCAAAAATCCGTCCCGTCCTTAATTTCAGCGATACTTTGGACGACCTGCAACACAATCAGACCGACATCGCCATACGCGGCGGCGACCGGGCTTTGGATGATCCCAACTTGGTTGCGCGCCATCTCGTAACTTGGCCGTACATCATTTGCGCCGCTCCTGATTATCTCGACCGGCATCCGCCCATTACCCATCCCGCGCAGCTTCATGCGTACCGCTGGCTGCATTTTTTACCTGTCCGCACGACCTTGCAAAATGGTGAAGAAAACTATTTTCTCGATATTGCCGACAGCATTGCCTGTACGCATCTTGCCGCCGTGTGCAGCCTGACCGAAAGCGGTTTCGGGTTGTCGTTGCAAGTGGGCGGCGAAGTTCGGGAGAAAATTGCCCAAGGCCGTCTGAAAAGCGTTTTACCCGAATGGACATTGCCGCCGGTCAGCCTTTATTTGGTCACACCTTATCGTGTGCAGTCTGCCAAAACCGAAGCCACCGTGCGCATTTTTACCGAGAGTTTTGCCAAGGAAGGGGATTTATGAACGCGGAAAATTGGTGTGTTTATCTGATTTTGTGCGAAAACGGCGCGTTTTATTGCGGCATCAGCAACCGTCCGCAAGAGCGGTTTGCGGCGCACTTGTCAGGAAAAGGCGCAAAATACACGCGTTTGAACAAGCCTGTCGAGATGCACATCGTTTCAGACGGCCTGACTAAAAGTGAGGCGCTGAAACGGGAAATCGGGATTAAGAAATTGACGGCGGAGCAGAAGCGGGGATTGTGGACTGAAGCTGAAACCTTGGCAAAAGGCTAATGGCATTGGATTAAATCGTAGTCGGAATATGAAAAACTCTATAAACAAGTAAGCCCGCCGGTGTCTTTTGCATGGCCAAGCGGCAAATGTTTATTAACATGATTCAAACAGGCCGTCTGAAACCTGATTGGGGTTCAGACGGCCTTTTTAGGATAAGAGGCGGTTTAATGCTTATGGTATTATCTGGAAAGCTTGTAAAAAGTTGAATTCTAAAAGAAACTTTGAAAATAAAATGAGTAACTGTTTGAACAATAAAATGAAAGTTATCGCGCTTCATGACAAATGGGGTGAATTTCTATCCGAGTAGAGAGGTGGTGTCAATATGTTTTTCAGTTTTTGCGACAAAATCTGATTTATACCAATATTTATTATAGTGTAGGTCGAAAGTATTAGTTTCTGTGTTAGAATTTTTGAGCTGTTTATATAAAACAGTGATTTAAATAAAATTAAGGAAAGACAGAACATGAACAAATTACTGATTGCCGCAATGAT
The DNA here is from genome assembly GCF_019334725.1 of Neisseria perflava. Lineage (NCBI taxonomy): Bacteria > Pseudomonadati > Pseudomonadota > Betaproteobacteria > Neisseriales > Neisseriaceae > Neisseria > Neisseria perflava. Next base: position 3,580 of record NZ_CP079818.1, on the reverse strand, counting down.
GATGGCTGGTTTGACAGCTTGTTCCCAAGAGGCTAAACAGGAGACACAAGAGGCTGCTCAAGCCGTTGCATCTGAAGTGAAAAACGAAGCCGCTTCTGCTGCCGATACGACTGCATCTGCCGCTCAAGAAGCTGCCGATAAGGTTGAAGCCGCTGCCAGCAAAGCAGAGGAAGCTGCCAAGCCTGAAGAAGCCGCCAAGCCCGAAGAGAAAGCCGAAGCACCTGCCGCTGAAGCCAAGCCTGCCGAATCCGCCAAAGTGGACGGCAAAGCTGTTTTTGAAGCGAACTGTAAAGCGTGCCACGGCGGCTTGATTCCCGGCGCTCCGGCTGTAGGCAAAAAAGAAGACTGGGCGCCTCGCATTAAACAAGGCAAAGACACCTTGCACAAACACGCCCTCGAAGGCTTCAATTCCATGCCTGCCAAAGGCGGCAACGGCAGCTTAAGCGACGACGAAGTGAAAGCCGCAGTTGACTACATGGCCAACGAATCCGGCGCTAAATTCTAAATCATGCAGATTGAAACGCACCTTGTTACAAGGTGCGTTTTTTATGGGCAGGCGGATGAAAGTTGAAATAGGGCCGATAAACAGGCAAAGGCCGTCTGAAACATTTTATTTTGAAGCACAATCGGCTAAAATCAGGCGAATGATTTTATGCAGGAGCAAACCATGAGCAATCAACACGACAACGTAGATGCCGGCGAAATCGCCAAGTTCAGCCAAATCGCCGACAAATGGTGGGATAAAAACGGCGAATTCAAGCCCCTGCATGACATCAACCCCTTACGCCTCGACTATATCGACGGCTATGCCGGATTGGCAGGCAAACGCGTGCTGGATGTAGGCTGTGGCGGCGGTATTTTGTCGGAGAGCATGGCCAAACGCGGCGCAGAACACGTTACCGGCATCGATATGGCGGAAAAATCCCTGCAAACCGCCGCTGCCCATGCGGCCAGCCAACACGTTGCCAATATTGATTACCGCTGCATCCGCGTCGAAGACCTCGCTGCCGAAGAGCCGCACAGCTTTGACGTGGTAACGTGTATGGAAATGATGGAACACGTTCCCGATCCGTCTGCCATCGTTCAAGCCTGCGCGAAACTGGTCAAACCCGACGGCATGGTGTTTTTCTCCACCATCAACCGCAATCCCAAATCTTATCTGCATCTGATTGTCGGCGCAGAATATCTGTTGAAATTCGTCCCCAAAGGCACGCACGACTGGAAAAAATTCATCACGCCGGCAGAACTCGCGCGCATGTGCCGCCAAGCCGGATTGGATACCGTCGGCAGCAAGGGCATGACCTATAATTTGTTGAGCGGCCGTTATTCCTTGTGCGACTCGACCGAGGTTAACTATATGGTGACCTGTCGTCCGGCGTAAGGTTACACGGATAAAGCACACGGGCTAGCCCGATATTTGAAACGGTATGTCGAAAGCAACTTGATTCAAATATCGGTAAGGCAAATCAGGCCGTCTGAAAAGAAAAAAGGCATGTTCGATACATGCCTTTTTTGTATGTGCAGAGAGGTTGTCGCCCTTATTCCGTCCAAGACGAATACGGATGTTTGCTCAGATACGCATTGGTGAATTTCCCGTCTGACGTGATTTCCTGACCCAGCCAAGACGGTTTGGGGAACTCGGTATCTTCAGACGGCAATTCAATTTCCGCCACAATCAATGGTGCATTGTCGCCGAAATATTCATCGATTTCATATACAAAGCCTTCAAATTCGACCCGATAGCGGTATTTTTCCATTTTAAACGGGCACATGTCCGCCATCATTGCTTGCGCGTGAGCCAACGGGATTTCGTATTCAAACTCGCTGCGCGTCATGTCGGAAATATAGCCTTTCAGGGTCAGCCATGCTTGCGAACCGATAATCCGCACGCGGATGGTGCGCTCTTTTTCCACGCTCAAATAGCCCTGTTGCAACACCAGCGGCTCGCTTGCCGCTTCGCGCCAACTGTCATCCGCCAGCAAAAAGCGGCGTTCGATTTCGACCGTCATGAATTCTTTCCTTATTTACCAAACAGGCCGTCTGAAGATTAAAACGGCTTGAAAACCACCATATAAAGCGCGGCCACCATCATCAATACGGGGAGTTCGTTGAATACCCGATACCAGCGGTGCGAATACACATTGCTACCGTTTTGAAAACGGCGCAGCAGCAGACCGCAATAAAGCTGGTAAGCCAAGAGCAGCAGGCCGCACAATAATTTAACCGCCAGCCAGCCGTTGCCCCACCAATTATTTACAAACCCGATGGCCGCGCCAAATATCAGCGTTCCCCAGCCCAAAGGCGACATAAAAGCGGTACAGCCTGCGCGACATATCCGTCAGCCGTACATATTCCACGCTACCAGGCTCTAATTGCGCCAGATTCACATAAATCCGCGGCAGATAAAACAGTCCGGCAAACCAAGAAATCACAAAAAATATGTGTAACAGCTTAAACCACAAATACATTTCAGACGGCCCCAAAACCTAAAACCATTATTTTATCCGCAATACGGCCCGAGCCAAAATAAAATAGTCAAAACAATCTGATTTAGTTCGCCACAACAATGTGTTGCAGGCGCGATTTTACCCAAAAACCAAATTGTAAATTTCGCAACAATATGCAAGTTGATATATGCACAATGCAAAAAACTTGTTAAAATCCTATGCTATTTAATTATAAAAACATTATGGACGGAAAACATGAAACAATTTGAAATCAGCAACAGCGTCAGGAAGAGCTTAGCAACTACCTGAATACGCACAATCTAAGCCTCAAAGCCGCCATGGATAATGAAACAACCAATGGTGAAGTCGCCGCCATCGTTCATGCAGGATTGCCGGCGATGATTCGGAAAATCTATTCTTTGGAAAAAATGAAAACCTTTTTCTGGACGAAAAAAGATTTGATGATGGAATTTATCAATATGCGCTTGGATGCCGGTGATAAAAAGGGCAAAAACTAATTTTAGCGATGGGTAGGGGGAGATAGAAGTTTGAAATCTGGACTTCTGTTTTCTCGAAAATCTTGTTAGGGACAGGGTGTACTTATTGTTCCTAATAAGTTTTGACAACCGAAAGGCCGTCTGAAATTCAAATGATAGGGCATGGGAACATGCCCTGTTTTTATGGGCGGCTTGTCCGCATTGGGAAAATATTGAGCTTGGCAATCGTTGCGGCGTTCTGCGCTGAGTGGTTTTATCGGCTGAATTTTTTTATTATTTGTTTTGCTGAACATATTGAATGGATTATAAAAAGGCCGTCTGAAACATTTCAGACGGCCTTTGGTGTTGAATCAGCAATTAAAACGGCGGATTTTCAAATCAAGCTGCGTTGTCGAAACCGCTGTGGCGGAGCAGGGCATCCAGGCTTGGTTCGCGGCCGCGGAAGGCTTTGAAGGATTCGGCTGCACTGCGCGAACCGCCGACGGCCAGTATTTCTTTCCAGAAGCGGCGGCCGGTTTCGGCCACATCGTCGCTTTCTTCAAACGCTGCGTAAGCGTCTGCACTCAAAACTTCCGCCCATGCGTAGCTGTAATAGCCTGCGGAGTAGCCGCCGGCGAAGATGTGGCTGAAGCTCAA